>NZ_JXJX01000030.1 GCF_002441715.1 Pseudolactococcus plantarum
TGAACAGCTCCTGGTAAAATGGACATGAAATAAAAAAAACTATTTCAATCATTTTATCAAGGAGCTTTTTCATGCGTAAAAATCAGAACTACACGGGCGACTTTAAAGTAAAGGTTGCACAAGCTTATCTTTTTGACCACTTAGGTGGCTATCAATCAGTGGCAGAACATTTTGGTGTCACCAATCGCTCACAAGTACAACATTGGGTTAAATTGTACGAGAACAATCCTCAACTTCTCTATCAAGATAATCGTGGTAGACCGGCACAAGTTAAGTCAGAGACGATGACTTTAGAAGAACAAGTCAACTATCTCAAAATGGAGGTAGCTATTCTAAAAAAGCTCAGAAAGCTCTTGTAAAAATCTCTACAAGAGCTAAGTATCAAGTCGTTGATAGTTTAACAGGACAGTATTCCATTACTGCTCTTTGTCATTATCTTGGTATTTCAAGGAGTGGTTATTATAGCTGGATAAAGAAAAACCGCCCCCTTACAAAATCTTGGAATTCTCAGCTGGCAGAGAAGATTCAACTTCTCTTTGATGCCTCTTTTAAGGGCTATCGCTATATCTGGATGCAACTTAAGCGACTTTATGATATAAGCGTCAACCCAAAGACTGTCCTTCGCTATATGCAAGTTCTCGGTTTGAAATCGCCAATACGCAAGAAACGCTTTATTTCTTGCACGAGACAAGAAATGAACAAAAAAGCGAGAAAGGTTTCGCAAAACCTTCTCGCAAGACACTTCATCGCCACACGACCTCATGAAAAGTTAGTGACAGACGTTTCTTATGTGTATCATAAACAGGGTAGACTGTACTTAAGTGTTATCAAAGACCTGTATGATAACTCTATTTTAGCTTACAATCTATCAAAATTCAATGATAATCAGTTAGTTTTTGAGAATTTAGACCTTGTTTTCAGAAAAGATTGGGACAAATCAAAATCTTGTCTTTTGCATTCAGATCAAGGATTTCAGTATACGAACAAGCAGTATCACAAAAAACTTGAAACTTTTAATGTGACGGTTTCTCATTCTCGTAAGGGAAACTGTTATGACAACGCTTGTTGTGAAAACTTTTTTTCTCATCTTAAAAGTGAATCTTTGGAATTATTTGTACCTGAAAATGAGACGGAATTGATGCAGCAGATTGACGATTTCATTGCATGGTATAACTTTGATAGACCACAACTCAAACTAAAAGGCATGACTCCTATTGAATATAGGCAGACATACCTTTGAGTGGAAATGTGTTTTTTTTGAACTGTCTGTTTTATTTGGGGCTTGACA
>NZ_JXJX01000031.1 GCF_002441715.1 Pseudolactococcus plantarum
GGCTTCTGAAGCCGATTTTTATGTCAGGATCTTCGCCAGGCCGGTAGGCCGTTCACGTCATCCGTTGTTCAGCTATCGCAAAACCTGAAGGGTGAATTGTGGTACTGCAACAACCGCAGGGTCAGGCGTTCAAGGCGTCTGGCCCTGCTTCATATTGCGCATGGTGAGCCGCTATCGCCCAAGCGATACGCGCCAGTTTGTTGGCCAGGGCACAGGCCACCACATTCGAGTGTCGTCGGCGCAGCAGCGCTCGCACCCAGTCGGCCAAAGCCCCCTTCTGATGATCCAGCCTCTGCATGTAAACCCTGGAGCATTGCACCAGCAGTTGCCGCAGGTGCTTGTCACCCCGCTTGCTGATCCCCAACAAATTGGCTTTGCCGCCCGTGCTGTACTGTCGCGGCACCAAGCCCACTGAAGCCGCAAAATCGCGACTGCATCGGTATTGCTTGCCATCGCCCATTTCTACAGCCAGAAGGCTGGCGGTGATCGGACCGACACACGGCATGCTAAGCAAACGGCTCCCCAGATCATCGTCGGCCAGCTGGCAAGCCAGTTGTTTGTCCAGTTCCTTGATCTGTTCATCCAGGTAAACGAAGTGATCGTGCAGGCGTTGCAACAGCACTGTCAGCCGCACAGGCAGCTCATGCTCGGCCAAAACAGCTGCCAAACGCTTCATGATGGCTGAGCCTTTGGGCAGGCTGATGCCAAATTCCAGCAGGAAACCGTGCATCTGATTGGCTGTCTTGGTGCGGTCATGCACCAACGACTCGCGCATGCGATGCAGGACAGACAGGGTTTGCTGAGACTCGGTTTTAGGCGTAACGAAGCGCATGGACGGACGGGAAGCCGCCTCGCAAATGGCCTCTGCGTCGATAAAGTCATTTTTGTTGCCCTTGACGAAAGGGCGGACAAACTGCGGTGAAATCAACTTGGTCGTATGCCCCATCGCCGCAAGCTGACGGGCGATGAAGTGAGAGCCGGCACAGGCTTCCGTTACCACGACGCAGCTCGGCAAGTTGCCGAAGAACCGCATCATCTGCGCTCGCGAGAGCTTTTTGCGAAACACCTCGCGGCCCGATTTGTCTTGGCCCAGAAGGTGGAAATTATGTTTGCCGAGATCGATCCCGATCAGTGCTGACTCGCTCATGATGATGGCCTCC
>NZ_JXJX01000032.1 GCF_002441715.1 Pseudolactococcus plantarum
AAACCCGAATTGCTAGTTGATTATTTAGCCATGACTTGATACCCGATAGAATATCTTAAAGTCTCTGGTTCCAGTGATTTAGCTGATTTTAACAGTAAAGAATACGCTAAAAGTATCATCTCTAATTTCAATTGAAAACCTTGAGGCGAACGACTTTTACAACGCTCAGCTCCTAGATTTGTCAAAAAAGAGAAAACTCGCTCAATCACTTTTCTACGTTTTGAAAAATTAGGGAAAAGGATTTTCTTTTGCTTCATGTTCTTCCTGACAGGTGTAATTAGATCAATTCCTTCTAATTCCAGCCTATCATGCAGTGACTGACTTAGATATCCCATATCTCCAAGGACTGTTGGTGTCCCAAATTGACTCAACACTTCCTCGGTCATTGAACTATCTGCCATTGAAGCAGGAGTAATTGTGTAGTCTATGACGTAGCCTGATTCACTGACTAAAGCATGACATTTACATCCATAGAAGTACTGTCCCTTTGTAGCATTGTAGCCAACATTTGCATAATCTCGAAGAACTTTGCTTCTGAAATTACGAATAGGCTGACACAAAGGAATGGGGAAGCTGTCAATAATGGATACACTAATTCCTTCAACCTCTTTAAAGACGAGTGCTTGGCGAATGACTTGGATACTCGGTAAGAGGGCATTACAACGGCGGACAAAGCGAAAATATTCTAGGAAATTAGGAAATAAACTTTGAGCCAATTGGTGCTTAGCTTTAAGCGTTTCACTAAAATGCAGTACGCCCCATAGGTAACAAGCGATAACTAAGCAATCTGATGTTGCGAGATGGACGTTCTTTCGGTTTTGAACCTCAAGGGGAAC
>NZ_JXJX01000033.1 GCF_002441715.1 Pseudolactococcus plantarum
TCGCGGGTTCAATTCCCGTCGGGACCGTTTAGGTTTTCAAACGAGAACTTAAAATTACCAAGAAACAGACTCGTTAGCTCAGTTGGTAGAGCAATTGACTTTTAATCAATGGGTCGCTGGTTCGAGCCCAGCACGGGTCATGAAGCGGATGTGGCGGAATTGGCAGACGCACTAGATTTAGGATCTAGCGCTTTACGGCGTGGGGGTTCAAGTCCCTTCATCCGCATTTGTCATAAGACAAATACACTCTGTTGTAGGTGATGATATCTATGATAGAAACTTGCCTTAGCCGGCTTAGCTCAGTTGGTAGAGCATCTGATTTGTAATCAGAGGGTCGCGTGTTCAAATCATGTAGCCGGCATTAAAAAGAATATGATATGCGAAAGTAGTTCAGTGGTAGAACATCACCTTGCCAAGGTGGGGGTCGCGGGTTCGAACCCCGTCTTTCGCTTATGCTAGAGGCAAGCCGGGGTGGCGGAACTGGCAGACGCACAGGACTTAAAATCCTGCGAAGGGTGACCTTCGTACCGGTTCGATTCCGGTCCTCGGCATTATCTGTATGTAAGATATAGATAATGAGCTTGCAAAATAAAGTAAGCAAAGAAGTATAGCACCCTTGGCTCAACTGGATAGAGTACCTGACTACGAATCAGGCGGTTGCAGGTTCGAATCCTGCAGGGTGCATCAAGGTTATGTAGGTGTTAAAGTTTTCATGGTAACATCTGATAATTTTGATGTGATAGAGATATGACTAGTTCGGGAAGTAGCTCAGCTTGGTAGAGTACTTGGTTTGGGACCAAGGTGTCGCAGGTTCGAATCCTGTCTTCCCGAT
>NZ_JXJX01000034.1 GCF_002441715.1 Pseudolactococcus plantarum
AAAAAAGTATTGACCATATTCGCCGAGAAAAAGATGTGAGTGCTGCGGATATGACTCAAACGATTAAAACTTTAGCACTCAATGTCAGACTCAGTTGCCAACTGCTTGGTGTCCCTGAAGCAAGTTATTATGAGAGAATCAATCGACGGCCATCCAAAATTCAATTAAGAAGACAACACTTGGCACTGAAGATTGACCAACTTTTCAAGGCGAATCGGGGAATTTATGGGGCACCTAAGATTCATCACCTCTTACTCAATCAAGGGGAAAAAGTAGGGATAAAGCTCGTACAAAAAATTATGAAACAACTTCAGCTCAAGTCCGTCGTACTTAAAAAATTTAAACCCGGACACTCCGTAAGTGATGGTATTAACAGAAAGAACCTTATACAACATGAGCCTAAAAAGATAAATAAGGTTTGGGCAACTGATATTACTTATATTCCTACTCAACAAGGCTGGGTTTATCTCTCAACCATTATGGATCGTTATACTAAAAAAGTCATTGCTTGGGATTTAGGAAAGCGAATGACTGTAGAATTAGTGCAAAGGACTTTGAATAAGGCAATGGAATCACAAAATTATCCAGAAGCTGTGATGCTTCATTCTGACCAAGGAAGTCAGTATACGAGTCATGAGTATGAAGAGACAATAAAAAACTCTGGAATGACTCACTCCTTCAGTCGTAAGGGCTATCCTTATCATAATGCCAGTCTTGAATCTTGGCATGGACATTTAAAAAGAGAGTGGGTCTATCAATTTAAATATAAGAACTTTGAAGAAGCCTATCAGAGTATTTTCTGGTATATTGAAGCCTTTTATAA
>NZ_JXJX01000035.1 GCF_002441715.1 Pseudolactococcus plantarum
ACTCAGTATTGAAACTTTGCAACAGAACCGATCAATTTATAGATCGTAAATAACATTATAAAAGGAGAATATTATGGTACAAGAAAACATGAAGGCATTTGGAACAATGGCAGAAAAAGAAACTCCTAAAACAAAGGAAACCCAACCAGAAATTAAGGGATCCTTGACTTATGAAGATAAAGTTGTGCAAAAGATTGTAGGACTAGCATTAGAATCAGTGGATGGGCTTCTTTCCGTAGAAGGTGGATTCTTCTCAAACTTAACAGGAAAACTTATTAATACTGATGATGTTACAACAGGTGTTGGCGTAGAAGTTGGGAAAACACAGGTTGCAGTAGACTTGAAAGTAGTTACAGAATATCGTAAGAATGTGCCTGATATTTATGAAAAAATTAAAGAAGTCATTCGTAAAGAGGTTGCGACAATGACAGAATTGGAAGTTGTTGAAGTTAACGTAACAGTCACAGATATTAAAACGAAAGAGCAACAAAAAGAAGATGATGTAAGTATTCAAGATAGAGTGACTAGTGCGGCTCAAACAACTGGGAAATTCACCTCTGAACAAGTTGATAAAGTAAAAGACAAAGTAGAAGACAATACAGATAAAGAAGCTAGAGTTAAATAAATTTCTAGATAAATCGCGATTAATAAAGGCCTCTATTATGAGGCTTTTTTAGTAAGTGACTTCAATTATATAGTTTTTCATTTTGATGTTACCCTTAAATCCTAGAGTCACTATTGTATAATTGGTTCTGTTGCAAAGTTTCAATACTGA
>NZ_JXJX01000036.1 GCF_002441715.1 Pseudolactococcus plantarum
ACCAATTAATTCACCTCTAAATGAAATTAGAAAAAAACACAGAAAACTAAGCATAGTCTACTGTGTTTTTCTTTATGTTACAGACGCCACTTGACTGTTTATTCTTATTTTAGACAGATTACCTCCATGTTTTGAGATTTAAACGTTTAACTTGTTCGTACCGCAATAAGTTATAAGTCAGATTTGTAAGGTCAGTATTTAAAACAGCTCGATCGAATCCAATAGAACGTAAACTAGAACCATGCATTGAATTTTCAATAAAGCCAAATACATGTTCAATACGGACACGTATTTTCGAAATGATTTTATTAAACATTTTATCGTCTGCCTTAAGAGATTTACAACGTGTGTTTTTAAGACAGGTAAAAAGTTCAGCACCTTTAGGTGTTGCTTGATTTTGATAAGCTGAGTCTGCTAAGGTGATCTCATCGGGATCAACAAGAACGCCCATTACTTGAGAATCATGCACATTTGCAGGCGTTGTTTGATAATTCTTTACGAATTTTGATTTGGTATCTATAGCAATATGATTTTTGTAGCCATAAAATGAAGCACTCCCCACAGGTAACAAGTAATCACTAAACAGTCAGATGTTGCAAGATGGACGTTCTTCCGATTTTGTATTTCGAGTGGAACGCTTGTTTGATAAATCGCTTCAATGCTTGTCAGTAAATAAACAAAAACTTTTGTAAGTGTGCTATTATAAGTCATATA
>NZ_JXJX01000037.1 GCF_002441715.1 Pseudolactococcus plantarum
ATCGAGTGGCAAGGCATTGGAGTAGAATATCGAAACTCACCGATATTAGGTCCATCTTTGTTTGGGAATTATGTGGATACGGATGTTAAGATATATGTTTCGGATGAAAATTATTTTACTTTAGAATTTCGTTTAAGTGATAAAGCAGAATATGATGATGCTTTAAAAAAATACGTAATAAAAAAATCATTAAATCCAAATAATATAGACACTATAATTGGTTCTGGTAAATATAATGCGCTATATGAATATAGTGATGATGGTGTAGATAAATTAAGAATAGACAATATCACTATTTTTGATAAAATCAAAAAATCTTGTATTGGTAGCGAAAATTCGAAAGTTAAATATAACTTAGATATACATGGTTTAAAATATTAGGAAGTTAGGTGTTTATGAATAGTGAAATGACAACTGAAATTTTAGCAAAAGCAATTGATGCTACAAAAAAGAGTGTAAAGAAAAAAACAAGTACAATAACTTTAGAAGTCAATAATCAGGATATTGATTTCAGAATCATCCACAAATCCGCCAG
>NZ_JXJX01000038.1 GCF_002441715.1 Pseudolactococcus plantarum
AAAGACTTTCTGATTTGGCAAAATACCGCGACCCCACCCACCGAGTTTCCCGATGAAGCAGATGACCTTCGCCGACGCCGAGTACGCTGGCAAGCGCAAGCAAACCCGCAAGGAGTTGTTCCTGATCGAGATGGATCGGGTGGTGCCGTGGAAGGGCTTGATTGCTTTGATCGAGCCACATTATCCGAAAGGTGAAGGTGGCCGTCCGGCCTACCCGTTGATGGCGATGCTGCGTGTGCATCTGCTGCAGAACTGGTTCGGCTACAGCGATCCAGCGATGGAGGAAGCGCTGTACGAAACCACGATCCTGCGCCAGTTTGCCGGGCTGAACCTGGAGCGCATCCCCGACGAAACCACCATTCTCAACTTCCGCCGCTTGCTGGAGAAACACGAGCTGGCGGCCGGCATCCTCGCTGTCATCAATGGCTATCTGGGCGACCGCGGCCTGTCGCTGCGCCAGGGCACCATCGTCGATGCAACGCTGATCAATGCGCCCAGTTCGACCAAGAACAAGGACG
>NZ_JXJX01000039.1 GCF_002441715.1 Pseudolactococcus plantarum
TCTACTCTAGAGGCATCTGGGACCACTTGGTGAACCACCTCATAAGAAGAAGTTCCTCCTGAGATATCCTTATTTCTAAAGGCTTCTAAAGTCACTTTTTTCCGATCTTCTCGCTCTAATAAAACTTGAGCCACCCCGTTTTCTCCTCTAAGCCATTGAGAAGCTAAAAAAGGTGTTCCGGTCAAACGTGAAAACTCGACTTTGACTTGCTTAAATTCTTTGTCCGTTAATAGTTGTTCTTCCAATACTGCTAAATTTATTCGGTTCAAATGGCCTCTAAAGTTTTGCCAAAGTGCTTCTTCCGACTTCAAGTCCGGACGATAAGTCCACTGATTTTCTTTCTCACTTAAGATTTGTATGAACTGGTTTTCAATCATTTGTTCCGAATGACTCATTTGATCACCCTCATTTCCATAGTTGCCACCATTTTTTAGATTCTGTTTTTAC
>NZ_JXJX01000004.1 GCF_002441715.1 Pseudolactococcus plantarum
GCCTATTATTTTTTTATGCTTTAGTTTAGTCATTAGTCTCTTTTCTAATATTTCCATAATTCTCATCTAGCCTACAGTATAACATATGGTTTTTAATTTTACAATAAAATTAAATTATATATGGTGCTAGTATTTACTCATATATCTGACTAGACTCATATTGACATGATGAATTGCTATAATCTTTATCTGCCACAGGTTCTGTTTAAAGTGCATGACAAAAAATAGTGCTAATAAAAAAACCTGCTATTCGTTAAAATAGAAGGTCTGTTAATGATAAAGTTATTTTTTGACCCATGTCATCACGAGTTCTGTTTCATTAGTTTTCTCGTCTAGTTGTGTCGTTAAAATTGCGAAGTCTTGTGACTGATAAAACGTAACTGCCTGAGTATTTTTGACAAAGACTTGTAATTGGAGATCATCTTTTTCTTTTTTCGCTTCAGCTAACAACTGTCGACCTATCCCTAATCCTCTATAGGCTTTATCCACAAATAGACCAGCTATATAGTTATCGATTAAACCGATAAATCCCAAAATCTCATCTTCTGTTTCATAGACATATATCTCAGCATTTGGCAATGCTGCTCTCACTTCTACTTCATGGCTTTTCCAGTAATCTTGGCCTATAAACTCATGTGCATCAGAGTTACTGTTTAACCAGATAACCATGAGTCTATCTAATTGCGTATGAGTCATCTGACTTATCTTTTTTATCATCTTACGTCATCTCTTTATCATTCTCATTTAGTTACGTCATCTCTTCATATGATCAGTCATCAACTGACTATGTTTGATAGCGAGTCATATTGCTTCATTATAACATAGTGAGATCACATCAACGTGCAACTTTATTTTGCTATTCATTTACAAGTAAGAAAATGCATGGTAGTATTATTTAAGTAGCATTAGCATAAAATGAGAATAGAGGTAGGAATCATGCTAAATCAATATCAACAACCTATAGGCGATCACTTAGTCGACTATCATGCTGGTGAGTTACCTGAAATTGACCAATTAATCGGAACTTATGCTAGGGTTGAAAAACTATCACTAGCTAAA
The DNA here is from genome assembly GCF_002441715.1 of Pseudolactococcus plantarum. Taxonomy (GTDB): domain Bacteria; phylum Bacillota; class Bacilli; order Lactobacillales; family Streptococcaceae; genus Pseudolactococcus; species Pseudolactococcus plantarum. The sequence goes on from NZ_JXJX01000004.1 coordinate 1,060, forward strand.
CATGGAGAAGATTTATATGCGGTCTTGGGACCAGAAGCTAATGACAAAGATTTTACTTATCTACCGATTAACCCTTTCCAGAACTTTAGCGACTATACCGCCTATATCAAAACTTTAGAAACTTCAAACGATCCTTATTATCTAGCCATTATGGATAAAGAAACTGGAAAGGCATTAGGGTTGTTTGCTTTACTAAATATCGACACTGCTAATAGAGCGTTAGAAATGGGATGGGTTATCTATTCTGATAAACTCAAACAGCATCGTATCGCAACTGAAGCACAATTTTTGGTGATGCAATATAGTTTTGAGCACTTAGCTTACAGAAGATACCAATGGAAATGTGATCGTTTCAATCAACCCTCTTATCATGCAGCAATCAGGTTAGGCTTTACTTATGAAGGGTGTCTTAGAAATGCTGTCGTCTATAAAAACAGGTCTAGAGATAGTCAGTTCTTTTCTATTATAGATCAAGAATGGCCGGCAATAAAAGCTATGTTCCAAAAATGGTTACACCCTAGCAATTTTGATGCACAAGCACAACAATTAGCTAGTTTGAACTCATTTAAAACGATAAAAGATGCCTGATTTAAGGAACTTTACCATCTCCTAAGCTACTGTAGTACTTAAGTAACAAGTAACTCTAGATGAGGTCAAAAAAATCCCTAACGCTATAAAACGTTGGGGATTTTTCATAATTAGTAACAAACGATTGTCACTTTTTTAAACTATCTACTTTTATTTAATAACCATCACATTACATGGTGCGTGATTCACCACGTATTGTGTTGTTGAGCCGATAAAGAGTTTATCGATCATGCCTGTACCAGTCGAGCCGATAACGATTAAATCAATCCCATTATCTGCTGCGTACTGGACAATTTTACGTTTAGCATTATTATCATAAAGATCTGTTGCATCAAGTTCAACTTGTCCATTCACTAGTTCTTTCACTTTTGCAAGGATATCACTACCCATCTTGTCTAGTTCAGTTGTGCCAACTACCGACATATCTAGCGTATCATAATAACGATTTGTCTCTTTCACAGTTAATACCCATAACTTACCATCGTTTCTTTTAACGATTTCGATTGCTTCTTGAACTGCATGATAAGCTTGATCTGATCCATCTACTGCGACTAGTACATTTTTGTATTGTTCTCTCATTATGATACCTCACCTTCTAATACTATTATAATCCTATCTAGAGAAAAATGAAAATGATAACCTATCTAATTTTAAAACTTGACCTTTTGTCTAGACTGTGATAGAATCAATATAGAATTTCGTTATCTTCGTTATAGTATCCTTTCGTCGAGATTTAAGAAAGGGGAATGTAAACGATGACATTCACATATACAAACGAAGACTTTAAATATAGCGTATCTCTGGATACTGTACAAGACAGATTTCAGGCTTATTTAAGTGAAGATAATACCATTTTTGCTTCAGGCGTAACACTTGAAGAAGCAATAGCTAATTTAAAATCAATTATCTAAAAAGGAAAAATCATAATGGCACTTTATCCGCCTTTATCATAGCACTTACTTGTCAAAACAGTAAGTGCCTTTTTTATACCTTTAACACAAAACAAAAAATGATAAGCCGATGCTTATCATTTTTTTTCATTTATATGGCTAAACACTATCTACCACATCTGATACAAACACCTAATCCTAATCAACCTGCTTTTCAGTCAGTTGACCATCTTCCATCATATAGACTTTATCACAGTATTTCACCAGACGTAAATCATGTGTGACCATGATTGTCGCTTTATTTTTTTCTTTTGTTTCTTTAGCTAATATTTTAACAACCTCGAAAGCTTTATCAGTATCAAGGCTCGCTGTTGGCTCGTCTGCTAAGATAATTGTCGGATCATTATATAAAGCACGCACAATCGCGACACGTTGTCTTTCCCCTCCTGATAATTCGTCAGGATATTTATTCACTAGTGTATCGACACCTAACTGTTCAAGGAGTTCAGTGCCTTTTTTAGACGCTTTACTTTTGGTAATTTTATCAACTAACTGTAGCTGTTTTTTAACTGTTAAAAATGGGACTAGGTTTGAAGCTTGTAAAATAAAACCTATCTCTTCAAATCGTAATTTAGCGCGCGCTTTCTCTTTTTTACCACTAAAACTCGTGCCATTAACCAGCACTTCTCCTTCTGAGGGACTTTGTAAGCCACCAGCGATGGTTAGTAGTGTACTTTTACCTGATCCAGATGGCCCGATAATCGCCACGAACTCACCTTTTTCGACAGAAAAGTTAGTTTCCTTCAATGCTTCTATTTTGTCATCACCATCTTTAAAATATTTAGTGACATTTTTTAGTTCAATTGCATTCATTATTTCTACCTCCTATCCTATTGCTTTCAAAGGATCAATTTTAACAATCGAGCGGACTGAGAATAATGCCCCTAAGATTGCCACTAAAATAATCAAAATCCCGATACCTGCTAGAAACATAGGATTATTTTGGAATGGGACAGCGTCTGGCAGCGCTAAAGAAGATAGTAAAGTCAAGATTAAACCAGCGATGACACCACCAGCAGAAAGCAGAATAGTTTGTGCGATAACAGATTTTGCGATATAGCTACTTGAGATGCCTTGTGCTTTCATAACACCAAAAATAGCTATTTTTTGCATCGTCAATACATAGATAAAAATACCAATGACAACCGCTGCAATCACCACAAGAAAGCCAATCATAAAGCTAAAAGTTAAAACTTGTGCATGATAGCCGGGTTGCACATTAATAAATTCTGGAATTGATAATTTCTTTAAACCAGCAGGCTTATCAGTCAGCTTACCTTTTGTCACAATCGCATTAACTGTTAGTGTTTGTTGACTGGCACTTTTACCATAACGAATCATTTTAAAGGTATTTAATGACGAATATAAAACAGGAGACACACTGAATTTTGCATTATCAGTAAAGCCAACGATAGTTAATTCCTGATCATTTGTCGCTAACTTAACTTTATCGCCAAGTTTATAGTGATAACGCGTTTTTAAACTATTATCAGCAACAACTTCCCCAGTTTTAGAAAATAGTTTACCTTCTGTGATATTAGGCTTTAAGAACTCATCTTTTTTAATCCCAAAGAAACTGACATTTTGTTTATCATCTGTTTTTTTGACATTTAGAATAATACCGGGTGTTTGGGCTAAGACCGCTTTATCTTTAGCATTAACTTGATTAATCGCATCAAGATCAATCATCGACATAGCAAGTGTATCATTTGCCTTATCAGATAATAAGATATCTGTTGCATCCCATTTATTAACAGCTAGTTGATATTGTTGAGCTAAGCCATAGGCAAGGCCTGATAAGAAAAATACTAAGTAGGCAATCAAAAATGTCACACCTATCACAAGTGCATACCTTAATTTTGAATGCCGAATTTCATTCAATGCTAAAAACATGTTTTATCCTCCTGAATAATTACTCATAAACTAGACTTATAATCGCTATTATAACGTTTTTTCACTAAATATTTTTTCAAATAATAAGAAAAAATATAAAAATAGCTAAACAAATTATAACAAAAAAATACAATTTTTATCGGTATAAAACTTATGATTTATTGGTCAAAAAAAATCCCTGTGCCAATCGCTCAGAGATCAATTAATCAAAATGTTTTCGTGTCTTAGATACCTTAATGAGTTACTGCCATTTATCGCAAAATAATCTTATCTATCCTCATGTTTAAGTTTTTCATTATAAGGATTAACAGGATTTCTTTTTAAAGAAAAATGATCTGGCACGTAGTCTATACCACCTTTAACGAATGGATTGCACCTTAAAATACGAGCAGTTCCCATCATCACACCAAGGACACCATGTTTTTGGATAGCTGTAATCATATAATTAGAACAAGTAGGATGATAGCGACAAGCACCAGGTAACAAAGGTGAAATCGCGATCTGATAGACTCTCACTGGTGCAATAAGTATCTGTTTCACAATTTTTTTAAACACCAGACACACTCCCTCTTTTTTACTTTTATCAAGTTTAGGTTACTCAAACTTTTAATTTGATTATGAATACCGTCCCCTGAGGTTGGTTATCTTGCACCTCTATCCTACCACCACAAGCATCAATAATTTGTTTGGCTAATGATAGCCCTAAACCAAACCCACCTTTTTGTCTAGTACGTGCTTTATCAACACGATAAAAGCGATCAAAAATCTTTCTCTTATCAGCATCAGCAATACCAAATCCTTCATCTAAGGTTTTGATGGTTAGCATCTGGCCTTGTTTATCAACTTGGATCTTAATCTTGCTATTTGGCTCTGAATATTTAATGGCATTATCAAACAAGATAGTCAATACCTGTCTTATCAGACTCTCATCTATTTTGATAGGCCCTTTAACAGTCACTGTACTTGAAAAATGCCGTTGTGAATTTTCAGCGAGTAACTCATAATTCTTAAAAATCTTTTCAAAATAGCTAGCATCTACTTCACTAAATTCTACCTTAAGTCCCCCGTCTCGTTTGGCTAAATTTAGTAAATTACTGGTCAGAATCCTCATATTACGCACTTCTGTCAAACTTTGTGAGATATTTTCGCTCTCATCTATTATCGTTGCTGTTGGTCGCTGAAATAGCAATTCTAATCTATTTTGTAAAATGGCCAAAGGTGTTCTCAACTCATGACTAGCATTTTCTACAAAATTTTTCTGTTTTTCATAGGCATCAATAATTGGTCTTTGATACCAGTTTGATAGATAGATACTGGCAAATAACGAGATCAGCCAAAAGCTAACCATGGTCGTGATGATAATCACCTGACTCCGTGAAAGACTTTCAGATAGTTGATTCACATTAACAAGTAAGCGAATATATCCAATATTTGTCTTGATATGTTTATCAAAATTAGCTTTCACAATTATTGTTCGATACAGTAGTGTTTCACCAGAATTAGCACGGATAGAAACCGTCTCAATTTTTGATATATTTTTAGTTGTAAATTTAAGATCAGCTGCTATGGTAGCAGATGGTATATCTGAACTAGGATTCAAAACAGTACCGTTCTTATCGTACAAAATAACAGTCTGATTGGGTGATACTTGTACTGTCTCTGATAAGCCACCATCTGGTGTGTCATTTTGTTGATATTGTATGGAACTATCAGTATTACCACGGTAAGCTAGACTGACAAGACTGATATGATCATTGGTTAACCGATCAATTTTTTCATCTGTAGTCTTATAGATACCCATTGTTAAAGTTTGCAAAATAATCAAGGTTAAGGTTGCAAATATGATCGTAAAGACAAGTCCAAAATAAAAAAAATGCTTTAGATTAAACCTAAAATAAACTCTAAGTTTAAGTTTGCATTGTTTTAGCCAATTTATCAGATTTTTCACCTACTATTAATCCTTATCTTAAAATATATCCCACATTCCTTAATGTAGACAAGTTATCAGCAAACTGACTTCCCTTTAATTTCTTACGTAATTTCGACATATAAACTTCTACTACTGTAATTGTCGTATCACTATCAAACCCCCAAATACGATCAAAAATTTGTTCCTTAGGTAGGATCACATTTCGGTTTTGTAAAAAATAAAGCAAAAGATCAAACTCTTTTCCCAGTATTTCAACAGGTTCTCCTGACAGTAACACAGCATTATTAGCTGTATTCACAACTAATGTATCATCATATTTTATCAACGATGTATCTTCAATTTTACCATATCGTTTCAATAATACTTGAATTCTAGCTTTCAATTCATCTAAATAAAATGGTTTTGTCAGATAATCGTCTGCACCAATATTAAAGCCATGAATTTTATCATCGATACTTTCTTTAGCTGTCATAATTAAAACGGGCGTTTTATTGCCCTTTTCTCTTAATTCTGAAAGCACTTCAAAGCCATTTTTTTCAGGTAACATGAGATCTAATAAAATAATATCATAGATATTCATCTCTGCCTCATATAAGCCTTCATCACCATCGAATACTTGGACAACATCCGCAAAATTCTCTAAAAAATCATAAACTGAATTAGATAGGGATAAATCATCTTCTACTAATAAAATTTTTATCATTGTCTCGTCTTCCTTTATATGAACTTAAACACGACCAACTGGTTTCTTGATTCTTATTTTACACTATTTTATAACAAAAGACTTAAGGTAACCATAAATAAAGTCGTTATACCTTAAAGCAGCGTGTAGCCATAATAGCTAATTTGGTAAAATAAAAACCGATTACTCGGTTTCTATAGTTATGAAACACCTACGACAAAGGCGTCCCAAGGTGCTAATTTGACATGAGTAAGCGTTTCTGGAAACGCAACATTTGCAATAATCTCACTTGATTTTACAAATTCTGAGCTAAATTCCTCATGTTCATCAGAAAAATTAACGACAACTAGATAGGTTTCCCCTGCATATTTTCTAAGGTATGCAAAGACATTTTCACTTGTCTCTAGTAACTCATAATCACCGTATACAATCCACTCATGTGCTTTGCGCAAGCTAATTAGTTTTTGATAGGTGTAAAAAATTGAATTTGGATCATCAAGCGCATCTGCCACATTAATAGCTTCATAATTATCGTTTACCGCTAACCAAGGTGTCCCTATTGTAAACCCTGCTGCATGGCTTGTATCCCATTGCATCGGTGTGCGTGCATTATCGCGACCAATCGCGCGAATACTTGCCATAATAGCTTCAGGTTTATAGCCCAGTGCTATCCGCTCTTGATACATATTTAGTGACTCAATATCTTTTATCTGATCAATTGTTTCAAACGGATAGTTTGTCATACCAATCTCTTCACCCTGATAAATGAAAGGCGTCCCACGCATCAAATGAAATAAAATCGCCATTGCTTTGGCACTTTGTACACGATATAGCGTATCATTCCCCCAAATCGATAAAGCACGTGGTAAATCATGATTATTCCAGAAAATTGAGTTCCATCCCTCTCCAACAGCTAAATCAAGCTGCCATTTTGAAATAACTGATTTAAACTTTGTTTTATCTAATGCGATAACATCCCACTTTGGATCTTCGGGTTTATGTGATAATCCGACATGTTCAAACTGAAATACCATAGATAGCTCTTGACGTTCTGGTGCGGAGTATAATTTAGCAATCTCAGGTGTTGCTCCCCACGTTTCCCCAACAGTCAGCAAGTCTTTATCACCAAAGGTTGCTTGATTCATTTCCCGAAGATACTCATGAAGTTTTGGCCCATTAGCTGTGATTTCTTGATCAGGTAGTTTACCGATCAAGTCAATCACATCCATCCGAAAGCCGCCAACACCTTTATCAATCCAGAAATTCATCATATCATAAATCGCATGACGTACTTTTTCATTTTCCCAATTCAAATCAGGTTGTTTTTTAGAAAACAAATGTAAGTAGTATTGGCCACTTGCTTCATCTAACTGCCAAGCTGATCCTGAAAAAGTTGACGTTAAGTCATTTGGTTGATCACGCCAAACATAGTACTCTCTATATGCGTTATCTTTAGATTTTTTAGCTTCCACAAACCAGGGATGTTCGTCTGAGGTATGATTCACAACCAAATCCATGATAATTTTGATACCGCGCTGATTTGCTTGAGCTAATAATTCATCCATAGCAGTCATATCACCAAAAACTTCAGCGATTGCTTCATAATCAGAGATATCATAGCCATTATCATCCATAGGACTAGCGTAGACAGGACTTAACCAAATTGCGTTGATGCCAAGTTTTGCTAAATAATCAAGTCGACTGGTAATCCCCTTAATATCACCTATCCCATCCCCATTACTATCTTGGTAGCTGCGTGGGTAGATTTGGTAAGCAACGACTGTTTGCCACCATTTTTTTTCAAATGTCATATTAATAATTCTCTCTTTCTAGGCTGAAAATAGGTGTATTCAAAGCGTTTTAACATGATTATCTCACAGTCAAACCGTTAATAGTGTTTATAGATTGACAATAGCAGCAAACTTCTGAGGTAGGTAGTTAACGAAAATCCGATAAAAGCTGAGATATAAATCGCAAATACCATTAAGAGTGGTGATAAACAGGCTACGACTACAGGAATCACTGCTATCATCAAGATCAAAAATGATAGGCGGCCATGTTTTAAAATGAGTAAACCAGTATTTTTAGTGGTTGTTAGCATATCATCGTCAAAACGTGCTATATAAGGATAGATAAATGTCATCCCAATGATACTGATGATGCCAGCTAGTCCTAGAGCAGCATAGACGAATCCTCTTAACAGTGGTGTGACAGTCCCTGCAAACAAATAGTTGAGTAAGATTAAGCCATTAATGACACCAAATATGAAATTGAAGTAAGTTGCCATTTTAAAATTACTTTTGAAAGATCTTAGGTAGTCTACAGCGACATTACCTTCTTTTCCTTCAATCATTTTCATAGTTGCACAAGCGAGTGCTGTATTTGCTGCACCAATCGTTAGTAGTGGTAAACAAGTGATCAAGTACAGGACATTTAATACTAAAAGCTGGAACAATTTTGTTCCTGTTTTATAAACGACACCATCGTAGGAAAACAGATTAGTCATAGCCTACTCCTTTCATTCGTAATTCGCTATTGGGTTTATTCTTTTACTGAGCCTACTACCATCCCTGTCACAAAATATTTTTGTAACAATGGATAAATCATCAATAGTGGGATAATCGCTACCATAATTTTTGCTGCGTTCAGATTTTTATCTGAAAGTTGAGCTAGATTGGCGATCTGTTCTGCTGACGCATTATTTTTAATAGCATCTGCGATATTAACATTTAAAGCTTGGATATATGTCATGAGTGGGTAATCTTTTGCTTTTGTAATATAGATCAAGCCTCCCATAAAATCATTCCATGTCCCTACGATTGAAAACAGAGATACTGTGGCAAGAGAGGGTAATGAAATCGGGATAAATACTTGAAATAAAACTTGTAAGGGTGTTGCCCCATCGATAATCGCCGCTTCTTCTAAGGCTTTTGGAATACCTCTGAAGAAATTCATCACTAAGATGACAGAGAAGATTGGCACAGCACCGGGTAAGATTAATGCCCATATGGTATTAAGTAAGCCTAATTGTTTAACAACCAAGTAAGTTGGGATCATTCCACCATTAAATAACATGGCAAAGATCATCAAATTCATATAAAGGGTACGGCCTCTAAAGACACGTTTACTTTTTGCTAAAGGATACGCCATTAGCACAATCAAGACTAAGTTTAAGGCCAGTGTCAACACTACCCGTAAAACTGAAATCCCAAATGATCTCCAAAATTGGCTATCTCCCATAATTTTTTCATATGCACCAAAAGTTAAATCTACAGGCAGTAAACCAACTTTATTTCCCGCTACTGCAGCCGAGCCAGATAGTGAAATCGCAACAATATTCCATAGTGGTAAGAGACATACCAAGCCAAGCGCAATTACGATAAGATAGATGATGACGATTCGCGCATTTAATTTTTCTTTCATGTTCTCCTCCTACTCTAAAACATTTTGCGGTCTGTAAAACGGCCCGCAATTTCATTAGCACCAATCATCAAGACTGCACCGATAAGTGCTTTAAATAGACCGACAGCTGTACCAAATGAATATTGACGTCCGATCAAGCCGACACGATATACATAGGTATCTAAGATATCACCAGACTCATAAACCATAGGTGAATAAAGATTGTAGACTTGATCAAACCCAGCATTTAAGATGTTAGGTAAATTCATGATGGCAAGTAACAAAATGATTGTCATCATGCCAGGTAGTGTGACATGCCAGACTTTTTTAAACCAAGTCGCACCATCTATAGAAGCGGCTTCATACAAACCAGGATCTATTGAGGTAATCGCTGCTAAATAGACAACTGAACTATACCCAAATTCTTTCCATACATCCGTTCCGATTAGTAAAGGTTGGAACAGTTTATTTGATCCTAGAAAATTCAAATTTTTAAGCCCGATAGCATTTAAAATTTGTGTAATAGAGCCATCTAGATTAAACATATTCAACACAACTGCAGATAATACAACCCATGACAGAAAATGGGGAAGATATACAATTGTCTGCACTGATTTTTTGAGGAACATGACTCTAATCTCATTAAGCAAGATGGCAAATACTATAGAGAGAAATGTTCCAATAATAATTTTACCAAGCGCTATAACGATTGTATTCCTAAACAATAGGCCAATATCTGGGAGTGAAAATAACCGTTGAAAATGCGTAAACCCAACCCATGCAGAGCCCATTAACCCTTTTGCAGGAATATAATTTTGAAACGCCATGATGATCCCAACCATAGGGACATAGGTAAAGATAATTAGAAATAAGATCCCAGGTATCATCATCAAATGAAATATCAACTGATTTTTGCGTTCTCGCGTAGATTTATCTCTTTTTTTTGGTGCTTGGCTAGTATTTATCTGCATATTCTTTTGTGTAGCCATTTTTCCTCCAATCTAATAATCAGACTAATTATTTCTTATCCACTTCTTTTTGCACTTCTTGTGTTACTGCAGTACCTCCTTGTTTATTCCATTGCGTCACAAATTTGTCAAAATCAGAAAGTGGTTTAGCACCTGTCACCATCTTCATGAATGTTTCTTCACGAAGTTTATCCATATCAGCACCTTTTTCTTCAAGTGTTTTTGTTGTACCAAAGTAAGGTGATTCGATTTCTGTAAGTAGACCCTCATTACGTACTTTAACTAATACGTCATTGACACCATAAATCCGTGATGTGTAAGTTGCCCAATCTGGTGCTTTAGCTGCTGCTGGATTTGCAAGATACCCTCTAAGTGTTTTGATGAGAATACGTGTATCTGGATATTTCACATCATTTTCAGATTTTTGACCATCAAGTACTGCTTTGGCATCTGATACAGTGTCTAAAAGTTCAGTTGATGGATTAATTTCAATATTGAATGGACGGGTTGACCCATCAACAGCTGTTTCACGATATTTTGCAATTTCAGGATAATCTTTTATCGTTTGCGCATCGTTACGTGTTTCATCATAAAGGAAGTTGATGATTTTCATAGCTAGTTCTGGTTTTTTGAATCCTTTACGCACAACAACAAAATTACCAGTAGGATTATTTTGAACGGTTTCGACCTTACCTTGTGCATTTTCTAATGCGTAGCCTTTAAAGCTAACCTCTTTATTTTTTTCTTTAGCTTGGAATAATTGCCAATCTGGAATATGCCATGGGCCAGAGACAATACCAGTTTCACCGTTAACCATCATTGCAGAGATATCATCCCATGTTCTTGTACCGAACTGTTTATCTAAGATTCCTTCTTTATACCAACTATTTAGTAATGATAATGTATCCTTAGTTTCTTTTGTCACCGTCCCATTCACAATTTTGCCATCAGATCCTTTAATCCAGAAACCTGGATGAGAGCCTAATGCATCTCCAATACCCATTGCTGAGTAGCCTGAGCTACCATAACTACCTGAAATGATAGATGGTGCAATCGCAAGCGCTGTATTTTTAGCTGTTCCACCAGGATTTTTGTCAGCAAATGCTTTAGCTAAATCATGTAATTCATTGATCGTAATGGCACCATTGCCATCCTGGTCAAGTTTAATGCCAAGTTTTTGTGCCCAATCATCACGAACCCAGAATAGTGATGGTCCTAAATCTCCCGCAGTGGCCGGCAGACCCATGATTTTTTTATCAAATGTGCCATCTTGAATTGGTCGATTTTTATAAGATTCATAAGCAGATTTGATATGACTACTTGCATCTTTATTATAGACAGATGTTAAATCTTCAATTAGGTCATTTTCGTACAATTCTTTCATCTCATCCCGAGAGACAACCATCATATCTGGCATATCACCTGATGCGATAGCAAGTGAAACTTGACGACTATATCCGGCCCCGTCAGCTGCTTGAAATTTATCTTTTAATTTGACATGGAACTTTTTATCAACAGCACGTGTGTACGCATTATTTTCATAGGTATCGCCTTTAGGTAACTTTGGATCAGCGGCTGTCTGACGACCTAATGTGATAATTGTTCGGCCATCTTTAGTTGTTGTAGCCTTCTCATCACTTTTACCACAAGCAGCGAGAGCGAGAACTGCAGCTCCCAACATCATGCCTGAAATCATTTTTGTCTTAAAATTTGCCATCTTGAATTTCTCCTTTTTCAAGTAAAATTTTAGTAATCATCAATAAACAATAGCTAGGTGTTTCGTAACACTAATTATCAAAAAATAAAAGAGATTAACTTAAGTACGTTGCGTTAAATGGATCAGCCATGTTAGGCTAACATCGCTATACTCAATTAGGTGTTCCGTAGCACTAAACTAATATTAGCATATCTCTTTTGTTATTGCAAGCGTTTTCATTAATTAATATATTAAATACCATTACTAGTTGTATTTAACACTGTCTCTTTCCAACAATTTTCCTTCAATCAGTATGTTATTCTCAAGTATTTCTTCTTGATTAATTTGTTTAAATAACAAGTTAATCGCCTGATCAGCTTTTAGATTTAAATCTTGAAAAATAGTTGTCAATTTTGGAAAAGATACTTGACTCAGAATATTACCATCGAACCCAACGACAGAAATATCATCTGGAATCCGAACACCTGCACTTTGAATGCGAGATAAAGCGTAGGATGCTAGTAAATCTGATGAAAAGAAAAGTGCAGATTTACCATTGAATTTTTGTTTGATAAACTGTACTAACCACTCATCAAACTCAGTCATAAAAACTGGTAAGCCGATGATAGCCGTCTCAATAGGTAAATGATGTTGTTTTAAGGCTGCTATTACACCGTCTCGCCTGATGGCATCTACACCTTGCCAACTGTTAACAGTCCCACGTGATAAAAATGCGATGTCGCTATGTCCAGCATCAATCAAAAATTCCGTCATTTTTTTTGCTTCAGCACGATCATCTAACCCTACATTTTTTATTTTACCTCTCATATCTGATGCTTGATCTTCAAATGCATCTAAAAATACAGCAGGCGTATTCAGATATTGATGCCAAGCAACCAATTCATTAGGTTGCACACCAGATAAAACAACACCTTCCATCTGCCATGATTGCATCACTCTTAAGCTCTCATCAAAAGATTTAGAACGGTGATAAATCAGATAATAGCCTCGTTGACGCACATAATATTCAATCGCCTGTGTTAATTCACCAATATAAGGATTAGAAAATTCTCTACTTTCTAAGCCAACATTATCTTGTATAATAAAACCAATAATACGTGAGCCATTATTAGCAAGGATACGACCTGCCATTTGTTCACTATAATTGAACTTTTCTAGTGCTGCTTGAATTTGTTTAAATTTTTCTTTTGAGACTTTATTAGTTCTACCATGGATGACATTAGATACTGTCGTTGGACTAGCACCAGTATATTTTGCGATTTCTTTTATGGATACCATATGCTTCACCTATCTAGTGCTAATAACAAACACTGTATTTTGTTTGACTCGTTTTCTAATATACGCTCTTTTTAACATTAATGCTAATTTTACCATTTTTTTATATTTCTTATCAAGGTTATTTGAGAAATTTTCAAGAAAAAAAAACTGATTTGAATATCAAATCAGTTTTTACATCTAGCTTTAACCCAATAAATCTTTTAATTTAGCATTATATTTATCAAAATCTATTAGTAAACCAGCACCGCCATATTGGTCCATTTGATCAGTCCAATCACCATTTTCAGGTACTGTATAACTTTCAATTCCCTTACTAGCATCAAAGAGAATCCTAGGTGCATGGGTCAGCATGAATAGATTGCTGACATCTGTAGAGGTTACACCTCTTATCGTGCCTAAGGCTGAGCTGCCTGTAAACAATGTTAACGGATTTTTAACACCAGACATAATTGCTTTCATGACTTGCTGTTGGCGCTTAGTTCGCCCGAAATCACCTTCATCATCTTTTCTGAACCGTGCATAATTCAGTAAGGTTCTACCATCCATTTTTTGAACACCAGTTTTAATCACTTGGACAGGGTCTTGCTTTTGGGGTGTCCAATTTAAATCGTCAGGTACTTTGACTGAATCAACTTTTTGCTGATCTATCGTTGAAAACTGAGCATCAATTTTCACACCAAATGGATATAGGGAGTCTATAACCGTCGCAAAACTATTAAAGTTGACTAAGGCATAATACTGAATATCAATATTAAAATTCTTTTTCAATACTTCTCGCATATATTCAGCACCTTGATTATGATCTTGCTCACCAATGTTATACGCAACGTTTATTTTAGTATCTGCACCATACTGACTAACACCTGGTTGGTATACCAAGGTATCACGCATAAAGCTGACCAATTTTATCTTATGGTCCTTACTGTTGATTTGCATGACCATGATCGAGTCACTTCGTGCATCACCAGTATTTTGAAAATCACGTTGGTCTGTCCCTAATATGAGAATGTTAGTTGCACCAGATGCAGCCTTTTGACCAGAAAATTTCTCAGTCTTCAAGCCCTCAGGCTTTTTACTCTTACCATGATGATAGCCATAGATGAAAAAGCCAATCATTAGAATAATCAACAACAATAAAAGACGTCGTATTTTTTTGAACAAACTTACTTTTTTGCGTTTCTTTTTTGTCTTAGGTTTCTTAGGTTGTTTAAAAGATTGTTGACTATTTAGTCCATCAGTCGCTTGATTATTATACTGATCGTAACTTTGGCCATCATGTCTTTGTGACTGAGCATAATAGTTATCTCGAGTTGTGTTTTGATAAGGCGTATGATTTTGCTGACTATTACGATCTTGTCGAACTAATCGCTGTCCTGTCAACCGGTTATACTCTTCTAATTCTGCATCATTTAAATATTTAAGATTTGCACGTAGATATTCTATTCTTAATTTTATTCGTGGGTCCATTTCTACATTTTAACAGAATTATTACAAAAAGTAAAAAAAAACTGGACAAAATCACAGTTCTTTAGCATAATTTTCAATTATTTCGACAACTTCTGAAATTCCTATGCCAGTAGTATCCAAAAGAATCGCATCATCTGCTTGTTTTAGTGGACTAACTTCGCGAGTTGAATCTTTACGATCTCTCTCAGAAATTTCAAATTTCAATAGGTCAAGGTCTGTTGTTATACCGCGTGATAAGTTCTCTTTGTATCGTCTATCTGCACGCTCATCAACTGATGCGACAAGAAAAATCTTTAGTTCTGCATCAGGTAACACAACAGTCCCAATATCTCGACCATCCATCACGATACCACCATGACTGGCAATATCACGTTGTACATCCACTAAGTAGGAACGGATTTCAGGAATAGCTGAAATCTTAGAGACTGCATTTGTTACATCATTTTGTCGAATGGCATGTGTTACATCTACTTCACCACAATATACCAATTGACCTTCTTTGGAACTGCCAAATGAGATCGGATTCTCTTTTAGCAAGTTAATAATTTTCGTACTATCTGTTCCTAAATTATTACATAGTGAAACATAAGTAGCCACACGATACATTGCACCAGTATCAAGATAGATGATACCAAAATCTTTAGCAATAATTTTAGCGACTGTTGATTTACCACTAGAGGCTGGTCCATCGATCGCAATTCTAATCTCTTTTAAATTCATTTTAATTTTATGACATCTCCCGGATTTGCATACCAACTTGATACAGTTTTACCGTTGGCTGCCGCAATGGTTTCTGCTGGAACACCAGTTCTCGCTGCTATAGAATAAATCCCTTCACCAGCTAAAACTGTCGTCGTATCTCCTTGGGCAGCAGAACTAGACGGTTGCGTTTCAGATGAAGATGAAGATGACGGTGGTGTACTAGATGAGCTAGCTACACTACTTGATGCTTGTGAGTCAGAAGCAGACGATTTACTGGTATAAAAGCTAGATGATATCTTTGTATTATCAACCAAGCGATTGTTCCAAATGATGATCGTCACAATACCGCCAATAATCACAACTAATAAAATCACTAAAAATGTCAAAAAGCTGGTTGATGCTTCATTTTTTTTATCTTTACGTTTTTTTGGTAGCTCTTCTCTTGATTCTTGCATGGCCCCATATATTTCGTTATTCCAGGGTTCGTTTTTTTTAGCCATGATGTCCTTTCTCTGTTATACTAATAGTATGATAATTGAAATTTTTCCCGAACGTTGTATCGCATGTGGTCTTTGTCGCACCTATAACGAAGCTTTCGACTATGATATAGATGGTTTAGTTTGCTTTAATAATGATGAGACACGCTTAACTATACCAGCAGATTCTAGCTTTATGCAAGCTGAGAAAGAATGCCCAACACATGCAATCAAAATTAGCACTTAATGCCTGCCTTCAAAGCAGGCATTTTTGACTTTAGTGCATTTCGTACAGGGAGCTTACAATACTTAAAACATGTTAAGCTTATTTTTTTTTGTCATCTTGGTAAGTATTAAAGTAATGATCCGTCTTACCAATCAGCTCTAGTTCCCCTTTGAAATAATCATTTTTAACTAGACTATCCACAAAATATTTTTTGGGCCATTTTCTCATATAAAAGATTTTTCCTTTAGGCGATTTGTCACTAAAAATAATAATAGCACGCTTACTGACTTGAATTTTTGAAATAGTAGAAATGACTGTTTTACCCGCATAACCAGGTACAAGACCTCTTGAAAAGAGCATGTCTTCATCTTCAGAAATTTCAAAATAACGTTGAAATCCTATCCATACTAATAAGACAAAAATAATAAATAGTACAAAAGATGAGGTTGAAATACTAGTATTTTCATATAAAAGTGCTAGACTGATGAAAATTGGGGTAACCGAAAGGCACCAGTAGATCATTGTAAAAGATAACTCGGGCTGCCAATGATATCTCAACTTTCCAAATACTTTAATCACAGCTAAATTACCTCTATTCTTCTAATGTATTATATCTTAATTTTATCATATTTTCTAAAATAAACCATAATAATATAGTTTTCCTTGTTTTAACATCATTAATCTCGTTATTTTAACATTTAAATAACGTTTTAATTTCATAATTAATGAATATTGACCTCATTTTTTTACTTTTTCTTTAAGTTCTGTTAAAAAACGCTGACCAAGATCAGATAATAGTCCTTTTTTATGAATAATATAGCCAATTTCAATTGTCTCATCAATATCTAACAAGACACTAACAATATCATCGCCATTTAAATCACTGTTTAACACACCAGTTGATATCGTGTAGCCATCAAGACCGATTAAAAGATTAAATAATGTCGCTCGATCTGAGACAACGATTGATTTATCATGTCTGGCTGTTGATAAAATTTCTTCAGAGAAAAAGAATGAGTTGCGCTCCCCTTGTTCATAACTTAAATAAGGATATTCTGCCATTTCCTCAAGTGTCACGGATTTCTTTTCTGCTAAGGGATGACGTTTGGAAACAAACACATGTGGGGCAGTCTTAAATAGTGAAGTAAACTCAAGATTACTATCTGCGATCAGTTTTGTTAACACATCTCGATTAAAATCATTTAAATATAAAACACCAATCTCCGATCGAAAATCTCGAACATCACCCACTACCTCATGTGTCCTTGTCTCACGTAAAATGAGTTCATAATTCCTCATATCACTTTCATGTAAAATCCGAGCAAAACTTTCGACTACAAAGGCATAATGCTGTGCTGAAACAGCAAATAATTCCTTTTTTTCTCGGTTATATTTGTATCTTTCTTCTAATAGTTCAGTTTGTTCTACTATTTGTCTTGCATAAGAAAGAAATTCTGCACCATCTGACGTTAAAGTTATCCCACGAGTAGATCGTGTGAAAATTTTTATATTCATCTCTTCTTCTAGTTCCCGCACTGCATTTGATAGAGAGGGTTGTGTCACAAATAGATGTTTAGATGCTTCATTCATTGAACCTGTCTCAACGATTTTAATAATATACTTTAATTGCTGAATCCTCATAGTTTTTTTTAATGCCTTCCTTATGGTAACTATAACTATATTTTATGTATTAGTTATAGTTATATTTTATAACATTATTCGTAAAATAGCTAAGAATAAGAGTATTAATAGTTTTGTTAAAAATAAAATTAGTAAACGCTTTCTGAAATCGTTTTAGTTTTTAGTTGTTTTATTATTCATAAAGGTGTACAATGAGAGTGTAATAATTATTCTTACTATTTTATAAGGAGGAACTCAATTTGAGTATCGGAATCGTAATTGCGAGCCATGGCGAATTTGCTGAAGGCATCCACCAATCAGGCTCAATGATTTTCGGTGAGCAAGAAAAAGTGCAAACTGTCACTTTTATGCCCAGCGAAGGTCCTGATGATTTGCGCGCCAAACTTGACGCTGCAATCGCTACATTTGATGCTGATGATGAGATTTTGGTGCTTGCTGATTTGTGGAGTGGTTCACCATTCAACCAAGCAAGTGCTGTCATAGGTGAGAACCCTGACAGAAAAATCGCAATCATCACTGGTTTGAATTTACCGATGTTAATTCAAGCTTACACAGAACGGATGATGGATGCAGCTGCTGGTGTAGACAAGGTTGTTGCAAACATCATGAAAGAAGCAAAAGATGGCATTAAAGTCTTGCCTGAAACGCTTCAACCAGAGGAAACAGTTGCTAGTGGAGTTGCTGCACCAACTTTATCATCTGCTATTCCAGAAGGCACAGTTATCGGAGATGGCAAGATTAAAATTAATCTTGCACGTGTTGACACTCGTTTGTTACATGGTCAAGTTGCAACAGCTTGGACACCAGACTCTAAAGCCGACCGCATCATCGTTGTATCAGATGCAGTTGCTAAAGATGATATGCGTAAGCAATTGATCGGTCAAGCAGCACCAAATGGTGTTAAAGCAAATGTTATTCCACTTGCTAAAATGATTGAGGTTGCTAAAGATCCACGCTTTGGTAACACACATGCACTACTTTTATTTGAAAATCCAGAAGATGTATTGACAGTCGTTGAAGCTGGTGTACCAATTACAACACTTAATGTGGGGTCTATGGCACATTCAACTGGTAAAACAATGGTCAACAAAGTATTGTCTATGGATAAAAAAGATGTCGAAACTTTTGAAAAGCTTCGTGATCTTGGTGTGACATTTGATGTGCGTAAAGTACCAAATGACTCAAAAGCTAATTTGTTCGACTTGATCAAAAAAGCTAACGTTAAATAAATAGCGAAAGGAACTATATATGTCAATTATATCTATTATTTTGGTTCTCATCATTGCTTTCTTTGCAGGACTTGAAGGCATCTTGGACCAATTTCAACTTCATCAGCCTATCATTTCATGTACGTTGATCGGTCTTGTAACTGGTCATCTCACAGCTGGTATTATTCTTGGTGGTACAATTCAAATGATGGCGCTTGGTTGGGCAAACATCGGTGCAGCTGTTGCACCTGATGCTGCACTTGCTGGTGTCGCTGCTGCGATTATCATGGTCCAATCAGGTAACTTTGATACAAAAGGAATTACTGTAGCATTTTCTACAGCAATCCCACTTTCAGTTGCTGGACTTTTCCTAACAATGATCGTTCGTACAATCTCAGTTGGTCTTGTTCATGGTGCGGATGCTGAAGCTCAAAAAGGTAACTTTGCCGGACTTGAACTTTTCCACTTTATCGCACTTTTCTTACAAGGTATCCGTATCGTGATTCCTGCACTAGCCTTGATCTTGGTTCCTACTCAATCAGTACAAGACGCACTTAATGCGATGCCAGCATGGCTAACAGATGGTATGGCTATCGGTGGTGGTATGGTAGTTGCCGTAGGTTATGCCCTTGTTATCAACATGATGGCTTCACGTGAAGTATGGCCTTTCTTCGCTATCGGTTTCGCACTTGCTGCGGTAACTAACTTAACACTTATCGCACTTGGTGCAATCGGTGTATCACTTGCCCTCATCTACATCAATCTTTCTAAAATGGGTGGCAACGGTAACGGATCTGGCGGTAATGCTGGCAGTAAAGATCCAATCGGCGATATCTTAAATGAGTACTAGAAAGGACGACAAGACTATTATGAGTGAAAAAATTAAACTTTCAAAAAATGACCGTTTAGCCGTTGCTTGGCGTTCTACTTTCCTCCAAGGTTCTTGGAACTATGAACGGATGCAAAACTTAGGTTGGGCTTTCTCTTTAATCCCAGCTATTAAAAAATTATATACAACTAAAGAAGATCGTGCTGCTGCATTAACACGTCACATGGAGTTCTTTAATACACATCCATATGTTGCCAGCCCAATTCTTGGTGTTACCCTTGCTCTTGAAGAAGAACGCGCGAATGGTGCACCTATCGATGACGTAGCTATTCAAGGTGTGAAGATTGGTATGATGGGACCTCTTGCCGGTATCGGTGATCCAGTATTCTGGTTTACAGTCCGTCCTATCCTTGGTGCCATTGGTGCTTCTCTTGCTTTGACTGGTAACATTGTTGGACCAATTCTATTCTTTGTACTTTGGAACGCCATTCGTTGGTCATTCATCTGGTATTCACAAGAATTTGGTTACAAAGCTGGTTCTTCTATCACTAAAGACTTATCAGGTGGTGTGCTTCAAGATATTACCAAAGGTGCTTCTATCCTTGGGATGTTTATCCTAGCCGTTTTAGTTGAACGTTGGGTATCTATCAAATTTGTACTAGAAGTGTCTAGAGTAAAATTATCTCAAGGTGCTTATATCGAATGGGATAAACTCTCTAGCGGTACTAAAGGTATTCAAGAAGCCTTTGCTCAAGTAGGTGCAGGACTTTCTCAAACACCTGAAAAAGTCACAACTTTACAAAATAACTTAGATGGCTTGATTCCTGGTCTAGCTGGCTTACTATTAACTTTCCTTTGCATGTGGTTACTTAAGAAAAAAGTTTCTCCAATTATCATCATCCTTGGATTGTTCATCTTTGGTGTTGTGATGCACGTCTTACACGTTATGTAAGTTAAGCAACGCTAAAAAAAGCTTGTCGTTTTGACAGGCTTTTTTCTTAGAAAATTGGTATAATAAATTCATGGTACAATCACTAAATACAAAAACGTCTCAAGCATTTCCTGCTATCGCATACGTTGGTCTTGGCAGTATCTATGGTAACGTGTTGGTTGGCGACAAAGCCTTTGAATTCTTCAACGAGGCAAATGTTGAAGATGCTATCCAAATTCCTTGGGATACGATCGACCATGTCGAAGGGATCATCACTAGAGATCATAAAATAGGTCGACAAATTGTCATCGTCTTAAAACCACAAGGTCGTAGCAAACGCTATAATCACCTAAGATTCTCGTCAAAATGTTCAGGGACAATTCTAAAATTAGTCCGACAAGAAATAGGTAATGATAAAGTCGTTAAACTGCCAACTGTCATAGACAAACTATTAAATCTATTTAGCAAAAGAAAAGGTTGATTATTATTAAACACCTTGCTATAATTAAGTTAACGGATAAGTAAGACTAGTTACTGTCTAGAAAGATTGCGGGTGTTGTAAGCAATCCTTTAATTAGTCTGAAATTCTACCGTGTTTAACTTTTGTAAAAAATAATTGAGATACCGTCAGGTAAAGTAGGTGGAACCGTGCATCATGCGCCCTACTACTACTTTGACGGTATTTTTTTGGAGGATTATATGTTAGATATCAAACAAATTCGCACCGATTTTGACCACGTTGAGGCAAAATTAAAAACTAGAGGTATTTCAGCCGATAAACTTTATGAATTAAAAGATTTGGATGCTAAAAGACGTGCCTTAATCATCGAAACTGAAGACCTTAAAAAACAACGTAATGAAGCGTCAGAAGCAATCGGTCTTGCAAAAAGACAAAAAGAAGATGCTAGCGCAGCAATTACTAAAATGCAAGAAGTATCTAGCAACATTAAAGCCCTTGATGCTGAATTATCTCTTTTTGATACCAGAGTCACTGAGATCATTGAACTTTTGCCAAATATCCCAGCCGACGATGTACCTGTAGGTGCAGACGAAGATGATAATGTCGAAGTGAAACGTGTTGGTACCGTACCAACATTTGATTTTGAGCCTCAAGCTCACTGGGATTTAGGTGAAAAGTTAGGCATCTTAGATTGGGAACGCGGTGCTAAAGTCACAGGGTCACGCTTTTTATTCTACAAAGGATTGGGTGCTCGCTTAGAACGTGCGCTTTATAACTTCATGTTGGATGAGCATGCTAAAGAAGGATATACAGAAATGATCACACCTTATATGGTGAATCATGACTCTATGTATGGTACTGGCCAATATCCTAAATTTAAAGAGGACACTTTTGAGTTAGCTGACAGTGACTATGTGCTGATTCCAACTGCCGAAGTACCTTTAACTAACTACTATCGTGATGAAATTATAGATGGTAATGAGTTACCAATCTATTTCACTGCAATGAGTCCTTCTTTTCGTTCTGAAGCTGGCTCTGCTGGTCGTGATACCCGAGGTCTTATCCGTCTACATCAATTCCATAAAGTAGAAATGGTCAAGTTCTCAAAACCTGAAAACTCATACCAAGAACTTGAAAAAATGGTAGCTGATGCTGGTAATATCCTTGAAAAACTTGGATTAGCTTATCGTGTTGTTGCTTTATCTACTGGAGATATGGGCTTCTCAGCTGCAAAAACATATGATTTAGAAGTATGGATTCCAGCTCAAAATACGTATCGTGAAATTTCAAGCTGTTCAAATACTGAAGATTTCCAAGCACGTCGTGCACAAATTCGTTACCGAAATGACGCAGGTAAAACACAACTCCTGCATACACTAAACGGATCTGGTTTAGCTATTGGTCGAACAGTTGCTGCTATTCTTGAAAATTATCAAAATGCAGATGGCTCTGTTACGATACCAGAAGTACTTCGCCCTTACTTAGGTGGCGTTGACGTAATCAAATAATGCAGATATCTTTTAATCATAACAGACTCACCCTTACTTTTCCAGATAATTTGGGATCTCTAGAAATTAGAGAGCTATCAGATGATTTTGACCCACTAGCGCAACTAGTACCGCTCTACTTTAAGGGGAATGTACTGGTAGCTGGGGAAAAACAGGCTGATCGCGTGTTAATCTTTCATTTGCCTGAAACTATTGATCCGTCTGAATTTGACAAACAGCTTCTCTCTGGATCAATAAGTGAAGCACAAGATACTTTAACACAAAGCTATATCAGTAAAATTACACCTTTTTTAGATAAACTTGGCTATAGTTTCACTACTACAAGACGAGGTGATAAAGCATCTAAAACTCAGCATCGATTCTCAAAATCACTGATTGACATCCCATTTTTTGTTGCGTATGAAGGCGCTACTGCTGAAATTTATTGGCTAAAACGTAACGATGTACTCATCAAAAAAGGAGCAAAATTAAAAGCAGATATACCGTTAAATAAAGATGGTACAATCGGCTTTTCTCAAAAATTTGCGATGACATTACGGCAAGAGCATAGCGCTAGTATTAACGAAGCGTTTATTACAACAGCTGATATTCACCTAAAATCTGTGAATGAAGTCGGTCATTTTCTATATTTTGCTGGTACTAACTCTTGGCTGATTCTCAAAGATAAATCAGGACTTACCTTAGATAGCTACACTGCAATCAAATGATAAGCAAAACACACATCAGTTGATGTGTGTTTTTTGCGTATTTAAACAGTTAATTGTTTCTCCATTAAGTAATCGTTCAATGAAAAGTCACCAAATGGCGTATCAATCTTTTTGATGATTTCAAAATCAAAGTGTTGATAAACAGAAATTGCTCTGGCATTACCTCTATTAACGCGTAAAGACAATTTTTGTTTACCGTTCACTTTGGCGATATCCATTAACCATGAAAACATTTTTCTTGATATACCTTGTCCGCGTACACTGGCTAATAAATAAAATTTGCTGATATATACTGCATCTGTTTCAATAACATAGGCAGTGTAGCCAATCACTTCACCACCTAATTCTACTAAATAATACTTTGCGCCATCAGCTATCTCAGTTCTGATTTTGTCAATTGATTGATAATTTTTCACCATGTAAGTGACTTCTTCTTCACCAAGGATACTAGTAAACACTTCAGGCCATATCACTTTAATCGCATCATGTAATATAGCTAAATCAGTTTGTGTCTCAACTTCCCTAAATATTATGTTCCCCATTGTACCTAACCATTCTATTTGATAAAAAAATACCTCTAATCATTGATAATTATCAACAGTTTGAGTGTATTTTTGTGTATTTTACTGTGTTAATTAAATCTTAAGGAAGCGTCTCATAGACACAATCGATCCGATTGATCCGATAACGACACCAACCACAACCATGAATAAAATCAATTGCGGTACGAAAGTATTTGGACTTAAAAGATATAGTCCTTCTTGTGCGAGTGATTTTTGTAAGCCTATATAACCAATTCTGTATAAAAATCCAATCAGTAGACTTGGAATGATTGCACCAAGCACGCCTACCCATGCACCTTCAAGGAAGAACGGCCAACGAATATAGCCATTTTTGGCACCTACTAAACGCATGATTTGAATTTCTCTTTGGCGAGATAAAATTGTCATTCGAATCGTATTTGAAATCAAGAATACAGCAACTAATAGTAATAATCCTGCTGCAGCAAATCCCCATGTCTGAATGACTTTTGATAAGCCAAAAATCTTTTTAGTATTCGCACCACCATAATCGGCACGATCAACACCATCAAGCTTACCAATCTCTTTAGCAACCTTAGTCACGTTTTCTGGTTTATCAGCTTCCACGATATAAACATCATAAAGTGGATTACTGTCGCCTTTAAACATATTCCATGTGCTACCAAGTGACTTAGTTAATTTATCTAATTCATTTTCTTTACTAGAATATGTCACTTTGCTAACATGCGGTACTGCTTTAATTTCTTTTGCAAGCTTTTGATAATCAGGATTAGTAATCTTTTTAGAGTTATCTTTAGGATCAACGATTTCTTTACTATCGTCGTGAACACCTAATTTTAGGAAGGTTGACACACGGACATTATTTTCTAAATCTGACGCTAATTTTGTCGTATTTAAGATAACAGCTAAGAAAACACCGACCAAAATTAGTGTAATGGTAACAGATGAAACTGCTGCAATCGTCATCCAGCCATTTCGGCGAAGATTTTTAATCGATTGCCATAAGTGTTTGAAAAATGTTCTAATCATCGTAACCGTATTCTCCTTCTATTTGATCTCGGACAATACGACCGTTCTCAATCGCGATAACACGATGACGTAAGGTATTCACAATTTGTGAGTTATGTGTTGCCATTAAGATTGTTGTGCCTTGAATATTGATTTTTTCCAATAAATTCATGATTTCCCATGAATTTTCAGGATCTAAATTTCCTGTTGGTTCATCTGCAATCAGTACTTTTGGCGAATTCGTGATTGAACGTGCAATCGCAACGCGTTGCTGTTCACCACCGGATAATTCATTTGGAAAAGATCTAACTTTGTGTTTTAAACCAACAAGATCTAATACTTCCATCACGCGCTTTTTAATCTCACGCGGTTTTTTACCGATAACTTCCATCGCATAGGCAATATTTTCATAGACTGTTTTATGTTGTAATAATTTATAGTCTTGGAATACAACCCCAACTGAACGACGTAACAACGGGACATCACGTTTTTTGATGCTAGCAAGATTATATCCGGCTACGACACCATCACCCTTATCAAGTTTGACTTCTCTATATAACAATCTGATAAAAGTAGATTTCCCCGCACCAGACGGACCGACGACATAAGCAAACTCACCTGCCTCAATATCCACGGAGATATTACGCAATGCAGTTGTACCATTATTATATTTTTTAGTCGCATTACTTAATTTAATAATTGAACTCATAATAGTTTATTCTTTCTGTTTCTATTTTTAATAACTTCATTATAACAAAAAATAATGTGCTATTTTATTACAGCCTTACAACATTTTCCATTTCAAGTAGGCATCTATGAAACCATCTAAGTCTCCATCCATGACATTATCAATTTGGCTTGTTTCATAATTTGAGCGTGTATCCTTGACCAACTGATATGGCATAAAAACATATGAGCGGATCTGAGAGCCCCATGAAATATCAGCTTGATCACCTTTGAGTTCATCTACTTCGGCTTGTTTTTTGTCTACTTCTAACTGATAAAGTTTTGATTTTAGCATTTTCATGGCTAAATCTTTATTGCCATACTGTGTTCTGTCCATAGTAGAAGATACAACGATACCAGTAGGTAAATGTGTCAGTCTAACACCAGTTGAGACTTTATTGACATTTTGTCCACCAGCACCGCCGGAACGAAACGTATCCATTTTAACGTCAGCATCTCGAACTTCAACTTCTATAGAATCATCTAATTCTGGCATAACATCTACAGAGGTAAATGATGTATGTCTGCGATTTTGAGAATCAAAAGGTGAAACCCGTACTAAACGATGTACACCTTTTTCAGAGCGCAGAAAACCATACGCATTTTTTCCAGTAAATTTAAGCGTAGCAGATTTAAGACCAGCGACATCACCGTCTTGATAATCTACTACCTCAACTTTAAAGTTATGCGCATTTCCCCAACGTTCATACATTCGCATGAGCATACTACCCCAGTCTTGTGACTCTGTACCACCAGAACCTGGATGTATCTCTAATAGTGCATTAAAATGATCATAAGGTTGATTTAAGAGCATCTCAAGTTCATAAGCTTGCATCTTAGCATCTAGTTTATCAAGCTCTAAACTTAACTCCTCACGCATCTCATCGTCATCATCTTCTGCTAACATTTCAAGCATGACCTCTTGATCTTCAAGCATGGCCTGCATCTCCATAAATGTATCATACTTAGCTTTTAGCTGGTTAGACTGTTCAACTACTTTTTGTGCAGCGATATTATCATCCCAAAAACTAGGATCTGACATATCATTATCAAGTAGAGCGATTTCTTCTTCTAAGCGATCCAAATCAAGATTATCTCGAAATGAAGCGATTTTTTCAGTACTTTGGGCAATTTTATTGCGAATTTCACTAATTTCCATATTATTTAAGTTTACCATGTTTATGTCTTTTTTTCAAAGGACGATTCTGTTTATCACGACGAGACAATTTCTCTAATGCCCATTGTGCAGCTTCTTGGTGCACGGCATTTTGAGGATTAGCAGCAATTTCCTCTAATAAAGGAATAGCTGTTTTATCATTTAGATTAGCTAATACATAGATGGCGTTACGTTGCAAGACATTTTTCCCACGCCAAGATCCTGCAATTTCACCAAACTTTTCCTTAAATTCCTTGTTAGTGAGTCTGATAAAAGGCTGTAATTCTGGATAGGCTAATTCTGGATCAATAGGTGTCTGAGGGGTATTTTCTATCCCCTTGTTATAAGGACAAACAATTTGACAGATATCACAACCATACAAAATCGATTTTGTTTTTATTCTAAATTCTTCATCGATCATCCCTGTTGTCTGCGTCTGAAAACTTAAACAACGTTTGGCATTCATCGTTGTATCACCGTTTAGTGCTTCAGTAGGACAAAATGTCACACATCGATCACAATCCCCGCAGCCATAATCCACCGGCTCATCAGGTTCAATATCAAGATTGGTGATCAACTCACCTAAAAACATGTAAGAGCCAAATTCTTTAGAAATGACCAGACCACTCTTGCCGATAAAGCCAATGCCAGCGCGTCTGGCTACTGCAGTATCCACTAATGCGCCTGTATCTACCATCGCTTTGTGGTCAAACTCATCCGTTAATTCTGAGATACCTTGCGCTAATTTCGACATCTTCTCCGTTAGGATATCATGATAGTCAATCCCCCAACTAGACGGAGAAAACTTACCTCTTTTATAAGTTGATTTTTTCGGCATATCAGGTAACTTATTTGGATAGGCAACAGCTATAGAGATGATGGTTTTTGCATTATCTAGTAATAACTTAGGCGTCACGCGCTCATCAATATTTTTATGCTCAAATCCAGAGTTTGTCCCATCTTCTTGAGATTGGATCAAAGATGCTTTGAGATAGTCAAAATTATCCGCAGTTGTAAAGCCAATCTTTGAAATGCCTACCGATTTAGCAATCGAGATGATTTGTTGTTTCAAGTCAGTCATACTCTCATTATAACACATAGGTGTATGCTATATCATACACTACAGTTGAATATGTTATCACTTTTTTCATCTATTTGATTCATTACATAATAACAAAAAATACATTAAAAAACCACCAGTTCAAAAACTTGATAGTCTTTACTTTTTATACACCTGACAACTCTCATATATATCGCTAGCAATACTTCACTTTTCATCCCAACCTATTAGCGTTATTTTCCCTACTGTATGACCAGATTCTATATCTGCATGGGCTTGACGCATAGTTTGCGCATTAATAGGTGAATACGTTTTTTGCGTGATAACTTGTAATTTGTCTGCTTGGTATAAGTCAGACAAGTGTGTCAAAATCCCATGTTGGGTAACCATCTCATCTGTTTGATAGTAAGATTTACTAAACATCCACTCCCAAGAAAAACTCGCACGTTTGCGTTTTAATAGCTGCAAATCGATTGGGTTTTTATTTTCACCTATGGCCACGATATGACCATCTGGCTTAATCAACTCAGATATAGCTTGAAAATGTAGATCCAAGCTATTCAAATTCAGACAAAAATCTACATATTGATACCCTAGATCTCGAACTTGACGGACAACATCTTGGTGGTGATCAATAATATGATCAGCACCAAGTTGCTTAACCCACGAAATTGATGCAGGCTTTGAGGCAGTCGCAATAATAGTCAAACCAGCTAGTTTGGCTAGCTGTATGGCAATAGACCCTACTCCACCCGCACCATTAATAATCAATAATACTTTGCCATCATTTCTCTTTAGTGGTAGCCTCATTTGTTCAAACAAAGCCTCATATGCTGTAAGACCTACCAAAGGGATAGCTGCAGCTTGTGAGGGTGATAAATTACTCGGTGCGAGTCCGACCAGTCTCTCATCAATGACTTGTTGTGCTGCATTACTACCTGATTTTGTAAAATCTCCTGCATACCACACACGATCACCGATATCAAATAACCTAACTTCATCTCCTTTGCCGATAACTCGACCAACAGCATCCCAGCCAATTATTTTAGGTGATAATGATGCGTCGTCTTGACCATCTCTACGAACAAAAGTATCAACAGGATTAACTGAAATGCCGTCTATCTCAACTAACAGTTCATGATCTTTAGCTACTGGTTGATCAATTTCGATATCTATAAAACTGTCTTTTTCTGTAATCGGAAGATGTTTCATAAATCCAACTGCTTTAATTTTCTTTGTCATATCATTTGCCCCCTAATACCATTCATTATATACTTAATTAGCATAATGTAAATAAGTGAATTTTAATTCACCTAGTATGCACTAACAAACTTAACCGAACATTTTTTATTTTTCTAAGCAGACTAACATACATAGACAATTATATGCTTGCGATTTAGGTTGTCCAGTAAAAATATGTTACAATTTATCGCAGGTAAATGCAAAAAGTGTCATCCTTTATCACTTATTACAAGATCGAGTACTCCGCTTTTTCAGAACTTCAAACAAAATTACCTTACGGTTCAAAGCGCATGCTTACTAAACAAGTAGCAGAACTAGAAACTGACGTTATCTTTATCAAACATCGGTATGTCACTGTTCCTGTAAAAAGTGATGATTGACTTTCAAAAATTGGGCTAAGTCTGTCGCCAGTCATCGATGCGATGGTGGTGTGGGGAGAAGCTTATATAGATGCGTTAGCTACTCAAGATAAACAAGCTATCAAGCCTTTACGATGCTCAATAGTGGACTATTGAGCTAGCAGGCAATCCAAAAAATAAAATTGCAATACTCATCCCAATAAAGAAAAGATCAAAAATAACTAAAATGGAAATTGTGACGATTTTACCAACCTTGTTATAAGGATTAATGCTCACACCAATCCCCAAAGTTCGTGGTACCCAAAATGGAGCATCTGGCATACCGTCATATTGTTGATATGCAATTTTAGTGAACCCAATCGATACATGTAGGATGATGATACATAATAGTAAAGTTATCACTGTGATGCACTTGAATAACATCGCGTTATGCATTACTAATGGCATCACAACTACAGCAATCAATAACATGAGTACAAGTAATATAGTAAGTACTACAGCGTACTGCTTGTTCGCCTTTTTTGTATTAATGAGCTCATAATCTTTCTTGACTTGTTTCATAAACTGTTCATCTCCTTTAATCATATCAAGTGAAAAGTCATAATAGATACTCAATGTGATTAGCATAGGAATATCAGGGAAATTTTTTCCGTTTTCCCAATTTGACAAGGACTGCCTAGAAATATAGAGAGCATCCGCAACTTTTTGTTGGGTCTCTCCTTTTTTCTTACGCTCCGTTACTAAAATAGTGGCCAGCTCCATGTTTTCTCCTTTCTTACCCCATTATCTTATATTAAAAGTTTATTAAAGTCTAGCAAATATCTCTTGCATGCTGGTATAAGTGGATTTATCAGGCAGCTGTCAACTAACTTGACACTTATCGTAAACTGTTTAGCTTACTTTCATAGCCACTTTGGTCTGCTTCAATCTGCTGTCTATCAATCAGTTAATGTCATAAAAGACAAGTCATGACACAATCATCATAACCCTATGCTATAATAATGTCATGAAAACCTTAGCCATATTATCTGATTTACATCTAGATGTGAATCAATTTGATGCAAAATATGAAGCCATTTTAATCCAAACATTGTTAGCTGAGTCGATAACAGATGTCCATATTGCAGGCGATATTTCAAATCATTTCGAAGAGATTTCTAAACCATTTTTGACGCGTCTCTCGCGTTATTTTACAGTATCTTACAATCTTGGCAATCATGATATGTTAGGCATGACAGCAGATGATATCGTAACACACGATTTTAAAATGAGACCAATAGGCAGCAAACACTTATTAAGCTTTGCAGGATGGTATGACTATTCTTTCACACCAGATACGAGTTATCAGCAAAACTTACGCACCAAAAATACACTTTGGTTTGACCGAAAAATAAAACGAGGATTAGACGATCCTAGCCTGACGCAACAAAGTTTATCCCAGCTGAATGATGTTTTAACAGCATTAACTTCAGCCGAAAAAGAAACGCTCATCATCGCAATGCACTTTGTCCCTGAACAGGCTTTTTTGATGAACCATCCTAAGTTTGTAAAGTTTAATGCTTTTTTAGGCTCGCAACGTTTC
Source organism: Pseudolactococcus plantarum (assembly GCF_002441715.1). Taxonomy (GTDB): domain Bacteria; phylum Bacillota; class Bacilli; order Lactobacillales; family Streptococcaceae; genus Pseudolactococcus; species Pseudolactococcus plantarum. The sequence goes on from NZ_JXJX01000004.1 coordinate 32,298, forward strand.
CATGAGCTCTTTCTAGCACATGGCATAAAAGATGTTGTCTTCGGTCACCATCATCGCTCATTTGACCGATATGTTGATGGCATTCATTATCATTCGCATCCTCTTGGCTACAAACGTGAGTGGCTCATCACACATGACTATTTTCAAAAGTATCCAAAATACCAACATCTCAACTCTTATAACCTACATCGTCGCTATAATTTGATCAAACAAACTGATGAATTTGATCAGTATCTCCTTGACAACTTTTCAAATGAACTAAAAAAATCTCTAACAATTTTCACTCTCTAACATTTTTGAATTTCCAAGTCTGACATTTTTCAATAAAAGTGGTATAATACTTCTTGAGAACTTTGATTGTTAGAAAGTTGGTAGGATGATGAAAATCCCCAAAGAAGGCGACTTTATTACGATTCAAAGCTATAAACACGACGGAAGCTTGCATCGTACTTGGCGTGATACGATGGTGCTAAAGACAAACGAAAACTCGATTATTGGCGTAAACGACCACACACTTGTGACTGAAAGTGATGGTAGACGCTGGGTGACCCGCGAACCTGCTATTGTTTATTTTCATAAGAAATTTTGGTTCAATATTATCGCTATGATTCGCGAAAATGGTGTGAGCTACTACTGTAACTTAGCTAGCCCTTACTTGCTTGATAATGAAGCATTAAAATACATTGATTATGATCTTGATATCAAAGTCTTTGCTGACGGTGAAAAAAAATTGCTAGATGTCGAAGAATATGAAAGACATAAACGGCAAATGTCTTATCCAGATGATATTGATTTTATCTTAAAAGAGAATGTCAAGATTTTAGTTGATTGGATTAATGAGGGTAAAGGACCATTTTCTAAAGAGTACGTTGCTATTTGGTACGATCGCTATCGGCAATTAAAATAAGACTCAGATGACTGATGTCTTTTTTATTATCTTAAAAACCATAAAAACAGTCAGAAAATTAATTTCTGACTGTTTTTATGGTTATCTATTGATTTCATACTGACGTTTTGCTAAGGCAAAGTTACCTACAGTTGCTGAAGCGTTGTTTTCAATTGATGGTATTTGCAGATACTGTGTTAAATCAGGTACTGGTACATAATCATTGAGTAGTTCAGAAAATTGCTTACGTACACGATTCATCATGTGTTCTTGCGCCATAACACCGCCTCCGAAAATAATCTTTTCAGGTCTTAGTGTTAAAGTCGCTGAAACAGCGGCTTGCGCAATATAGTAAGCTTGGATGTCCCATACATTTGACTCTAGACTGATATGTTCACCACGAACACCTGTACGCGCTTCAAGTGATGGACCAGCTGCCACACCTTCTAAACAGTCACCATGAAACGGACAACTCCCTGCAAAATCAAGATCTTCAGGATGACGTTTCACAAACATATGTCCCATCTCAGCATGTGATGTACCACCAATAAACGTATCACCTTGGATAGCACCAGCGCCGATACCTGTCCCAATTGTGAAGTAAACAAGACTGTTAAGTGAAGGAGCTAGTATTTTTTCACCAAAAGCTGATGAATTAACATCGGTCGTAAAGAACATAGGCAGATTCAATTGTGCTTTCAAAAAGCCAATCATATCGAAATTTCCCCAGTTAGGTTTAGGCGTCGTCGTCACAAATCCATATGTATCAGAATTGATATCAACATCAATTGGGCCGAAACTCCCAACTGCTATCGCAACAAGAGATCCTTCAAATTGCTTAAAGAAATCAACTGCTTTTTGTAACGTTTCTTCTGGTTTATCTGTTGGAAACGTTGCACTTTCAAGAATCATCAAAGACTCATTACCAACTGCACATACGAACTTCGTGCCACCTGCTTCTATACTACCAAATAATTTACTCATTTTTCCTTTTGAGCTGTTTAACAACTCATCCCTTCTATTACTGTAACACATTACGTCTAGTGTATCATAACTTGAAAAAAATAACCGCTTTATTTGGTTATTTTTTCCAGAATATTTTTTTATGCGTTCTCGCCAGTTGGTGCAGTTGTACCGATAATTGTTTGACCAACGACTACATCTTGATTATCAATACCTTGTACTTGTGCAAAAGATGTCGTGTTAGTGACAATGACCATAACAGTTGCTTCATAGCCTCTGTCTTTGATTTTTTGAATATCAAATGTACCCAATAAGTCACCTTTTTTCACAACTTGTCCTTGATTAACACTTGTTTCAAAGCCATCACCGTCCATTTGAACTGTATCAATCCCAATATGAAGTAATACTTCAGCACCTTTATTCGTTAATAGACCATAGGCATGCTTACTGTTGTTTGTGACAGTTAATGTACCATCAGCTGGTGCATAAATCTTACCTACTGTTGGTTCTATCGCTATACCATTTCCCATCAATCCTGATGAAAATACTGGGTCTTTTGTTTCTGAAAGTTGGATAGCTGCTCCTGCAACTGGTGCAACTAATTCTTCATCTGAAATACCTGCATGTTCTTGAACAGTATTAATGTCTTGAGCTGTTGTATCTTGTGTTTCAGCATTAGCTGGAACAGCCATACGGTTTTTACCGTAAATATAAGTGACTACAAAGGCAAGCACAAAACTAATTAGGATACCTACCATGAACATCATGTGGCTACCAGCTTTAATCGCAATAAATCCGATAACTCCAGCAGGGCCAAGTGATGCACCACGAACACCTAAGAATCCCATGAATGCTGATGCAATCCCTGCAGATCCTAAAGCGATAAAGAATGGGAATTTTAATTTTAAGTTGACCCCAAACATAGCAGGTTCAGTAATCCCTAACATCGCTGAGAATGCTGAAGATGATGCTAATGCTTTTTGTTTGTCATTTTTAGTTAAGAAGAAGATTGCAAATGTTGCTGCACCTTGTGCCACGTTAGCAGCAGCAGCAATAGGGAAGATAAAATCGCCACCTGTTTTTGCAATATCTGCTAAGAGTGTTGTTTCAATAGCGGGGAAAGATTGGTGCAAACCAGTCAATACAATTGCTGAGTATACGCCACCAAAAATACCATAACCAAATCCACCAAGTGTATTAACTAACCAAACAAGACCATCTGTCATCCCATTAGAGACTGCTCTAAGGACTGGGCCAACAATTGCAAATGTTACGAATCCAGTAATGATGACTGCAAGCATTGGTGTAAAAGTGAAGTCGATAGCATTTTTTAAATGTTTGTGGAAGAATTTCTCAAGTGTTGCTAAAATCCAAGCAACCCCGATAACTGGTAAAACTTGACCTTGGTAACCAGCTTGTGCAATTTTAAATCCAAATACATCCCAATAAGGCATTTTATGGCTAGCTAAAGCTTCTGCAACGCCATATCCATTTACTAAGCTGGGCATAACTAACATCATCCCTGCTGCAGCACCTAAATATGGATTACCACCAAAACGTTTTGTTGCAGAAAAACCAATCAAAATAGGTAAGAAAGCAAATGGTGCAGATGCCATTAGGTTGACGATTTCAGCAAACCCTTTAATACCTGGGTACATCTCAACTACTGATTGAGGTCCAAAAAGTCCTGCACCTGTTAAGACATTGTTTAAGGCCATTAATAGACCACCTGCAACCAAGGCAGGAATTAGCGGTACAAAAATATCTGATAAGACTTTGATTAACTTCATCACTGGATTTGTTTCTTTACCAGCAACTTCTTTAAGCTCATCTTTTGATACTTCACCAACGCCAGTGATTGCAACTAATTCTTTATAAACAGTGTTAACATCACCAGGTCCAACAATAATTTGATACTGACCGTTCGCCTCAAAAGTACCTTTCAAATCTGGATCATCATCCAAAGCTACTTGATCAATTTTTGCTGTATCTTTTACAACAAGTCGTAACCGTGTCGCACAATGTGCTGCTGCAACGAGGTTATCCTCACCAAGTGCTTTGGCAACTCGGTTTGCTACTTCTTTATGGTTCATAAGCTCCTCCATCTAATCCTCAATATTTGAGTCTTAACGCTAATAAAATAATTTCGTTTCGATATCTATTATTGTCAAACGTTTGATACCGTTTACATTTTTTATTATAACCGCTTTCATTATCGTTGTCAAGCGTTTGACAATATTTTTTTTTTGATTTATAATTTGGATATGGAAAAAAAATTTGACTATACTAAACCTTGGACGTCGCTACAACGCTATCGTGCGTATAAAGAGTATAATACAGACTATGTCACAACCTTAACAGATGCAGTCATCGCTTCGCTCTACCGCAATACTTATCATATTGAACCTGCAACAGGACTATTAAATGACCCAAATGGTTTTTCTTATTTTAATGGGAAATACCATCTATTTTATCAAGTCTTCCCTTATGGGCCTGTTCATGGCCTCAAGTCTTGGGCTTTGATGACCTCAATTGACTTAATTCATTGGGAAAATGAAGGACTGAAGATTTTACCAGATACAATTTATGATTCTCGTGGTGCCTATTCAGGTTCCGCTATCCCTTTATCTGAAGATGAGCTATTTATCTTCTACACTGGTAATACACGTGGTGCAGATCAGTCAAGAGCTGCTTATCAAAATGGTGCTATTTATGGTAAAAATGGCCAAATCACTAAATTTGAGCAACCGCTTTTAACGACACCTGCTGGTTATACCAATCATTTTCGTGATCCTATGGTCTTTAAAGTTGATGATCAAGCATATGCTGTTATTGGCGCTCAAAGAGCTGATGAAACAGGTACAGTTGTTTTAGCAAAAGCAGATAAAGCAGATTTGACATCATGGCATTATCAAGGTGAATTACACTTCACAGATGAAGCATTAGGATATATGGTTGAGTGTCCTAATATCGTATTAATTGATCAAAAACCAGTACTTATCTTTTGCCCACAAGGCCTTGACAAGAACGTCTGTGAGTATGATAATATTTTCCCAAATATGTATGTGATTGCTGATGGTCTAGACTTAGAAACGCCAAAATTACTTAACCCAAGCGAATTTCACCGTTTAGATGATGGTTTTGAAGTTTACGCCACACAAGCCTTTAATGCACCGGATGGTCGTGTGCTAGCCTCATCTTGGTTAGGATTGCCAGATATAGATGTACCATCTCAAGCTGATGGTGTACAAGGTATCTTAAGTTTGGTTAAAGAGTTGACACTTAAAGACGGTAAACTTTATCAGTACCCTGTGAGCGAAACATTATCGTTACGACAAGATGTGCATGAGATGCTATTAACTCAAGACCCAGAAACCCAACATACCAATAGCTATGAACTTGAAGTTGAACTTTCATCAAATCAAACACTCTATCTATTTGCCAATGCAGATAAAACATCATATGTAAGCTTAAACGTTGATATGGGCATCGGAAAAATTACCTTGGATAGAGAAAATCTACCAGTCAGCTGGGCCGAAGAGTATGGCTTTACGCGTTCGACTTATTTTGATACACAAAAGGAAACACTTAAATTAAATATATTTGCTGATACCTCATCACTAGAAATTTTTGTAAATGACGGTGAAAAAGTGATGTCTAGTAGAATATTCACTGCACCAGATCATACGCATTTATTCTCTGATGGTGCAGTCAAAGCATCATTGTGGACATTAAAAAAATAAGCGATACCGCTACGTACATCCTATGATAGTCGCTTAGTAGACATCATTAGTAATAAAAAACCTTCACATTTTTGTGAAGGTTTTTTATTACTAATGATATATATAAACCTCATAAGCTTAAAAATATTAAGTATTCTCTATAAATTCTATCCAAAACCAGATCTAGTGCAACATAAGATTTATGTGTAAAATGATGCGTCCCAACATAAAAAGGCGTTAAATAATAATGATAAGCATACTGGGCTAAAGCTGACATATAGTTAGCACTAAAAGCCGTTATTGTACATATCGGAACTTTGGCAGCATTCATCCAAGCAAAGTTCTCTTTTAAATTCTCAGTTTCACCACTTAAAGATGCAATCAAAAATAAATCTTGTTTACTCATCGTCAGCATCACATAATCAAGTTCTGCCTTGGTGGGTACAAAAATCACGCGCTTCCCTACAAGAGATAGTGATTTACAAAATTCTTGTAATTGTAGTTGGGGTGCATAACCTGTACCAAAAAAGAAGATAGCTTTTGCTTCAAATATCTTCTCACATAATGGGTCAAAATTGATGGCCTTGAGATATTGATATGTACTTTCTATATCTTTTTCTTGCAATGCTAACAAATCTGTTGTTTGCGCCTTTTTATCATCATAGTTAGACTGCTTTAAAAAGTATTTAAACTCTGTATAGCCTGAAAAACCAAGTTTTTTTGTCATTCTTAAAACCGAAGACTTGCTAACGTGAACAGCATTGGCCAATGCTATAATATTGGCATTTTGTACTTCTTTTTGGTGTTTTACAACATAGGTCAAGATGTCCAAATCCATTTCGCTAAGGTTTTTTTGTGATTGCGTGATAAGTATTTCAAGATTCATAGTTTTATTATACCAAAATCACTCGATAAACATAACTAAACCCTAGCGATGAAAGCTTCATAAGGCCTTAATTGTTCAGAAAGCGTACGACGACCCATGTTAGTTATCATCATTTCTGCTTTTTCATTTTCAAATGGAGAGTCAATCATGGTTTCAGAAAGATTAGCAACAATCAGCCAGGTCTCGCCATGCAATGTTCTTTTATAGATAAATAAATGCTCATCATCAGGAAACAGTAGCTCATAGCTACCCTCTAAAAATATCTTATTGTTTTTACGTAATTGGATTAAGGTTTGATAATACTTAAAAATAGAGCGTTCACTTGCCATATCAGCTTTAGCATTAATTTCTGAAAATCGTGGGTTAATTTTTAGCCAAGGCTTACCATCAGAAAAGCCTGCATTTTTATCATTTGACCACTGCATTGGTGTTCTAGCGTGATCACGACTGACTTTATAAGCAGCTCGCATGAACTCATCATGGGAAATAGATTGCTTACGACGGACATAATGATCATAATTACCATGCAACTCTATATCATTATAATCTGAGAGGTCATAGTCTGCATTAACCATCCCGATTTCTTCACCTTGATAGATATAGGGTGTGCCTTGTAAGCCATGTAATACGGTCGCAAAAGCTGTTGCACATTCATAGCGATAGGTTGTATCATTGCCCCATCTAGAAATCACACGAGCGCGATCATGATTCTCAAAATATAAAGCATTCCAGCCGTTATCACGTAATGCCATCTGCCAATCAGATAAAATACGTTTCAAGCTAACTAGATCTCGATTCTGTAATGCCCAACGACCGTTTATATCACCTTGCTTTCGATCTATATGCATATGTTCAAAAGTGAAGATCATATCTAATTCTTCGCGCTCTGGGCTAACTAAAAGGTGTGCATCTGATGCCTTAGCAGCAGGTGATTCTCCTACAGACATCATGTCACAAGGAGTCAATACTTCTTGATTCATTTCATGGATAAATTCATGCATACGAGGGCCATTTTGCTGATTAGACGTTACCAAATCCCTGTCATTATCTGGAAAATCTAAATTTTTTGAAATAGATGTCACAACATCCATGCGCCAGCCATCAACGCCTTTAGATTTCCAAAACCGCATCATATCGTAAATATACTGACGTACCGTTTCATTTTCCCAGTTTAAATCTGGTTGTTCAGCTGCATAGTAGTGCAAATAATACTGTTGTCTACCTGCATCAAATGTCCATGCAGAACCCCCAAAATTTGATCCCCAATTATTAGGCTCAGACCCATCGGGTTTTGGATCTTTCCAGATATAAAAATCTGAGAAGAAATTAGTCTTACTTTTACGTGACTCTTGAAACCATAAAGCTTGATCTGAGGTATGGTTTGCAACAAAATCCATAATAATTTTGATACCTGCAGCATGTGCCTCATGAATTAATGCATACATCTCTTCATTTGTGCCAAACATCGGATCTATCATCCGATAATCAGTAATATCATACCCATTATCGACCTGTGGACTCAAGTAAAGTGGGCTAATCCATAATCCATCAACACCTAATGATTTAAGATAAGGTATTTTTTCAATAATACCTGGAATGTCTCCTATCCCATCACCATTTGTGTCCTTAAAACTTTTGGGATATATTTGGTAAATGACTGCATTTTTCCACCATTTATCGGTTAACTTATCATCTTTATACATTTTTATATTAACTTTCTATCTCTAACTATCTTCCTAAGGTGTTATCTGACTTTTTATAAATATACAGATAGCATATTCGGAATGAACAATCTGATCATGCAATACCTAATAGTGATAACACGATTCCTAGACCAATAATGCTGAAAATCAAAATATTGATAGACATATTTTTTTTCTTTAAAAGCCAGAAACAGATTAATGTAATCGATAATGGAATCAATCCAACAAAAATTTGATTTAGCATTTCTTGAGATTTCATGATCGTCTTACCATCAAGTACCATGTTCCACTTTAATTGTAATGAGACCATATTAGATGTCATCGCACCAACCATGGCTAATCCAACAATCGTTGCTCCTTTTGTTAGTACGTTAATCATGCCTGACTCATACAAATCAGAAATATAGCTTGCTCCCAAAGTATAGCCTAGTTTTGCACCTTGCCACCGTACAAACTGTACTGGTAGATTAAATAGGATTAAAAAGATGATCGGTGCTAAAAAGTTATTGGCTTGTGCTAATGATACCCCTATACCAGCTGCTATCACGCGTAGTACACCCCAAAATACAGAATCTCCAATCCCTGCCAAAGGCCCGATTAATGACGTTTTGATTGCGTTGATTGATTCTGCATTAAAATCGGCTTTTTGCGAGTTTTCTTTTTCCATGGATGCTGTAATCCCCATGATGAACGGAAACATCGCAACATTCGTATTAAAGTAAGACATGTGTCTTACCATAGCTGATTTTCGATCAGCTTCTCTATTTTTATAGAATCTATCTATGAAAGGTTGCATCGTATAAGAAACCCCAGATGCACCTTGTTTAGCCGGTGTCACAGCACTATAGAGCGTAAATGAACGCCAAAACATTGAATGAATTAATTTTTTTCTTCTTTTGGAAGTGATTTATAATTGATGGCCATGTTTATTCCTTTCTTAACTAAAGAATGCTTCGTTTTCAAGTTGCTCAGCAGTCAGATTACTTGTGTCTATCGTATGATTTCCTGTTGCTTTCTTTGCAATTTCTTTTTCTAATTTCATTTTAGAGATATCTCCTTGTGCAACAACTACCGCGATGATAACTGCCATCACTGCTACTGCAATTAAAGGGACTTTGAAATAAGCAATAATTAAAAATCCAAGGAAGTAATAAACTGAAATATTATTGTCCCACAAAATTTTCATCAACATTGCCATACCAACTGCTGGTAATAACCCCCCTGCAATTGAAAGACCATGTAAAATAACATCTGGGATCATTTCTAATACGCGTTGCGTCGCTTTTGACCCTACTAAAAGTGCAAAAAATGGAATTAATGAATATAAGAACCACTGTAAGCCCCATAGGCCAAAATGCAAATTTTTAATACCATTGGCATCGCCTTGTTCAGCTAATCGGTCAAATCTTGCAGCAAAAGGACCAACAACTAATACATATAAAATCGTTTTGATTTGGAGACCAATAATCCCAAGTGGTACAGCTAACGCAATCGCAACTTCTATTCGGCCACCCATTTGAATAGCAAATGCCGTTGCTAGTGCTGCAGCAAGTCCTGGCTCAGCACTTGAGGCACCTCCTATATTAACTACCCCCATAAAGACAGTTTCTAAAGCAGCCCCAACTAACAATCCTGTATGTAAATCCCCAAGTAATAGCCCAATCAATGGTGCAATCACAATAGGTCTGCCTATCATCGTAAACCCTAATAATTCCTGGCCTCCGACAGTTAAAAATACAACTAATGCAACAATAATTGCTTCAAACATATCATTCCTCTTTTCTTATACATAACGACTTGCAAGTTCTTTTGTATCACTAGGTAAATTTTGAAACGCTGTTTCGGGATACACGTCTACTAAAGCTTTGAGATTGTTCAATTCTTCATCTGTTAACATGACAAATTTGGTTAATGTTTTTTTCTCACCAGTCACAGATTTTCCGACATTACCAATATTGACGTATTGAATATTGTCAAGCTGCTGAGATAAGATTAATGCATCGCCCACTGTTCTGACCAATACAAGTAGGTGCATAGTTGCGGCTCTTTTATCTTTCAATAACCGTATTGCACCATCCATTGTCTTGATAATGACTTTGATACCGTTAGGAACAGCCATTTTCAAAGCTTTCTGCTGTAATTCATTTCCTGCTGCTTCATCATTTGCCACAACAATACCATCAAGATTTAGTGCTCGACTCCAAACCATGGCAATCTGACCATGAATTAATCGTTCATCAACTCTTAAGGCATCGATTTGTCCAGTATTCTCATTAATTAATTGATCTGTTTCTATTGCTTGAGGTGCTTGTTTTGATGAGTCATTTGCTGATTCATCTACTACATTTTGTGATGTATCATTTGTTAAATAAACTTGTTGCATGGCCGTACGACCATTATCAATCAAACGGTCAATGACTGCTGTCGTATAAGGTTCAGAACTTAGTATAATTTCTAAGATAACCGGTAAATTCATGCCTGCAACGACAAAAACATTAGGTTTATTTTGCGCTGCTATAACAAATTTTTGATTGACAGATCCACCAAACATATCTGTAAAAATAACCGCTTGATCATCATCTGCTAAACTTGATATAAATGTCTGGACTTCCATATCTAAATCTACGTCATCAACATAGGCACTTATATACGTAATATCATGGTCACTTCCAGCAAATAATTCTATTGTCGACTGGAATCCAGTAGCTAGTTTTGCATGACTAGCAACTACAAATTTTTTCATTATATCTCTCTTTTCTTTCTTATTTGTAAGCCTTTACACTCATGATTATACTCGTAAATGCAAGCCCTTACAATATATTTATCACATCTTGTTCTCATATCCAATTATTAAACCCAAGTGTCACGTCATGGGAATTTTCCCAACAATTTCTTGCTCTCAATACTCGCAACACAAGTTCACTTGCTAATGTCTGTTAACTCAATAAGCCTCCTCTATAGCTGTTAATTATCGTTAAAAATGATAAAATATAATCATTATAGGATTTTAGTTTTGAACAACTCATATCCCTTTTTACTGACTAATAAATAAAGTAAGGATAACTTGAGAGCTACATTGACTCAAGAGATAAAGCAAATGGCCAATTTAAAGGATGTTGCAAAAATAGCCGGTGTGACACCAACAACTGTTTCTCGCGTCATTAATATGCGAGGATCACTATCTCAAAAAACGATTGATCGTGTACATGCTGCTATGCGAGAATTAAACTATCAGCCCAATGCTATGGCACGCTCCCTGCAAGGCAAGAAATCCCAGTTAATCGGATTGATCTTCCCATCTGTAGCCAATCCCTTTTATGGCGAGATGATTCATGCGATTGAGTCTAAACTCTTTTCGCATGGCTATAAAGCAATTCTATGCGATAGTGAGAACGATCCAATTAAAGAACGAGAATACCTGACGATGTTGATGGCAAACCAAGTGGATGGCATCATCACAAGTTCCCATAATAAACAGATAAAAGAATATGAAAACAATACATTAGCAATCGTTGCCTTTGACCGTTATTTAGCTGATGGTATCCCCATCGTGTCATCTGATAATCTAGTTGGTGGTCGCTTGGCAACGTCACATCTTTATGCCCAGGGATGTCAAACGATTGCTATGATTGCTGGGTCCTCTGATACCAAAAGTCCAACACAAAATAGGCTTTTAGGTTATCGAGACATGCTATCAGAACTCAAAATACCCACATTAATTCACTACTTACGTCGAGAAAGTAGTATGAATCAAAAACGTCAAAGTATCCGGGACTTCTTGGTCACGCAACAACCCGATGGCGTTTTTTGCACAGACGATCTCACTGCAGTGATGGTCAAGGATATCGCACTAGATTTGAAACTTGATAACATCAAAGTCATCGGCTATGATGGCACGCAAGTGATACAAACATTTATACCTAGCCTCTCAACAATTGTGCAACCGATAGAGGAGCTCGCCGTGCTAATGGTTGATATCCTTCTCAAAAAAATAGATGATCCTAACTTCAAAGCTAAAGCAGATTATATTTTACCAATTACTTTAAAAAAATAAACGCGATCAATCACTGTCAGCTCGTTTGTTGTATAGCGTTAAAGATAATAACTAATAAAAGCTCCACTACAAACTGATACTTGTAGTGGAGCTTTTATTTTTATAGTGGTAAATACCGACAGCTATTAAGTCTGTTAGTCGCCTGATCACGTTTTACCCTATAAGATGGGCTTGACTTATATCTTATAAACAGATCACGCATCTATTTCGGTGACATCCAGTCGTTTGATTGGTACTCGTCTGCAATCTCCTATCACAAGTGGTGTTCGTTCAACTAATACCTCGCTAAATTGAAGACCAAACCATTTTGCAGGTGTGACAGTAATTTGTCTGATTGCAAACTTTGTCTGCATAATAAATTTTGACCAAGCTGATATTTGAGCAGAATGTGATAATTCTTCGTTTAACATGACAAATCTAAAATCACCAACTTCTCTATTTTCAGAGACAGAGTAGATTTGCACTTGTTTTTCAATTTCACCACTGCTCATCAAATCTGAGACGATTTGGCGTAAGAAGACATTCACTTCCTGACTGATCCTAAACCCAAGATAGAGTTTGACCATTACAACGTAATCAGTCCCTAGCGTATCAACTTCATATTCCTTAGTAAACGGTTCATCAGTGACAGACACATTCACAAACCAATACACATGTGCACGTTTTGGATTTTTATCCAAAATAGAATATAAGATCGGTGCATCTATCTCATCTTCAGCCATGTATTTACTCAAATAAACGACATTTGTTTGTAAAAGTGGGAAACTAATATCATGTCTAAGCCTATCTAACTGCGGTAGATACTGACGTAATGATAAATGTTCCACTAGTCCATCTGTTATTTGACTACCCTTATACCAGATATACATGATTGCAATAATCAAAAGCGCAAGGATCACCGCGACATACCCACCATGAATAAACTTAACTAAACTAGATAGTAAGAAAATGACCTCAATAACTGTGAAAAATAAAGGTACTCCCATAGAAAATAAAGGATTGTATTTTTTTTGACGAAGATAATAATGTAATAAGAAGGTCGTCATCAGCATCGTAACAGTTATCGATAGCCCATAAGCAGCCTCCATTTTTGTCGATGATTGAAAGACTAAGACAACAATAGAGGTTGCAATCCATAAGATGAAATTAACCACTGGAATGTACTGTTGATTACGTGTTGTCCCTGGATAGAGGACATGTAAACGAGGCAAAATCTTCAAGCGCATCGCTTCACTGACTAAGGTGAACGATCCTGTAATCAACGCTTGAGATGCAATAATAGCCGCAAGTGTCGCAAATACAATCGCTAAAGGCATCAAGGGATTTGCAATCATTTGGAAAAATGGATTCATTTCAGGGAATTGTCGGATATCTGTTTTAAGCAGATAAGCAACTTGACCAAAGTAGTTGACAATAAGACTCAGTTTGACATAAGGCCAACTAAGATGAATATTAGCTTTTCCTACGTGTCCCAAATCGCTATAAAGTGCTTCTGCACCTGTTGTGGCAAGAAAGACATTACCAAGAATAAATAACCCTAAATGATTATCTGGACTGGCAAGTAGCTTAAGCCCATAAATTGGATTCAATGCTCTTAAGACACTCAAATCTTGTAACATATTGGCAAATCCTGACAATAATAAGAAAGTGAACCACATGAACATGATCGGACCAAATAATTTCCCTACGGTATCTGTCCCAAATCTCTGAAAACTAAATAAAATCAGTAATATGACTAGCGTGATAATCACGATAACATCTTGAGAATACCCAAACAGTTCCGTAAAAATCGGTAGTGTCCTAAGCCCCTCTACCGCACTCGTCACAGTTACTGCTGGTGTTAATACACCATCTGCTAACAATGCCGCACCACCGATAATGGCTGGGACAACTAAAAATTTACCAATAGGTCGGACAAGCGTATAAAGAGAGAAGATGCCACCCTCACCATTATTATCTGCTTGTAATGCAATCATCACATATTTGACCGTCGTCAATAAGGTAATGGTCCAAAAAATCAATGAGATACTACCAATTAAGAAAGACTCATTCACACGTCCGTGATTACCCTCAATCAGCCCTTTCATGACGTAGAGGGGACTCGTACCGATATCTCCGTATACAATCCCCATGGCAATCAAAAGTCCTGCACTCGACCATTTTTTACTTTGTTTCATTACTATTCCTTACTTTCTTTCGAAAATTGCGCACAAAAAAAGACTTAAATGTTTCTACCATTTCTTTGCTTGATGAAATATAGAACACCTAAGTCTTGCAAATTAAGGATAAACCAGTGATGATAGTCTCAATCACAGCATGTTGATTTATCCAGTCGTATACGACCTGCTACTCCCTTAAGTTCGGTAATAAAAGCGTTTTTACACCCTTATACTTACTCGATAGCGTTATTTTAACAGTATACTTAGTCCTTGTCAAGAAAAAAACTAATATTTTTCTCTTTTTTTATACTTTTTCACTAATTTTCTGAAAAATTTCAGATATTAGTCATTTATTTATTATCACCTAATGTTAGCAGCATTTAACGCCTGACTAACTCATTGGTTGATCACTTATAAACCAATACGATCAAATACTTCATCAACACGACTTGCATAATAAGTCGGATCAAATAACTCATCGATTTCTGCTTCTGATAAAACTGACATCACTTTGTCATCAGACAATAGTTGTGGTTTAAAATCTACTTGATTATCCCAAGAATAAGCAGTCTTAGGTTGCACCAAATCATAGGCTTCTTCTCTTGTCATGCCTTTTTCAATCAAGGTTAACATCACACGTTGGCTATAAATCAGACCAAATGTACTATTCATGTTACGCACCATATTTTCAGGGAAAACAGTCAAATTCTTAACAATGTTACCAAAACGATTTAACATGTAGTTCAGTAAAATCGTCGTATCAGGTGTGATGATACGCTCAGCAGAACTATGTGAGATATCACGTTCATGCCACAATGCAATATTTTCAAATGCAGTTACTGCATGACCACGAACGACACGCGCTAATCCAGTCATATTTTCAGAACCGATTGGATTACGTTTATGTGGCATAGCAGAGCTTCCTTTTTGACCTTTTGCAAAGAATTCTTCTACTTCTCTTTGCTCAGATTTTTGAAGACCGCGAATTTCTGTTGCCATACGCTCGATAGAGGTTGCAATAATTGCTAAAGTTGAAAAATATTCAGCATGCAAATCTCTTGGTAACACTTGCGTTGAAATTTCTTGCGCTCTGATGCCTAGTTTTTCAGTTACATAGGCTTCAACAAAGGGGGGAATATTGGCAAAATTACCAACAGCACCTGAAATTTTACCTGCTTCTACACCTTTAGCAGCGTGTTCGAAACGCTCGATATTACGCTTCATTTCAGAGTACCAAGTCGCAAGTTTTAATCCAAAAGTAGTCGGCTCAGCATGAACACCATGTGTACGTCCCATCATAATCGTAAACTTATGTTCACGTGCTTTATCAGCTATAATGTCTGTGAATCTAGCTAAATCTTCACGCAAAATGTCGTTAGCTTGTTTAAACAAATAACCATAGGCTGTATCTACAACATCGGTAGATGTTAATCCATAATGTACCCATTTGCGTTCTTCGCCAAGACTTTCAGATACAGATCTTGTAAAAGCAACTACATCATGACGTGTTTCTTTTTCGATTTCTAAAATACGCGCAACATCAAACGTTGCATGCTCACGAATTAATGCCACATCTTCTTTAGGAATTTCACCGAGTTCAGCCCATGCTTCATCAGCTAATATTTCAACTTCTAACCAAGCTTGATACTTGTTTTCTTCAGTCCAAATAGCAGACATTTCTGGACGCGAATAACGTTCTAACATGTTTAATTTATTCCTTTTCTTTTTTAAAATTGTTCATTGAACACAGGTTTAGCCCTCAATAGCAAGTGATCAGATGACATTAACATTTGTCAGTTACTTGTCGTCATCTTCTAACGTAAGGAGCTTAGTTTATCATACTCATAAACTAATCGTATAATCATCTGTCAAAACTGTCACATGACCCATTTTACGATTTTCCTTTGCTTCAATTTTACCATATAAATGTAGATGTGTGCTGGTGTTATCTTGTGCAAATTTAGCAGCGGCTGCCATATCTTGTCCCAACACTTGAAGCATGATTGCAGGTGATTGTAAGACTACTTTGGGTAAGTCTTGTCCCAAAACACCACGGATATGCAAGTCAAATTGAGAAAAATCACAAGCTTCAATCGTGGCATGCCCTGAGTTATGTGGTCTTGGAGCTATCTCATTCACTAAAATATCATGCTGCGTGACAAACATTTCGATACACATGGTACCTGCTAATTTCATTTTTTCAGCAATCGTTAATGCAATTTGACGCGCTTCTTTCTCTAGATAAGGTGAAATCCTTGCAGGCATGATCGTCTTATCCAAGATATTATTTTTATGTTGATTTTCACAAGTTGGAAATACAGAAAATGCTGTCCCGTTTCCAGATACAATCACCGAAATTTCTTTTAGATAGTCAACATACGATTCAGCAACACAGGCATGAGCCGCTGAAAGCTCGCGTGCGGCAGTCAAATCTGCTGCTTTCTCAACAACGACCTGACCATGACCATCATAGCCACCTGTTGCTGTTTTAACCACATGCTTAATTGACAAATCAAGTGCCTCTAAATCTTCCGGTGTGTTCACCACAATATAAGGCGCAACTTTAATGCCAGCTTCTACTAGAAATGCTTTTTCTAAAATACGATTTTGTGAAATGCGCAATAAATCTAGGCCCTGAGGTAATTTAGCTTCATAAGGTGCTAAAGCATCAGCTGAAACATTTTCAAATTCATAAGTTAAAATATCTGCCTGTTCCACCAGTTCAGCAATTGCTTGTTGATCATCATATTTAGCGACAATCTGTTTGGCAACGTGTGATGCTGGACAAGTTTCATCAGGATCAAGGACAATGACTTTATATCCCATATAAATAGCAGAAATTGCCATCATCTGTCCTAGTTGACCACCACCTATAATCCCTATCGTTTTGATATCTGATAATTTCTCAGTCAAGTTGATCACTACTTTCTATCGCTATGCGTGCTTGTTCTTCTCGAAATTTCTCTAAACGTTGTGTTAACGCTTCATCTGAAAGCGTTAATATTTGTAAAGCATACAAGCCAGCATTCTGTGCGCCAGCCTCACCTATAGACATGGTCGCAACTGGTACACCACCAGGCATCTGCACGATAGATAGCAGCGAATCTACACCGTTTAATGTCCGTGATTTAACAGGTACACCGATCACAGGTAAAGTTGTTTTGGCTGCAATCATCCCGGGTAGATGTGCTGCACCACCAGCACCAGCAATAATGACTTGAATGCCTCGTGCGCGTGCTTCTTCTGCAAATTTAAACATCAAATCTGGTGTTCTATGTGCAGAAACTACTTTTTTCTCATAAGGCATCCCAAATAAGTCTAGGACATCTGCCGCACGTTTCATCGTTTCCCAGTCAGATTTACTTCCCATGACGATTGCTACTTTAGCTTGGTTAAACATGTGCTTTATCTCCTATATCGTTCCTATAAAAAAGTCCTGTTGTCTCTTGTGTTGCTAATGTTGTATAGATCGCTTCTTGGGCTTTGCTTACTGTATCAGCAGTTGTTGCAAGTAGATATACACGACCGCCACTTGTGACAAGTTGGTTCTCATTATCTGTTGCGACACCTGCGTAATAAGTGATCATCTCACCACTTGTTTTTGAAGGGATACGAGCACCTTTAGCATAGTCTCCAGGATAGCCTTCTGATGCCACGACCACACCTAAAGTAACACCGCTCGTCAACCAGGTAAAGTTAGGGACTTTATCAGTTAACAATTCAAGCATATTAACAGCAAAATCAGAGGTCAATCGTGGGAGAATGACTTGCGTTTCTGGATCACCAAACCTAGCATTAAACTCAATCACTTTTGGGCCATCTTTTGTTAAAATCAACCCAGCATAAAGGATACCTGTGTAGGGGCGGCCTTCTTTGATCATCCCATTAACAACTGGTTTTATGATTGTCTCAACTGCCTCATCTACCATAGATTGAGCGAGATGAGGTACTGGAGAGTATGCACCCATTCCACCTGTATTCGGTCCTTTATCTCCATCGTAAGCTCGCTTGTGATCTTGAGCTGTCGGCATAATATAAAACTTATCATCTTTGACAAAGGCAAATAAAGAAAACTCCTCGCCGTCAAGAAATTCTTCTACAATCACGCGAGATTTCCCAAACTTGTTATTAGTTAAGATATCTCGAGTAAAGTCAATCGCCTCATCAACTGTTTCGGCAACTAATACACCTTTTCCTAGTGCTAGTCCATCAGCTTTGATGACAATAGGGGCACTTTTTGAGGCGATGTAGCTAACAGCTTCATCAATATCACTAAATGTTTGATGCTCAGCAGTCGGTACTTGATACCGATTCATGATAGATTTAGCGTAATCTTTTGACCACTCTAATTCTGCTGCAGCCTGAGTTGGACCAAAAATGAGTAGACCAGCTGCTTGGAATGCATCCACAATCCCTGCCGCCAACGCATCATCTGGACCAACAAATGTATAGGTTATCTCCTGTTCTTTGGCAAAGTTAATCAAAGCGTCGTGTTCTGAAATGCTAATCTCAACTGTGTCGATGCCATCGAGTTCCATCCCTGGATTACCTGGTGCTGCATAAACTGTCGTGACGTCACTGCTTTCAAGAAGTTTCTTTGCGATGGCATGTTCTCGCCCACCAGACCCTATTACAAGTAATTTCAATTTGTTATCCTCTTTATACTATTTTGTTTTATTCTATCATTATTTCAAAACAAGACGATAGAATACCAAACAAAAAACCTAGTTTACACATTAAACGTTCGGTTTTTATCGTATCAATTCACGACTCATGTTAACACTTCAAGTAGATAACGCATCAGGACATGCCAGCCTCACAGATATTCTGTTAATATATCTTGACCTTGATAGACGAGTTTAGCACCTTGTTGAATCAAACGATGACAACCATCAGATCGTCCGTCAGTGATGTCACCTGGAATAGCAAAAACATCTCGCCCTTCTGCCACGGCATATTCACAAGTTATCAAACTTCCTGATCTGATCTTAGCTTCAGTCACGACAACACCTCTAGATAACCCAGCAATCACACGATTTCTTTCAGGAAAATGATATTTGAGTGCTTGTTCACCAGAGCTATATTCACTCAGAACCAGATGATTTTTGCTGATATATGTTTGTAGTTGTTTATTTTCTTTAGGGTAGTGTACATCAAGCCCTGTACCTATCACAGCGATCGTTTTCCCACCATTTTTAATAGCAGAAACATGACACGCCGTATCAATGCCTCTGGCTAATCCACTAATAATGACAAATTTATTGTTTAATTCTTTAATCACTTTTTGGACACTTGAGATACCAGTCATACTGCAAGAACGACTGCCTACAAATCCTAATTTTTCATACCTCAAAAGACTGATATCACCTTGGTAAAACAGCAAGACAGGGGGATTATAACTTTCTTTTAGATACGTGGGATAGTGAAGATCTAAGATAGAAATTGATGGGAATTGTAAAAAACACTTGCGAGTATGCTTTAAATCTAGTTGGCGAAACTTCTCCCAAAATAATGCTTTATGTCGCATATTAGCTTGTCTGATAAACTTTGGTAACAGCAGTAATAGATTTTCAGATGAAAACTCCGTTTTATTTACCAAAATAAAAACCAAGAACCGGTTGATAAAGAGATTACTCATCCCTGCTTGCTTCAATCGAAATAAGTCAAAATTAGTCATGGTACCATCCTCTCTCTTTTTAATACGAAAAAAAAGCCACAATCACTTGTAGCTTTTTTTCAATCACGTCAAATTTTTAAAGTGATAAGGTAATAACTCCCCAACAGTTGTCTTTTTAACATCACCAGTTTTCGAAAATAACCAAACTGGCATCTCATCAGGACAAAACTCTGTCAGAACCTGACGGCAAGCACCACACGGTGATATCGGCTCATCTGTTTCACCATAAATACCAATCATTTCAAATGTTTTAACACCGCTAGAAACCGCATTAAAGATAGCTGTACGTTCTGCACAGTTAGTTAAACCAAAACTAGCATTTTCGATATTACAGCCTTGAAAAACTTGGCCATTTTTAGTGACCAAAGCAGCACCTACTGGAAAGTTTGAGTAAGGGACATAGGCAGTAGCAGAAGCCTCTCTAGCCTGTTTAAAAAGTTCAGTATCCTCCAGCATCAGCTATGTTTCCTTTCATAATATCTACACCATTAGACGTACCAAGTCGTGTTGCACCAGCCGCAATCATTGCTTCTGCATCCGCAATCGAGCGAACACCACCAGATGCTTTAACACCCATATCTGGCCCAACAGTTTTACGCATTAGTTTAATATCATCAATCGTTGCACCAGCAGTAGAAAACCCTGTAGATGTTTTGACAAAATCTGCACCCGCTTTTACTGCTGATTGACAAGCTTGTACTTTTTCTTCGTCAGTTAGTAGAGAAGTTTCTATAATCACTTTAGTCGTCACACCATCTGCTGCTGCGACAACTGCTGCGATATCTGAGGCTACTAAATCCCAATTACCAGCTTTTGCTGCGCCGATGTTGATCACCATATCGACTTCATCTGCACCATTTTTAATGGCTTCACTAGCTTCGTATGCTTTTACAACTGATGTATTAGCACCTAGAGGAAAGCCAATAACAGTACACACTTTAACATCATTATCAGCTAGTTTTTGTGCTGCATAAGCTACCCATGTCGGGTTAATACACACACTCATAAAGTCATATTGAATTGCTTCATCGATGATTTGTTGTACTTTTTCTTGTGTCGTATCTGCTTTTAAGACAGTATGGTCAATATATTTATTTAAAGTCATTTTATAATCTCCACTATTTCTTTAATACTAATTTTCTCTTCTGTGATCTCAATCGCGCCAAGCATCACATTAATTTCTGTTGTGACATCAAAAGATGCTTTATTATAGACAATCTCAAAAAGTGGTTCTCCTTCACTAACTTGATCACCTATTTTTTTAAAGAGTCTAACGCCAGCATCTAAGTCTAAAACATCTGATTTAACTGAACGTCCTGCTCCTGCTCGCATGGCAAGATGTCCTGCTACTAGCGCATCAAAAG
Source organism: Pseudolactococcus plantarum (assembly GCF_002441715.1). GTDB lineage: Bacteria > Bacillota > Bacilli > Lactobacillales > Streptococcaceae > Pseudolactococcus > Pseudolactococcus plantarum. The sequence goes on from NZ_JXJX01000004.1 coordinate 53,712, forward strand.
ACTTAATATAACCAGTTTTAGGGCTTAAAACAGTTTTTGAAAAGGCTGTAGGATGAATAGGATGTGCCACAAGCTCGTCAAAATCGCCATCTTGCGATTGGATCATTTCTTTAAATTTTTCGAGAGCTGCTCCATTTGATAAATGTGCTAATATCTCATCGATTGTTTTAGTCACACCACCTAGTGACAGCATAATCTGTGCTAACTCGGCGATAAACACTTTAAGATCATCTCGGCCACCACCTTGTAGGACTGATAAGCTTTCAGCGATTTCTAGGCGATTACCGATCGTTTCCCCAAGAGGTTGTCGCATATCTGTGATGACAGCAACAGTTTTACGCCCTACCGCATTCCCTAACTCAACCATCGTTTTAGCCAATACACGCGCATCAGCTATGTTTTTCATAAAGGCACCAGTGCCCACTGTGACATCGAGTAAAATCGCGTCACTACCCGCAGCGATTTTTTTAGACATGATTGAACTCGCAATCAAAGGAATAATATCAACGGTCGCTGTGACATCACGCAAAGCATATAATAACTTGTCTGCTTTAACTAACTCATCTGACTGACCAATGACAGAGATACCAATCTCTTTTACTTGGCTGACAAATGCTGCTTGTGTGCGTTCAACTTGATAGCCGTGTATACTTTCCAACTTATCGATCGTACCACCCGTGTGACCAAGTCCTCGACCGCTCATCTTAGCTACTGGTACACCAAAACTAGCTACTAAAGGCGCTAAAATCAACGTAACCTTATCGCCAACACCACCAGTTGAGTGTTTATCGACTTTGATACCTGGGATAGACGACAAATCTATTTGGTGTCCTGTTTCGACCATTGCCATCGTTAAATCAGCAATTTCTTGCATCTCCATGCCTTGAAAATAAACAGCCATCGCCCAAGCAGCCATCTGATAATCTGGAATTTCTCCCTTAGCATAACCCTCTATCATCCAAGTTGTTTCAGACTTGGTAAGTACACCATTATCACGTTTTTTTTGGATAATATCGACCATTCTCATGTTAAGTTCTCCTAGCGCTGTATTCTGACTACTTATACTATTATCATTGCTCTTTCTATTATAGCATACAGCAAAAAAAATACGACTGGTGAGATAATGCATCCATCACTATCTCATCAGTCGTCTATTTATTTTGGTTCGAAGCCATTTTCTAGTTTTGCTTCATCATTTTCAATAAAGCCAAAATCACTAATTGGTGCATATTTGAATTTTAATTCACCTAAAATATCCTTTTTCTTGATCGCACCAAAGGTTCTGCTATCCTCTTTGATATTTCTAGCATCATTTAAAATCCAATACGTTTTGTCAGCTAATTTATCTTGTCTAAAATCAGTTGTAAAATCGTCATCATGCGTCTTGAGATAATTTTTTTGGTTGCTCGTAATATAAGGTTCTTTTAAAACCGTTTGGTTAACATAAACAACATTATCCAGCGAGACAACGCTCTGACCTGGTGTCCCAATAATACGACCAACATATTTTTTACCATTATGACGATAAGCAACCAGATCTAGATTCTCAAGTTTGGTCGCCTTCATCGCAAAAACTTGTGTTTTATTGGGTAAAATTGGCGACATATTGTTATTATGGATACGAACAGGCTCTAAGACAAAAAATCTTAAAACAAGTAAGATTGCGACAACGATTAATGTGATGATAATATTTCGATATAAGTCTCTTTTTACCATTTTATTTCAAAACTTTCTAAAATAAAAGCGAACTGTTGTCGCTTTTGCTGCTTAGTATAACTAAAACAACTGACTAGGTCAGTTGACTAAATTGATGAAAAAATAGCTATCAATCTAGCTGTTACAAGCTAAGATTATAATGTTTAATCGCTTCTTCTAACGCATCTGCATACTGCTTTGATGTTTTAATTAACTTACCATTAACAAAAATATCAAAGGAATCATCAGCTGTATTTTTAATTTCAGCAACTGTTTTTTTTCCGACAGTTAATAGCACACCGTCTTTACTATCAGAAATTTGAATTTCTGTCTCTTTTTTCTTACTCATAGGACTATTATATAGGATATTAGTTATTTTTTCAAGGCATACACATATACGCTAAAATAGAATGAAGCTATACTGCCATCTAATACCAAAAAAAGTCTAAGTGATCGAAGATAATCTCTTAGACTTTTGAAACTTAGGCAGTTAATTCTGCTAAAATATGTTTAATTTGATCTTTTGTGTGTACACCTGCAACTTGTTTAACCACTTCACCATCTTTTTTAAATAGCAAAGTTGGGATACTCATCACACCAAATGCTTGTGAGGTTGCAGGATTTTCATCCACATCAAGCTTAACGATTTTAAGCTCACTCTCATCCAATTCTTCAGAAAGTTGATCAAGAATTGGCCCTTGCATTCTACATGGTCCACACCATTCTGCCCAAAAATCTACCAACACAATCCCATCTTTAGTTTCTGCTTCGAAAGTTGCATCCGTTACTACTGTTGTCATATTATCACCTCTATTTGTTTTACTAACACCATTTTACCTTAAAGTTTTATGTTTGTCTCTTAATTTGCACACAGATGTGACCTAGAGGTCTATAGTGATGCCCTTATGTATCACTTATTGACTTATGTTGCGCACTAGCCATCAACAATATCAACTTTCTTAGTTCCTAAGACGAGATAATGACGGTGTTGAAGGCATTCAATTCAACACAGCGAAGTTAAAATAAGCGGGACATTCACCTTATGGTTTGAGGGTCAGTGCGTATCCATCTCTTGATGAGGATGTCCTGCCATCGGGACTTTTTTTGCAAAAAAATAAGACTTTCGTCTTATTATCAGTATTATACAACTTTTGTTGTCCAAGCTTCGCAATCAACAATTTCTGTCACGATATCTTGATAAAATTCAGGTTCATGACTGACCATCAACACCGTTCCCTTATAAGCTTGTATGGCACGTTTTAGTTCATCTTTTGCATCAACATCTAAGTGATTGGTCGGCTCATCCATGACTAGAATATTAGATTCGTGATTCATGATTTTACCTAAACGTAATTTAGCCTGCTCACCACCAGATAGCACATAAACGCGACTCTCAATCTGTTTAGTGCCTAGTCCACATCGCGCTAATGCTGCACGGACTTCAGCTTGATTTAGAGTCGAAAACTCATCCCAATACTCATCTAAAACTGTTTTCTGACTTGGGTGTTTATCTTCTTGGGCAAAATAGCCGATGACTTGGAATTCTCCCTGAACGACTGTACCTGATAATGGTTTTATTTCGCCCAAGAGTGATTTTAGCAAGGTCGATTTACCGATACCGTTTGACCCTGTGAACGCAATCTTTTGCCCACGTTCTACAGTTAGATTAATCGGACTTGATAGCGGTTCAGCTGAATCATACCCTAAAACCATGTCAGTTGCCTCAAAAATTAACTTACTAGACGTTCTAGCGAGTTTGAACTCAAAACTTGGCTTGGCTTTTTCTTGAATCGTTTCGACAAACGTCATCTTATCTAATTTCTTTTGTCTCGCTTTGGCTTGACCTGATGTTGCAACATTGGCTTTTTTCTTAGCGATAAACTCTTTTAACTTAGCTGCTTCTGCTTGCTGTGCATCTGCGAGTGAGGCAAGCTGTTTTTTCTTTTCTTCAAATAAGCGTTCAAAATTATGATAATCGCCAACATATCGATCAATTTTTTGCTGATTCACATGATAGATGATATTGATGACATCATTCATAAAGTCAACATCATGGGAAATGAGTATAAAGGCATTTTCATAATTTTGTAGATAGGTTCTTAGCCAGTTAATATGATCTTCGTCTAGATAGTTAGTCGGCTCATCTAAAAGTAGAATATCTGGTTTCTCAAGCAATAGCTTACCCAGTAAAATCTTGGTACGTTGACCACCTGATAAATCAGCGACATCTTTCTCAAGAAAATCACCCAACCCTAGACCACGTGCGATTTCATCAACTTTGGCATCTATCAAATAAAAATCGGAATTATCCAATGTATCTTGAAGTTCTGCTGCTTTTTCAAGCGCCTGTGTCATCTCTTCATCCGACATCTCTCCCATGCGGGCATAAATATCATTCATCTCAGCTTCAGAATCTAGTAGATACTGGAAAGCTTCTGACAAGGCTTGGCGTGTTGTCTTGCCTTTTCCAAGCGCAGCGTGTTGGTCCATATAGCCCACACGATGCTTAGTCGACCAAGTAATTTTTCCTTCATCTGGTTGCAATGCACCTGTTATGATATTCATGAAAGTAGATTTACCTTCACCATTTGCACCGACAAAGCCAATATGTTCGCCTTTTAATAATCGAAAGTTAACATCATCGAAAATAGCTCGATCTCCGAAGCCATGACTTAATTTTTGTACTGTTAAGATACTCATCTATTCCTTATTCTCCGCTTTTTTTATCATCACTTTCTATAGTTTAACAAAATTTACGGCAATAAAAAAGGACTGCGTGTCATGTTTGTACACACAGTCTTTTTATCTTTTGTGATTTAATTTGTTATTTCAAAATTAGTGACACTGACTCATTCTGCTAATAGACATAAAAATGAATCTACTATCTTGAAAATAGGCGAGAACTTGTCTATTCTGTATTTGCGGAGAAAAGTTAAAGCCTTTTGCGTCGTATAAATCAAATTCAGGATCACCTCCGCAGGTGCGGGTAAAAGATATAAGCTACTGCACTGCGTTTCTTTGCTTCGGGATCACCCCCCGCAAGTGCGGGTAAAAGCAACTGTTCAGAATGATGTTAATGCGATGGACGGGATCACCCCCGCAGGTGCGGGTAAAAGTCTAAAGATTGAATTTTTTCACGTAGTGCTTTAGGATCACCCCCGCAGGTGCGGGTAAAAGAATATACCTGTAGTTATATTTGATGCATTGATGGGATCACCCCCGCAGGTGCGGGTAAAAGAATATACCTGTAGTTATATTTGATGCATTGATGGGATCACCCCCGCAGGTGCGGGTAAAAGAATATACCTGTAGTTATATTTGATGCATTGATGGGATCACCCCCGCAGGTGCGGGTAAAAGAATATACCTGTAGTTATATTTGATGCATTGATGGGATCACCCCCGCAGGTGCGGGTAAAAGAATATACCTGTAGTTATATTTGATGCATTGATGGGATCACCCCCGCAGGTGCGGGTAAAAGTATTCCAACATTTTAATAAAGCTTACTCAGCGGGGGATCACCCCCGCAGGTGCGGGTAAAAGTATCTTGTTTTACTATAAATTTATTTGTATAAAGGATCACCCCCGCAGGTGCGGGTAAAAGTAACTAAACCTATTGGACTAGTCAGAAAAGCAAGGATCACCCCCGCAGGTGCGGGTAAAAGACCGATACGGCCTAGAACGGACGTTTAAAGACAGGATCACCCCCGTAGGTGCGGGTAAAAGAGTAGTTGGAGGTATGCCCGATCTTCTAGCGAAGGATCACCCCCGCAGGTGCGGGTAAAAGGAATAAAGAAAGAGAAAAAATTTCATGACAACAGGATCACCCCCGCAGGTGCGGGTAAAAGATCAAGCTGTTTTAGAATCTTTAGATCAAGCAAGGATCACCCCCGCAGGTGCGGGTAAAAGCTCTCAAAATGATAGAGAGCAAATGATAAGATAGGATCACCCCCGCAGGTGCGGGTAAAAGCTAGTGCCGTCGCCTTTTCTACTAGATGAGATGTGGATCACCCCCGCAGGTGCGGGTAAAAGAGTTCAAGATATTCAAGCATTTTATTGTGTTCAGGATCACCCCCGCAGGTGCGGGTAAAAGTTTCACAAACATTAATAACCCTAGTCGAATTCAGGATCACCCCCGCAGGTGCGGGTAAAAGTTAAATCTTTTGGTAAATACTCCCTTGGAATTAGGATCACCCCCGCAGGTGCGGGTAAAAGTTTAACATTTTTAATACTTCTGCTGTGTTCGCAGGATCACCCCCGCAGGTGCGGGTAAAAGAGGTTCACAATTTGAAAATTTTGTAAATAACTAGGATCACCCCCGCAGGTGCGGGTAAAAGTGTTACCATATCGGAGATTATAGAACTAGCTAAGGATCACCCCCGCAGGTGCGGGTAAAAGTGTAACGTCCGCGACCATAATAAGTTGACGCGAGGATCACCCCCGCAGGTGCGGGTAAAAGTAAACATGACAACATGAACGAACTTGAAGCAGGGGATCACCCCCGCAGGTGCGGGTAAAAGTTCCTTACAAAAACATAGGCGAAGATGGGCTAAGGATCACCCCCGCAGGTGCGGGTAAAAGACTTACAAAGTAAGGAAAAACAAGAAGAGAACAGGATCACCCCCGCAGGTGCGGGTAAAAGTCGATTATATTACTACCTCTCATATCTATACCAGGATCACCCCCGCAGGTGCGGGTAAAAGATTGCACTGTTATTAGCTTCTGCAAAATATCTGGGATCACCCCCGCAGGTGCGGGTAAAAGCACTAAGTGCTGGTAGGATAGGGGCGAATTCAAGGATCACCCCCGCAGGTGCGGGTAAAAGAAGTATCTAACGCTACTAGTTCAATAGCGACAGGGATCACCCCCGCAGGTGCGGGTAAAAGCTCTGACCCTAGAAGTGTATTTGGCGGTGGAAGGGATCACCCCCGCAGGTGCGGGTAAAAGTATTTAAAAGGAGGAAAAATGTCTGGAAGTTTAGGATCACCCCCGCAGGTGCGGGTAAAAGCACAATTCACGGATTTAGGCATACTCATGCAAGGGATCACCCCCGCAGGTGCGGGTAAAAGCTCTAAGCCAAGCGAATAAGCGTTTTTCTCCAAGGATCACCCCCGCAGGTGCGGGTAAAAGCTCTACTTAAGGTAGCAACTCCTTAAGCTCCTAGGATCACCCCCGCAGGTGCGGGTAAAAGAAGTTGATATTTTATGCAATCATCATAATACTAGGATCACCCCCGCAGGTGCGGGTAAAAGAGGTGGAAGAATGAGCGATTTTAAGTGTGCAAAGGATCACCCCCGCAGGTGCGGGTAAAAGCTTTTCGTTGGATAGAATTAGACGACTAAGAAAGGATCACCCCCGCAGGTGCGGGTAAAAGAAAAGAAGCGTGCGTACAATCCAAGAAATAAAATGGATCACCCCCGCAGGTGCGGGTAAAAGTTAAAGCTTGCCCATTTGATTATGACGGATGTAGGATCACCCCCGCAGGTGCGGGTAAAAGCGCTTGGAAGTATGCGTTAAGCGAAGTTATCGGGGATCACCCCCGCAGGTGCGGGTAAAAGTTTTGTCCGTTCTGCGTGTTTACTGTGCGCATAGGATCACCCCCGCAGGTGCGGGTAAAAGTCATCGATGATGAGACAGAGAAAGTCTTGGACGGGATCACCCCCGCAGGTGCGGGTAAAAGTTTTCGGATACGTTATCCCAAGCTCTTCTAGTAGGATCACCCCCGCAGGTGCGGGTAAAAGATCAGTCAGCTATGAATCATGCTGTAAAATAAAGGATCACCCCCGCAGGTGCGGGTAAAAGTGAAGCAATGCAATGAACCAATCTTTATTTACTGGGATCACCCCCGCAGGTGCGGGTAAAAGAGATATCTATTACCATCGTTGATTGTTTACCAAGGATCACCCCCGCAGGTGCGGGTAAAAGTTTATGCCGTTGATTGGGACGGACAAAGTTATAGGATCACCCCCGCAGGTGCGGGTAAAAGTTTTAACGTGAATCCTATCTGCACGATAATTCAGGATCACCCCCGCAGGTGCGGGTAAAAGCTATGTTTTCAAACTCCCAAGCAATCTTAGGCGGGATCACCCCCGCAGGTGCGGGTAAAAGTTTACACTTGAAGATGGAGATGGCGAGAAGTTAGGATCACCCCCGCAGGTGCGGGTAAAAGCTTATATAGTCGAAGTGCCTAAAGCTAAAGCTATGGATCACCCCCGCAGGTGCGGGTAAAAGTCGTTATAGGCACTCCTATGGGCGTTGACACGAGGATCACCCCCGCAGGTGCGGGTAAAAGTAGAGCAAAAGGTAGCAGCTAACATAGATTGGGGGATCACCCCCGCAGGTGCGGGTAAAAGTCTCAGAAGCAAGCTAAGCGGATATTTTATCAAGGATCACCCCCGCAGGTGCGGGTAAAAGGAGCTTGATGGTACAAAATCTTCAACGATTGCAGGATCACCCCCGCAGGTGCGGGTAAAAGTAGGATGCTTTTACGGAACTGGCGAAGAATTGGGGATCACCCCCGCAGGTGCGGGTAAAAGTAGTTGTCCAACCTTCTTTGTTAGCCATCTCCAGGATCACCCCCGCAGGTGCGGGTAAAAGGAATTAGATTGTTTTCCAATATCTTTCAATCCAGGATCACCCCCGCAGGTGCGGGTAAAAGATGACTTTATCGAAGATATGACAGACGGTGTGGGGATCACCCCCGCAGGTGCGGGTAAAAGGGTTGCGACTACTTCACGTTGAAAGGCACGATAGGATCACCCCCGCAGGTGCGGGTAAAAGGACAAAGACACGCAAATAGGCGATACAGTCAAGGGATCACCCCCGCAGGTGCGGGTAAAAGGGTATCTGCCCCACTCTTTACTGTTCAAGATTAGGATCACCCCCGCAGGTGCGGGTAAAAGTCTACGATTTACAAACACAAGAAACGTACCAAAGGATCACCCCCGCAGGTGCGGGTAAAAGAATCTCCTGAGTTGGTAAAGTCTCATAAGTGTAGGATCACCCCCGCAGGTGCGGGTAAAAGTTTAATTAGTGATCGTTTAGCTTCATCATCTAGGGATCACCCCCGCAGGTGCGGGTAAAAGACTGCTTCTTCCATGATTTCTTCGATGCGTTCGGGATCACCCCCGCAGGTGCGGGTAAAAGACTCGCATTACCTAAAGCTAGTACATCAGCTAAGGATCACCCCCGCAGGTGCGGGTAAAAGAAGTTTAAGTTGCGTTGCTTATGTAGAAGATCAGGATCACCCCCGCAGGTGCGGGTAAAAGGATAACATATGGCAAGATGCTGAATCATTTCAAGGATCACCCCCGCAGGTGCGGGTAAAAGGATTTTCTGGAAAAATGTTAATGACTATCTAGAGGATCACCCCCGCAGGTGCGGGTAAAAGTCCCTCTTTTCATCTAGCGCTTGTTTGATGTCGGGATCACCCCCGCAGGTGCGGGTAAAAGTCTGATTGTTGATGAATTTGTTCAGCTACAACAGGATCACCCCCGCAGGTGCGGGTAAAAGACACAATTCGAAACAAGTAACTACGCTAAGATGGGATCACCCCCGCAGGTGCGGGTAAAAGTTGTTTCTACTATACCAGAAACCGAGCGCTCAGGGATCACCCCCGCAGGTGCGGGTAAAAGCAGTCCTGATTTTCTGATATACGAGTAAATCCAGGATCACCCCCGCAGGTGCGGGTAAAAGTCGGAATCGTGATCTGATGTTGGTTTAACGGTAGGATCACCCCCGCAGGTGCGGGTAAAAGGTTCTAGAAGTAAAACTTGGAAAAATCAATCTAGGATCACCCCCGCAGGTGCGGGTAAAAGGAACGGATATTCAATATTGTTAATGATAAAAAGGGATCACCCCCGCAGGTGCGGGTAAAAGTACAAACTTAGCAAACTCAGGCGTCGCTATCAAGGATCACCCCCGCAGGTGCGGGTAAAAGATTTGTATATTTTTATAACTTTAGTGTCCTTTGGGATCACCCCCGCAGGTGCGGGTAAAAGCCGCAAGACTTTACACCATTTTTACCTTTAATAGGATCACCCCCGCAGGTGCGGGTAAAAGGACTCTGTTTGTCCTTGTCTGTCAAGTCTTGCAGGATCACCCCCGCAGGTGCGGGTAAAAGCAAACTGGCTCAAAGAAAATAATATTACTTAGAGGATCACCCCCGCAGGTGCGGGTAAAAGTACCTAAGTTTCGAGTTATCTCTTAAGCCTGAAGGATCACCCCCGCAGGTGCGGGTAAAAGCTTAGCCATTCAGACTTGGCTTTAACATTGCTAGGATCACCCCCGCAGGTGCGGGTAAAAGCTTGATAGCCTTCTGGATTATCCCAACCGTTGAGGATCACCCCCGCAGGTGCGGGTAAAAGATAAAAACTAGTAATTTTGACCTTTATATATTAGGATCACCCCCGCAGGTGCGGGTAAAAGTCAACTGTTCCTCGTAAGGTTCTCCATTCTTCAGGATCACCCCCGCAGGTGCGGGTAAAAGTTTGCATCAATTATTGACAGAAGACAAATCATAGGATCACCCCCGCAGGTGCGGGTAAAAGCAGACGAAACCAAAACGACACCTTGGGGTGCTAGGATCACCCCCGCAGGTGCGGGTAAAAGGATATCGCTTGCAGATGCCTTAAGCGGCAATTTGGATCACCCCCGCAGGTGCGGGTAAAAGGGTGTTAACAATGAAGGCCGTTTGGCTCAATTAGGATCACCCCCGCAGGTGCGGGTAAAAGTCGTTTCTCTTGTTTCGACTTCGCTAAAGTCATGGATCACCCCCGCAGGTGCGGGTAAAAGGACCTGCCAGAGTTTGAAAGCTTGGCCGAGATGGGATCACCCCCGCAGGTGCGGGTAAAAGCGGCTACAAAGATACAGTCAAAGGTTTAGATTAGGATCACCCCCGCAGGTGCGGGTAAAAGCAGTTCTGGCGCACGTGTCAAACAATACGACTAGGATCACCCCCGCAGGTGCGGGTAAAAGTAGACAAAGATGTAGATATATCTGAAGCGGATAGGATCACCCCCGCAGGTGCGGGTAAAAGTATCGAACCATGAAATAGCTTCATTGTTATCAAGGATCACCCCCGCAGGTGCGGGTAAAAGTACAACTTAAGTTTAATATTGTCAACACTTTTAGGATCACCCCCGCAGGTGCGGGTAAAAGAGGAACTGATGAAGGTAAGCCACCAAGAGATTAGGATCACCCCCGCAGGTGCGGGTAAAAGCTACAGGGTTAAAGCCGTTATTAGATGTACTTGGGATCACCCCCGCAGGTGCGGGTAAAAGAATCGTGAGTTGATTGAAAGCCGTCAATGTACAGGATCACCCCCGCAGGTGCGGGTAAAAGATTGTGTACTTCGCTTTCATTGATTAGTATCAGGGATCACCCCCGCAGGTGCGGGTAAAAGTTTAGTTGATAGCTCACAAACTGCCAGATGCCGGGATCACCCCCGCAGGTGCGGGTAAAAGCATGATTGGTTTTCTGAGATACGAGTATAGCCAGGATCACCCCCGCAGGTGCGGGTAAAAGTCAGGTTCAACATCCTACTTTACAGAAGATCCAGGATCACCCCCGCAGGTGCGGGTAAAAGAAAGCAAAGGTCACACCAGAGGATGATGCAGCGGGATCACCCCCGCAGGTGCGGGTAAAAGCCGTTATCATCCCAATTAACATCGGTGCTACCGGGATCACCCCCGCAGGTGCGGGTAAAAGCCACCAACTAAACCAAACAGCATTGATGCTGTAGGATCACCCCCGCAGGTGCGGGTAAAAGATTCAATTTTAGACGAAAAATTCACAACAAGAAGGATCACCCCCGCAGGTGCGGGTAAAAGTCGATCTCGTCCTGCGTCGGCTCGACAACACCAGGATCACCCCCGCAGGTGCGGGTAAAAGGACCCACAAACACGACTAATCTTAATCAAGTTAGGATCACCCCCGCAGGTGCGGGTAAAAGACAGATTAATTTAGCTAACTTAGTTTTGGTGTAGGATCACCCCCGCAGGTGCGGGTAAAAGGTGCCAGTTGAGGATGGATGAATATGGCTTTAGGGATCACCCCCGCAGGTGCGGGTAAAAGCCAACAAATGAATGTATACTTTGTACACTTCTAGGATCACCCCCGCAGGTGCGGGTAAAAGAATGGATAAACCCACTTATCGAACTTGTGCCAGGGATCACCCCCGCAGGTGCGGGTAAAAGACATTATTTCTATAAATTTTGTCTTTGGGTATAGGATCACCCCCGCAGGTGCGGGTAAAAGTTTCACTGGCTTGCTTACGAGCTTTTTCTTCGGGGATCACCCCCGCAGGTGCGGGTAAAAGTTCATTTGCTCATAGATAGATTGTTCAAGCGTGGGATCACCCCCGCAGGTGCGGGTAAAAGTGTTTGTTCGGTGCTGTATCGCTTATGTCAACAGGATCACCCCCGCAGGTGCGGGTAAAAGCAGATTGGAGAATTCCAATCAGAGTGCCGTACAGGATCACCCCCGCAGGTGCGGGTAAAAGAGCTTGTCATACAGTGCTAGCGTCTTCTTGTCAGGATCACCCCCGCAGGTGCGGGTAAAAGTATTCTCCTTAAAATTTAATTACGTCACGTGGAGGATCACCCCCGCAGGTGCGGGTAAAAGAATCTATAAGCAATCCACAAACCGCAGCGACTGGGATCACCCCCGCAGGTGCGGGTAAAAGATACTGCAAGCGTTGCGGATATGATACGCATGAGGATCACCCCCGCAGGTGCGGGTAAAAGTAGCTAAAGAAGTAGTGTCAGCTAACGCAGATAGGATCACCCCCGCAGGTGCGGGTAAAAGTGTGGCATTAAACAAAAAAAAGGCACTAGACCTGGATCACCCCCGCAGGTGCGGGTAAAAGATACTCTCTATCAAATTCAATAAAGTCGCACAAGGATCACCCCCGCAGGTGCGGGTAAAAGCTATCATTCCTTACATAATGCGGTTTTTTTCCGGGATCACCCCCGCAGGTGCGGGTAAAAGACTAAAAAAACCCCTAAAAATCAACGTTTCTTTCTCATACTAATCAAAAATCCATTCACTTTACTTGCTAATTGTGCTGATAGCTTCGCATCTGATAATGCCCTATGAGGAACTTTATCTAGTATACCATACGCTTTTAGTACCGTTTGAAGCTTATAATTTGTTAAAAACAGTTTTTCTTTCTTTACAAAAGTCAATAAATCTATAAACTGGTTATCAAATTTCGGTAAGCAGTATATTTTTGTCATAGTTTGTAAAAAAGTTCTATCAAAATCAACTTTGTAACCTACTAGGGGAGAATCTTTTACGAAATCCATAAAAGATGTAATAGCATCTTTTACCTCAATACCATATTTTAATAGGAGATCATTATCTATCCCTGTTAAATCAGTTATAAATGCAGGAACATTTTTATCACATTTTATCAATACATGAAATTCCAAAAGCTGACTACCTGTAACGCGTACTGCACCAATTTCAATTATTTCATCTATTTCTGTATTAAGTCCAGTTGTTTCAATATCAAATACAACATAAGACTGTATTGCTTCGTCGCTTAGTGTCTTATTTTTAGAAAATTTTTTTATTTTATTAAATCTTGAAGCATCACTAAATCCAGTGTTTAATTGTTGTTCTTCATCAATAACCTTTGGCAAAAATACCAGAGGTATCCCATCGTAATCAACACTTTTTCGGCTTGTATAAAGTGTTTTAAAATCATAACCAATTTCATTACGACTCGCAAAACTCATCGTCGCTTGACCATTTCCTATAGACTCCTCCACTCTATCCCATAACTTCTCTCTTATTCTAGAATTTACATTGCCAACATATACACCTGTAGCTATTTCTTGCATCCATTTTGTTAAGTCACCACGTAATTTTGCAGGTGCTTTCGTTATTGTGATAACTGTCATAGGCATAAAGATTATTCCTCACTATAATTAATACCATATTTTACATTCTCTTTTTTGTCATCCCAAAGATTAATAATATCTACATCAAACGCTTCCACTTCTGCAACATCTAGTAAGTATTGCAGATCTTTAACAATTTGCTGTATTAGTTTACCATCTACAAATGCATCTCTGACTCGCCTTCTTGTAATCGTACCAATATCATCTGATGTTTCATATTCTTGAGCAACTTCAAAAGCAATTGGGATAGTAGTTTTAGCTTTATATAAATCTGCAATATCATAAACAAATGACAAATCATGACCTATATGCACAAAACCAAGGCCAGGTGAGATACCTAAAGCAACTATAACACTATAACACAAACCATACAACGCAACATGTCCAGCACTTAACGCTTGATTAATGACTGTCCCATCTGTAAAATTTTCTGGATTATAGTCCCGTCCGGTCCAAGTCACATTATATTTTTTGGAACACTCACGATAAATAGTTCTAATCCGTGCCCCTTCTCTTCCACGTAACTGTTGCAATGTTAAGTGAGTAACCTCTTCATTTGGAAAGCGCATCTGATACATTTTTTTAGCAACTTTTAACTTAGAACGTGTATTACCAAACAGTTTTGCTTGTTTTTCTAAAAAACGACTAGAGTGAGAAAGTGCACGACCATGTGCATATTGACGCACACCATGTTCACCAACCCATACAACACTTGTCCCTGTATCACCCATTAATTCCATTGCACGATGTGTAATATCAGTACCAGGTCCAACTAAGATAACACTTATCATAGCCGCTGGTATTCTTACAATGCCTTTTACATCTGAAACTGTAATAGCAGAATCTTGCTTATTAACTTTAGCATGTTCGATATATATGAAACTGACACGATCTTTGACACGTGGCAATTCTTGTAAACTTGTTTTCTTTGCACCAACTTGTTTTTTCATTTACTCTCCGATCGGAATAACCGTCATCATGCCGAAGCCATATGCTTTTTTCTTACCCATCCCTTTCAATAGTAGATTTTTAAATTTATCAAGATCAGAAATAGTCAATTTACCTTCGTAAGTCACTTTACTTAATCTAGGCGTTTTACTACCTTTATGTTTGAAGTTTACAAATTCATGTTCTGATACTGCAAACTCATCAGGGTTAAGTAGAAAGCCATTTTTTTCTGAACGATCCATCAAAAACTTTTCTTGATACTCACTTGTAACATGGGGTAACACCCTTCCACGTATCCCTGAATTTGGTTTTGATATAACCGGATTAGCAACAAGTCTAAAACGTAAGTAATCTCCTATTTTCAAGCGATCAATAAATGATTGATATTCTTTTGACTGAGCACTGTTATGAATGCCATATTTCTCTAATTGCTTGAGATCAGGCTTATCTTCACTGATTAAAAGGAGATATCTATTACCATTAAGTTTGTCAATACGCCATAATTTACGCGGAAATAGACCTTCAGAATTAAGTGTTTGATTCGGAAAGCTACTTTCTACCCAGGCATGGTAAGCACCTACGTGTGTCAGATCCTTCATTTTTTTACGGTTATTAATATCAATTAAAACTCGAGATAAATACATCATAAAACTCCTTCTATAACAGAAAATATATCATGGTCAGTTGCTGATTCCCTCTTTATTACTGAAACATAACTATGTTTAACAGGCCTAAATCCATGTTCTCTTTTTTGTTGAGAAAATGATAAGACACGTTCTCTTGACATAACATAGCTATCACAGTTTAATAAATCAGCATCTGCATATACGTCTAATCTTGTTATTGTCTTATTTTTTTTCTGGTACCAATTTGAAGCTTGCCATGGTAAGTTCTGTAATGCGACAATTGGTTTTTGGTCAACTACTTTTAAGAAAAAATCACTCATCAAAGGTAGTGAACGCCTTCCCATAAACGGTTGAAAATAAGGAGATTTCAGTGCCTTAGTAATTTCTTTTATGAGCACATCATTAGCGCTAATCGCTACCACAAAGACTGCATCTTGTAGATAGTAACGATTTGTAACATATGCTCTTTTTGGTTTACCATCTTTTTTTATTGCATGAGCCATATGAAAATCACGTAATAGTTCTCCAGATTGATCTACTCTCACTGCTAAATCAATTTCATTCAATTCTTGAACTTCCTGATCCTGATTTCTATTCAATCCCATACTAGCTGCTATCATGCCAATTATTGCACTTTTAGTAGGGTACCGAGCAGTTTGTCTAGTTTCAAAGTGAGAATCATTACCGTATGACTGTAATGGACCAGATAACTTTAATAATATTGTCGTCATACTCTTCCTCCATTTACAAAATATCTGCTAAAACTTTATCTAGTTCTGATAATAAAGCATCAAAATTAGGTTGATTATGTTCAGTCATCCCTAGGGTTAACGTTGTTAATGGAGTTTCAAGGAAACAGTCCGTTGCTTTTAAACCATTTTCAAGCTGTTTAATTGAATTATCAACATAGCCCCCATCTGGTTTGATAGGATTTTCAAAAGCATTGACAACATTAACAGGTCTATCACTACGCAAACAAACAACGACCGCACTTGGCAAAGTTTGATTAGCAAATGTATTAATCTTACCAGTTGGCATTGATTTGACAAAGGACTCAACAAATAATTTTAGTGCATTAATTGTTGTTGTTTTATCACCCAGTTGTCTAAGCAATTCATGACTAGCTACATTTGCATAGCGATATAAAGTTGATGAATTGTATTCTATTGTTCCCAACATACCTGCACCAGCATTATCTTCTGCAGCTAAATCATCCGTTGCTGTAAAAAAGTCAAATTCGGTTTGTACAGCATGTGTAGAGATGGCATGTGCAACTTGAGCAGACGCATCCTCATTTAAAAATGGATCATCTGCAACCATACGCCCAAATAAAGCAATATCAATATCTGGATTCTCTTTTAAAATAGATTGCAATGTTTTCGTATCTGTTACTTTATCAATAGCAGCTTGGGCTAATTTTTCCGCTTGAGATGATCCCAAGAAGAATAATGCTTTTAAACGGTTATCTTTTGTTTTTATTTTTGCAGCATTCAACGTCTCATTAGCTGATTGCAAAGCCTTTTCATCTGTTAATTCGTCATCTAGTGCTTGAATTTTAGTCGCTAGATAGTTAACAATGTCTAGAGATCTAGTACCAACATTTGCACCAACACCATTACTAATAAAATAATCTCTCATAGCTTTTTTCCAACTTTGAGAACTTACACGAGCCCGAGTAACTCCACCATACTGTGCTGTTTTAGGACTCCCCGTATCATCACGATTAATATTTGCAGGAGGCAGAGTTTGGATCACATGGATATCTAAAAATAAGTTAGTTTTTGTCATAGTATTTCTCCTTTATTTGTCTGTGTTTTCTTTAGTTTTAGCAGCATATGTATAATAGCTTTGTCCCCAACGTAATTTCACTCGGTCTTCAAAACCGTTTTGATACCAAAATAGGTCGTCAGCTAACTTTGCATAAGAAACTTTGGTATTCCCTTTTCTCAATAGCTTAATCAAATATCTAAGATGTGTTGTTAACTCATTAAATGTAGTGGCCGTAATCATGACATTAAATCGACGATCAATTGCGTTTGAATCCTCCGCGTTGCGTAATGATTTCAAAGCCTCTCCAATGTTATCTTTTCCATCAAAGCTTTCAATAGATTCACTCTTACCTTGTTGCTGAAGTGCATATAATTGTAGACTTGTAAAGATAGATAACTCTTCTTTTGTGGGTTCACCAGTCTTACTCAAAAAACTTTCTGGTAATTCAGCAAAAACATCAGGCCATACCTCTGCTGTCTGTGCCAAGTTCCTACCAATAGAGTTACGTAGCTTAGCTAAAGTAGCTTTACCTGAACTTGTTTGGGCAATACTCGATAATCGTTTTATGATACGAGCTGTAACTTTAAATACTGTATCTGTCATTTATATTTCCCTCCTATTCTTTAGACAAATGTTCATTGAGTTTCCAGTTAAAACGGTTATATGCAGTAAAAATATTTTTCATATTTCCTCCATCTTTGACTCCTAAAATATCTCTTTTACAAGATAGGTCAATTAATTTTTGTGCTTCAGACTCTATAACCTTATGTAATTTATATTTCCATTCTTTTATTTTAACCTCTTTTTCATCAAATGGTTTAATACTTGCTAACCACTCACGAAATGGTACATCAACTTGATAATAGGCTTCTTGTTTAACACGATTTACAAATTCACTTGAATTCAAATTTCTGATCATTTTTAAACTGTTTGCAAATGACCCTAATACATTATCAATTAACATTTTAGTTAAAACAACTTCGTCGGAAATCCGTGGTATCCAGCTATCATCTGCATCCGATAGAATATTTTCGAAGACGAGTTGATCAAATATTTCATTAATCGGATTCCATGAGGTTGCATTCCCATCATCTACCATACTTACCGCATTAAATTTTAAAGATCCTAACCTAACATTTTGAGTTTCTAGTTCATTAATCCAATTCACAATCCCTGGCCTTTGATGGACATCGGTACCTGGCATAAAAGTCAAACCAAACGAGCGCCACAATTGTTCATTTAAGTTATGTTTTTTAGGAGTAAACTTCCCTTTATTATCTCCGTTTTTATTAAAGCGCCATTCTGTCATTAATTCTAGAAAATTATTTGGATGTTCAACCTCAGGAAGTTTGATTATTGATATACTAAAGTCTGTCTCATCACTACAATTGTCTTGAAGATTTATGGCACGACTCCAGTTGGTATAGAGTGAAGCCAAATTATCAACAATTTCATTTGTTCTAAACTTTTCTAACTGATCCTTATTTGTTGCTACTTCCCAAATTGGCGTCTGCATTTTTATATACTCTTTTTTCGGATGCACTAATGCTAAATTTAATAGTAGCGTATCAAATAAATTTTCACCTGATGGATACAAGCCTCCAAGATCATATAACCACCCTTTACTCAACTTTTGATCTGTTTCTTGATTAGCAAATTTTACTTTATCACCCGTTCCGGTCACACCTTGATATAAAACAAGCCATCTAGCTATCTCACTTTTACTCAATTTATTTTTAATTGAATCATGCTGTGGAGAAAAAAGGATAACTTTATTTTCACTTTCAGAAAGCGTTCGGTTAACCGTTTTTCCATAAACTTGATTAGGTTTTGCTTTATCAATCTTGTTACCAGTTAATTCTAGAGTATCTTTACTTACTTGATAAAATGGAGTAGAACCTCCAAATAGATAAAACTGATCTCGCCATTTCTCTAGATACTCTCCTATAATTTCGGGGAATACTTTTGCTTGCCACAGAGATTTCCAAGTTGCAAATAAATCTTCTTGGTAGTCATCGATATCATCATCTTGATCAACTGGTGAAATCTGTTGATACTGTTCATCCAATTCAAAATAACCATACGGATTACCATTTGCATCAAATCTTGAGAAAACAGTATGCAAAATTGAAAGTAGTAGACGTAATATAGCAAAATCCTGCATAGCGGTTTCACCAGCTAAGCACTTGTAATCATGTGCATTCTCAAATATATCTTTAAGTGAAACCTCTTGAGTAGTTCCTTTTTTATCAGTCATGACAATAAGCCATGGCTCATCTATTAGATTAAATTCAGCCATTTTTACCTCCTTTTTCGTACATTAAACCAAGCTGTTCATCATAAGTCAATAAAAAACCATTTAAAGTAAACTGTTTATTATCATCAAGAACAATCGCCAGTGTTCCTTTTAACCAAGGTTCTTCTTGCCAACTAGCCAAATACTTCATATTGTATTTTTCCAACTCTTTTATTGTATCTTCTATCGTCCATTTAGCAGATAACGCAAGAGGCAACCTCAAAGTTTCTCTCGCTATTTGTTTTGCTTTTGCAGATATATCTAGACTTACGTCTTCGTGAATTAATGAGATACCATTCAATTGTTTTTTTACAACAATAACCTCTATACTATCAGCACCATCACGTACTTGAGCGCTACCATATTCTTCAGTATTATGTACAGTTGAATCCTTTAGCCAACCAATCATATTTTTTTGACTACGCGTATTGGGGTTTTCAAGTCTATATGTATTTGCTTGACATTCTTTTTTTAATAACAATTTCCTTTGTTTTTCTTTTGCTCTTTGGTATACTTCACCTAAAACCAGATCATCTTCTTTATAGACTTGCTGAACAAGAGTTGAAATATCTAAAGGAATACTGATTTTATTTGGTAAAAAATATTGCGTTCTTATTAATAGAAACTCTCCATAAACAGCTTTCGCACCATCTTCAAACTCATAATCTTCACTTGTACCAAGTACATAGATGTGAGGTTTTTGTAATTTGTGAGGTCGGTGAATATCGTGACGATGTAGTCGACCAATTCTTTGAATCAGTAAATCCATCGGTGCTAAATCACTGAATAATATATCAAAGTCAATATCCAAAGACTGCTCAATAACTTGTGTCCCAATGATAACTTTTTTAATTGGCCTAGTCCCTCCTTTTCCTACTTCAGCCATGAGTTGTTTTTCCTTTTTTATGCGATGAGTTGCTATAAAGCTTGAATGAAGTAATTCAACGTTTTTATCACCAATTTTTTTACTAATGAGTTGATATAATTTTTGTGCACGTTTTACAGTATTTACGATTATACCTGCAACACCTCCGTCTGATAAAGAGGTTAATAAAACCGTTAACAATGATTCATCCTCTAATCTATGAACAGTGACATACTTGTTTTCTTTTTTTTCAAAATCACTCACTTGTTTCACGACACCGTCATCATTATATGTAATAAGTGGATACGTTTCTTGAGTCGTCAAATTGTCAGGCTTTATCGTATCACGCCATTTTTTTCCACTTCCCAAGATATAGTTTTTAATCAACTCTTCTCGACGTTTCCCAGGGAGTGTAGCAGATAAAATAATAACTGGAACTCCATATACACCCATCCACCGAAGCGCTTGATATAAATATTGTCCCATATAAGCATCATAAGCATGAACTTCGTCTATAATCACTACTTTTTTACTTAGACCAAGATGTCGTAATGCTAAATGTTTTTGCTTCAATGCACTTAGCAAGAATTGATCAATCGTCCCAACAATAAAATCATCTAAAATTCCTGTTTTTCTACCTTGAAACCAATCATTAGCCACAACGCTCCCATCTATTTCTTCATCTATGTCTATTCCTGTAGCTCTTGGTATATTACTGCTCTCATCATTCAGTGCTGCTTTACCATGTAGTAATTTTAAAGACTGATTTTGTCTAGTATCATTTGTGATACTATCTAACCAGCTTTTCACTCTAGAAAAAACGCCATTTGAAGTTGCTTGTGTCGGTAAACCAAAAAACATACCTGAACGACCCGTTTTAGCAGATAATTGTTCAACTGCTACTAAAGCTGCTTCTGTTTTTCCCACACCCATAGGTGCTTCAACTATAAAAATTCCAGGTTTCTTACTGCTTGATATTGCAGATGCAAGTTTTTCTTGAACTTCTCTAGGAGAAAATGAAAATCTTTTCTGATACGTTGTACTAACATCCAATATAGATTCAGGTTCCCATAAAAATGTTTTAAACCAAGACGTAAAACCGTTCATTAATCTAGTTTCTTGATCAATATCTAGACCATCATCTTCAAGATTAATCAATGGGAAATAAGACTCATTGCTAGCAATCCAATCTGCCATAATCAATAAACCTGATAATATAATACAACTACTTTGAGAGATCTCTGGTAACTCGTTGACATCATTAAATTCAAATTTAGTTAATCCAGTATCAAAAATCTCTTTTTGATACTTTTTCCATTTCTGATGTACAGGCTGATTTTCTCTTTCTTCCTGAAAATAATTTGCTCTATAGCTCTTTAATTGCATTACGACAGATGATGCATCATCTACTGGTTTACCATGATGCCCACCAACAATTGATGATAGACTTTGATTTACACCGTATGACTCTAATAAAGCTTGACCTGCTAATGCATGTAAAGATCGATTAGGATGCGTCAAATTTAGTAAGGAAATATCACTAAACTCATCTTTCTCTAATTTTTCTATCAAACTTAAATCCAACTCATCCGACTGATAGTAGCTTTTTTTAGTTTGAAAAGCAGGTGTTGCTTTGCCGATATCATGATAATATCCTAATAATTGTGTAAACCTCTTAGCATTCTCGTCATCACCTACATCTTTAATAATCAGGTTTTTTTGCCCCTGACTTAACCAATGTTCCCACAATAGTCCAATTACATTAGCCGTATCTTCAAGATGCTGATTGAGTGGTAACCAAAATAATCTACCATCTTTTTCTATTTTCTTTGCCCAAAAATTATTCATACGAAAGACTCACTGAGATCATGGGGTTCGTCCCGATATCCAATCCAATTGTATACGCTTTCTTCATCTGCTTTATACCTCCAAAAATTAAAAATTACATTACTCACCTCAAGTATACCATTTACTATTTAAGTTAGTAGACTAAAACACGTAAATTGTATAAATATTACAGAAATTTAATGATTAAAATATGATGCAAAAAAACTCTGAACTCTCAGTGTTTTTTGCATCATTATTTTAGTGTCACAATAGTCGCACCGCTACCACCTGCGTTTTGAGGGGCATAGGCATAAGATTTGACGTGACGTGAGCGTTGTAGATAGCTTCTGACCATTTCTCGGATCACACCTGTACCGATACCGTGGACGATGGTAATTTGATGTAAGTTAGCCAGTAAGGCTTGATCGATATAATCATCTAGCATTTTTTCAGCTTCTTCGTAGCGTGTGCCACGCAGATCGAGTTGTGCTTTGACGTTTGATGTGACTGTCTTCTTAACTGCTCGAGTCTTTGTTTTTTGCTTTTCTTTTTCTGACTCGATCGGCTCAAACTCGTCTTCACTAAGCTTTGTGGTAATCAAGCCCATCTGAACTTCCCAACGACCATCTTTTGCTAGTCTAACCAAGTTACCACGTTGGTTGTAAGATAAGACCAGCACTTCTACGCCTGGTTTTAAGCCACGTTTCGCTTTTGCTTTTTTTAAGACTTTATTTTTTGACAAATCTACAATATCAGGCGCTAACTCACCTAATTGATGCTTGGCATCTATCACTTCATGTGGTTTTAGCAATGATTTTTCTTGTAAATTTTTCAGAATATCATCAGCTTCACTAATGGCTACCTTAACGATGTCTTGAGCTTCTTGACGTGCTTTGTTTAATTCTTTTTCTCTATCGCGTTTAAAACTATCAAAAGACTTGGTCAAGTCTTGGTGCAAGAGATTATTTTCTTTTTCAAGTACTTTAATCCGATTAACTGATTCTGTTAGGGTTTGATTCTTTTGTTCTAAGGACGCAATCATGACATTCACATCATGCTCATCTTCAGTTAATAACCCACGCGCTTCAGTCAGTATCGTACTATCCAATCCTAACCGTTTCGAAATTTCTAGTGCATTGGATCTACCAGGTACACCTTGGACTAAGCGATAGGTTGGGCGAAACTGTTCTAAATCAAATGCCATAGATGCATTTTCGACACCCTCAGACTCAACACCATAAGCCTTAAGCTCAGGATAATGTGTCGTCGCAAGTGTTTTAGCATGTTTTGATTTCAAAAAATCAAGAATCGAGATAGCCAGTGCCGCACCCTCTTTAGGATCAGTACCAGCCCCAAGCTCATCAAATAAGACCAGACTCTTATGATCAACCTGATTTAAGATACTCACGATATTGGTCATATGACTCGAAAACGTAGACAAACTCTGTGCGATAGACTGCTCATCACCTATATCAGCAAAAATTTCAGTAAAAATACCGACTTGACTACCTATTTCTGCAAGAATTGGGAGACCTGATTGAGCCATCAGCTGTGCGACACCTAGTGTTTTTAACGTAATTGTCTTACCACCAGTATTGGGGCCAGTAATCACGATCGTGTCTAGTGTTTGATCAAAAAATAGATCATTTGACACGACAACTTTAGGGTCAATTAACGGATGCCTTGCACTATAGAGTTTAATAGCTTTATGTTCTGAAAGACTTGGGACAGTTGCTTTTGCCATAATCTGGTAACGATATTTGGCATTAAGTACATCAATCTGACCAATCAACCACGTATTTTGACGAATATCCTCGATATGCGGTTTGATTGCCTCAGCAAGCGCACGTAAAATACGTGCAACCTCATTTTTTTCTTCTATTTTCTTTTGTGCAATATCATTATTCAGTTGCACAACACGGTTGGGTTCAATATAAAACGTCTGACCAGATGCACTCATGTCATGGACGACACCAGGTACTTTATTTTTACTATCACTTCTGACTGCTAAAACCGGTCGATCCTGGCGTATCGTGATAATACTATCTGTCAAACTAGACTGAGATTTAGCTAAAATTTCTGATAAGATTTTCTTGACATCAGCATCACTTTTTTTAATGCCTTGTCTCAGACTAAATAGCTTATCTGATGCAGTATCAGATAAAGCACCTGCTGAATCAATGACTTGCAGCAAACCTAACAAATACCCAACATCTACAAATTTATCTATTGTTTGTGATAAAACAGGAAAGCTGACATTAACAGCTTGCTCAAAAAAACGCCGCGTTTCATTAACTAAACGCAGAACTTTTTTTATTTTAGCAAATTCTTGGCTACTCAAACTGGCATCTAACTCAATTCTACGAAGAATTTCAGTTAAATCTGCTGTATTTGAGAGCGGTACAGGACCATTTTCTTGAACGATATGACCAAATTCAGATAGTTCATCGAACCATTTTTGAATTCTTGCCTTATCGGTAACAGGTCCTAAGTGTTGTAATTCAGCTTGACCTTGAGAAGTGGCTAATGCTTGCGCAATTTTTTCCTTGATCTGGTCAAACTCTAATATATGGAGAATTTTTTTATTCATTTAAATTTCTATATCGTGATATTGGTGATCTGTTTAATAAATGTTTCTTGTAACCAACTTGAAAAAATTGGTGTTTGGTTCAACATAAATCGCACAAGACCACTCGCGTATAAGTGGTTTTGAACTGTTGCAACAGGAACAGTAGACACTACCATCATCATCAAGGATAAAACAAAATAAGCCGAGCAAATAGATAAAACACCTGCTACAGTATCACCATATGAGCCAAAAAGCGTCTTATTTTCGAGTGCCCCTAAAAATATCCCAATAAATCTAACAATCCCGTAAACGACCAAATAAATCACTAAGAATGCAAAAACAGCATAAAAAACATGGTCTATTTCAAAAAGAAGTTTTGCAGGATAAAAAGATAATTGACTATTAGCTGTTGCTGAAGCAAAAGGAATCCATAATGTGATTTTTTCACTTAGCGCTTTATAATTCTGAAGTGCAAGACCTATAGCAACCAAGGATCCTATCGTATAGTAAGTTTGTAGCGCAAGACCTCTTGAACGGCCAACAAAAAATGCCCAAACTAACATTAATAATATTAAAATCGTGATAATCATAGAGACATTATACCATGTAACCTTATCAAACCGCAACAGAGAACGTTACAAGCGTATAAACTGTTACTTTTGGTAGGTATTTCACTCTGTGTTGTTTTACCTAGTGTTTTATTGATGATATCACATGCATATTGCTAGATACAATCGCTAAGTAGAGATCTATTCCATTGAAAATAAAATAAGCATCATAACTTAACTGACATTTTTTTACGATAAAAACTTATTTCCATGCTATAATTAAATAGATTTGGTAATTCTCATGAAAATATCATTTTATTAATTCAAGGCTTATATATCATAACTTGCTACTATACGTTATCGTATCACGTGTGCATGGATGGTTAATCATTTTGCCTTCAAACTGTTCATATTTTGAACAATCACTTACTAAAAACAACTTCCAAACAGAAATGGATACAATGAAAACCGCATTTTATATCGTAAATGCTTTGCGCTTTATAGCGGAAGTAATGACTCTGATTATTCTTATCACTTACGGCCTCCGTTTTGCTTTCCCGTTGAATGTATTAATAGGCTTACTACTACCTGCTTGTTTATTGGTCATATGGGGTTTGTTTGTCTCACCAAAAGCAAAGGTTGTGCTAAGCATGTTGCTAAAATGCTTTATAGAAATCGTAATCTTTACAGCTGCTTATCTCATCTTTCATCACTTTTCACATACTCAGCTACCTATTTTATACTTGTGCTATGCCATCATCACAAGTATCTGTTCAAAAATAATTGATAGGCTTTTAGAAAGCAACTAATATAGTTACACTTTCTATTTATTATTTAATACACGCATCATATAGATGTCGTGATATATGACACGAAACCGTGTTTATCAAAAGGAGAATTCATGAAATCAAAATTACACACATTAGTCGGTTCAATAGGCGCAACGATTGGTTTATTAGTATTTTTAGCTTACATCCCACAAATCATCTCTAATCTACAAGGCGACAAAAGCCAACCTTGGCAACCACTAATCGCTGGTATTTCTTGTTTTATCTGGGTACTGTACGGTCTCACAAACGAGCCTAAAAGAGATTATATTTTGATCGTACCCAACACGTTAGGTGTTATTCTTGGGATATTGACTTTTATTACGTCATTATAAATGATTTGGCACGCTTTTTTATAAACTGAAATCAATATGATGTCAACAATCTGTGATGACGTTTTGATACTCGAGCAACACAGGATGTTTAACATATAGCATAAGAAAAAAAGCCCTTGGACAATGCCAAAGGCTTTTTTCATCTTGTCGTGCCACGCTGAATAAATGTCACATCAAGTAGCTGTTCCTTTTGGATTTCTTCTCCCTTAGCTAACGATATCACCATATCTACAGCACATTTAGCCATTTCTTCAGTGGGCTGCTTAATAGTAGAGACAACATAATCACGTTCAGCACTCATTTTGATGCCATCACAGCCTATCAGTTGCACATCTTCAGGAACTTTTCTCCCCAATTCATCCAAAACTGTTAATACATCAAGCGCTTCGTAGTCATTGATTGCAAATATACCATTAATGGTTGGGTGTGCAATCAAAAATTGTTTTATTTGCGATTTGTTGTCTAATACAGGTTCTAGCATATCAAGTTTTGAAAAGCGTACATTTGCTTTTTTAGCTTCGCCTTCAAAACTTTCACCACGCTCCATTGTCCTATTTTTGATTAGGTTATGCGACCCGATATAAGCAAGGTGGGTTGCTTCACTGCCTACCAAGACTTCAAAAGCTAATTGTCCAATTCTTTTGTTATCACTGGCTACATAGGCAACATCTTGTGTAAAAAGTCGATCAATACTGACAAATGGAATGCCATCACTGATATAATTTTCAATATCAGTATAGGTAATCGCAATAATCCCATCACACCGATTTTGATCAACTAATTTAACATACTCAACCTCTTTTTCAGATTGTCCATCGCTATTACAAAGATAGAGCTTATAATCATGTTGAGATAAAAATTTTTCAACATGATAAGCAAATTCTGAAAAAAAGGGATGCCAAATAGTTGGTACAATCAGCGCAACTGTATGAGTCATTGCGCGTTTGAGTCCTCTTGCTGTCTCATCAGGAATAAAATCTAAGGCTTGAATCGCTTGCGTCACTTTTTCATAAGTA
This sequence comes from Pseudolactococcus plantarum, assembly GCF_002441715.1. Classification (GTDB taxonomy): domain Bacteria; phylum Bacillota; class Bacilli; order Lactobacillales; family Streptococcaceae; genus Pseudolactococcus; species Pseudolactococcus plantarum. The sequence goes on from NZ_JXJX01000004.1 coordinate 80,941, forward strand.
GACTGCTTAACTTTAGTGCCATTGATCATTCTAGAAACTGTACCTACCCCTACACCAGCTAAATTGGCCACATCTTTCATCGTTGCTTTTTTCATGTCATACCCTGCTATCTAATAGACTTTTATGCTATTTATATATTGACACTTGGAAAGATTCTGATTGGATTTGTATTTTTCCATTTTCTGATTTTGGATAATAAGTATTTGAAAAAACGTATTCATTATTGATGATCAGCTCAATACTTGAAACATCTACCACAAGTGTTAGTTTGATTTTATCACAGGGTATACGACATTGTCTAATACTTTTATCATTTGCTGAATCTTTAATCTTATTTCCTATCTGACTTCTATCAAACGTTAATAGTTGGTCCAAGTATGTTATCTTAACATACTCGTCTTTCGTACCAATCTTAATTGTAAACTCTTGATTAAATTCCCCTGTTAACAAAGGTACTAGTTCAGTTTCAAAATGCGTCTGATGATCGTAATGGGTTACTTCTTTAAATAGATCATAAAATTCGCTGATATAATCTTGTTTCATGATACCATCCTGAAGGTTTAAAACTTTCGGGATAGTCATAGAACCAGCCCATAGATGCCCCAGATCATCAGTCGGTATATTTCTGCCCCACATCTGCTCCCACGCTATCATAATGCGCCGATTCTTATCATCTAACAGCGTTTGTGGTGCATAAAAATCTAACCCACCATCTATTTCCTCTACAGATTCAGTAACGAATTGTCCTGTTTCCCAATCTACTTTTCCGATAAACCAGACTGAACTATTGACGTTGGTAAAACGAAAGTCATCAGCTTCAAATCCAATGGGGGAAACAATTAAAACATCCTTATCACCAAGTGAAAACAAATCAGGGCATTCCCAGATTAAGCCTTGACCCTTTTTTGCCTCCAAAAATTTTGATTTAAAAGTCCAATTTTCCAAATCAGCACTTTCAAACAACAGCACATTACCGACATTATTCTCTGTTGAGGCAACAAGTGAATAATATAATTCCCCATGTTTAAAAAGTTTAGGATCTCTAAAATCTCTAGTATTGTCCACTTGTCTCTCATCAATGACAGGATTATTTTTAAATTTTTTAAAGTGAATACCATCCTGACTTTTTGCCAGACATTGGACTTGACGTATTTCACCATCATTGTCCACATGTCCTGTATACATCAGTACTAATTCATCATCAATAACCAAAGCTGTTCCAGAAAAACAACCGTCTTTATCATATGCTTGATCCGGTATCAATGCCACAGGTAAATGCTCCCAATGAATCAAATCATGACTTTTTGCATGTCCCCAATGCATTGGTCCCCATTTTGCACTATAAGGGTGATACTGATAGAAAAGGTGATAAGCACCTTTATAGTAAACAAAGCCATTTGGATCATTTATCCACCCAATTGGTGCTGAAAAATGTATTTTTGATTTATAACGTTGCGTCACATCCCCTTGATGTTTGTCAATCCACTCATTAACTGTCATAGACACTTCCTTTTATTTAATATAATTATCATAATTAGTTTGTTTTATTTTTAGCCATTCATCTAAACCGTAAGCTTTAAGCTGTTTGATATAAACATCCCACTCTTGGTCTATAGTTCCCTTTGTAATCCATTCATCACGTTTTTGTGTGATATAGTCTTGCATATCGGCATCAATATCAGCAATTCTCTTTGTGTCCTGTTTACTCATGAAGATATTAGGATAATTGAATTCATTATTGACATGTGGGAAGATATATTTTGACATCAAATCTAAGCGCCATTTAGCATCATCAGGCATGGTAGTATATTTACCATAATAAGCATTTAGAACGGCTAATGGGCCACCTACAGATGTTTTTTGACGTAGTTCAACTGGTGATGTTCCGCCTAATGGCTCATGTGTTAATTTATTGGCTGCTTGATCATATTTAAAGATATTTTGACCTTTTTCGCCATAAGTTCCCCAGTTATTTTGAATAGATTGCACTGGTGCATACATTTGATCAATCCATTTTGCTGTTAATTCCATATTTTTATTAGCAGAAGTCACCACAAATCGATCTCGGGAAAATCCAAAGTTATTTGTTCTGGTCACGTTAATTTTACCATCTTCTCTTGCTAGTGGTTGATACATGACATAATCATCTCCAGGTCCTGTCACATTATGTGGATCCCAGGTAAAGTATAAACCATATTTTTCATCAGCACCTTTAGCAACATATCTAGACCAATCTTGTTCAAAACTTTCCGTATCAATCAAGCCTTCACTATAACATTTGTTCAAATATTTTATAGCTTCTTTATAAGCATTAGTGTTGGCTGTAAATTGAACTTTTCCATCGTTATTAACAATCAGATGCTGTCCATTATCCCCACTACCATCTCCAAATGCTGCAAATAACATTTTCAAATCATTCCCATCATCACTTGACATAAAGCTCAATGGAATTTCATCTTTCTTACCATTGCCGTTTGGATCTTTTTCTTTGAAAGCTTTTAGAACGTCGTATAAGTCTTTAGCAGTTTTAGGCTGTGATAACCCTAATTTATTCAACCATTTTTGATTAATCCAGCCCAGGGAATTTACGGTATGAATAGATTCCTTGCCTTTTCCTAACTCTTCAATCCATGGTAAAGAATAGATATGCCCATCTGGTGCTGTTAACATTTTTTTATACTCTGGAGAGGCTTTAAAAACCGCTTGTAAGTTAGGCATATATTTTTCAATCGCCTCTTCAAGTGGCACAATCACACCATTTTTTGCCCAAGTTAGTAAATCTTGCTCACTAGCTTGTGCATTGAATATCGCATCAGGTAGCGCTCCTGAGGCAATATCAAGATTACGTTTTTCAGCGAAGTCATTTGGATAATTAGTCCAATTCACTTTAACGTTACTTTGTTTTTCAATTCTCTTAAAAATAGTCATATCATTTGGATCTTTTGGCGCAACCTGATTTTCCGATGTCAGTATATTCAAAGATACGCTTTTCTTAAGTGGAAAACTAATATTTTTTAACCCATAATCTTCAGAAGCTGTCTCTTTTTTTGCCTTACTCCCACACCCCACTAAAGCAACGGCTGAGATTAGTACAATACTAGCTGTAAGTAATTTTTTCATCTAAATTCTCCTTTATAAATTGTCTCAATGTTTTTAATGATTTCAATTGGTTAACCTTTGAGCGAACCAACCATAACGCCTTTATCAAAATATTTTTGGAAAAATGGATACATGACAACAAGTGGTAAACTCGATATAATGATTGTTGCATATTTAATTAATTGAGCAACTTTTTCCATTTCTGCCATAGCAGCTTGAGCCCCAACCATATTTGTATCAATCTGATTTTGTATTAAAATATTACGTAGCACGAGCTGTAATGGCTGTAAATCAGTATTTTTAATATAGATCATGGCATCAAAGTAGCCATTCCACTGACCGACAAACGCATATAGAAACAAGACAAACATGATTGGTTTAGCTAATGGCAGCATAATTTTCCAAAAAATTTGCATTTGATTTGCGCCATCAATTACTGCTGCCTCCTCAATCTCATTGGGAAGTCCTTGAAAATAAGTTTTAGCTAAAATAATATTCCAAACATTGATTGCACCGGGTACGATAATTGCCCATGCAGTATCAAGCATACCTAGATCTTTAACAACTAAATATGTCGGAATTAAACCGCCTCCAAAAAACATGGTAATCAGAAATAAATAAGTAATAACTCTTCTACCCACAAAGTCAGGTTTAGACAGCGGATAGGCACATAGCATGGTTACAGCGGTAGAGAAGAAGGCAAACCCAAATGAATAAAGTAGTGAATTGATAAATCCTCTTAATATCGAGCCATTGGCTAATACTTTTTTATAGCCACTCAACGTCCAATCACTTAAGTGAAAACTGATTCCTTTACTCATCAAACTATCTGGTGACTGAAAACTCGCTGCTAATACGTATAAGAGTGGCACAACAGTGATGGTCACTAATAAAAACAAGAGGATTTTATTAACGACAAGGACTCGCTTATCAAAAGCAGTATAATGTTTATTCATGTTTACAACCCCTCTCCATCATTTAACTTTTTAACGACCTGATTTACGCTGACAAGTAAGATAAGATTAATGACTGAATTAAATAAGCCAACTGCTGTAGAATAGCTATAATCGCCAGACTGCAACCCTACTTTATACACATAAGTTGCTATAATTTCTGAACTCGGTAAATTCATCGTTGTTTGTAGTAAATATGCCTTTTCATATCCAATACTCATAATGCCACCAGCTGCGAGTATAAAACTAATTGTCATGACAGGTTTTAGTGCCGGTAAATCAATATGCCAAATTCTTTGAAAAATATTAGCACCATCAATTTCTGCCGCCTCAACTAGTTCTGGAGAGACATTCGCTAATGTTGCCGTATATAGTATTGAAGACCACCCAATGCCTTGCCATATGCCAGAAAAGATATATAGTGGTCTAAAATAATTTGCACTCGTCATAAATGGTAAAGTTTTACCAGTCAAACTTTGAATGATATGGTTTATAGGCCCTTTATTTGCAAAAAACAAGAATAACATCCCGGCAATAATGACAACAGAAATAAAATTAGGTGCGTACAAAATCAGTTGTAATTTCTTCTTTAATTTATCACTTGCAATCAAATTAAATGATAATGCGAGAATAATAGGTGGGAAAAATCCTAATAATAATCCGTAAACACTTAGCTTTAGGGTATTCCCTAGTAAAATAGGAAAATTTGGGGATGAGATAAAGCGACTAAAATGTTCTAACCCAACCCACTCACTTCCCATAATTCCATTGAGCGGATTATAATTTTTAAAGGCTATCAAAAGCCCATAGATCGGGACATATTTAAAGACAATCGTCAAAATTACTGCAGGAGCAACTAGTAAATATAACATATAGTTGTTCTTGACATAGTGGTATTTTTCCACCAAATTGTTTTTCATATCATTCTCCTTCTAACGGAAACGTTTCCAAAATAGCTCATTTGTATGCGCTTTCATCTATAAATTAATATTATCATAAGAATAAATGGGTGTCAACACTTTTTTGGAAACGTTTCTATTTTTATTGATAAATTAAACAGCTTACCTAAAAACTCAGATAAGCTGTATATTTTTTAATTTATAGAAATATCACCAGTTTCATTTCTAATGCATAAATCGGCTCTTGCCTTAGTCGTCTTGTTCGCAATTTGTTCCCGAGATATCTCTTTATCGCCATTGGTCGTCATCAAATAGTATGGTGGCAAACCTGTATCTTTAATATAAATATCACCAGTTTGGTTAATGATTTTACCACCTAGTAAGATCTTACTGTCTTCAACTTCAATATCTCCGCTTATATTTTGAAAAGTTGCTTGATCAAACGTCACACGATACATTAACATATCTTCATTTTGTGCTGATATATTAGCACTTGTTGCTGAAACTGTATTAAATGTAATGATACCATTTTCATTATTTGCTGAAATTGATGGGATCTGATTCAGATTTTTAAAAGTTAGGTTACCATATTGATTACTAGCATAAACTGACTTAATAGGAGACTTATCGGGTATGACTATGGTAATTTTTGATGCCGGTTCACCTAAACTAAAAATCGTTTGATCATTTACAGTATTGTTTTGTTTGATCGTTAGTGTATCCGATTTAAACGATACAGATAAGACTTTTTCTGATTGTTTAGGGCTATAATAGGTTAGGTTAATCTCAAATTTAGCTCCTGTCGTTACAACAATATCAGAATTAGTCGCATCAATATGAATTGCGTTAACTTTTGATTCATCCGATGGAAACGCTTTCATGGTGCTGTTGAGGTTTATTGTATTGGCTTGAGCATACTTGAACCCATTATGCCAGAATAAGCTACTAGGTTTGTGAACTTTCCAAATTTCATAAGCACTTACGCTACCAATAATTAATAATATGACGCCTACTATCAATATGCTTTTACGATTCATGTCTCACTCCTTTTTTATTGACCATTTTTTTACCTATCCACTTTATGACAAGATTAAACATAAGTTTTAACCAGTTAATGACGATCAAACTAATTGGTGATAAAATCATTACCAAGCCGATCAAGGTGATACCACAGGAAATATAAAACAGACCTCCTAATACTGACTGAGTTAATATTAAAATACCACCTATACTGCTGATAACTCCTGCAATACCTATGGCTCCTATAAAAATTAACACTGTTAAGACAAGTGTTATAAAGATTATCAAAACTGCAAATATGACGGCTAAAAAAGCAATCATCACTGGAATTAAAATAGGCGAGGCAAACACTGCCTGAATAATGACCCGAGCAAGTTTAAAAGGTGATTTTGTATTTTCAAAGCTTACCTCTTTTTCATCGCCTACATAATAATCAGCTAATAGTCTTCTTGCCAAATTTTTAGGTGTACCTAACTCAGCAACTGCTTGTGCATCTGTTAAATGTCCCTCGTAGATATAAGCTTCATAATAAAACAATGCTTCTTGTCTTTCTTCTTCTGGTAAACCAATTAGATTTTCTGCTAAATCTTCTATGTAGTTCATGAAATCCCTCCTAAAAGTGTTGTTATTTTTGTTGCAAATTTTTGCCATTCATCTTTAATCTCGTCTAAATGCTTAAGACCTAGAGGCGTAATCTGATAATAGCGCCTCATACGACCTTCAAATGCCTCATCATATGTGATTAAATCACCACTTTTTTGTAACCTTCTGAGAACTGGATACATGGTCGATTCTGAAACATGGACATATTTTTGTGTTTCTTTTGTTAAGAGATAGCCATACATATCCTGTTTTTCCAGAATTGCAAGGACACTACCGTCTAATAAAAGTGTCGGCACCTGAATACTCATACTATTTCTCCTTCAATACTATTTTGTATATAGTATTATATTATATGAAAAATAGTATTGTGTCAAATATAAAAATAAGAATAATTATATTTTGGATATATAAAAAATCGGCAATGTAATACCATTACCGATTTACTTAATGTAGCCCAATTAAATTTATGTTACGAAACATTTTCTAACATTGAACATAGCAACAAAGTAGATGAAAGACCATCACTTATCTACTGTTTTTTGGTTAAAAATAAGCAGAGCCAGCCCTAGTAAAATAAGGGCAATCCCTAAAATTAATATCGGAAAGATTGCAAAACCAACCTGATTAAATACTTCACCAAAAATAAGTGGAAACACAAGAATGCCAAGTAAACAAAAGCCAACATTATAGGAAATGACGCGCTTAGCGATTATTTCTGGATAGAGTTGATTTGGTAGCATCATCATCAAAGGATATAGCGGTGACAGCGATAAGCCAAATATAAAGATCATGAGACTGGTATAAGCACTTGGTGGTAACCCTAGTAACGCAGACATGATTAATAATAAAACCAGATGCGCACATAAAATCTTTTTATCAGACAGAACCCGTGTTAAAGCACCTGTCAAAAAACGACCAAACATCAAGCCTAACCAAAATAATGTCGTATAGAACGCAGCCTGGGCTGGTTTGACGTGAAAGTTTTCTACATAGTAAGTAGCCATATAAATCCCCACAATCCCTTCAATGGCATAAAAAAAGTAGAAAATAGGATGAAGTAAATGACGTAGGTTAAATCTGCTATCTCGTGATAAAGCATCTGTAGCCTTATTTGCTTGATGAGACGTATCACGCTCAGCAAACTGATCACGATATATGACGATTAAGAGCAAAATCAAGACTTCAATCACAGCAATAGCTAAAATAGCTAACCGCCAACTCGCAAATGTCGACAAGAAAAAAGTCAAAATGGCAGCACTTAAACTAACGCCTAAGCCGTAAAACCCATGTAATAAACTCATCAACGCGCTAGGTAGGTGTTTTGCAGCAAAGTGATTAACCGTTACATCTATAGCACCCTGGCCAATGCCTAAAAAAGGTGTAGTCAAGAAAAGGATGACTGGATTTGAGGTTATCATCATCAAAATCAAGCCGATAATCACGAAGACCATACTGATAACAATAACTTTGGCAACTGTCAAATACTTTGAGATCTTAGTATAGAGCATACTAGATAAGAAAGAAAAAAGTAACATGATTGTTGTCAAATAGCTTACCTGATCAGCTGCCATCCCATAGCTTTGGCGCATACTAGGCCAAGCACTGCCGAGAATTGAATCAGGTAAGCCAAGCGAAATATAAATGATAAAATTTAACAAGACAATAGCTGAAATTGTCAGTCTTTTAGACATAGTGACCACCTTTACTTTGTGTTATTAAGGGTATTGACACGCATGAATAAAAAAAACCTAGCTAAAATATGAATATCTTAACTGCTAGGTCATTTTGAGATACCTTAACTATTTTGTAGAGCCTCTCATCACGATACCATGAGGTAAGATAATAGATTTTTCACTCACTTCTTCTTTATGCATCATTTTAGTTAACAGTCGCATCGATACTGCACCAAGATCATACAAGGGCTGTTCTATTGAACTTAAAGTAGGTCGTGTAAACTCTGTAATAACGGAATCGTTGGCTGTGATAATTTCAAACTCTTCAGGAATTTTAACGCCTCTATCTACAAGGCCATTTAGTAAGCCAACAGCCACTTCATCATCTGAGACAATTGCTGCTGTCGCACCAGAGATTTTAACACGTTCTGCTAGTTTTACACCATCATTAAAGCTATAATTTGTTTCAAATACTAAGCCTTCTGAAAAAGTTTGATTAAGCTCTTTCAGTGCAGCTTGATACCCAACTAACCGCTCTTTACCATTAATTGCATTGACCATCGGTCCAGAGATGAGTGCGATTTTTTGGCTATGTTTCCCAAGGACTAACGTTGCTTCCTTCGTTGCTTTATTATAGTCGATGTTTACAGAAGGAATCTGATTTTCATGATCTACTGCACCAGCAAGCACGATAGGCGTGCGAGTACGAGAAAATTCAGCTCGGATTTTGTCAGATAAATCATGACCTAAAAATACCAAGCCATCGACCTGTTTAGCTAATAATGTATTGACAACATTAATCTCTTTATTATCATCACCATCAGAGTTTGCGATGACAATGTTATATTTGTACATGGTCGCGATATCATCAATCCCTCTCGCAAGACTAGCAAAGTAGCTATTGGCAATATCTGGGATCACGACACCAACTGTTGTCGTTTTTTTAGACGCTAAACCACGTGCTACAGCATTTGGTCTATAATCTAAACGTTCGATGACATCTAGTACTTTACGGCGTGTTGTTTCTTTAACGTTTTGATTGCCGTTGACAACACGACTAACTGTCGCCATCGAGACACCAGCTTCGCGTGCTACGTCATATATAGTAATTGTTTCATTATCCATTTTTAATCCACTCCTTTGTTACATCTCTTTTCATGAAAATAACTTTTTCATTTCATCGTTCTATTTTATCATGTTATGAAAAGGTTTTCAATAGTTTTGATTGTTTTTTTCAAAAACAAAACTACCCGAACATCCTAAGTAAACACAAGTTCTTCTAAACTTTAGACAATCAAAAAAAACACATTGTCGTTATCAAGTCTTTTGCGCTGAAAATCGCTTCAACTTTGACTTAATACCCTTCAATGTGTTTAGATGATTATACGAGACCTTGCGCCAACATGGCTTGGGAAACTTTTTTTAACCCAGCAATATTTGCACCAGCTAATAAATTATTTTCAAACCCAAATTCCTCAGCAGTATCACGACAAGTTTCATAAATTGTCTGCATGATTGTATCTAAGGTTTTATCTACTGTTTCAAAAGACCAAGCGGCACGCTCTGAATTTTGACTCATCTCTAATGCTGAAACAGCTACACCGCCAGCATTTGCTGCTTTACCAGGACAATATGTCACTTGAGCTTTTTCTAATACAGCAACAGCTTCTAAAGTGGTTGGCATATTTGCCCCTTCTGCCACAATCTTGACGCCATTTGAAATCAAAAGTTGCGCATGAGATTCTGAAATCTCATTTTGTGTGGCACATGGCAAGGCAATATCAGCAGCAACTTCATGTGTCCATACAGATTGATCTGCGACATACTCAGCTGATGGTCTAGCTTTAGCATATTCAGTCAAACGTTGTCTTTTAACTTCTTTGATGTCTTTTAACAGCGCTAAATCAATGCCTTGTGGATCATAGATATAGCCAGAAGAATCAGAAACAGTGAGCACACGACCACCTAGCTCATGCACCTTTTCAATCGCGTAAATTGCGACATTTCCACTGCCTGAAACCAATACTTTTTTATCTTTAAAGTCATCTTGCTGATCTGCTAAGAGATGCTTTACAAAATAAACCAACCCATAGCCTGTCGCCTCAGTTCGGGCTAAAGAGCCACCAAACGTTAACCCTTTACCAGTTAATACGCCTTGATCATTCCCACATAGGCGTTTGTATTGCCCATATAAATAGCCAATCTCACGACCACCAACACCGATATCGCCAGCTGGTACATCGATGTTTGGACCGATATGTCTTTGTAATTCAAGCATAAAGCTTTGACAGAACCGCATAATTTCATGATCAGACTTGCCTTTAGGATCAAAGTCTGACCCACCCTTACCACCACCAATCGGTAGACCAGTTAAGGCATTTTTGAAAATTTGTTCAAATCCTAAAAACTTCAAAATAGAGAGATTGACAGAAGGATGAAATCTTAAGCCACCTTTATATGGGCCTACAGCCGAATTAAACTGGACACGAAAACCGCGATTTACTCGGAAATTCCCAGCATCATCTTGCCATGGTACTCGAAACTGAATAATACGCTCAGGTTCTGTCAGCATATCTAAAATATTGTGCGTCAACACATCTGGGTTTTTCTCTAAGAAAGGAGAGAGGGTGGCAAAAAATTCATCGATAGCCTGTAAAAACTCAGGTTGATTCGCATCTTTTGCATGAATGCTATCTTGTAACGCTTTAAGTGTCGTTGTAATTTGGCTCATAGGCACTCCTTTTTCTTTTGTTTCTATTTATGATGCTATAAAGTTAACTTGTCATCATAGTTAAAGTATACCACAACTGTAAAACATATTATACATTTTAGAGTTTTATAGCTGAATATTATCTACCTTAAAGATGGCTATTTTGATTGCAAAGTGGCAAAATAGAAGTATGACTAAATTAAAAAAAATTGCCCAATATCTAACTGAAAAAAAATGGGATATGACCTTTATCACAAATCCTACCACTGTAAATTACCTAACTGGCTTTGCTATGGACCCTCATGAACGAATTATGGGCTTGATGATTTTCCCTGATCGGGCACCACTTTTGTTTACGCCTGAACTTGAAGTTGAAAAATCAAAAACTTTTGTCGATTTTGATGTTATTGGCTATGCTGACAGTGAGAATCCTTGGATCAAAATTCATGCACAACTCAGTCATCAAAACATAAAGACGATAGCTGTAGAATTTGATCACTTGATCCTAAGCAAATCAGATGGCCTTAAATCAGTAGTTAGCGACAGCACCTTTACTAACTTGAGTCCGTATATTAACCAATTGCGACTCATCAAATCTGATGACGAGATTCAAAAAATGATTAAAGCAGGACAATATGCTGATAGATGTTTTGACATTGGATTTGAATTTGCTGCGTCTCAACAACATATCACTGAGATGGATGTAGTGGCAAAAATCGAATTTGAGATGAAACGTCAGGGCATTTCTGAGATGAGTTTTGAGACGATGGTCCTGACAGGCGCTAGAGCAGCAAATCCTCATGGTGTACCAGAACCTGTTGACATCCAACCAAACAAGCTACTATTGTTTGATTTGGGAGTAATGTCACAAGGCTATGCATCAGATGCCTCTAGAACGATCTCCATTGGTCAACCTTCTGATTTTGATCGCAAAATTTATGACATCACAAGAGAGGCACAACAAGCAGCATTTGACTTTGTTAAACCTGGTGTCACTGCCTTCGAAATCGATCAAGTTGCACGTGATATCATTACTAAAGCTGGATATGGTGAGTATTTCACACATAGAACGGGACACGGTATTGGGATGGATGTTCATGAATTTCCTTCTATAGGTGGTAGTGAAGATATTACGATAGAAAAAGGCATGTGTTTTTCTATCGAACCAGGGATTTATATCCCAAACAAAGTTGGTGTCAGAATAGAAGATTGTCTTTATGTCACTGAGACAGGTGCAAAATCCTTCACACAAACACCCAAAGACCTACTCCTATATTAATCTCAACTCTATCATTTATAGCTATTAACCTCCAAGCAACACATAAAAACACAACTGAAAAAGATGTAACCACCAAAATATAAACTTTTGAAATCAAGTACGAATACTTGATTTTTTTATGTGATAGCTGATATAAACCATCTATTTATGTAATAAAACCTAACATAACACTAATTATGTTTGTTTTATAGAGATTTTATGGTAGAATTGAAAAGAATAATATTGAAAGGTAACAACTTATGAAAAAGAATTTATTGATGCTATTCACCTTGTTTATCGCACTCTTTACGATAACTAGCGTGAAAGCCGACGATAAACCCGTTAAAAACAACTATAGAATCGCTTCTGATTCTCTATTTGCCCCTTTTGAGTTTCAAAACTCAGAAAAAAAATACGTCGGAATTGATGTTGATTTATTAAACGCGATTGCTAAAACTGAAAAGTTTAATATCTCTATGGACTTCGTTGGCTTCCAAACAGCTGTAGACCAAACACAAGCTGGTCATGCTGATGGGATGATCGCTGGGATGTCAATTACTGATGAACGTAAAAATGTCTTTGACTTCTCTGATCCTTACTTTACAGCAAATGCGACAATTGCAGTCAAAAAAGGCACAAAAAATATCACCTCTTACAAGTCTTTAAAAGATAAAACAGTTGGTGTAAAAAACGGTACTGCTTCTCAAGAATTTATCACTAAAAACAAAGATAAATATGGTTACAAAGTGAAAGTCTTTGATGCAGCAGATACGATGTATGCTAGTTTAGGTACAGGCTCTATCGATGCCTTCATGGATGATGAACCCGTTGTTAAATACGCAATTCTCCAAGGCCAAAAATTCGAAACACCGATTAAACCTGAAAAAATTGGTGAGTATGGATTCGCAGTTAAAAAAGGAACAAATCCTGAACTTATTTCTATGTTCAACGCCGGCTTAGCTAAAATTAAAGCAAACGGCAAGTATGATAAAATCGTTGCCAAATATATGGGTAATGAAGCATCTGATGATAAAAAAGTTGATGAATCAACTATGATAGGTATTATCAAAAATAACTGGGAACAGTTAGCATCAGGACTTGGATACACAATTGCATTAACACTAATTTCATTTGTTTTAGCTTTAATCGTTGGGATTATCTTTGGTTTATTCAGTGTCTCTCCTAGCAAATTCTTGCGTGGCTTCACTAAAGTATACGTAGACCTTGTTCGTGGTGTACCACTAATGGTTTTAGCCATCTTTATCTTCTATGGTATTCCTAATCTGATCGAGTCAATTACTGGTCATACTAGCCCACTAAATGACTTTGCTGCTGGTGTCATTGCCTTAACACTGAATGCTTCAGCTTATATCGCTGAAATCGTTCGTGGTGGTGTTAACTCAGTACCAACTGGTCAAATGGAAGCATCACGCTCACTTGGTGTGTCATATGTTAAAACGATGCAACGTGTCATCTTGCCACAAGCAGTTAAAATTACGATTCCTAGTTTGGTCAATCAATTCATCATCTCGTTGAAAGATACAACGATTATCTCAGCTATCGGCTTAATTGAACTCTTACAAACTGGTAAAATTATCGTTGCCAGAAACTTCCAATCGTTTAAAGTATACGGATTGATTGCGATTATCTATCTCATTGTTATTCTCGCTTTGACAATCTTTGCACGTCGACTTGAAAGGAATATGAAATAATGGCAAAATTAAAAATAGATATTAATGACTTACATAAGTCTTTTGGTAGCAATGAAGTGCTTAAAGGCATTACAACTAAATTTAATGAAGGTGATGTTGTTTGTATCATTGGCCCTTCAGGTTCAGGTAAATCAACTTTTCTTAGAACACTTAATGGGTTAGAAGTTATCACATCTGGTTCTGTTATCGTAGATGGGTATGATTTATCAGATAAAAACACTAACCTCAATCAAGTGCGTCAAGAAGTCGGTATGGTGTTCCAACAATTCAACTTGTTCCCGAACATGACTGTTATTGATAATATCACTTATGCACCACTTGAACTTAAAAAAATGAACAAAGCTGAAGCTAAAGCTAAAGCACTTGATCTACTTGAAAAAGTTGGGTTATCTGATAAAGCAGATGCCATGCCAGAAATGCTATCTGGTGGTCAAAAACAACGTGTTGCCATTGCTCGTGCATTAGCTATGGATCCTGATCTAATGTTATTTGATGAACCAACTTCAGCGTTAGACCCTGAGATGGTTGGTGATGTATTAGAAGTGATGCAAGATCTTGCAAAAGAAGGTATGACAATGTTAATCGTCACACATGAGATGGGATTTGCACGTAAAGTTGCCAACCGTGTTATCTTTACTGACGGCGGACAAATCTTAGAAGATAGTACACCTGAGGAACTATTTGGTAATCCAAAACATCCTCGTTTGAAAGATTTCTTAGAGAAAGTCTTAAATGTCTAACAAAAAAAACCTTGATCATGATGATCAAGGTTTTTTTTTTAGTTTAATAAACTAGCTGCTGCTTCATCAATAATCACAATCACATCATCGTGTTGTTGTAAGACTGATGCTGGTAAGCTTTCAGTCACTTCACCTTCAATCATGCCTTTAATTGCTTCAGCTTTAGCTTCTCCCCATGCCATCAAAATCAATGTTTTAGATTTAAGAATACTTGCAATTCCCATTGAGACTGCTTGTCTTGGTACCTCATCTTCGTTCTCAAAGTAACGTGAATTTGCTTTAATTGTACTTTCAGTTAAATCCACAACATGTGTTGTCACATCAAATGGTGTACCAGGTTCGTTAAAGCCGATGTGCCCATTTTGACCAATCCCAAGAATTTGTAAATCAATCGGATGTGTCGCAATAATGTCATCGTATGCTTTCACCTCAGCATCCAAATCTTTAGCTTTACCATTTGGTAAGAAATTTTCTTTAAAAGGTTTTTCATTAAACAGATGTTGACTCATGAAATAGCGATAAGATTGTTCATCTGATCCATCAAGCCCAACATATTCATCTAAGTTAATTGACGTTTTATCCGTAAAATCAAGATCACTATTAATGATTTGGTTGTAAAATTCTACTGGTGTAGAGCCAGTTGCTAAACCAAAAGTTTTCGCACCTGCTGCTATTTTTTCAGTCAAAATTTCTAATCCTAATTTAGCACCCTCAAGTTGGTTCGCTACTTTAATAACTTTCATGATCGTCTCCTTAATAAATTGACATTGTTTATTGGTATAGACCAATAATATACCTTTTTTAGTGATTTGTCAAGCATTAACTTATCAAAAATGATATAATTTAAACTATGAATATTGAAGCATTTGATTTTGATTTACCTGAGGCGCTAATCGCCCAAACACCTCTTGAACATCGCTCTGAAAGTCGGTTACTGGTCATCGATAAAGCGACACATACGATGGCAGATAAACACTTTTTTGATATTGTCGATGAGTTGCACACTGGTGATACACTTGTGCTAAATAATACTCGTGTACTCCCTGCTAGACTTCACGGAGAAAAAGCAGATACAGGTGGGCATATCGAGCTATTACTATTAAAAAATAAAGTCGATGATACTTGGGAAGTCCTTGCAAAACCTGCAAAAAAACTTAAGAACGGTACAGTTATAAAATTTGGGGATGGTAGGCTGACAGCTACTGTCATAGATGATTCGCTAGACCATGGTGGTCGCATTGTGACATTTAATTATGATGGTATTTTCTTGGAGGTCCTTGAGAGTTTAGGAGAGATGCCTCTGCCACCTTATATCCATGAGAAACTAGCTGATCAAGGTCGCTATCAAACCGTCTATGCCAAGGAAAATGGCTCTGCTGCTGCACCAACTGCTGGCCTACATTTTACTGATGACCTACTTGATAAAATCAAAGCTAAAGGTGTTAATATTGCATGGGTAACGCTACATGTCGGACTTGGCACTTTTCGTCCAGTCAGTGTAGATAATATAGAAGAGCATGATATGCATAGTGAGTTCTATATCCTCCCACAGGAAACAGCTGATGTGATTAATGCAACTAAAAAAGCTGGTAAACGCGTTATTGCCGTTGGTACAACATCTATCCGTACACTTGAATCCGTCGCACAAAAATTTGATGGACAAGTTAAAGCTGATAGTGATTGGACAAAAATCTTTATTAAACCTGGCTATACATTTCAAGTTGTCGATGCATTCTCTACTAATTTCCATCTGCCCAAATCGACACTTGTCATGCTAGTTTCAGCATTTGCAGGGCGGGAATTTGTGTTAGATGCCTACCAACATGCTATAGATGAACACTATCGATTTTTCAGTTTTGGCGATGCCATGTTTGTGAAATAACAAAAAGCGCTATCCAGCGCTTTTTTTTGTTATCTTAAACAATAGCGATTATCTCAACACAGCTACACTGCTTCATAGCCTCATACTTGCTTTAAAAATACGAGTGCTTGTCGATACTTGTCTAATCTAGTCCTATCTTGCTCAGACATGCTAGATAATCTAGCTACATCACTATTATGTGTCAAATCAGCGATTTTTACAACTCTGGCAATTTGATTAGCCTTTACTTGTTTCAAATAGTCAAAATAATGTTGACCTGCTTGTTTAGTCAAGATAATTACAGCTGAAATCACTTCATCTGGTATACCTGCTTCTCTTAGTTGATCCGCTGTCACGCTTGTATCCTCTAAAACATCATGTAAATATGCTGTTGCTTTTTCTGCATCTCCAGTCACAAGATCAGCAACTGTTTCTGGGTGATGAATGTAAGCAACACCTGCTTTATCGACTTGATTTTTATGTGCTGCTTTTGCGATCTGGTAAGCCATATTAACATAGTCGTACATCTTGTCTCGTCTCCTTCTATCAGATAACTGGGACATTTTCAAGCACTTATTCATTCCCTCGAGTGATGCTCTCCTCACAACTTAGCGACTATCTCTATCCCTAAATTCAAAAATAGCTATTACCTAAACTCATGAGTATCTGATGTGTATAGCTATAAAATGAGAGCTTTCACGCTCTCGTCTCTAAAACATAATCATACTTGATTTGGATAAAGGACTGAATCAGTTGTAGTATCTGAAACAGTTGGGCGCGTACTTCGAATTCATGTCGTGTTTTAGGTAAGTCACTAGCACGATAATAAGCAAGCACTTCCTGTGCCTGAGACGTCAAGGCCTTTGCATTGTTGTCTCGCCCATAATTTTCTCCGATAGCCAGCAATAACCCTTTTAATTTCTCAAATGTTTGTGCCTGACTCTGCAAATCAATCTCTACAAGCAGTTCAGTTAATTCACGAAAGAGCTCAACTTGTCTTGCTCGCATCGTCAGATAATCATAACTATGACTGGCATGATCAACCAGATTATTATCCATATGTGTTCTAGCGAGTGCCAAACTATCAGCGATATAGGTTTCAAGATCTTCTACTTTATGTAGAAAGTGTTCTTTTTCTGTCTGCTTATCCAAAATAAAACTTAACCGTTTGAATAAATCTTGAAAATGATGTTCAATTCGTCTTTCTCTAATCGTCAATTCATTTTGAAAATTAGGCATCTTCCAATTCACTAAAAAAGCAAGTGAAATCGCGATAAAATTCAGTAAAAATTCGTTGAGTAACAGATCAGGTGTAATATCTCGCGCAACCAATAAATGTGTCACCAAAACTGCATTTGGTGCAATGCCTTCCGCTATACCCCAAGCAGCTGAACAAGGAATAAAGAACAACAGAAATAAGGCAAACACTAGGACATGATGGCCTAAAAGGTTAAACAGAATCGTTGCAAAGACCATGGCAAAGAGGAAATTCAACAAGCGGTTTTTACCAAGTTGATAAGTCGATTTTTTAGTGTTTCCTACACTTAAAATAGCGATGATCCCTGCCGCTGTTGCATATTGTAACCCGAGCATATCTGCAATCATGATAGCCAGGCTAGCTGCGATCACAGTTTTGATGGTTCTAGCCCCTATCTTAAAGCCTTTTGGAAAAATCTTCATACCTTTATTATAGCATACACAGGCAGATAGCCTTATCACACAAACTCAGTAATAGCAATCCTCTCAGCCGTTTACGTAACTTAAAAAAGTTCAGCTTGATAAGACAAAGCCTGAACTTTTTTTATGAGCTATATGCGTGAATGATGCAAGCAGTTGTCTAGCTTTTAAACGCTTAATAAAATGATACTTTTGCTTTTAACCCAAGATTATAATCTGCTTCATAATCATACAGTGGCGTTGGATAAATCCCATCAAAGTATGAGGTACAGATTTGATCACCTAAGCCAATCCCCGCTTTTAAGCCATCTATCGATAAGAAGTGTAAACTATCTGATCCGATGATATCATTAATCTCAGATACAGAGTGATTTGCAGCAATCAATTCTTGACGTGTCTGGATATCAATCCCATAAAAACAAGGATAGGCAAGTGGTGGGCTCGCAATCACGACATGCACTTCTGCTGCACCCGCAGCTTTAAGTAAAGCAACGATACGTTTAGAGGTTGTCCCACGTACGATCGAATCATCAACCATGACAACTCTTTTACCGGCAACAACACTTCTAACACCAGACAATTTCATTCGAACGCCCTGTTCTCTGAGTTCTTGTGTTGGCTGGATAAAGGTACGTTGGATATATTGATTTTTGACTAGGCCCATTTCATAAGGTAAGCCTGATTCTTCAGCAAATCCAGAAGCTGCTGATAATGATGAGTTAGGAACTCCCACAACAATATCAGCTTCGATATTTGGATTTTCTTTTGCTAAGATTCGTCCCATATTTTTTCGAGCAGTATGAACATTAACGCCGTATATATTACTATCAGGTCGAGCAAAATAGATAAATTCCATACTACATATTTTTAGATCAGCCTCTGTCGTATAGCTATCGATATGAATCCCTGCATCATCTATAATTACGATTTGACCCGGTAAGACATCTTGAACAAAAGTTGCCCCAACAACATCTAGTGCACAAGTTTCACTAGCAATCACATAAGCGCCATTGACAAGACGTCCTATCGCAAGCGGTCTAAATCCATTAGGATCTAGGGCAGCGATGATTTTATCCTCAGTCATCAAAAGATAAGCAAAGCCACCTTTAACTGTATTCAATGCTGATTTCACATTATCCAACAAGCCTACTGAATACCCTCGTCGAATCAGATGCATGAGAATTTCAGTATCCGAATTACTATGGAAAATAGCTCCTTTTGACTCCAAATCACGTTTTAATGTTCTGGTATTTGTTAAATTACCATTATGACAAAGGCCAAACTGAGCATCATGGAAATTGAATAAAAAAGGTTGTACGTTATCGATTGATGCAGATCCTGCTGTTGCATATCTGACATGCCCTATAGCAGCTTTACCTGCTAGGCGATCAAACTGTTTCTCATCTTTAAACACGTCAGATAAAAGCCCTAAATCTCTATGTCCTTTAAGCTGTCCGTCATTATTAGCGATAATTCCTGCGCCTTCTTGTCCTCGATGTTGTAAGGCATGTAAGCCAAAATAAGTCAGTTTTGCAGCATCAGGGTGTCCCCAGATACCAAACAAGCCACATTCTTCATTAAGTGATTTTACTTCGTAAGTCATTTTACACCATTCTTTTATTTTTCTGATACTTGATCATATGTTTTGACCATGTCAACGTATACTTTAGTAATAGTCTATGTCTCTTATTTTACACTTATCATTTCATGAAACATACTTAATTTCTTTATTTTTATCAACAACAACCCCCTATTGTTCGGGTTTAATATCATTAACTAAGCCTCATGATTTGTTTTGTTTGTATAATAGCTAGTTGCTACAGAGTTTATAAGAAACTAATTATTTTTTAATTAGAAAAAAGGTGCTATATATGTAAAAAAAAAGATCAAGTGATAGACACTTGATCCCAAACATAGCTGGTTTGTTGTGTTTTACTAATATTAGTGGTGTGCTTCCCATAGACAAGGACCAAGATCAAAAGATGAAAATTTAGCTTCAAATGAACTATCTTCTGGACTACAGGCATAAAGACCAAACTGGATCTCAGCATTTCCCTTGACAAGATGACAAATTCGCAATTGTTTGAAACTCACCCCATCAAAACTATATTCGATACAATAATCACTCTCTCGCCTACTTAATCGATACCAAACCGTATCGATATCAGAAGAGATATCAAGCGTTGCCCAATCAGAATAGCCTTGATTTGTCACCACACTGCCTAAACGCTGAAACTGGTCGTTTTCATACTCGCTAGAGGCTTTTAGCCAGTTTTCCGCATCTAAATAGATAACGATGCCACATTGATCAAAACGCTGTTTACTGTTAAATACCGTTTTGACAGTAAATGAAAAATATTTTTCTTCAGTTTTGAGCTGTAAAACGGGTGCATTATCATTTTGAAACCCATAATAGGTACGTTGCCACAAGTCTGTATGCGGCTCGCTCATTATCGTAATTTCCTGATCAGAGATAGTAAATTGTTGGGGTTGTCGTATCCAAAATAAGTTATCGACATTAAATTGGTCCAAAACTTTCCTCCTTGTTTCGACTAACTAATCTGCTAGAACACGATGACTCACTTTATTAATCTTCATCTAATGTCACTGGCTCATCAGTCTCTACATGTAGTTTACCAGTTTCTTGATATAGTTTATACATGGCATCAATCTCTGCTTTAAATTCTGTTAGCATCACAGCCTCATCGACTGTTTTGATGATTTTACCTTTTTTAAACAACATGCCTTTACCAGCACCGCCAGCAAGACCGATATCTGCTTCACGCGCTTCACCAGGACCATTTACCCCACAGCCAAGTATCGCAACTGTAATCGGAGCTTTGATATTTTCGATATACGCTTCTAATTCTTGAGCGATCGGAATTAAATCAATTTCGATACGACCACAAGTTGGACATGAGACAAGTGTCGCTGCATTATCAATCAAACCGAAAGATTTTAGGACCTCACGGCCGACTTTAATCTCTTCACGAGGATCAGCTGACAAAGAAATACGCATGGTATCCCCTATCCCTAAAGAGAGTAATGCACCCATACCCGCAGCTGATTTCACAGAGCCTGAAAATAACGGTCCTGCTTCTGTGATACCAAGATGAAGTGGATACTCAAAGCGTTCTGCTGCTAATTTGTAAGCTTCTAATGCTAATTCAACATTAGACGCCTTCATCGAGATGATAATATCATGAAAATCTAGTTCTTCTAATATCTCTACATGCTCAATCGCTGATTCTAACATCCCTTGAGCAGTCGGATAGCCATATTTTTGTAAGAATTTCTTTTCTAATGATCCAGCATTCACACCGATTCTGATCGGAATTTGTTTTGCTTTACAGGCTTCTACAACTTTAGCAACGCGGTCTTTACGACCTATATTACCTGGATTAATCCGAATTTTATCCACACCAGATTCAATCGCTTGTAAGGCTAGGCGATAATCAAAATGAATATCTGCAACTAAGGGAATATTAATCTGTGCTTTAATGTCTTTAATCGCAAGTGCAGCTTCCATATCAGGTACCGCAACACGAACCATCTGACAGCCTGCTTCTTCCAGCTGATGAATTTGCTCAACTGTTGCTGCCACATCTTGTGTTTTTGTCATACACATGGACTGTAAGATAACCTTATTACGTCCACCGATTACTACTGCGTTTTCACCTGTGCCGACCATGACAGCACGTGTTTTTCTTCTATGTGTTAAAGTCAAAACTTGACCTACTTTCTTTATTTAACAATACAATTCCTATCTTCTAAATTATATCAAAAAAACACCTGTAAAACTTTACAAGTGCTTTACTATTTGCTAATAAAAATTGAAAACTAATGAAAAAAATCTAGACTTGCTAATCAATTAAAACATGATGCTCGTTGATAACCGATTGTTAGATTTTTAAACATGATAAAATTGATTCGGCTTATTCAAAAGTAAATTCTAATTTTGCATTTTTATCAATCCCTTGAAACAGTGTTTTATAATACGTCTTTGCTGAACTATTCATTTGATCCTTATACTTCGTTAGATACATTTTTTGTTTTTTAGTACTCAATTTATTGGTCACTAGTTGTCCTGTATCGATATCTTCAGTTGATATACTTAACAAATCACCAGACATATCATAAAGTTGATAAGGAACTTTTTTATCTAATTCTATACCTATAACATCATAAGCAGGTACTACAATAGTATATTTATTTTCACTGATTTTTTTAATTTTAACTGGTTTTTTAATACCTAATTTTGCCTGATAGTTTAGAATGATAATCGCTTTCTTTTCAGTCAAAGGAATACCAATCTTTGTCCAAGGGATACTCGTATTATTCGACTGAGTCTCTATTGACTGTATCCCGACATTAATAAAGACAGTCTCATTGGCTTCTTCAAGATATTTTACCATTGAGTAAGATTTGCTTTTTTCGCCCTCTTTTACTGAATACGCTAAATATGATGGATAAAGCAAAAATAAAATTGCAATTAAGATCAACCAGCCTAAGGCTATTTTCTTCGTCAACAGTTTAAATATGATTCCCATAATACACTCCACTATATAATTTAAATACTTTACCATTATATCATCAATTACATCAACTATTGATACATTATACCTAGTAGATCAATGAGTCATTATAGTTTTGACTCTTATTAGTATTCGCTAACATCTCAACTCTACTCAATCAATGAAAATGCCATCTTAAGGTTAATTTTATGTGATATTCCATACCTGAGATGCTTCTTATTAATAATGTTCACTTATAAAAATGGGATATTTTTTCCCATACAAAAACACACACCTATTTAAATTTAAATAAACAAAATGTGCGTTTTTTAAGTATTGTATGAATATCGGTAAGTTATACTAGCTTGCTATTATATCGTTGCCAGGATAATAAAGTTTAAGATGAATAAGACATCTACCACCCAGATAACTGGACTAACTTCTTTTATTTTACCTTTAGCCACTTTGATGATTGTGTAGAAGATAAATCCTGCAGCAATACCGTAAGAGATACTATATGCAAATCCCATAAAGATTGAAGCAAAGAATGCTGGAATCGCATCTTCTAAATTAGTCCAATCGATTTCTTTAAATGACCCAAGCATCATGACACCAACAACAATTAATACTGGTGCTGTCGCAGCGTTCGGTACGATAGAGATAAATGGTAAGAAAACAGATGATAACAAGAAACAAATCGCTGTAACGACTGAAGTTAACCCAGTACGTCCACCAGCACCAATACCGGCTGCTGACTCTACATATGTTGTTGTATTTGACGTCCCAAAGATTGCACCGATAGAGGTAGCTGTTGCATCTGCAAACAAGGCTTTATCCATTTTAGATGAGAAACCTGAACCATTTTCAAGTGATTTTTCATCTTCTGCAGAGAAAATACCTGTTTGACGACCAGTTCCGATAAAGGTACCGATTGTATCAAATGTATCAGAAAGTGAGAAAGCTAAAATCGTCATCAAGACTTGTGGAATTTTAGCAGAATCTGAGAATAATGAGCCCATACCAGCATGGCTAAACGCCGCACCAAATGTATCACCAAGACTGTTAATCGCAGAACCAAGTGAATTTCCTTTAAAATCAATTGATCCTAGATCTACAACACCAAAAATTATCGCTAAAATTGTTGTGATAACGATAGAAACCAGAATCGCACCCTTGAAATTTCTGACAACTAGCACAGCTGTAATGATGATACCAACAATACCAATCAAAACTGCTGGTTGGTTAAAGTTAACCAAGGCAGGTACCGCAGATGCCCCAGCATCAATCGTTGCTTTACCTTTTTCAGCACCTTTTCCGATAACCGTATATGTTCCTGGGTCAATCGTGAAATGTAGTAATCCAGCTGATTTAATTCCGATATAGGCGATAAATACACCAATACCACCACCGATAGCATGTTGTAAGCTTTCAGGAATTGATTGGATGATTAATTTACGAATTTTTGTAACTGTAATTAAAATGTTAATCAAGCCACAGATGAAAACCATGGCAAGCGCTTGTTGCCAAGAATACCCTAGACCAAATACAACTGTAAAGGTAAAGAAGGCATTTAAGCCCATACCTGGTGCTTGTGCATACGGTACATTGGCAAATAATCCCATGATTAAGGTACCGATGATAGAGGCAATGATTGTTGCTAAAAATACTGCTTGATAGTTCATCCCTGTCTGTGACAAAATCGATGGGTTAACAAACAAGATATAGCTCATCGCAAAAAATGTTGTGATACCAGCTATAATCTCTCGACTAACTGTTGTACCATTCTCTTTAAGTTTAAAAAACTTATCCATAACTATTCCTTTTCTATAAATAAAATTCAATAATTCATTACTTAACTATTTTAATAGATACCTGATACAGTTGCAATCTATTGGCTTAGATGATGATTAATTTAAAGTTAATTGTTCGGATTTTAATAACTATGTTACTTTATTTTTTGCATATCCTGAAGATATATCATAAACATGCTATAATAAATACTGTTAGCTTGTCACTCAAGCACAGAAAAATGACGTGTTACAGTGGACATAACATGTAACCAAACAACCTCATAGGTATAGAAAGGCTTGAATCTTTTGACATAC
Organism: Pseudolactococcus plantarum; assembly: GCF_002441715.1. Lineage (GTDB taxonomy): Bacteria > Bacillota > Bacilli > Lactobacillales > Streptococcaceae > Pseudolactococcus > Pseudolactococcus plantarum. Next base: position 105,765 of record NZ_JXJX01000004.1, read on the forward strand.
TAGATTCATGTAGTGGTAACACATGCTAGATAAAAAAATTATCGCAATTGACCTTGATGGGACGACACTTCACTCTGATGGTGTCACTGTCTCTGATTACACAAAACATATTTTTAAACAAGTGCAAGATAAAGGTCATGATATTATTATCGCAACAGGTCGTCCATATCGTATGGCTGTGGATATCTACCATCAGCTAGAGCTCAAAACACCCATGATTAATTTTAATGGTGCAATGATCTCAATTCCTGGTGAAAAATGGCCTGAGGCACAAGCTAAACACGTGGATAAAGCCATCGTGTTTGAGCTGATTAAGGCTCAAGAAAAATTCGGACTTGATTTTTTAGCTGCAGAATTCCGTCGTAAGTTTTTCATCAATTCTTTTGATAAAGCAAATCCACGCATTTTTGGAATAGATAGTTTTCAAGCCTACCATCAAATGCAGATCGCAAAGCTTGATGATGATCCAAATGCCATTTTACTGCAGACGTGTTTTACTGATAAACTGGCACTCGCGAAACAGATTAATGCCTATTTCAACAATCGCTTCAACATCAGTGCTTGGGGTGGTGAAAATGGTATTTTAGAGATTGTGCCTAAAGGTGTGTCAAAAGCTTCCGCCCTAGCACATTATCTAGACGTGACTGGTCAAGATGTTGCAAATCTAATCGCTTTTGGTGATGAACACAATGATGTCGAAATGCTATCATTTGCAGGTACTGGCTATGCGATGAAAAACGCAAGTGATATCCTACTGCCTCATGCAACTGAACAAATCGGGTATACAAATGATGAAGATGGCGTCGCGAAAACATTAGCTAATTTATTGTTATAGGTATCATATAAAAAAAGCAAAATCTGCTTAAGATTTTGCTTTTTTGTATCCTGTTAACCCGATTAAGATAACAAGTACACTTGATAACACGAGTAAGAGTGTTGTTTCTTGACCGATTTTTCCTGTCAGAGAAATGACCTCTCTAAATCCTGAAACAGCATATGTCATTGGCATCCAAGGATTTAATACTTGGAAGAACTTGCTAGTTAAGGCGAGTGGATATGTCCCAGCACTTGCACCTAATTGTAGCAAAAGGAGGATCAAGGTGAGAAATGCGCCTGGTTTACCAAGCCATGTATTCAAGAATGTGACAACCATCATGAAACAAAATGAGACGAGTAGTGTAAAACCAAACATCATGACCTCATGATTAGCTGATAAGCCAAGAATATGAACTGCTAGATAAACTAGCGTACCTGATCCCAATGAGATTAAGCCATTAACCCCGATTCTGCCTAATAGATAATCTTTACGACTCTTAGGCAAAGCACCAGATAAAGAGCCTGAGATAATCATATTCGTACTAATCGCACCAACAAATAAGGCAACTGCCATCATATAAGGGGCCATACCAGTCCCATTATTAGCAGACTTATCCTGATCGGTATGTGCTAACTGAACAGGACTAGCGATTTTTGCCGCATTTGTGTCTGTTGTTTGATTTGCAGCAAGTTTTGTCTTGGCATCTAGGAGACCACTGTTAAGCGTTGTGGCACCCGTTGTGAGTGAGTTGATACCACTTGTTAATGTGCCACTACCTGTCGCAAGTTTCCCTGATCCATCAGAGAGTTGACTTGCACCACTCGCTAATTTGCCAACACCGCCAAGTAATGCAGGAGCATTTTGTGTTAATTGGTTGGCACCGTCTGCTAGTTTTGCACTACCTGATGTCAACTCTGCATTATGGCTCACTAGTGATTGGGCACCAGTATTAAGCTGGGCAGTTGAGTCGTTTAGTTTCGCTGCACCAGCAGATAACTGTGCTGTACCTGTTGTTAACTGAGTATTTAGTTGTGCAATACCAGAAGCTAATTGTCCAGCACCTGGTATGAGTGCTTGATCTAGAGTTGCTTTAACCGTTGTCAAGCCATCAATCGTCCCTGTAGCACCTTTTAAAGCTTCTGCTGCTCCATTTGTTATGTCTGCGACTACTCTTTTATTGTAAACTTGCTTATCTTGCAGTTGTTGCAGTTGTGTTTGTATATCTGCTACTGCTGATGATAGATTATTAATCAGTTCTGGAGATACTGATATCAATCCTTCAAGTGTTGCTTGCTCACTTGGATTATCCTGATAGGCTTTTGTAGCTTTAAGTTGTGTCAATTTATTTGTCTGTTGAGCTTGTATTGTACCAATATTCACTACTAATACTTTTAGATCATTGACAATTGCTTGTCCTTGTGGAGATTGATCATGTTGTACACTTTCATTGTAGGCATCAAGTCCAGTTTGAAGCTGTGCAATCCCGTTCTTCAAATCATTTAGTTTATTGGTATCAATATTACCTGACAACTCTTGGAGACCATTACTCAGTTTAGCACTACCATCAACTAATTCATTGATTCGTGAGACGCCATTTGACAGCTCTGCAGCACCTGCTGCTAAACCTGCTGTACCTGTTGCGAGTTGGTTGGTGCCATTAGCAAGTTGGGCCGCACCATCAGTATAACTAGATACAGCTGTTTTAAACTCACCTGTACCAGCTTTGAGTGTATTGACACCTGCCACGTATTGTCCTAAACCAACGTTTAGTGTATCTGCACCATCTTTAAAGGCTAAACTTGACTCTGATAACTTAGCTAGATTTGTCGTAATCTCATTTGAGCCTGATGCTAAGTCTTTACTACCGTTAACCAATTGACCACTGCCATCAGCTGCTTTACCTACACCTGTCGATAGTGTAGATAGATTTTTAAAAATCGTTTTTGTATAGGTTTCTGTAATATTGTTAGCAACACTTTGTTTGAGTTTCTCCATCGCAGAATCACTCATCTTACTGGCGATAAAGTTATGCCCTACAGATGTTTGATAATGGATGGTCGTCTTCTTCGGTTCATTTCCTACTAAACTGCCAGCATTCTCTGAAAAGTCACTAGGGAAAGTTACGACCATAAAATAGTCACCATTTTTCAAACCTTTTTGGGCCGTATCATCTGTCACAACATGGTAATCTAATGCTTTACCCTCAACCATGTTATCAGTTACTGCTTTACCTAGATTAATTGCTTTACCATTAAGCTGAGCGGATTTATCTTGATTGACGACTGCAACTGACAAATCTGATAGCTTACCATATGGATCCCACATAGAACTTAAAAAGATAAGATTATATAATGCTGGTATCAGCATCAGCGAAATGATAATGCCGATGAACAATTTATTTTTTAGTATTGCTTGCCACTCTTTTTTGAACATGACTTTCTCCTTGTTTTTATTTTTTGGACACCTTGTCTTTGTTTACCTTTTTTATTATAATACTTGTAAAAGATAATTCAAGATTTTTCTACGCATAACTGGACACTCTGTTCACTTTTGTTCATAAACCGCATTAGAAAGGGGTTTCATATGACAGATATTCGTATTATTAAAACTAAACAAGCCATTAAAAATGCTATGATTGAGTTACTACAGGAGAAGTCTTTTGACTTAATTACGACGACAGAATTAGTCAAACGTGCTGGCGTTAGTCGCTCAAATTTCTATACACACTATCAAGATAAGTATCAACTGGTTGATGAGTATCAATCGGCTTTTTTTAAGAAAATATCAACCATATTTCAGACACATCGTACTGATTTAGCGACTGCAATCTATGAAATATTTTCTTTACTGGAAACAGACTACTCACTTGAATCTGCTTTTCTTTCAGAAAATGGCACACGAGAGATACATCTCTATCTGATTCAGCAAACAAAAAAATTCTTAGAAACAGTCATCATCCCACATTATGGTAAAAAATCATTGTCTACTGTTAATATAGACTATCGAACAACTTATCTGTCTCATGCTATATTTGGTATGTTACAGCTGTGGATTAAACGTGGCAAACAAGAAAGTCCGCAAGAGATCACTAAGATGTATATGCTCTTTATTTCTGATAGTACCGCAATTTGATCAAAAAAAAAACGATCTGCTTGAACAGATCGTTTTTTAATGCTTATGATAAACAGGTTAAAATAAGCCAGATAAACTAGCGAAAGGATTATCGTCATCAGCATCAATTTTTTCATTTTGTTTAACAAGTAGCGCTTCTGCATCTTGCGTGTCTTTCATGGCTTCATAAATTTTTGCTGTCATACGTGCATCTGCCAAAGCATTATGCGCATTTTTTTCTGCTACACCGAAAAACTCGGCTAACGATTTTAACTGGAAATTTTTAATACCGTGTAGTTTATTATCGCGCATACTATCAGCGATGTCATACACATCTAATCGATATGCCTTAGACAGATCTAACCCGTTTTCAAGTAAGATGGGCAGGTCTGACTGATGGGAATTATACCCAATAACTGGCAGATCACCGATAAAGTCTTTTAACTCTGCTAGCGCAACTGATGCTTTTGGTGCAGTCAAAACCTTTTCTTGAGTAATCCCAGTCAAGCCAACGACAAAAGAATTTAGTGGGATATCTGAGTAAACAAACGAGTCAAAGGCTGCAATTTCAACACCATTCTCAAAAGTGACTGCAGAAATTTGGATGAGATGTTCTACCTCATCAACCGTGTTGAATTCAACATCAAACGCTACATATTTTTCTAATTTTTCCATATGATTATTATAGCATATAAACCTTGCTGCTTACATCATCTAGTCCATCAGTCGATAGCTACTACGGTTTTAAAATAGGAGACGCATTCTTTTTAATGATATGTTATAATCTATCTTGAAGATAAAAACACGTCTTGGTTGGTAGTCCAAGAGCGAGCAATCGTAAGTAACCCTCCTCCTAGGTTGTCCATTCTTTGATTAAAAGAAAATAGGAGGAATTGTCGTGACTAGAGTTAGTGCTAGACTCACAATTGTATTTGAACATCCCTTTTGGGTAGGTATTTTTGAAAGAATGTATGATGATAAGCTTGAGGTAGCCAAAGTAACTTTTGGCTCGGAACCTAAAGATGATGAGATTTATTCTTTTATTTTGACCCATTTCCATCACCTAACCTTTAGCCCTCCAATAACCGCAGAGTTAGCTAATCATAAAAAGCTGAACCCAAAACGCTTGCAAAGGTTGGTAAAAAAACAAGCAAGTGAAACAGGTATTGGTAAAAAGGCCCAACAAGCCTTGAAACTGCAACAAGAGCAACAAAAGATGTTACGAAAACACATCTCAAAGCAGCAGCGCGATGTTCAAAAACAAAGAAAATTTGAGTTGAAACAACTAAAGCGGCATGAAAAACACAAAGGACATTAACCTGTCCTCTGTGTTTTTTCTTATTGATACACCATTAACCTCTCTAGCAGCCAGTGAACTTAACTCCTATCCTATCTTAATATGGGCAACTTTTTGCGATACTGTCATTAATTATTTCTATTACCACTTTTAATAATCCTAATACCAATTATCATATAAATCATCTATCATAGGTATAAATAGGAGAAAAAATTATGAAAAAATATTTATTATTATACATATGCTTAAGCCTCTCGTTTCTCTCGCTGTTTTTACCAGCTACTTTAAAACCAAATCCTCAAACATTTCAGTTAGACAACGTCAATTTTTTCGAAATTATCAAGTCGCAACTACCTGCCATCTCTTTTATCGTCATAGCTATTTTATTCGTATTGTTGGCTTACTTTAAGGTGAAACAGTTAATCAATTTATCACTCGGTATTTTGTTTGGGGCATACTTACAGTTTATACTCACTTATATTAACTGGACATATCTAGATAACGATTTTTTCGGCGTTTATCTATACGGTTTTTGGCTTCACATCAGCTTTACCATCCTTACTTTCGTCATTTTGTTACTACAACTCAGACCATCAAAAAACGATATAGTCTAAAAGTAATCAACCACTAAGACTCAGACCTGAATACAGAGTAGATAAAAAAAAGACGACCAAGCGATACTGGTCGTCTTTTTAGATGCTTACAATTCTACAATCTTACCTGTTTTAAGATATACAATCCACTCACATAAGTTTTTCGCATAATCACCGATACGCTCCAAATAAATGATTGTCATCAAATAATCTTTACCTGTCGTGATTGTTTCTTTGTTATCTTCCATAGCTGTTAACGTTTTGTTTTGAATTTCACTGTACATTTGGTTGACAGTATCATCCCAGCTTGCAATTTCTCTTGCACGTGTATCGTCACCTTGAATATAAGCATTCAAAGATGCGTCAACAATTGCTTTAACGCGTTCACCCATTAATGAAATATCAGATTCCACAATATGAATACGCTCTTCACCTTTAAGGTTGATTGTTGCTTTGGCGATAGAAACTGCATGGTCTCCCATACGTTCCAAGTCAGATGATGCTTTTAAAACAGTAATGATTGTACGCAAATCGTGCGAAACAGGTTGCTGAAGCGCGATCATTTCTAGAGATTTTTTCTCTAATTTTGTTTCTTGATCATTCACTTCTTGATCATCTTCTATGACTTCTTCAGCTAGATCTCGGTCGTGGCTGACAAAAGCACGAACAGCTTTATTTACTTGTGCTGAAACTTGTGTTCCCATAGAATAAAATTGATTATGTAACTTATTTAATTCTTCTTCAAATTGTGTTCTAAGCATAAGATTCCTTTCCTAAATGTGCTAATAATAATTGATAGCTATTTATCGTGACTTAACCGAACTTGCCTGTCACATAATCAGACGTTGATTGCTCTTTTGGATCTAAGAAGATTTTCTTAGTTTTATCATACTCGATAAGTTCTCCATTTAAAAAGAAAGCTGTTCGATCAGAAATACGACTGGCTTGTTGCATAGAATGCGTCACAATTAATATCGTATATTTTTCCTTTAAGTCTAGTAACATCGCTTCGATCTTCCCTGAAGAGATTGGATCTAATGCTGAGGTAGGTTCATCTAGTAACAAAATTTTTGGATTAACAGCTAACACACGAGCGATACAAACACGTTGTTGCTGACCACCTGATAAACCAAGTGCAGAACTATGTAGCTTATCTTTTACCTCATCCCAGATATTCGCGGCTTTTAAAGACTCCTCAACAGCTTCATCTAAAATCGCCTTATCTCTAACACTTTTTAAGCGTAAGCCGTAAACAACATTCTCATAAATAGAAAATGGGAAAGGATTAGGCTGTTGAAATACCATACCGATTTCTTTACGAAGCTCAACCATATCTGTTTTTGAGCTATAGATATCTTGTCCTTTGTAAAAAATTTCCCCTGTTACCTTGGCTGATGAGACTAAGTCATTCATTCGGTTAATAGAGCGTACCAAAGTTGATTTACCTGATCCTGATGGTCCAATCAAAGCTGTAATCTCACCTGGATAAAAATCCATATTAATATCGAATAAAGACTGTTTCTTGCCATAAAATAGTGACAAATCTTTAACTTGTAAAATAGGTTCTGTCATATTATTTCCTTAATTTTTTAACGCCAATTCGCTAACTGTCAAACCAGAAATCTGTCATGTTGCTTTACAGGAGTTGGCAGTTATCTCTTTATATTAACCAAAGTGACCTGAGACATAATCCCCGGTAGATTGCAATTCTGGTAGTGTAAAGATTTTTTTAGTTTTATCGTACTCTATCAAATCACCTGAATAAAAGAAACCAGTATAATCACTAGCACGAGCTGCTTGTTGCATATTGTGTGTGACGATAATGATGGTATAATTTTTTTTCAATTCCATCATCGTTTCTTCTAATTGCATTGTTGAGATTGGATCAAGTGCTGATGCAGGCTCATCCATCAATAAAATATCTGGTTTCACAGCAATCGCTCTAGCGATACATAACCGTTGTTGCTGACCACCTGATAATGCTAAAGCAGATTTGTTTAAGTCATCTTTGACTTGGTCCCATAATGCTGCTTGTCGTAGCGCTGTTTCTACAACCTCATCTAACGTTTTCTTATCTTTAACACCTTGACGCTCTAGTGCAAAAGTAATATTACGATAAATCGATTTTGAAAATGGGTTAGGTCTTTGAAACACCATGCCGATATGCTTACGCATCTCATAAACATTAACATTTTGTTTATTAACATCAACACCTTGGTAGCTGATTTCTCCCGTCACTTTAGCGATAGGAATGGTATCATTCATTCGGTTAAGACTACGTAAATATGTTGATTTACCAGATCCTGATGGGCCAATCAAAGCAGTAATCTTATTCTTTTCAAATTTCATATCAATCCCCTTGATTGATTCATTTGTCCCATAATAGACATGCAAATCTTTTGTTTCAAGCGCAATTTCTTTATCTTCAAGGCCAATAATGTGACGTTGTGTCCAATCATAAGTTGCCATAGTATAACTCAGTTCCTTTCTGTTTTAAGTCTATCTTTAAACTACTTACAAGTTAGTCGTTATCTGATGACTATCGTTTATTTTATCAAGAGATAACACCTAATCTGCCAAAGAGGACTTACGACGCTGTCAACTTACTATGAATTTTTTTACCAATAAAGCGAGCACCAAAATTAAATAAGAGAACAAAAATAATGAGTACGGCACTAGCACCCGCTGAGACTGCTGCACCATCTGGTACTGTTCCTTCTCCATTTACTTTCCAGATATGCACAGCCAATGTTTCGGCCTGACGGAAAATAGAGATGGGTGAGCTGACAGACATCGGATTCCAGTTTGACCAGTTAAGAGCTGGTGCTGATTGTCCGGCTGTATAGATAAGTGCGGCAGCTTCACCAAAGATACGACCTGATGATAATACCACACCTGTGATGATACCAGGTAATGCTTCTGGGACGATAACGTGTAAAACAGTTTCCCAGCGTGATAACCCAAGTGCTAGTCCACCTTCACGTTGTGTGTGATGTACAGCTCTTAAAGATTCCTCAACATTACGCGTCATTAACGGTAAGTTAAACACTGTTAAGGCTAAAGCACCTGAGATAATTGAAAATCCGTAGCCAAATTGTACAACAAAAATTAGAAATCCAAACAAAACAACAACAACTGAAGGGAGTGAACTCAATATTTCAATAGATGTTCTAACCAGATTAGTTAACCATGAATTTTGATTGGCATACTCAGATAAGTAGATACCTGCACCAAGCGAAAGTGGAAAAGAGATAACCATCGTTACGATTAATAGGAAAATACTATTAAACAGTTGAATACCTATCCCACCACCCACTTCATATGCTTTTGCAGGGCTAGTTAGGAAATGCCAAGAAATGTTTGGTAACCCTCTAAGTAAAATGTAAAGTAGTAAAGAAGCTAAAATGATAACGATAATGCCAGAAATGCCGTAGAGGACGTTTGTTGCAATTTTATCAACTTTCTTTGGATTCATGATAATTTTCCTCTCTTCGCAATTGCGCGCATACCGATATTAAATAGTAAAGACATAAATAATAGAATAAGGGCTAATGACCATAACACATTATTTTGAACTGTTCCCATGATTGTATTGCCAATACCTTGTGTCAAAACAGACGTCAAAGTTGAAGCAGGCGATGTCAACCCTTTTGGTAAGATGGCTGCATTACCGACAACCATCTGTATCGCGAGTGCTTCACCAAATGCACGTGCCATACCAAAGACAACCGCAGTTAAAATCCCTGGTGTTGCTGCTCTCAGTAAAACACGAGAAATCGTTTGCCATCTTGTGGCACCAAGACCAAGTGATGCTTCTTTATAGAAGTTCGGCACAGCCTTTAATGCATCAACACTCATCGATGTTACTGTTGGTAAAATCATGACAAATAAAACAAACACACCTGATAAAAGACCAAAACCAGTCCCGCCGAAGATACCGCGAATAAAAGGTACAACAACAGTTAACCCGATAAATCCGTAAACAACTGACGGAATACCAACTAAGAGTTCAATAACTGGTTGTAATATTTTTGCACCACGATTTGGTGAGATTTCAGTCATAAATACTGCTGCACCAATTGCAAATGGTGTTGCTAAAATAGCAGACAAAAGTGTCACGATTAAAGACCCTGCGATCATAGGTAGCGCACCCACTAAAGGTTTGCCATCAGGACCGAGTTGTGACGGGTTCCATGTTGTCCCAAATAAGAATTTAAATGGATTAATTTTATTAACAAAGAAGGTTGATAACCCTTTTTGTGCGACAAAGAAGAAAATCATGGCAACAACAAAGACAATTAATGCGATACAAAGAAAGGTAATTGTTTTGCCAAATTTTTCTAGTTGAGAGTTTTTTGATTTAGAAAGTAACTTTTCTTGAATATTTTGTTTTTCCATGTGGTTTTAATTTCTATTTATAATGTTTTAACCTATCATGATTTTGAGTATATTCATAACTGATGCTTCTATGATACACACTTATCATCATGACAATTAAAACTAAGCTCTACTTTTTAGTGACTTGACCATGTGCATCACGGTCAATTTTCATCTCAGAAATCGATATATAACCCATTTTTTTAACTAACGTTTTTTGAACATCATCAGATAAGATATCTTCTATGAACGCTTTCGTCAAACTAGAGGGTTGCCCTTTGGTATACATATGTTCATATGCCCAGATTGGCCATTTGTTTGTTGCGACATTTGCTACTGTCGGTGCGTAACCATTGAGTTTAACTTTAGTTACAGAATTATCAACATTTGAAAATGCTAGATAACTGATTGCACCCGGTGTTTGTGCAACAATCGATTTAACCATACCAGAGGAATCTTGTTCCTGAGAATTTTTGGATTGTTTACCATTCATAATCCAACGTTCAAAGGTTGATCTTGTTCCTGAACCAGTCGCACGATTGATCAAAACAATTTTTTGATCTTTACCGCCAACTGCTTGCCAGTTACTAATCTCACCTGTGAAAATCTGACGTAATTGCTCTGACGTTAAAGCGTCTATCCCAACTGACTTGTTGACGATTGGCGTAATCCCCACGACGGCAACTTTATGGTCAACTAATTTTTTCGGATCAATCCCGTCTTTTTCTTCAGCAAACAAATCAGAATTACCGATTTGAACTGCACCAGATTGTACTTGAGATAATCCGGTTCCTGATCCGCCACCCTGCACATTAATAAACTTACCGGGGTGTTTTTGTGCAAATGTTTCCGCCGCAGACTCCACTAAAGGCTGTAAGGCACTAGAACCTACAGCCGTTATTGATTCACCTTTGTTGATCCACTTGGCACAACCTGATACAGTTACCATGACAGCCAAGAGTGATGCAAAAAGAAATAACTTTCTTCTCATAATTCCTCCAAAATCATTCATTACTCCTATTTTAACATTTAAGTATCTGTTAAATGTAAATTTTATGTAAAAATTTTGGGGATCGAGAGACTGGTGAGGATGTTATTTATTTTTTGATTAAAAAAGATACCTCACATTCGATATATGAAACAAACAGAGGTATCTTTTTATAGTTAAGATCAAACTCAGCAAAGGCTAAGTTGATTAATACTGAGTAACATTTTTTTTAATATTATTTAACGTTACCGTCTTGGTCACGTGTTACTTTCATGTCATCAATTGCAAGGTATCCTAATTTTTCAAGGAGTGTTTTATTACTTGTAACTGCTTTGATGAATTTTTCTTGACCTTCAGTTGTATTGTCTTTTTGTGTATACATATGCTCATAAGACCAGATTTTCCACTCATTTTTAGCAACATTTGCTTCTGTTGGTTTTACATCGTCGATCTCAAGTGCTTTGATTGTATCTTTGATATTTGAAAATGCTACGTAGCTGATTGCGCCTGGTGTTTGTGAAACCATTTGAACAACTGCACCAGATGAATCTTGTTCACTTGCTTTAACTACTTGTGTATTGTCTAAACCATATTTTTCAAAGTTAAAACGTGTACCAGAACCTTCTGCACGGTTGATAACTGTGATTTTTTGATCTTGACCGCCAACTTCTTTCCAGTTAGTAATTTTACCAGAGAAGATATCTTTAAGCTGTGCTTTTGTTAAGCCATCAACTTTAGTTTCTTTATTTACAATTGGTGCAAACCCAACAACTGCAACTTTATGATCTTTGACTTTAGGTGCGATGTCTTTACTTTTTTCTTCAGCAAATAAATCTGAATTACCGATTTGAATTGCGCCAGTTGAAACTTGTGATAACCCAAGACCAGATCCACCACCTTGAACAGTAATTTGTAAGTTAGTGTTGTCTTGTGTAAATCCTTCAACATTTGCTTCAACTAAAGGTTGTAGCGCAGTTGATCCTGCAACAGTAATTTTTTCTGTTTTAGCTGATGATGAATCTTTAGCGGCATCCCCTGATTTTTGTCCACAAGCTGCAAGTGCGAAAATTGAAGCGGCTGCTACTGATAACAAAAGTGTTTTTTTCATAAAGTTTTCCTTATACTGTACCTTACTCACTATGTCCTAATGTATCTTTTTGAATGATTTTGGATACTTAGCTGATTAGTCCTGTAGTTTTCAAGTATTATTTATTTTGTAGGCACAATTACCTTACAAAATAATTATACCGCTGAATTGACTAAACACATGTAAAAATTACCTTTTGTTTTTGTAAAAAAAAGGTAAAAACAAACAAAAAACACGCTTTTATTAGCGTGTTTTAGTTGAAATAGTTGGCTTTTATTGCTTGGCTTTTAGCTTTAAACACCTCATTATGCGTTGATACGCTTAACTGCTCTACAACTGTATCATCGAGATATACTGCAACCTGAGTAGCTGCTTTTGTTGCTTCTGACAAACACGCCGCTAAATTATAGTGTTTGCCTTCATACGCACCTAAACTTCCTACTACAAACAAGCCTGCTATATTGGTTGAGGTATCTGGATTATTTTGGATGAAGCTATGGCCATTTTGATCTAACATTGTGACATCAAAATTTTCAAACGTGATAGCTTTAGATTCATATTTGGTGCCAAGATGTACCAAAATTTCAGAAACTTCAAGTCTTGAACCATTTGATAAGGCAACCTCTGATATCACAGATTCTGTACTTTTAAACGCATCAATATCAGTATTCGTATAGATAATCACATTATCTAAAAAGACGGAAACATCACTAAAATGTGCTTTTTTGGTCACTAAAATAACCGTTTTTGCTATTTTTTGTAACAATATGGCATATTCAGTAAGACTTTCAGGATTACCATAAATTAGTACTGTTTTGTTGACATACGCGTCAAACTTAATGAGTTCAGTTGCAATATAGTGCAAATTATCAAAGCCATCATTTTCCTTAAGTTTGAGCTTTCTAGGATGAATGATACCAGAAGATGCGGCTAAAATTACTGTTTTTGCTAGATATATCGTATCATCTTGCGTTGTGAGCACAAACTCTGAACTTGTTTTACTAATTTTTGTAACGCTCTGATTAAGTGTAATATCTGCAGGAAAGTGTTTCGCACCGGCCACGAGATTATTTGCTATCTCACTCCCTAGTTTGCCTTGAGACCCTGCTACATCCCAAATTAATTGCTCTTGATACAAGGGTATCCGACCACCAAGTGTTGCTCTTGCTTCAAGTAACTTTATTTTTAACTTTCGTACCCCACAAGAGAAACTACTATATAAACCAGAAGGACCGCCGCCTACTATTACAACATCATACTTTTCATCACGCATCGCTAATCCTCTTCTACACGCACTATCTATCAAATTTATTATTTATCTTTAAGATCAGGGTAAACTTGTTTGGCAAATGCATCCATACCTGCTAAAGATTGATAACTGTAACCAAACAGATCATTATAATTTAAGATATAAACTTTCTTATTTTTAATGGCTTTTAGATTTGATACTTTATCACTCTTATAGAGTGCTTTAACCATTTTTTCAGCATTGTCTGTATTATCCCACTTAGAAATAATGATCATATCTGGATTAGATTCGATAATTTTTTCAATACTCACTGCTCCTGTTGGCACATCGTAGGCCTGTTTCAGTTTAAGCATATTAAACAAGCTCACAGCAAATGTCTCTCCTGTTATTGAGTATCCTGTGAGGTCATTGGGATCATTTGAGATAAGATAGGCAAATGTTTGAGGTTTATCAACAGATTTTAATCGGTCTTTTAAGGCTGTTTCTTGCGTTTTTATCTTTGTTTTAAAGGCATCTGCCGCTTGTTTGACGTTAAAAATTTTACCAAGATTATCGATATCTCCATAAATAGAATCAAAAGTACCACCTGTAGTAGACGATTTCATGATATAGGTTGGGATTTGCATCTCGTTTAATGAATCGACTGTTCCCACGCCCCATTCTGATTTTTCAAATAAGCCACCTCGACCAAATACAAAATCAGGATTCACTGATAGCGCAGTTTCTTGTGTGATATATTTATCACCTAAATTTTTCAGGTGATTAAATTCTTTTTCAACGCTTGTATCTTTATCTCCAAATGTCGCCCCGACACCAGCAATTGACTTCTCTAGTCCTAGATGTAGCAATAATTCTGCCATAGGTCTGGTATTTACGACTACTTTTTTAGGTGCATGGGTAAACGTTTGTGTGCTTTCTGGCCATGTTGGATCACCTGTTGCGCCACTTGCTGCCACTTTTTTATAATTTTTAATTTTCAGTGGATAAACCGTTTTTGCTGATTGACTACTTGTCTCTTTAGTTTTGCTTGCTTGATGATTACCACAAGCTGCTAATGCAAAAACAGATACACTTAAAAGGACTGTAGCGATTATTTTTTTCTTTTTCATGTTTTCTCCTTATTAATACCATTTGTCACGTAACGATACGCTTTTTGAAATAGTTTTATTGTAATTAAATCGAATAGTGAAATCCTAACTTTTTAGTAATCGGATTTTCATAAATTTGACAGTTGACTTGGAAGATCTCATTAATCAGTGACTCTGTTAGTACCTCCTCAGGTGTTCCCTGCGCCACTAACTCACCATCTTTTAACGCATAGATATAATCACAATAAGATGCTGTCAACTCCAAATCATGTAGCGCAACAAACGTTGTAATATTTAACTGCTTGACCGCCGTCAAAATCTCTAGTTGATAGCGAATATCTAGATGATTAGTTGGTTCATCTAGAATCATGATTTGTGGTTCTTGTGCAATCGTTCTGGCTAAAATCACACGTTGCTTTTCACCTCCTGATAAGGACAAAAAGCTTCTATGTCTATAGTTCATTAAATTAGTACGAAGTAGTGCTTCTTGTACACGTTGATAATCATACAGATTATCAGATTCCATCAGTTTTTTATGGGGTGTTCTACCCAATAACACCACTTGTTCGACAGTTAAATCAAAGTTTAACTCATTAAACTGTCCAACGACACCTAGCTGTTTGGCAACACGTCTATTTGAGGCTTTGACAACATCAAGATCATCTAAAAAAATCGTGCCTTTTATCGGTGAAATACTTTTATAAATACTTTTTAACAAAGTTGATTTCCCAGACCCATTTGCACCAATCAAACCAACAGTTTGCTTGTCAGGTACGTGTAAGGTTAAGTCTTTAACAATTGGCTTACGCGCGACTTCTATTGTAATATGTTCAACTGTTAATTCCATAGTTAACTCCCAAAGCTATAGCCTTTCTTCACAATTATATAGATGAATAAAGGTGCACCAATCATTGCGGTAATAATACCAATCGGGAGTTCAACATCTCTTATCAAAACTCTAGAGACTAGATCTGCCCAAACCATAAACAAGGCACCACATACTGCTGTTAACGGTAATATCACTTTATGATCACTACCAAATAACCCACGTACGATATGCGGAATAATTAAGCCTACAAACCCAATCATACCTGAGTTAGCAACGAGAAGACCTGTAACTAAAGCTGTCAAGGCCATATATAATTGTCTATATCTGCCTAGTGAAATGCCTAAAGTAATCGCTGCTTCATCGCCTAACAACATGACATTTAGGACGCGTGATTGTGTTAAGAAAAAAACAAAAACGACTAAAACAGGTAAAATCACTAAGGCTAATTTTGACCAGCTAGCTGATGCTAAACTCCCCATCAGCCAAAACTGCACATTTTTAATGCCCTCTGAATTCGCTGCTAGATAGACAACTAGATTAGATATAGCAATCAGGAAGCTGCTGACAACAGACCCTGATAACACAAGTTTAACACTAGTCATACGCCCACCAATACTTGATAAGGTAAGAACAGCTATCGTCGCAATCATGGCACCCATAAAAGCACCTATCCCAAGGCCAAATTGAGATACTATTGAACTGGATCCAAAACCAACTAATATGGCAAAAGTTGCCCCTAAGGAAGAGCCTGACGATACACCCAGAATATAAGGATCTGCAAGTGGATTTTGCACCACTGCCTGCATCACCGTGCCACATAATGCCAAGCCTAGACCGACAAAGATTGCGAGTAAAATTCTAGGCATTCTGATAAACCAAATGATATTGACAGAGGACATTGGTAATCCTTTGATATCACCGAACATACCATGGCTAATTTTGTGTATCAAAATTTGAATCACATCAAAAAATGAAATATTAGCTTGTCCGTTACTGACAGAGATGACCACTGACATGGCGATGATGAATAAAAAGAAAATAACCCATAACCCAATTGGGATTTTGCGTTGATACTTTAAAGCAAACATTTATCTCCTTAATAAAATTTTCATAATGATGTCACTATTTAAGTATAACTGATTTTACCTTAAATGCAAATAGTGTTTTACATCATCGCCTTATCTTATAGATTGATTGCCCATGAACCTGATCGGATTAGACAACACAAAAATACCCTGATAGTAAACTGAATGACTATCAGGGTATGTCTTGGTTTTGTTTTATTTAACGATTAAACGCTTTGAGTTGCTTTGCAATATCACGATTTTGTTCTTTACGTTTGATTGTTTCTCGCTTGTCATAATTTTTCTTACCTTTAGCAAGTCCCATCAACACTTTTGCAAATCCATCTTTAATATAAACACGCAATGGCACAAAACTCATGCCAGATTGTGAAATTTCAGCGGCAATTTTATTGATCTGTTTCTTATGTAACAATAATTTTCGACTACGTGTCGGATCAACATTCCAAATATTGCCCTCATCAAATGGTGAAATATGGACATTGCTTAGCCATACCTCTCCATTTCTCACGCGTGCAAATCCATCACGAATATTAATTCTTGCCCGTCTGATTGACTTAATCTCAGTCCCTGTCAAAACGATGCCTGCTTCAAAGGTTTCGATGATTTCATAATCAAAATGTGCTTTTTTATTTTGTGCCACAACATTATCTTTGTTGTTATTTTTTACCATGTTTACACACTCCTCCTACTCGATAAATCTGACGCATTAACAAAGTATAGTAAGAGAGGTTTGTGATTACAGCTTACACATAAAGCTTAATACGTCTATGATTTCTTACTATTTGATTTTTTTCCATTTTTATAAAATGGTTTTTTATCTTTATTTTTTTTCCAATCAGGACGTTTATCTCTACTATCACGGCCATTCCGATCTGAACGTCTGCCTTTTTCAACAGCCTCTACAACATCTAACTCGCTGTTAACATGTTCAAAATCGATATCTCCCGTAATTTTATCCGACTTGATTAATTTTACTTTAATCACTTGTCCCATACGGAAAACTTTTCCTGTACGCTCACCTTTTAGCGTTAAATCACGCTCATTGAAGTTATAAAAATCATCGCCTAAAGTAGACATATGCACTAATCCTTCAATCGTGTTAGGTAAAGAGACAAAGAAGCCGAAACGTGTGATAGAAGAGATAGTCACCTCATATTCAGTGCCAACATAGCTTTCCATATATTCAGCTTTTTTCATCGCTTCAACAGCACGTTCAGCATCTATAGCCCGACGTTCTCTTGATGATGTTTGTTGTGCAATTTCAGGAATAATTTCCTCAAAATGATCGATAACCTCACTCGTTGGTTTACTTTCAGCGCGTATTAAGCGGTGAACGAGTAAATCAGGATAACGACGAATTGGCGAAGTGAAATGCGTGTAATACTCTGCTGCTAATCCGAAGTGACCTAAGTTGTCCTCATCATAACGTGCTTGTTGCATCGAGCGTAAAAGCATCGTCGCAAGCACAAGTTCACCTGGTTGACCTTTTATCTTCAGCATAAACTCTTGTAAATCTTTAGATGCCATTTTTTCTGGTGTACCTTGTAAGGCAATACCAAACACTGATGCAAAATCAATAAATCGTGTTAACTTATCTGATTTTGGATGCTCATGCACACGATAGATGAACGGTAGTTCACGAGTTGCAAAACTTCTTGCCACAGTTTCGTTGGCGATCAACATAAATGATTCGATCATCATCTCTGCAATCCCACGTTTTCGAACTAAGATATCTGTTGGTTTCCCTAGTTTATCAACGATGATTTTAGATTCTTGTGTTTCAAAATCGATCGCCCCACGACGTGAACGCATGGCAACTAAGATGTCATGCAATTTAGCCATCTGTTCAACTGATTCAGTGATGGCAGCATATTTTTCTAAAAACTCAGGTTTACCAGCTAACATTTTGTTGACATCTGAGTAGGTCATACGTTCAGTAGTCTTAATGACTGACTGAGATATGTTATAATTCACGACCTGACCTGCTGCATTAATTTCCATTACACATGATTGTGTAAACCGATTCACGCGTGGATTTAATGAGCAGATACCGTTTGATAATCGTTCTGGTAACATAGGCACAACACGATCGGTAACGTAGGTAGACGTTCCACGATTTAAGGCTTCACGGTCAAGTGCAGATCCTTCTGTTACATAATAGCTAACATCTGCGATGTGTACACCCAGTTCGATATTCCCATTAGCTAAAGCTTTCACGTGTACCGCGTCATCCAAGTCTTTGGCATCAGCACCATCGATCGTGAAGGTAATCTCATCTCGATAATCCACACGATCAACAATATCTGATTCTAAAATTTCTTCTGGTACAGCGTTTGCTTCAGCAATCACATCCTCAGGAAATTCAGATGGGATCCCCATCGATTCAAGAACCTCTAATACATCGATACCAGTATCAGTCGATTTCCCGATGATTTCAACGACGATACCTTGTAAAATATCTGGAAAATCACGATCAGGATAATGTGTGATATCTACACGGACAATGTCGCCTACCTCAGGATGTAAGCCTTTTTTAGAGATGTTTGTTCGAAATGGAATTTTCTTATTTTTATTTACAACATAGCCTAAAAGAGAGCCACTCTCTTGTTTCTCTTCTTCAGTAAACTCGTAAAATTCACCGACTAAGTTAGTTATCGCACGTGTTTTGATCGCAACAACTTTACCTTCTGCTTCATTTCCTTTAAGTGGATTTGCAGGTGAGGTAATTTTTACATCTACAATATCTTCGTTCATGGCAAATTTTGTATTACCACGTTTCACAAAAACATCTGGTTCATTATCACCAATTCTGACAAATCCAAACCCACGAGGGTTAGCTGAAAATGTCCCACTTAAGACTGCTGCTTCTGGTTGTGGCAACATGATATTACCGCCAGTTGTTACCTCTATAGCTTTTGTTGCTTCTAAATGTGCAATTGTCTTTAACAACTCTTTATAAGTAGTTGCATCATCAGCCAATCCTAAATTCGTTGCCAACATTTTTGGTGAAATTGATTTTGAAGGCATTTCTGCCAAATAACTCATTACTTTTTTATTTAAATTCATGTATGCTTTCTATTTTTTGATAATTTAGGTGTTGATACTTTTTATGTCGTTATCGTGTTGTCTTGTAACATAAAAAACTGAGATAGAATATCCCAGCTTTTTTTAAGGGTCCCGGATATGCTCATAATGCTAAACATATTACAATCGAGACCCCTAAACTCAGCTGATATCCCTATTTTTAATATGTCAACATAGTAGCTGACGGCATCCGATATTATCTGGTTGATAATACAACAAGTGCAAATCCCACAAGTAGCCAAAGGCCAATCATCACACCAGTGAAACGTTGCATCACTGCTTCAAATCCACGTGCTTTTCTACGTTCAAACAATTCATCTCCACCACCAGTGAAGGCACTCGCTGCACTATCTTGTTTAGAAGGTTGAATTAAGATGGCTACAATCAAGATCGCTGATAATATGAGCAAAACTGCGATTAAAATATCATAAAAAATTTTTGTCATGTTCCCGACTTTCTACAGTATCATTTAGCTGTCAATTAATGGTTGATTAAAAGCAACTATAGTGACTTAATTATAACATAAAAATATAAAATTTACTAACAAAACAAAAAAAGAACGACTACGTTCTTTTCTATTTAGGCCACAAGCTTGACCTTATGATTTGCTAGCTATAGTATGAAGCCCCCAAGCGCTTTTGTTAACTCTCTACTCTTAGCTATTATCTACCAAATATTGGTAAACGCCTTGACCAGCAATAGCGCCATCACCAACTGCAGTTGTAATTTGGCGCAAATCTTTTTGACGGACATCACCTATCGCAAAAATACCTGGCACATTTGTTGCCATATTTTCATCTGTTATAATCCAGCCAGATTCATCAGTAATGCCTAAATCGGCAACTGTTTCTGTCATCGGATCAAGCCCAACATAGATGAATAAACCGCCAAAATCTTTTGTTGTCACGTCACCAGTTTTAAGGTTTTTAATACGAACACCAGTGATTTTAACATCATCACCTAAAATCTCTTCAACTGCTGAATCCCAGATAAACGAAATCTTGTCGTTTTCAAAAGCGCGCTCTTGAATAATTTTTTGTGCACGTAACGTATCACGACGATGTAACACCGTAACTGTTTTTCCAAAACGAGTTAAAAACAACGCTTCTTCAACCGCTGAATCTCCACCACCAACGACTAAGATATCTTGATTACGGAAAAATGCACCATCACAAACAGCACAGTAAGATACGCCACGCGAGCCATACTCATCCTCACCAGGTACACCAAGATGACGATGGTTGGCACCTGTTGCTATGATAACGGTTTTAGCAGTGTAGACGCCATCTTCTACCGTAACTTGTTTTGTACCGTCTGCTGTTACAGTAACACTTTGTACAATCCCATAGGCATTTTCTACACCTAATTTTTCGAGCGGCTCATACATCTTCATCGATAAATCTGGTCCCATGATAGAGTCAAATCCAGGATAATTCTCGATTTCAGCCGTATTATTCATCTGACCACCTGGCGCACCACGTTCAAGCAATAACACCTTGAGTTCACTACGTGCAGCATACATCGCTGCAGTCATGCCACCAGGACCCGCCCCGATGATAATTGTGTCATATAAAGTCATAACTTTTCCTCACTTTTTGTATACATTTAATTAATCTTCAAAAAATCAAAATAAAAGAATAGTTCCATTATAACTGAAACTATCTTTTTTTTCTGATATAAAGTTTATCTTCTTGCAAAATGCATTTTATCGCTAATCTCTACTGACGTCGTTAGCTTTTTAAACTATTCATACATAAACAAGACCATACCTAGTACTGATATCTTTAGCGTGACTTTAATACTACAATAACAGATAAAACAGCAAAACTTAAGACAGGTATCGTGAGTATGTCAATTAATAGCACATCAAACAATTTATTTTGACGTATTATTTTAGGCTTATCGTAGTTACGAGAAATCGTTCCCAACATATAAAGTCCACTAATGATGCCAACTAAAACAGCAGAAATGAATAGTGATTTAAGATAAATTGCTAAGATGACTTGCATTAAAGAAAACTCCCTAGTTCCAGATTTTTTGTATGTCGTGCTAAAAAGGCTTTGGTTCTCGCTTGTTTTGGCGCATAAAACAAATCTTCTGGTGTTCCTGCCTCTATGATCTTGCCTTGATCAAGAAAGATAACTTTTGTGGCAACATTATAGACGAAATCCATCTCATGACTGACGATGATCATCGTTTGTCCTGATTTAGCCGTATTGATGATTGAGTCTTGTACTTCACTCACCAGCTCAGGATCGAGAGCTGATGTCGGTTCATCTAGTAACAAAAGTGCCGGTTTCATAGCAAGTGCTCGTGCAATACCAACACGTTGTTTTTGACCGCCTGATAAAAATTTAGGGTAATAATCGACACGATCAGATAACCCAACCTTTTGTAACGCAACAGTTGCAATTTCGGCTGCAGCTTTTTTATCAAGTTTTTTGACTTGAATTAACCCTTCCATGACGTTTTCAAGTGCTGTCCGACGCTCAAAAAGATTAAACTGCTGAAAAACCATTGCTGTTTTACGACGCAGTGCTAAAATGTCTTTTTTACTAATCGTGGCGTAGTCTACAGCTAAGTCATCAATTTGGATGCGACCTGAATCAGGAGCTTCCAAATAATTAATAGATCTTAAAAATGTTGACTTGCCTGCACCAGATGCACCGATTAGGGCAATGACATCTCCTGGATTAACCTCAAGAGATACATCATCTAATACAACTGAGTCACCAAACTTTTTAGACAGATTGGATAGGTTGATTGTCATACACTACCTCCTGTAGACATGCCATGATCAAAAGGATTACCACTTTGAAACAAGCGATTCTTATGTTGTTGCTTTGGTTTAATCTGTAATTTTCTCTCCAATAATCTTATCAGATTTTCAAAAACAAAATTGATAGCCCAATAGACCAGTGCAACTGCTAAATAACTCTCAAAGATACGGAAATTAGAGCCACCAAAGATTTTAGCTTCTGCTGTCATCTCGATCACACCTGCTACAAAGGCAAGAGATGTCCCTTTTAATAAGCCCATCAAAGAATTACCCAGTGGTGCAACAGCTACTGTCGCCGCTTCTGGTAGGGTCACGCGCCAAAACACTTGAAAATTTGTCATTCCTAAAGATTTTGCTGCTTCGATTTGACCTGTATCAACAGATTCTATCGCTGCACGTATCGTTTCTGAATTATAAGCTGCTTCATTAAACGCAAACGTCAAAATCACAAACAGCATCGGCGAGATATCATTGATATTATAAGTTGTCCCATAGTTCAAGTTGGTCGCTTTTAAGATTAAAGGAATACCAGTATAAGTCAACAAAAGTTGCACATATATCGGCGTCCCTCGGATGAAACTCACAAAGACCATCCTGATTTGATTTAAAATCGGGATATTATTTATCCGAATTAATGCGAGAAACAAGCCTAAAATCAAACCGATTATCATGGCAACTAAAGTAATGATAAAAGATGTCGGTACGCGACTAATAATGGGTTTAAAAGCTTGAACAAAAGCCGTCCAATTAAAAATTTTGTCAAAAAACATCGACCAAAATTCAGTGAATGTGTAAGTCCCTTTTATCCCGAAACCGACAAAGGCAACCATTATAATAATGATTGCCAATATGGCTAACGCAATTTTTGTCGTTTTTTTCATATCGTATAAAACTTTCTAGTTTTTTGTCGCTGATGGTACAAAATCTCCACCAAAATATTTTTCTGATAGTTCTTTGAGTGTACCATTTGCTTGTAATTTTTTCAATACTTTATCAACTTTTCCTTGTAATTCTTTACCAGCTTTATCTTTTGTAAATATGAAATACTCTAAGCCATCATGCTCATCTACAGTATCTGCTTTGATATTTTCAACCTTCAGTGATGTCAGTCCCTTATCTTTTATAATCGTTTTTAGAGAGATAGCATCATATAAAATAAAATCAATTTTACCTGAGTCCACATCTGCCAGTCGACTAGCTATCGGATAATTCCCGTCAACATAGTTTAACTTACTTGCTTTATCTGGATTTTTATCATTATACGCTTTTAAAGTCGTCGTGAAGTTTGCAGAAGGCAAGACTTCCGTGCTTTTTCCTGCTAAATCCTCAAAACCATTTACCTTAACATCAGATTTTACTGCTACTGCATTATTTGATTTAGAAAGTGGTGAAGAGAAGTAATATTTTTCTGCTCGCTCTTTCTTCCATCCAATATCATTTGCCGCAAGTTGGTAACGTCCTGAATCGACGCCCGCAATCACACTGTCAAAATCTGTAATTTCAATGTTGAGTTTGTACTCCGGTAATTCTTTAAATACTGCTCGCGCGACTTCAACGTCATAACCAGTTGCCTTACCATTTTCTGAGTAGGTAAACGGTTTAGTGTCTGCATCCGTTGCAACTGTGATTGTTGTTACTTTTTCACTCGTTTTTTTGTCTGAGCTAGTTTTAGCAGACGTCCCACAAGCTTGTAAAACACCTAGAGTTGTAAGTGCCACAACAGATAAGATTATTTTTTTATATGCTTTCATTTCTTTCACATCTCCTTCATAGACATGTTCTTATTTTAGCATGGTACCCTTTTGCTCATCTTCATAAAAACTTATCACGGTAATCAAAAAAAATAAAACCCTTATGGATTTTATTTTTTTAACTTTAACTAGCTGTTAACAGTCTTACTTATCGACTGGCTCAAAAGTAAAGCCACTCCATGGTTTAATATAGTCAAGTAAGAACAGTTCAGATTCTGCAATATGACCGACGACATTAATTTGACCGTCATTTGGCATATCTTTTAACGCAATCTGTGTTTCACCCTTATACTGACCAAATGCTTCATTTCCTATCAAGATATCGCCACGGTGGATGGCTTTGGTATCATGAGCAGGGAATGCTTTATCTTTATGCCAGACACGTGTCATAGTAGAGCGTAAGATGTAGTCACTTCTATCGCCACGATAACTATGCTCACTCTCAAATAGGACAATGCGTTCATTATCTGTAATATCACTAGCAGGTACAATCTTAATCGCAGGTTCAGCTGCAAAGAAGGCCTGACTCATCGCCTTTAATTCGGCTTCACTAGCGTATGCGTTACCAATGGTAATGTCATTAATCCCACCTAATAGTTTCATATGTTTTACTTGTGTTTCAATAGATAAGTCACGATGTAATTCTAAACTTGCTAAACCATTACTATAGGGCCATGGTCCAAATGTTGCATCATGTGAATTCACAAAAGCCATTGTATTCAAATTATAGCGATTGAATTTTTTTGTACAATAAATAAAATGGTCTAAAGCTAAACCAGAATAGCGCATTGGATAAAAATTATGGCTACCTAACAAGTTATCTGGATTTGGAGAATAACTCATAATGTTATCTACATAATCAGTGCCTTGACTCATATTAATTTCAACCTTAATTCCATAAGGATTTCGAGTCATCTTAGCCTCTTCAGCTCCGGTAAACCCAAGATCTAAACGTACACCTGATGCCCCCATGTCTTTAAAGAATGATAAATCATCATAGGAAACGCCAAGCTGCTCAAACAGACCTGGATTAATATCGACCATAACCTCCATGCCTAATGCATTCGCATAATCGACTGGTTTTTTAAATCCAGTAAGTACCTCATCTTTATCGCCATTAATTTCAAGTAGACTTGTAAAGACACGTTTGAAGCCATATTGATGCGCTAAATCAAGATATGCCTTATCTTGTGCATATGTACTACGTTCTGGATATATAGAAATACCAAGTTTTCCCATGTGATAACTCCCATCTGGCGTAAATCGCCACTTTAGCTTATGATTAATTAGTATCTAGCAATTACTTTTAACACAAATTTTATATCAGTTTAACAAAATGTAACCGCTTTATTTTATTATAACAAAAAAATTGGTATATGCCAATCTAAAAAGTAATTACGTTTATATTTTGTGATACATACTCATCATCTAGACAAAGTCTAACAGCATATGCGCATGATCACTAAAAACTAAACAAAAAAAAATGGCTAAAGATTAGCCAAAATATCTGAATAGGAAGAACCCAGCAATGATAAAGACAACCATCCATAAAATAGCTATAATCGTCCCAATTTTAGCCAATTGCTTGCCCTTTAAATCATGAGCATCGATATGCTCAAACGCTGTCAAACTAAAAATCAGTCCTGGAAGGGCTGTGATTGGAATGATTGCTAAAACAAGGCCTAAAATGGCGGCCTTACTTGTAGCTTGGTCTTGACTTGATTTTGTTTTTCTCATATACTGTCATTTTATCAAAAATAGATAGAAATGACAAGATTACAACTAGCTTTTATACGTGTCACATGAATTATCCCCGTTTATTTTTAACTATAATCAACTTATATTTGCTTGTTGTGCTCGTACCATTTTATAAAAAGATGGTACAATATGCTTATGATAACGTTCATTAAACACAATAAAGTTGCACTTATTATCAGTTTTTTTCTCCCTTTAATCATTATGGCCCTTAACTTCAGTTTTTTTACGATTACCTGGAGTGGCACAAAAACAGTTCTAGCTGGTGATGCTTATCATCAGTATGTCAATTTTCATACTTTATTTTCAACTATCATGCACACTGGTTCAGGATTTTTATATACCTTTACCAGTGGGCTTGGTCTTAATTTTCTAAGCTTTTCTTCCTATTATTTAGGCAGTTTTTTGATGCCATTGACTTATTTTTTTAATGCAGCAACCATGCCTGACGGGCTTTATTTACTGACTTTGTTAAAATTTGGCTGCATTGGTTTATCAGCTTTTATATCGTTTAAACTCATGTATCACTCCCTCTCCAAGTGGTTGATTGTCAGCTTATCCACAACTTATACGCTGATGAGCTTTATCGTCAATCAATCTGAAATCATCATGTGGCTTGATGTTTTCATCTGGCTACCTTTAATTATATGCGGCTTACATCGTATGATAGACCAGCGTAAGTGTCGCTTATATTTTGTTTCATTAACAATACTTTTCACTCAAAATTATTATTTTGGCTTTATGATAGCACTCTTCTTACTCGGCTACTTTTTAGTCCGTTTAACCTATGATGGCTGGTCATTTAAAAAATTAGTCGATTTTTCGATCACTTCTTTATTATCAGGATTAGCGAGTATGCTCATGGTTTTACCTATGTATTTAGATTTGCGAGCTAATGGTGAGTCCTTTACAAAAGTAACCTCTCTTTTTACCGAAAAATCATGGTATTTCGATTTATTTGCCAAAAATTTCGTTGCCAGTTACGATACAACACAGTATGGTGCTGTACCTACGATTTATATTGGCCTTTTTACCTTAATCCTAGCCTGTCTTTTCTTTGCAACAACATCCATCAAACTACGTACTAAACTTGCTTTCCTTACCTTATTAGGGTTTATTATTGCATCATTTTACTTAAGAGCATTGGATCTTTTTTGGCAAGGGATGCATACCCCAAATATGTTTTTACATCGCTATAGTTTTGTATTTAGTTTGTTAATCATCATCATGGCAGCTGAAACGCTAAAACGACTTAAAGAAATTCGTATTCGCTGGATTATCAGTATAGCCATACTTTTGCTCATAGGCTTCACAGCCACAGTACTGAGTAAGCATTATCATTATGTTAAATTTATAAATATCTCACTCACGCTATTATTTGGCATTGCCTATTTAACGTTACTCATTAGCTATCAAAGAAAATGGCTACTTCCGCGTTATTTCTCTATTTTGATCACTATCTTTGTCTTTTCTGAACTCGGTATCAATACCTATTATCAATTAAATGGTATCTCTGATGAGTGGCATTATGCCTCACGTGCAAATTATGATGAGAATACGTCAAAAATACAGCCTATAGCCAAAGCTGTCGCATCTGATACTGACTTTTATCGACTAGAGCAAACAAATCCTGATACTGGCAATGATGGCATGAAGTATAATTTCAAATCTTTAAGTCAATTTTCTTCCGTCCGTAATCGTAAGTCTGCTTCAACACTTAATCTTTTAGGCTTTAAATCAACTGGAACAAATCTTAATTTACGCTATCCCTTAAATACTATTTTAATGGATTCAATTTTTAACATTCGCTATAATATCAATGATTCTGAACCTAGTAAATTTGGCTTTAATCCATTAAATAAAGATTTTCCAAAATTAACTTCAAATACCTATGCGCTACCTCCAGCTATATTTGTCAAAAATGGCTATGCTGATGTCAAACTCAAACCAGATCACATCATTGCCAATCAAACACAATTTGTGAACCAACTTTCTGGACAATATACGACATTCTACTCTCAATTCTATGTAGACCACGAGACAACTAACGCAACCATTACTGGCAGTCAAAATCGCGTCACGCTAACTAAAAAAGGTAATGATGCAATTGATATTCAGTATACTGTGACTGCCCCAGCTGGCAAACAAAGCTATCTTAAATTTGCTAATGCTACCTATCAAAATCAAGATGCTGAATATGTTAAACTAAGTCTTAATGATCGTATTAGCTATATCAATACAAATGATACAGGTTCACTGATTAATTTAGGCTATTATACACAACCAACGGTTTTAAATATCAAGCTTAGCTTTCCAAGCAACACCTACGTCAACTTTGATACAACAGAGTTTTGGGGCTTAGATACTGGTGCCTACACCGCAACCATCCATACACTTAAAGCGAATAAAGTGACCGCAACAGCCATTAAAAACGGCTTAAAAGCAACAGTATCTGCACAAAGTAAAGGTGATTTATTTTTTACCATCCCTTATGATAAAGGCTGGTCTGCTAAAGTAGATGGGCAAGCAGTTAAAATAAAACAGGCACAAACAGGTTTTATGACTGTTCCAGTTTCCAAAGGCCCTCATACGATTGTCTTAAGTTTTATCCCCCAAGGTCTTAAGATAGGGATCATCTGTTTTATATCTGCTATCGTCCTTTTCCTCAGTTATGATCGGTACCTAAAAAAAAGAATTCGTGCTAGAAAATAGCACGAATTCTTTTTTCATGTTAAGAAGTGGGTCAATGCGCTACCACCATGAATTAAGAGGTAAGAATACAAAAATATCGGTAGTGGTTTACCCAAAAATATGGTAAATAGAAAGAATTTCCACGACATCTTTGTTTGACTAGAGACCAAAACTAAAGCATCATCTGGGGCTATAGGCAGTAAAATAATACCAAAAAAAATCCAATCGAATTTTTTTTGCCCCTTATTTACCCAAGACATGTATTTGTTATAATTTTTTTCCTTGATAAATGTTTTAACCAGTGCGCCGCCATAAACGCGACCCAGGTGAAATAAAATGATTGACCCAATGACGATACCGACATAATTATAAATAAATCCTTTATAGGGGCCAAAAATCATCACTCCTGCCGCAGTGGTAATCCCTCCAGGGATAATCGGTACGACAACTTGTATGATTTGTAAACCAATAAAAATAAACGGACCTAATAAATTATGGGCTAGTACTAACTCAGAAAGTGCTTTAGGATCTTGTAGAATACCGATTCGATAAAGAAAATATCCCCCCACCACACAGGCAATCATCCCAGCAATCGATATAATATTAAAAATAATTTGGATAATTTTTAAGACCTTTTCATTCATACATTCATATCCTATTACACTACTTTTATTCCACACTAAAAACGACGTGACTTGCGGGTGTTAAGTCAAACATAAATTTTTCACATCTCGCCATGACACAGTTATCCTCGATGGTCATGCATCAATTAATGCTTATGCAACCCTTTTACTTCTTTTAAATAAGTCAATTGTTCTTTAGTCCACTCACCTAATTGTTCTTTAAAGGGACGAAAGCCAATCTTGTTTGTGGGATTATTAAAATGAAATCTGCGTTGCATGTGGTGTGTTTTAGGATGCGTTTCTAATGTTCTAAAACTCAAAGACACTTTACCATTATACTCATCTATGTCGATGACTTGGGCATCACAAACCTGACCCACCTCAACAAGTGCATGGATGTCAGCTACGTAGCTAGATTTGATTTCAGAGATATGAATCAACCCTCTGTGTTCACCAAACTTCACAAAAGCACCGTACTTTTGTAAGCCGGTCACTTCAACAGCTAGAATATCACCAATTTTAACAGTTTGATTATGCTTCATCTATTTTTTTCTCTAATTCAATGCTGAGAATTTCAATGTCGTCTTGCGGTTTATCTTGGGCACCTGTTGGTGCTTTAGCAATCCGATCAAGTGTTTCAAAGCTTTCACCATCAAGTAATTGGCCAAAGACAGTATGACGGCCATCAAGATGTGGTGTGCCGCCAGCAGTATAAATTTCAGCGATTTCCTCAGGCCATCCACCTTTTACAAGAGCAGATTTGTCGTAAGGTAAGTTTTCATTTTGTACGATGAAAAATTGGCTACCATTTGTATTTGGTCCAGCGTTTGCCATCGATAACGCACCTCTGATATTAAACGCTTTATCAGAAAATTCATCTTCAAACTTTTCACCATAGATGGAAGCACCACCCATACCTGTACCAGTCGGATCACCACCCTGGATCATGAAATCACGGATAATACGGTGGAAAATAACACCATTATAATACCCAGTTTCAGCTAATTCGATAAAGTTAGCAACTGTTTTTGGTGCTATGTCATCAAATAATTTGACTTTAAGGTCTCCTAAATTTGTGTGAATCGTTGCAATCGTACCGTTATAGTTCGCAATATCTGCTTGTGGATATGTAATTGTCATTTTTTTCTTCCTTTTTTAATTATATTTGTTTACGCACATGTGTGCATGATTACGACTACGCGAACAGAATGTTTGCGTATATTAGATCAACGCCAACGTTTTTAAAGCTTTCTCAATACCATCATTTTCAACTGAATCTGTCACATAGTCTGCACTGGCCAAGATAGCAGGATGTGATACTTTCATCGCAACAGATATCCCGCCAAATTCAAATAGTTCCAGATCATTGAGTTCATCACCAAAATTCATGACATTTTCTGGACTAAGTCCGAGTTGTTTTAAAACTCGACTAACCCCATCTGCCTTACTACCAGCTATCGGCACAATATCTGAGGAATGAGGATGCCATCTGACTTGTCTAACTTTGTTTACTAATTCATCTGGTAAGACGAGCTGATCATCATGATCTGATAGTGATAACACTTGATAGATGTCATGTATGTCATGATAGTCAGGGTTGACTGATAATTCACCATAAATTGGTGATATAGCTTGTGCAACAACTTCGTTCCAGGATGAGGCAACGACATTATCTGACCCATAAAAAACATAATCACTATCACAATTCTTTAGCCAACTTAAAATACTTGCTACCGTACTTTTAGGTAATGGATTATTGTAGATTAACTGATCAGAGCTATCAATAACGTAGGCACCATTCGCAGTGACAAAAAAATCAGGGTTAAGTGCCTTAATCTCAGGTAAAACACCATAAAAATTCCTACCAGTAGCAATACCAGTTAGGATACCTTTTTTACGAAGCAGCTCAAAAACACGTGGGATAGAGTCTGGCATATATCCTGTATTTTTAACACGTAACGTATCGTCAATATCAAAAAAAATTATTTTGGTTTGCTTAGCTTTGTTTAGTAAGTCCTTCATAATTATATTATACCATTTCAACTAATTTTATGCTTAATTGCATATATTGCTGCCTGAGTTCGATCTTCTACTTGTAACTTCGCTAAGATGTTAGAGACATGTGTCTTAACTGTCTTTAGCGAAATAAATAAAGCGTCACTTATTTCTTGATTTGATAAACCTTTAGCAATTTCTTTAAGGACTTCTGATTCACGCGCAGTTAACCCATCATGTAAAGTTGGTTGTGCATGCTGTTTTTCATAAATTTTTTGTCTAACACTTTCGGAAATCACATCTTGACCTTGAGCGATTTTGCGAACAGAGTCAGCAATCTCTACAGCTTGAGAGGTTTTTAAAATATAGCCTTTCACACCAGCTTCAAGTGCGGGAAATATTTTTTCATCATCTAAAAAGCTAGTTAAAATCAAAATTTTCATCTCTGGATTGTCTTGCAGTATTGTTTTAGATGCCTCTATACCATCCATCTTATCCATCACCAAATCCATCAAGATAACATCTGGTTGGTACTGCTTTGCTTTGAGTACCCCGTCAAGACCATCTACTGCCTCAGCAACCACCTCAAGATCATCTTGCATATTAAGATAGCTTGACAATCCCAACCGCACCATTTCATGATCATCTACTAGCATCAATGCTATTTTTCCCATAATTTTTCCTTACTAATCATTCCTATACTATTACACAACTATTTGCTATCAATTTATAAGCTACTTGTTTCTAAACACTAATCAATATGACTTTGCAGTCTTTGGAATAACAATCTTCACGGTCGTGCCTAACCCAGGTGCTGACTGCCACTCAACTGTCCCACCTAAAGAAAGTGTTCTCTCCTTGATATTTTTCACACCTTGACTTGCTGTCATTTCGATTGAGGTATCAAATCCAACACCATCATCTTTCACAACCAATACCAAAGTTCCTTTTGTTTGAGAAAAAGAAATCTCAATATGTTTCGCCTTAGCATGCCGTAACGTATTTGATAAGAGCTCTTGTGTCATCCTAAAAATATTATTTTCAATATTTTTATCAGCTGTTATTTCTGCAACACTTGCTGTTATTTTAGCTGATATTTTTGCCTGTAGTTCAGCTACTAAGATATTTAAGCCATCGCTCAATGGTTTATCTGCTAACTCTGCAGGCCTTAGATGTAATAAAAGTGCACGCATTTCATCTTGTGCTTCATGCAAAATTTTTAGCGTTAAGCTTGCCTGACTCATGACTTGTTTTGAACTTAGATTAGGATTATCTACGACAGACGATAAAATCATAGTCGCAGCAAATAATTCTTGGCTTACCGAGTCATGTAACTCTCTAGATATTCTAATACGTTCAGCTTCCACTATAGAGGCTTGTTCAGTATTTTGGGTGACAGATAAATTTTGCAACTCAGAAGACATCTCTTGCTGGCGTATGGCTAAAACTTGTAATGACTCAAACTCTGGCATCTCGTTATTGAGAATTCTGTCGATATCTTGATGCAACTCATGCTTTTTCTCACTATAAGTCATTAAAAAGAACAAGACATAAAACAAGGTTAATATAGCTGAGACAGTGATGATGAGCCATGTGGCTTTCAAGTCAACCAAATTAATATCTAGTAAACTAAGTAACGCGATTAAGGCGCCAACATTTATTAAAAAGCAACTTGTAAATGTCGTTACTATATTTCTTTTTAATATCATTTGGTCTGCCTATCCTTTAACTATTTCTACACTACCACGACCAACATGAATCGTAATTCTAATGCGTTTTTCAGACGTACCAAAATCAGGCGTCATATATCTCACATGTTCCGCATTCACTTTTGTAATCTCATCGAAAATCTTTACGACACCAGAGATTGCGGTAACATCTAATACGACAGCAACATCATCAGGCACGATAATTGTCGTATTACCAGATGCTTTCTTGATGTTTAATTCATTTCCCGCTGGTTGAAAAACTGTTGTTGCTAAATCAATCACATCATTTCCAGATAATCGTGACACTGTATGATCGTCTTTCGATTCAAAAATACCACGACGTTGAAAATTATTTTCATTTTCGTCATACGTATTTTGACCATGTACAGAGGTGTAGCGGATACCAGATGATTTCCAAAAGAGAATCCCTATGATAATTGGGAAAATCAAGGCAATCCAAGTATAGCCGTTGGCTACAAAAATGATTAAGGCAACAACGCCTAAAGCAATTGCAAATTGTTTTAACACACGTTGCAGTTGTCTAGAGGTAACACGAGTCGACAAGAAAGTTAATAATAACCCTAAGCCAACCACTATTAAAAACATGCGATTTTTAAGGAGAGATACTCCCAAAAGCACAAGTATAATGACTTCGATAATCATAAAAAATTTAAATTTATTCATAGGTCTATTTTACCATTTTAGTATCAAAAAAAATCAGCCATTAGACTGATTTCAAATCTGTATCTTATCTTCAAAACATCATGAAAACAGGTAACAGATATAGCATATTTCCCTTATCTAATCCCAAGTGCAATACGAGCATAACGGCTCATTTTGTCGACGCTCCATGCTGGATACCAAACAAGTTTCACATCAACCTCAGAGACTTCTGGTACTTCTTTTAGGGCATCGTGGATTTGTTCAGTCAAAAGATCCGCTAATGGACAACCCATCGTTGTGAGTGTCATTTGAATTTCTGTTCTACCAGAGTCTTCAAATTCAATCGCATAAACAAGTCCTAAGTTAATGATATCAACACCTAATTCAGGGTCGATAACACCTTCTAGTGCTGATAGGATTCTATCTTTGATTTTCTCAACTTCTTCAGTTGTATAAGTTGCCATATATTTTCAACCTTCCATTATTCATCGCTTAATAGCTTTATTCTATCAAAAAAATTTATTTTTGACAAACTTATTTGACTAATGACACAAAAATGGTACCCTACAGATACCATTTTTTACTGTGATTACTGTGTCACTAACACACGTAATGTTTCATCTATTTTTTCAGCAGTCTTACGACCTTCACGAATCGCCCAAATAACGAGAGATGGTCCACGTTTAGCATCGCCTGAAACGTATACTTTTTCATTATCTGTTGTATTGTCATCAAAAATTTGATTGACGCCAAATCCTTGGAAAACTGATTGTTCAGCACCAGTGAAGCCCATTGCTAGCAAGACTAAATCTGCTTTCAAAGTTTCTTCAGTACCTTCAACTGGTTTAAAATCAGGACCTACTTTGACAGTATTGATCGCAATTAGCTGACCACGTTCTGCACCGATAAATTCAGTTGTTGACGTCGCATAACGTGTCAAGTTGATGTTACCTGCAGCAATCGCTTCTTCTTGACCATAGCCTTCACGACCAACCATCGGATACTCAGGCCACGGATTTGACTCTGTCCGTTGGTTAGGAAGTTGAGGTGTGATTTCTAATTGTGTTACACTAGCAGCACCTAAGCGGACAGCAGTACCGATACAGTCATTACCTGTATCACCACCACCAATGACAACAACATGTTTGCCTTTTAGTGATTGGCGCATTTTTTTGTCGCCATTAGCTAGTACAACTTTTGTGACATCTGTTAAGAAATCAACTGCAAACTTAACGCCGTTTAACTCACGACCTGGTATTTGTAGATCACGTGGCACGCTAGCACCAGTTGCAACGATCACACGGTCATAATCTGCCGTTAATGTTTCATAAGCGATATCACGGCCAATTTCAGTATTTGCAACAAATTCAATACCGATTTCTTTCATAACATCGATACGTCGCTCAACGATATCTTTGTCTAATTTCATATTAGGGATACCGTACATGAGTAAACCACCAAAACGATCAGCACGTTCAAAAATCGTCACGTTATGTCCTAATTGGTTTAATCTCCAAGCTGCAGATAACCCGGCAGGTCCTGAACCTACGATCGCAACTCTAAAGTCTGTACGTTCTTTAGGACGACCGCTGTCAGCAACCCAGCCATTTTCAAAAGCATTATCGATGATAAACCGTTCATTATCATGAATAGTCACACCCTCACCATTTAAAGCTTCCGTACAACTTTTTTCACAAGGTGCTGGACAAACTCGACCCGTCATCTCAGGAATTGGGTTAGTTCTAGCTAATCTTTCGAATGCTTTTTTAAATTCTCCACGATAGACTAAGTCATTCCACTCTGGGATAAGATTATCATTTGGACAACCAGATACTGCACGGCCTCCGCCATAAAAATCACCTTCATGACAGAAAGGAATCCCACAGCCCATACAGCGAGCTGCTTGCTCTTGTCGTTCTTCCACATCAAGTGGCACTTGTAATTCTTTAAAGTCTAACACGCGTTCAGCAACAGAACGATAAGGGTTATCCTTACGTTTGTATTTCAAAAAACCAAATGGATCTGCCATATTA
Source organism: Pseudolactococcus plantarum (assembly GCF_002441715.1). Classification (GTDB taxonomy): domain Bacteria; phylum Bacillota; class Bacilli; order Lactobacillales; family Streptococcaceae; genus Pseudolactococcus; species Pseudolactococcus plantarum. Next base: position 141,369 of record NZ_JXJX01000004.1, read on the forward strand.
TTGTCCCCCTACTTTAATTAACTCAGCCTTTTCCTCTGCAGGAGTACTCATTGCTTTTTCAAATGTCGCCATCTCAAGTTCAGCACCAGTCAAGCCATCTTCACTTAGTAAATGCTCAATTTCTTTAATTTCATGGTACTCTGTTGGATAAACTTTGACAAATTTGTCAACTGCATTGTCCCAATCTGCTAGCAAGGCTTTTGCTTTTTCAGATCCTGTATAAGTTGCATGGTTTTCAACCATTTCTTTCAAGACTTCATCTCCACGTGTTTGGCCAACTTTATAAAGATCAACCATTTCCATGTTAACTTTAGATGAGAAGTCACCTTTGCTGTCATAGACATAAGCGACACCGCCACTCATACCTGCACCAAAGTTTTGACCAGTACTACCAAGGATAACAGCTAGGCCACCAGTCATGTACTCACAACCATGTTCTCCAACACCTTCAACAACAACTTTGGCACCTGAGTTACGGACACAGAAACGTTCACCTGCACGCCCACGGAAGTATGCTTCACCACGAACAGCACCAAATAATGATACGTTACCTACAATAGGAGAAGCTTCTACATTAAAGCCAGCATCTACTGGTGGCTTAACGATGATACGACCACCTGATAAAGACTTACCAATATAGTCATTGGCTTCACCAATCAATGTAATTTCCATCCCTTGTGTTGCAAAGGATCCAAATGATTGACCTGCAATACCTGTGTATTCATATTTAATCAATCCAGGTGTTAACGCATAGTTACCATAACGTTCTGCAATCCATCCTGCCATACGTGCACCGGCTGTACGTGTTACGTTATTAATTGGTGATTTGATTGTCACACCAGTACCGTTATCAATAGCAGCTTGAGCAAATCCATCGAGTTCTTTCCACTGACGTTCCTCGATAAACGGATCGATAACTTTACGTTCAATTGGCATTGTTGTGCCAAGAATACGGCTGAAATCAAGTGATTTTGATTTACCTTTTGCGATAAATTTAGGTTTTAACACTTCTGCATGACCGATCATTTCATCTACTGAACGGAAGCCTAATTCAGCCATAATTTCACGGAGATCTTGCGCTAAGAATTTCATGGCATTCACGACATGTTCAGGTTTCCCAACAAAGTGAGCGCGAAGTTTAGGATCTTGCGTTGCTACACCAACTGGACAAGTATTTAATGAACATACACGCATCATGACACACCCAACAGCAACTAGAGCAAGAGACGCAAATGAATACTCCTCAGCACCTAAGAGTGCTGCTACTGCAATATCACGTCCTGTCATTAATTTACCATCAGTTTCAAGCGTCATGCGTTGTCTCAAATTATTTAGCGTTAACGTTTGGTGCGCTTCAGCTAATCCCATTTCCCAAGGTAATCCGGCATCACGAACTGAGTTACGAGGAGATGCTCCTGTACCACCGTCATACCCTGCGATAACAACTTTATCTGCACCAGCTTTAACACAACCTGTTGCGATTGTCCCAACACCAGTAGACGATACAAGTTTCACATTCACTTTAGCATATGGGTTGACTGTTTTAAGATCATAGATCAACTGTGCCAAATCTTCGATAGAGTAAATATCATGATGTGGTGGTGGTGAAATTAGGGTAACACCTGGCGTAGATCCACGAATTTCTGCTACCCATGGGAAGGCTTTACCACCTGGTAGTTGTCCACCTTCACCAGGTTTAGCACCTTGGGCAAGCTTAATTTGTAACTCTTCAGCACTCATGACATATTCGGCATTAACACCAAAACGACCAGATGCGATTTGTTTAATTTTTGAATTAAGATTTGTACCATCTGCTTGTTTATAATAACGCGCACGATTTTCTCCACCCTCACCAGAGTTGGATTTTGCACCAATCGAATTCATGGCTTCCGCAATTGTTTCATGTGCTTCTTTAGAAAGAGAGCCAAAACTCATGGCACCAACTTTAAAGCGTGTCACGATATTTTCAACAGGTTCCACTTCTGAAAGCGCAACAGGTGTTCTCTTGTGTTTAAATTCCCAGATATGACGAAGGTTTGTTGGTGTTTCATCAGCTTCAACATGTAACTCTTCAGCATATGCTTTATACAAGTCATAATTACCTTGACGAACTGCTTTTTGGAAATTATAAATTGTTAATGGGTTATAAATATGATGTTCACCATCGGTTTTGAACTGATAAGAACCTCCTGATGGTAAAGTTTCATGGCTACGTGGACCGTAAGCAAACGCATAGCGTTCTAGGTATTCTGTTTCGATTTGGTGAAGTGATAGCCCACCAATACGTGTCACAGTGCCACGGAAATATTTGTTAACAACATCAGTTGATAGCCCAACCGCTTCAAAGAGCTGTGCACCTTTATACCCTGAAATCGTTGAGATACCCATACGACTCATGACCTTGATGATGCCTTTTTCAGCAGCATGTAGGAATGATTCGATCTTATCACCTTTTTTATAGTCGGTTAATGTTGCATAAGCACCATATGGGTGAATGGCACTTGCACCATAGCCGATAAGTGTTGCAAAATGATGGACTTCGTTGACTTCAGCAGTGTCTACTACAATCGAGAATTGGCTTCCTTTGCCTTTTTCGACCATGTAGTTGTACAAGCCAGATGTCGCAAGTAAGATAGGAATCGGCATACGGCCTTCTGCTTGATCACGATCGCTCAAAATAATAATGCTAGTGCCTTTATCAACAGCTTCCTCAGCCACTTTGAACATATCAACTAAAGCATTTTCTAAACGATTAGGAACATCTTTAGTAACGTCATAAAGCGTTGTCACCAGCTGTGCTTTATGCTTTTTATCTTTGTTAAAGAGGATTTTTTCAAAATCTTGTGTAGATAAAACAGGACTATCTAGTTTCAGTTTGACACAGTTATCAGCGCCATCAACACGTAAATCTCCATCACGACCAAGGTACACTTCTGTTCCGACAACGATTTTTTCACGAATCGCATCGATTGGTGGATTAGTAACTTGTGCGAATTGTTGTTTGAAATAAGTAAAGAGAGACTGATTTTGTTGAGATAAAACAGCAAGTGGGCTGTCATATCCCATCGAAATAACAGGTTCTTGACCATAGTCAGCCATCGGTACAATAACTGTTCTGATTACCTCATCAGTGTAACCGAACAATTTATGCATGGTGTTGAGTTGAGACTCAGTCATCTCTGGCAGTTTCTTATCTTCTTTAATCTCATCGATATGACTTAAGTTTTTAGCTAACCATTTTTCATATGGATACTGAGCTGCATAATGTTTTTTAACTTCTTCATTACGTAGAATTTTTCCGTTAACTGTATCCACTAACATCATGTTACCAGGTCCAAGTACACCTTTTTCCACAACACGACTAGGGGCAAAATCAACAACACCAGACTCTGAAGAACAGACGATAAAGTTATCTTCAGTAATGCTATAACGACTTGGACGTAAACCGTTACGGTCAAGACGCGCACCAACTGTATCTCCATCTGTAAAGACTAATGCTGCTGGACCATCCCAAGGTGCCATAAATGATGACGTATACTCATAAAATGATGTCAACTCAGGAGATAATGCAGCCTCTTCACCCCAAGCTTCAGGGATCATCATGAGGAGCGCATGTGACATATCACGACCATTACGGTAAAGATATTCCATACAGTTTTCAAGTTTAGCTGAATCTGAATTTTCTTCGTTATAAATTTCAATTTTGTGCGACGTCATCCAGTTTTCAGCACCGCGCAATGTATTGATTTCACCATTGTGTGCAAGATAACGAAACGGTTGTGCACGATCCCATGATGGAAATGTATTCGTAGAAAAACGTGAGTGTGTCAACGCAATCGTTGATTTAAAATCAGGATCTGATAAATCAGGATAGAAGGTCCGAACTTGAAAGGCATGAAGCATCCCTTTGTAAACAATCGTTTTGCTTGATAAAGAACAGATAAATAACTCAGAAGTGGCAAATGTTTTCTCAAGTTTACGACGCAGGCGATAAAGTCTATCTTCAAAATCACGACCACTTTCGCTGTCGCTAGGTTTAGAAATAATAAACTGGACAAAGGCAGGCATGATCTCTTGTGCTGCCGGTCCACAATTATCAAAATTGAATGGCACATCACGCGTTAAGAGGACTTGGTAGCCATCTGCTTGCAATTCATTCACTATCGATTTGCAAAGTTCAACTTTTTTATCTGTTTCTTTAGGTAAGAAAAATTGACCAACTGCATAGTCGCCTGCTTTAGGCAAATCGATCAATTCTTCTGAAGTTACTTTAACAAAAAATTCATGAGGCATGGCAAAAAGTGCCCCTGCACCATCACCAGTATCAGGCTCTGCCCCTGTACCACCACGATGATTCATCCGTTCAAGAATCGTCATCGCATAGTCTACTAATTCATGTGTTGCTTTACCATCTATTTGGGCAATAAAGCCCATACCGCAGGCATCAGACTCGAAAGTCTGGTCCCACAAAGTTTGCTGTCTAGCTTGTAATTTATCCATTAGTTCATCCTCTCACAGATAATGTCAAAAACCTTTTACTTTTATGAGGTTGTCTGACAAAAGATATAAGACAATTCTACCAAAAAATCAAGAAATTGACAAGCAAGTTTTCTGAAAATTCATTATTTTTGATAACAGTTTGATATACATTTGGTAAATACCAATTGAAAGCTAAAATTTGCCATTTAATTAGTAAGCATTTTCCTGATTTTTAGTATCAAATCTCGATAAGTTAAATCAGATGAAACGTGTTAAATTCTATAAACGAGTACTTTGTAAATATCAGCAGCAAAGCGTATACTATTAGTAAGGAGGTAAGCTCATGAAACTCACAGTTGATGAAGCTGTCTTAAATCGCTTAAATGATTGGGAAAAAGCTGATATCGTTTTAGATTACGATCAAACGCTAGGTGAAAATGGCAGACCTGTAGATGGGTGTGCGATTGGTACACGCTTTAGACTTGTTGCCATTGACCAAAATTCAGTTCCAGATATATTTGCAGTCATTATCGACTCAAATCTTGGCCCCATCTATTTTAAGAAAGATGGCGAAATGTTTTTAACAAAAGATATGACACTAACGCAAGCCGCAGATTTTCGCATTCAGTTAAAAGATGCCGGTGCCTTGATCGATAGCAATGTCCAAATTGTAGATTTAAGGACAAGTAAACCTTAATACCAACAAACTATCACATATAAAAAAGCAAGAGTCATTATGATGTCGTACACATCATAATGACTCTTGCTTTTTTTATATTAATTTGCCACGATGTTGACTAATTTGTCAGGCACAGCGATGACTTTTCTAACTGTTTTTCCAGCAATTAATGACTGGATCACGTCATTTTCTAATGCAAGTTTTTCAAGATCAGCCTTGCTAGATCCTGTTGGTACCATAAGCTTAGCTTTATTTTTACCTAAAACTTGAAGCACGATTTCAACTTCATCATCAACGAGTTTACTCTCATCAAATGTTGGCCAGGCAACATAAGAAATGCCTTTTTCACCTGTTATTGTTTCCCAGAGTTCTTCTCCCAAATGTGGTGCAAATGGTGCAAGCAGCTGGATGAATCCTTTAGCATATGCTTCAGGAATTTCAGAGCATTTATTAGCAGCATTAACAAATATCATCAATTGTGAAATAGCTGTATTGAATTTAAGTGCTTCCAGATGTTCTGTCACAAATTTAACTGTTTCATGGTAAACACGACTGAGTTGTCCATCATTTTCAGCTGTAATTGTTTTCTCAGTGAACAAACGATAAACACGCTCTAAGAATTTACGTGAGCCTTCCAGACCTTCAGCAGACCATGCAATACTCGCATCTAGTGGCCCCATAAACATCTCATATAATCTTAATGTGTCAGCGCCATATTGGTCAACGACATCATCAGGGTTAATCACGTTTTTCAATGATTTAGACATCTTGGCAGGACCTTGTTCGAGCAGTTCACCATTTTCTATGTTATAGAACTGACCGTCTCTTGCTTCTACCTTATCAGATGCAACTAAAGCGCCACGACTATCGCGATAGCTCGTCCCTAAAATCATACCTTGATTATACAATTTCTGGAAGGGTTCTTTTGTTGGCACCACACCGATATCGTATAAGAATTTATGCCAGAAACGTGCATAAAGTAAGTGCAAGACCGCATGTTCAGCACCACCGATATAGATATCAACTGGTAACCATTCTTTTAATAACTCAGGATCTGCTAATGCTTGCTGATTCTTAGGATCTATGTAACGTAGGAAATACCAGCTAGACCCAGCCCACTGTGGCATCGTATTTGTTTCGCGTCGTCCCTTAACACCATCTTCTCTGACAACACTCAACCAATCTGTTAGGTTAGCAAGTGGTGATTCACCAGTACCAGATGGTTTGATATCAGTTGTTTTAGGCAAGATAAGTGGTAACTCAGACTCAGAAAGTGCCGTCGTTGTGCCATCTTCCCAGTGCACAATCGGAATCGGCTCACCCCAATAACGTTGGCGACTAAACAACCAATCTCTTAAGCGATAAGTTACTTTTTCTTGGCCGCATCCTTTTTCTGATAACCAATTAATCATGTCGTGAATCGCTGTTTGTTTATCAAGCCCATCTAAAAAATCAGAATTGATATGTAAGCCATCTTCTGTATAGGCTTCTTTAGTTACATCTCCACCCTCTATAACAGGCAAGATAGCTAAATCAAATGCTTTAGCAAAATCCCAGTCACGTTGATCGTGTGCTGGCACAGCCATGATTGCACCTGTACCATAACTAGCAAGAACATAGTCAGAAATCCAGATTGGTAACTCAGCACCATTTACTGGGTTGATCGCATATGCACCCGTCCAGACACCTGTTTTGTCTTTAGCTAAATCTGTTCTAGCTAGATCAGATTTAAGGCTAGCTTGATGTTGATACGCTTTGACTGCATCTGCTTGTTCATGACTCTTAATCTGTGATACCAATTCATGCTCAGGTGCTAATACTGCGTAAGTAGCTCCGAAAAGTGTATCAGGACGTGTTGTAAATACGGTAAATGTTTCATCAGTATCTTTAATTTTAAAGTCAACATTTGCACCAACTGATTTACCAATCCAGTTACGTTGCATATCTTTTACAGATTCTGGCCAATCTACTTCTTCTAAATCATTCAGTAGTCGCTCAGCATATGCTGTAATTTTTAACATCCACTGACGCATTGGTTTACGAACGACAGGATAACCGCCACGCTCTGAAGTCCCATCTGGTAATACTTCTTCATTTGAAATAGCAGTCCCAAGTTCTTCAACCCAGTTAACCGCAACTTCTGCTTCATAGGCTAAGCCTTTTTCATATAGTTTAGTGAAAATCCACTGTGTCCACTTATAATAATCTGGATCTGTCGTATTGATTTCACGATCCCAGTCATATGAAAAACCAAGTGCATTGATTTGACGTTTAAAAGTTTCGATGTTTTGAGCTGTAAATTCTGCTGGATCATTTCCAGTATCCATCGCATACTGCTCTGCTGGAAGCCCAAAAGCATCCCATCCCATCGGGTGTAACACATTATAGCCTTGTGCCCGACGCATACGACTTAAAATATCTGTAGCAGTATAGCCTTCTGGATGGCCAACATGCAAACCAGCACCGCTAGGATATGGGAACATATCTAGTGCATAAAACTTAGGTTTATCTTTATCAGTTCCTGTTTTAAACGTCTGGTTTTCTTGCCAAAAGGCTTGCCATTTTTTCTCAATATCTTGATGATTAAAAGTCATATTATTCTTTCTTTATCTTAGTATATTTCTAGTTAATTGATATAGTTATAGGCTGATGAAAGAGAATCAAGAGAGTAGTCCAATCACTGCTGTAGACTATCTATTTCAAAATTTATCAGCGCTAAAGCCTATTTTATTTTACGCTAATTTAGGTCTTTTTTCAAATTTATCCAGTCTTATCTTTGGGCATAGCCCATTAAACTATACAGTAGCACTAGATCACTCCCGGTTAAACTAAGACCATATTTAGCTTCAAATTTTTTCATTTTTTGTGTCAACGTATTGCGATGAATAAACAGCGTTTTAGCAGTTTGCAGCTGATTCCCATCATTTTGGTAAAGATGCTGGATCAATTCTTGCGCTTCTAAATCAAGCAATAGGCTTTGTTTGATCTTGCTGAGTTGACGATTCGTGACCTGACGCAGTCCCTCTTTAATGAGTGCTTCTGAAAAACTTAAGCCTTGATCAAAGTTTCTCTTTTCAGTCTGGTAGATATCATGTAATTCTGCTTGATCAGAAAATAACCCTATATAGTACGTACACATGACTCCTAAATCTTGACAAAAGGTCATAAGCGTTTGTTTCATTTCAGAATCATATAAGCGATCCATGGCCAGTTGTTCTATCGCAATCCCATAGTCTGATGACTGTTTTTTTATCTTGACAATATTAGGAAAGATTAAGGAGAGTTGTTCAGCTATTATATCAAAATCAGCTGTTTTAAACTGAATAATTCGGTAACTCCCTGAAGGTAATGTGTCAAAAGCACTCTCTTTGTTTGAAAACAAGACCTCAGTAAAGAGCTCGAGTTCTCTTGTCGTCAGCTCGCTCTTTTCAATATAATACTGCCCTCCCTCGTTTTCAAAAGAAAAGACAGATGCCGTATGAGGACTTGGTCCTCGTTTTATAGGATAAACTTTTTCTAAAGCTTCTATTTTCATGACTTTACCAAAAAACGCCCCATGGCGTTTAAACTATATCTTCTGCTTTGACACGCATTTGGAATAATGGTGATAGTGGTCGATTTTCGTGAATCCGGATAATCGCATCCGCAATCAATGCTGAAATCGAAATTTCAGTAATCTTTTCAGATTGACGAATGGTATCTGGCAACTCGATCGTATCAGTTACGACTAGCTTGGTAATTGCTGAGCTTTCAATTCTCTCAAGTGCTGGTCCTGACAAAACGCCATGTGTACATGAAGCGTAGATATCCGTTGCACCTAGTTCTTTTAAGGCATTTGCAGCAAGTGTGATTGTCCCGGCTGTATCGATCATATCATCAATCAAGACACATTTTTTTCCCTTGACATCTCCGATGATATTCATAATTTCAGCAACATTAGCTTTTGGTCGACGTTTATCAATGATTGCGATTGACGTTTTTAAGAAGTCAGCTAACTTACGTGCACGTGTCACACCACCATGGTCAGGTGACACAACAACAACATCGTTATCTTTACCAGTTAACCCAATGCGCTCAAAGTAATCTGCGATCAAAGGGGCCCCCATCAAATGATCGACAGGAATATCAAAGAAACCTTGAATCTGAGACGCGTGAAGGTCAACTGTAACCATACGATCAACCCCTGCCATCTGAATCATATTTGCAACTAATTTAGATGTGATTGGTTCGCGTGGTCTTGCTTTACGGTCTTGACGTGCATAGCCATAATACGGCATCACAACGTTAATCGTGCCTACTGAAGCGCGTTTTAATGCATCAACCATAATCAGCAATTCCATCAAGTTTTCATTAACAGGGCTAGAAGAAGACTGAATTAAAAAGACATGACTACCCCGAACTGATTCCTCGATATTGATTTGAATTTCACCATCACTAAATGTTTTAACTGTACATTTTCCAAGGTCTAGCTCCATATTATTGGCAATTTTTTTTGCCAATTCTTGATTTGAGCTGAGTGCAAATAACTTCAGGTTAGCGTAAGACATGTCATCCTCCAAGATTTTCTAACTTCTATTTTACTATTTTTTAGCCCTTTTGTAAATGACTGGCCCAGATTAGATCACACCAAGGGACTTTGATTGATAAAGCGTGATGCCTCACTTGACATGAGGTTCGTCTAACATTTCTTTAGACACAGTCGATCAAATCAAATCTTGGAACAAGCCTTTAACAAATAATGCTTCATCAAAGTTTTCCAAGTCAGTCATCCCTTCACCTAAACCAACTAATTTTACAGGAATTTTTAATACTTGTTGGATTGTTAAGATAATACCACCTTTGGCAGAACCATCTAATTTTGTAAGGACAATCCCTGTTAACGATGTTACTTTTGAAAATTCTTTAGCTTGTGAAATCGCATTTTGACCTGTCGTCGCATCGAGTGCTAACAAAGTTTCATGTGGTGCATCTGGAATTTCTCTTTTGATGATTTTACCCATTTTTTCGAGTTCTTTCATCAAATTATCCTTATTTTGTAAGCGTCCGGCAGTATCAATCAACAAGATATCAAACTGCTCTGTCTGCGCTCGCTTCACCGCATCAAATACAACTGATGCTGGGTCTGATTTTTCTTTACCGACAACAATCTCAACACCACTACGACGTGACCACTCAACTAACTGATCTGTTGCCCCTGCTCTAAAGGTATCAGCAGCTGCCAATAACACTTTTTTACCCTGTAAGTTAAATCGGTTAGCTAACTTACCTATGGTTGTCGTTTTACCTACACCATTTACGCCCACAAACATCATGACAGTCAAAGGGTCATGCATGAGTAATTCTGTTGCTAAACCAGACTCTCCAAAATTATCTACCATTCTCTCGATAATGACACGCTTCACATCATCTTTAGATTTTGCATTTTGTAGTTTTACTTCATGACGTAAGTCTTCTGTCAGTTGTGTCGCGACATCTACACCAACATCACTCATGATCAAGGTATCTTCTAAGTCTTCAAAGAACTCTTCATCAACAGATCTAAAGTTAGCTAAAAATTCATTAAAGCGTGCACCAAACGATTTACTTGTTTTCTTTAATGACTTTTCGTACTTTGTTTCGATCTCCTCAGGTGTTTCCTCAACCACAACAACAGGTTCAATTTCCTCAACTTCTCTTATCTCAGTTAGGTCTGGTACTGCGACAACTGGATCTACAGACTTCTCTAACTCAGGTGATATGATAGACTGCTCTGCTGCTACATCTAGGGTCGCGTGAACTGGCTCAGAAACCTCTTCCACTATCTCAACCTCAGATTGTAGCTCAGCATCCAACGCGACTGTTTCAGCCGATTCATCTAAGTCTTCTAGATCAAATTTAAAGATATCTGCACTCTGATTTTCTTCAATTTGTTCCTCTATCTTTTTACCAAAAATTTTATCAAATAAACCCATTTAGTCCTCCAAAATATATGTGTTGATTGCCCAGGCAACACCATGCTCGTCATTTGTCAGAGGTGTCGTCATATCTGAAATCGCCTTAACCTGATCAGTTGCGTTTTTCATCGCCACACCAAATCCAGCCCATGTTAACATGGCAATATCATTTTCTTCATCACCCATCGCCATGACATTTTCTCTATCTATCCCTAAAATACCGATCAGTTTTTCAAGTCCAAACGATTTTACAACACCTTTAGGCATAATCTCAAGTAAAATATCTCGTGATTTAAAAATCTCATACTTTTCTTTTAACTCAGCAGGTATTTTAGTCATCTGTTGATCTAAATAATCAGCATCTATAGCACTTACAGCCTTATTATAGATGATATCTTTGGGGATTGTGTCAAACTCTCCCATGGTAAAATCAAGAAAAGGGCTGAATTTTTGATAAAGCGAGTTAGGATTTGTCTCATAACAATGTCCTTCAGAAACAACATCAAACGGTAAATCAAGTTGTGCAAATACCTCATGGATTTCTTTGATATTGTCATATGAGAAAGTTTTCTTTGATAAAATTTCTCCGTTATTACGTTGGACCAAACCTCCGTTGAAGGTAATCGAGTATTCCGTATCTACCAAGAGATCTAATTCACTTAACATATGTTCTATCGCACGTAAAGGGCGGCCTGTCGTAATGACAACATGTACACCTTTTGCCTGTGCAGCCTTTATCGCTCGTTTGCTTTCATCTGAGATTTTTTTGTCATGTGTTAATAAAGTACCGTCTAAATCTAGCGCTAATAATTTTATTTTTGTCATGTGTTCATTATAACACAACGCTTGGATATGCCTCAACAATCGGCTAGCCTTTATGATACTTTATCGTATTGCTTTCAATACTTGACACCAATTAACTAAAAAAGATACTATATTCTATACCATACTATGCCTGTTTCATCAGATAATCACGAATAAATGCCGTCTTAGGTATCAGGTTGAAATATTAAGTTGTGAAGTAATATGTTGTGAAGTATCAATCCTCTTTATAATGGGAGAGTTATGGACAAACAAAAGCAACTGATTCAAGATTATTTTCAAATGTGGCTTGATCGTGAGTTTTCGGCAATAGAGACTATTTTTGATAGACATATTTTTTATCATGAATGTTATGGTGCTTGCTATCAAGGCATAGATCAGATACAACTATGGCTTAAGCAGCAGCTCAAACAGCAACATGTCTTAAAATGGGACATTCATGATATGCATGTCACTGAGCCTTTTTACTTTGTTACTTGGACTTTTCAAGCTAAAGAAGCTGACGCATCTTATATTTTTGATGGGATGTCAAAAATTAAATTCAGTCAAGCGAGTAATAAACTAATAGAAATAGTCGAATATGAAACAAAACTCGGTACAGTTTATCCCTACAATAAAAATGCATCACTATAGCTAAACAACAGCTGATGTATGTGCCAATTATCGTGGCATAATCTTCCGATGCATCATTATCGATATACTGATCAAAATTAGAAAAGCAAGTAGATCAATAGATCTACTTGCTTTTACTAGTTGAAAAACTTTCATGTCATTTTATACTTGCGCATCATCTGCTACAAAATCTTTCAGTTTAACTGAGACAATCTTGGATACGCCACCTTCTTGCATGGTCACCCCATACATGACTTTAGCAGCCTTCATCGTCCCTTTTCTGTGGGTAACCACGATAAATTGACTATTTTCATCGAAACGCGTCATGTAATCACCAAACCGTTTGACATTAGCTTCGTCAAGTGCGGCCTCAACTTCATCAAGTACGACAAACGGTACTGTACGCACACGAATAATTGCAAACAAAAGTGCTAATGCAGTTAGTGATTTTTCTCCACCACTCATTAAATTTAGACTGGCAAGTTTCTTACCTGGTGGTTGTACATCGATATCGATACCTGCCGTCAAAAGATCTTCTGAATTCAAGACTAAATCTGCTTGACCACCACCAAACATCTGCGTAAAGTTCGTTTGGAAGGCTAGCCTGATCGCTTCAAAAGTCGTTTTAAACTTAACCTTCACCTCGTCGTCCATCTCATTAATCGTTGATTCCAACAGAGACTTCGCTTTAAGTAAATCATCTTTTTGTGTATTTAAAAATTCACGACGTTCATTGACTTCATCAAACTGTTCGATAGCAGCTAAGTTGACAGGTCCTAGTTTACGAATCTGACTTTCTAGATTTTGAAGCTGACGTTCACTTTCAGATAAACTTGTCAGAGTTTGCGCTACTGCTTTAGCAGCATCAAAACTCATCTGATAAACATCTGTTAATTTGTTCTGACGTTGTCTTAAAATCTGCTCTGACGATTCTAGTGAAAGTGTTAACCGTGTTTGCTGGGCTAACTGTTCTTGTTTATCCTTCGTCACTGCTACATGTGTCTCATCTAGTTCTTCTATTTGTGCAGTTAAATCCTCACGTTCAAACTTCAGACTGACAAGTTGCATATTTGTTTGATCAAGTTTTTCGCTAACTTTTTTTAAGTTTTCTGTTAACTGCGCTAAGCGAGTTTTGTCGACTTCAGCATCACTAGTCTCGTTTTGTGCAGTTAGTGCTGCCATTTCTTGACTTAATGCGTTTTTTTCTTGCATTAAACGCGTTGACTCACTCGTCTGATGTTTCAATTCAGAGATAATCTCAGAGTAAGTTAATTGTGTTGCTTGTAGCTCTTTTCTCACCGTATCAAGCAAGGTATTGATTTCGGTTTGACTACTCTTAAGTTGCGTAATATCACGATTAATTTGATCTTTTTTATCTGCTATAGCCGCTAGACTATGTTGACAACTCTCATTTTCCGCGTTAAGCCTGTCGATCATGCTCTGCTCATCAACTGTTTTAGATAAGATCAATCGGCTTTCTAAATCTTGTTGTGCACTAAGCAGTGTCTGCTCTTTTAGTGTATATTTTTGTCGTTCAAGACGACGCGTTTCACCAACTTGTCTTAACTCGGCAAGTTGAGTCATTAACTGTGTTTTAGTTGTTTGAACAGTTTTAAGTGACTGCTCTAACTCGAGCACAGTTGCTTCATAAGCTGATACTTTTTGTTTTAGATCATCTATTTCGACAGTTGTAAACGTCGTCGCATTCTTTTTATTGGCACCACCTGAAAATGAACCGCCAGGTCTAATCTCTGTCCCATCTAAGGCAACAATTCGTGCGGTAAAATTCACTGCACGCGCAATTTTCGTAGCATTATCGTTATTATCGACGATTAATACACTACCTAATAGATTAGAGATAGCAGGTGATAGGTGCGCATCATAGGTCACGAGATGTTGTGCAACATCGATAAAACCAGTCATATTTGCAACTTTAGTTAACTGATTAAACTGTCTTGGCTTAATTGTCGTTAACGGTAGAAAAGTCGCACGCCCTAAGCGTTGTTCTCTTAAAAAGTTAATCGCTGATTTTGCTGCCTGTTCATCTGATACAACAATATTTTGTGCACCAGCACCCAAAGCGATATCTAGTGCGGTCGCATACTTTTTATCAAAGCTGACAAGGTCTGCAATCGCCCCAATTACACCTGGTAATCTATCAGAAGCTTGTAAAACGGCTTTAACGCCTTGATAAAAGTTTGCGTGTGTTGCACGTATATTTTCCAAACTAGATAAACGTGCTTTTGTTTTATGCACATCATCCATGGCAGAAAAGAGTCGTGTTTGTAACTGCTCATTTTCCATTTCTGAGTGTTTGAGTGCGACATCTATTTCTTGATAGTCGTGCAGAAGTTGATCAATCTCTTCTTTTAAGGCGTTAGCATGCTGACTTGTCTCGGTTAATTCAGCTTTTAAGCTGTTATATTTTTCTGATAATTCCTGTTGTTCATCTGATCTACTTGCAGCATTTGCGACTAAATTAGTTAACTCAGAAGTTTGCTTAGTCATCTTATTAGACAACTGTGCTTCTTCATTTACTAACCTAACATACTCAGTACGCAGACGCTCTATCGCCTCTTCTGGATTTTCACTTAACCCATCTAGTTTCGTTTGAAGCGACTGTATCTGTTCTGATAATGACGTTTTTAGTGCCTGATTCTCCGACAGTTTAGTCGTTAGTTGTTCAAGTTCATCTTCTAGGTTATTGAGTTTATGAGAGAGTAGCTCAATTCGCTCTGAACGTTCTGCGACAGACTTTTGTGACATCTCTTCTTGATTTTTATAGATATCTATCTTGGATTGAAAATCAGATTTAGCTGTCGTTAGGTTAAGCAACGCTTCTTGCAAAGTTTCTTGAGTCCGCTCAACTTCTCTGCGTTTTTGTTTCAAGTCTACTAATTGGTCCTCAAGACCTGCTTCAACCTGTGCCAACTCATCTAAATTTTCTGTGACAGCTTTAAGCTGCACTTGTGTCTGTTCATAAGTCACTTTTTCAGCGATAATCTGCGCTACAATTACAGATAACCCAAGTTGCTCACGCTTTTCATCTAATTCACGAAATTTCAATGCAACATCACGTTGTGCACGTAAAGGGGTTAATTGACCATCTAACTCATAAATAATATCGTCAAGACGATCCATATTTTCTTGCGTACTCGCAAGCTTACTTTCTGTTTCCTTTTTTCGTGTTTTATATTTTAATACGCCTGCCGCTTCTTCAAAAATCAAACGGCGCTCTTCTGGTTTACTATTGAAAATTGACTCAATTTTACCTTGAGAGATAATCGAAAAACTATCACGACCAAGTCCTGTGTCCATAAACAATTCATGCACATCTTTGAGGCGGACTTTTCGATCGTTAATCAAAAACTCACTATCACCATTTCGATAAAGTCTACGTGTCACAACAACTGTTTTATCACTAGCTAGATACTGATCACTGTTATCAAATGTGACGATGACCTCTGCATAATTAAGCGCACGACGTTTTTGCGTACCAGCAAAAATAATATCAGGCATCTTAGCCCCACGCAAACTTTTGGCTGATTGTTCACCAAGTGCCCAACGCAGACTCTCAGTAACATTGGATTTTCCAGAACCATTTGGACCCACGATAGCAGTCACACCTGTATCGAAGGTTATTTTCGTACGATCAGCAAAAGACTTGAAGCCTACCATCTCGATTTGCTTTAAATACATGCTTATCTATCCTCTTGTTGCTTTTTTTGATTGACAAAGGCATCTCGTGCAGCATCTTGCTCTGCTATTTTTTTGGACTTGCCCTTACCTTGCCCGATTACCTGACCTTCAAACTCGACATTTACTTCGAAGATAGGCGCATGTACTGGACCACTCTGACCTACAACGACATACTCAAGTGGAATTTTATTATTCGTATCAATATGTCCTGCTGTATAAAAAATTTCTTGCAGTGCTGATTTATAATCCGTCACTTTATCATAAGACCCATCTTCAATTTTAGGAATCATGACCTCATAAATAAAGTTCTTGACGGCGTTAAATCCTTGATCCATCAGAACTGCACCTAAAAATGCTTCAAATAAATTTTCTAAGTTAGCCTCATTTTCACGGCCACCATTTTTTTCTTCACCATTGCCTAGCTTCAGAAATTGGTCAAAACCAAGTTGACGAGAAAAATCAGCCAAAGATTCACGGCGAACGATGGAAATTTTTTTCTCAGTTAATACACCTTCACGCTCATCGGGATAGGCTTTATATAAATATTCAACGATGATAAAGCCTAAGGCTGCATCACCTAAAAATTCCAAGCGCTCATTATGAAAAACACTTGATGACTTATGCTCAAAATAATAAGATTTATGTGTAAAAGCTTCTGCTAAAAGCTCAGGTTTATTAAAGGTGATATGATATGCTTTTAATTTGTCTTGTAAATTTTCCATTAGCTCTATTATACCAAAAATATCAAGTCTAGACCATTTTGAATGAATATAGGTCTATAAATTAGCTAGGTATCAAAATGGTCTAATCGTTTCAAACGTATTAAAAAACCGTACGAACATAACAGTTGTCGTCATGTCCATACGGTTAACTTATTTGATGCTAGAGTCATGTTAGTTAGCGCAACAGCTGATGTCTCTATAGACAAAGTTTCGTGAGGGGCAACAGATACCTGACTCACTTGACTAACCTAGATCAGTATCTAGTATAAGGGCCAAGAAAAATGATTTTTACCCCATCATGATGTCATCACACTCGATAAAAAATAAGGCATCTCCTCCTTAATTTTTATTTATTCTCTATTTCCTGATCAATTTCCTTACCTAAGAAGTAAGAAATGATTGTCCGAATCACGACCAAAGCTGCCAACTTGGCAATATCGTCAAAGGTCGGTTTGATAATACTTTCAACTATATCTGCCGCAATCAACAGCTCTAAGGCGAAAAGTACATAAGCGCCAAGTTCGTTTTTAATCGTACGTAAAACACTCGCTTTATCAGCATGACTAAGTTCATTTTTAACGAACTTAACTGATGATTTCACAACACCGCAGATTAAGACTAAAACAGCAACAGAACTCATGAACAAAATCAGCAACTCACAAATTTCAGTGATTATTTTCATATGACTTAACCGACAAGACTACCATTGGCAACTTCTGGCGCTACTGTTAAGAGTGTCAATTTACCTTCGGATTCCGCAGATAAAATCATCCCTTGAGATAACAAGCCCATCATTTTACGTGGTTTCAAGTTCGCGACAATCTGTAATTTTAAGCCAATTAAGCTTTCTGGATTTGGAT
Source organism: Pseudolactococcus plantarum (assembly GCF_002441715.1). Lineage (GTDB taxonomy): Bacteria > Bacillota > Bacilli > Lactobacillales > Streptococcaceae > Pseudolactococcus > Pseudolactococcus plantarum. The sequence goes on from NZ_JXJX01000004.1 coordinate 159,175, forward strand.
AGAATTTTGCAATACCAGACAGGATTTGACGATGTCCATCATCACCAGCATCAAGTTCAAATTTCAAAAGTTTATCAGATCCTTCTACTTTTTCAACATGAATGACTTCTGCGACTTTAATCTCTAGTTTTTCGAAATCATCAAATTTAATTGCTTTTTTATCAGACTTAAGCGTTGTTTTTGCTGGGTCAAAGCCTGTATCTTGCACGACAGGTGTATTCCCTTGCATTTGTTCTTGGATATAGGCAACTTCATCTTCTGCATCTAAACGTGGGAATATCGGCTCACCTTTAGTCACAACTGGTGCTGTATATATCATACCAAACGTTGCAGATGCTAAATTAATCTCAGTTGCGGATAACCCAAGCTGTGTCAAAATCGCTTGCGACGTCGTACGCATAAATGGTTGTAATAGGACCGCAGTCATGCGAAGGCTTTCTGCCAAATGATACATGACACTAGCTAATTCACCAGATTTTTCCTCATCTTTAGCTAAAATCCACGGTGTAGTCTCGTCAATATATTTATTACTTCTAGAGATAATCGTCCACACTTCACTTAAAGCAACGTTAAATTCCATCTTATCCATAGCATGATGATAATTTGTAATTGCCGTTTGAATAACGGCTTCTAAACTGTCATCAAACTCAGTCTGTGTTTCTGGTGTTTGAATCAAACCACCTTGATATTTATTAATCATGGCAATAGTTCGGTTAAGTAAGTTACCTAAATCATTTGCCAAATCATAATTGACGCGATTCACAAAATCTTCTGGTGTGAAGATACCATCACTACCAAATGGTACTGCACGCATGAGATAGTAACGCAAAGCATCCAAACCATAGCGTTCAACTAAAATCTCAGGATAAACAACATTTCCCTTAGATTTAGACATTTTACCGTCTTTCATCAACAACCAGCCATGACCAAATACTTGTTTAGGTAATGGCAACCCAAGTGCCATTAGCATAATTGGCCAATAAATCGTATGGAAACGCACGATTTCTTTTCCAACCATATGCACATTTGCTGGCCAGAATTTGTCAAAGTTAGTCGAGTCATCCGAGCCATACCCTAAGGCTGTAATATAGTTTGCAAGTGCGTCAAACCAAACATAAACCACATGTTTAGGATTAGATTTAACTGGGATACCCCAAGTGAAAGTAGTCCGTGATAAAGATAGATCTTCTAATCCTGGCTTGATAAAATTATTAATCATCTCATTTTTACGAGACTCAGGTTGAATGAAGTCAGGATGTGACTCATAATAAGCTAGCAAGCGATCGGCATATTTGCCCATACGAAAGAAATAAGATTCTTCTTTCACACGTTCAACTTCATGTCCACTTGGTGCTTTACCACCAATCATGACACCATTTTCATCACGATAGACCTCAGCTAACTGAGACTCTGTAAAGTATTCTTCATCTGAAACTGAATACCAACCATCATATTCACCAAGATAAATATCATCTTGTTCAATCAAACGCTCAAACATATCAGCAATCGCTTTTTCATGATAATCATCAGTCGTTCTGATAAATTTATCATATGAAATATCGAGTGTTCCCCACAATTTTTTCATGTCGGCAGCCATACCATCAACATAGGCTTGGGGTGAAATACCAAGTTCGTTAGCTTTTTGTTCAATTTTTAACCCATGCTCATCTGTACCTGTCAGATAAAACACGTCAAAATCCATCAAACGTTTATAACGTGCCATAACGTCACAAGCTATGGTTGTATAAGAATTACCGATATGGAGTTTACCAGATGGATAGTAAATCGGTGTTGTGATATAAAAAGTTTCTTTGGGAGTTGTTTGGGTAGTTTCAGTCAAAAAAATTTCCTCTTTCAAGGCATCAGATGAGATGCCGTAATCATACATATTATACCACATTTTAATAAGACATTCGCACTACAACTATCGTTTTATTTATCAAAAACACTGAACTTTCCGTGTAATTATTTTATACTGTTTAACACCTGATTTGATATAATTTAAACTGGGTATCATCTAGTAAGCACAATTAACAGTATTCATAAGGAGTCTAACATGAGAACTTGCCAAAGTAAGTGGGCAGAACATAAATATTGGGTCATGGCGCATTCCCAGCAACATTATAATCAAATTAGAGAGCTTTTCAAATATAACCAATGGACACCTGATAAAACAGCACAATTCGAGCAATTACTGCAAGAAGCTGCGCAGAAACAGCCTACGGTTAAAACTTTAACAACTGCTTATCAGCATGTTTGGGGTTATTTTAAAAAAATATGCACAGTTGAGGAAAAGGATGCATATTTAAATAAATTAGCCAGTCTAGATCCTGATCATGATGAGCTGGGACCTTTTTTAAAAACGATGACATTTCGTTATCAAATCACATACCTCCTTGAGTCTAAACTGATACGTGACTTAGATAACTCACATTAAAAAATGACTCATGCTACACGCTGTTAAGGAATTTCTTGACAGTTTCATTCCTTAACAGGTTACTCATCTGACTTCTCAGACATTTGTTGTTAGTTAATGCTAGTTTTTTGTTATAATAAGGGTTATGAATATGAAATTTATCTCGTGGAATATCGATTCCCTTAATGCTGCTTTAACCAGTGATTCAGCACGTGCTCAATTGTCACAAGCTGTTTTAGACAAGCTTGCTGTCCTTGATGCTGATGTGATTGCCTTACAGGAAACGAAATTATCTGCTAAAGGACCTACAAAAAAACATATAGATATTTTGACAGAACGTTTTCCAAGATATACGATCGTTTGGAATTCTTCTGTAGAACCTGCTCGAAAAGGCTATGCCGGTACCATGTTTCTCTATAAAAAAGACCTTAACGTCACAGCGACTATGCCAGAAATAGATGCACCATCAACGATGGATAACGAAGGACGTATTATCACACTAGAGTTTGATAACTTCTTCTTAACACAAGTCTACACACCAAATGCTGGTGATGGACTTAGACGTTTGTCTGATCGTCAACTATGGGATACCAAATACCAAGCGTATCTCCTCTCGCTAGATGCTCAAAAACCAGTCATCGCAACTGGAGACTACAATGTCGCACATCACGAGATTGACCTAGCACATCCAAATAACAATCGCAATTCAGCTGGCTTTACAGATGAAGAACGCCAAGGATTTACTAACCTACTGTCTGCTGGATTTATTGATACTTTTAGATATGTTCATGGTCAAGTACCCCATGTCTATTCTTGGTGGGCACAACGCTCTAAAACAAGTAAACTGAACAATTCAGGGTGGCGTATTGATTACTTCATTACCTCACAACGTATTGCTGATGCTATCCAAAAATCTGAGATGATTGATTCAGGTAGTCGACAAGATCACACCCCTATCTTACTTGAAATTGACTTATAACCAATAAAAAAACGAGCTAAACACATATCGTGTCTGGCTCGTTTTTTATTTTGTCTAAATTAATCTAGCAATGTTGCATAAGCTGTTCTATAACCTACTTGTAAAATATGACCTTTTTCATCAACTAAGATAGGGCGTTTGATCAACATACCATCAGATGCAAGCAAGTCCGCAGCAGCTTCTGGTGTTAAATCAGCGACTTTATCTTTTAACTCAAGTTCTCGGTAACGCATCCCTGATGTGTTAAAGAATTTCTTTTTATCCAGTCCTGAATTTTTCAACCAAGATAAAATCACATCTGCTTTTGGTGGCGTTGTTTTCAAATCAATTTTTTCGACATCCTCAGATAAATCTGCCAGCTCTTTAGCAGCTTTCTGACAAGTCGAACATTTTGGATACCAATAAAATATCTTCATTATTTTTTGATAATCCTAACTTTAATGATATGCTCTGAGCTTTCAAAACCAGCAGCAAGTGCTTTTACTTTTTCTTCATCTGATTCATCTAAGTCTATCAATGTATAAGCATGGTCATTTTTTGAGCGGTTAATAATATTTGAAATATTGATACCAGCATCAGAAACACGCGTAGAGATACGAGCCACGATATTTGGTACATTGTGGTTAACTAAGGTAATTCTAAACGGTGTTGTCAACACTTGCTTAACATTTGGAAAGTTGACAGAATTAATAATTTCGCCTGTTTCTAAAAAGCGACGAATCGTTTGGCTGGCCATAATCGCACAGTTTAACTCTGCTTCTTCGGTTGAGCCACCAACGTGTGGTAACACGATAATTTTATCTTTATTAAGTAGCTCTTCTGTACCAAAGTCAGTGATGTAACGCTTCACAACGCCTGTTTCAATGGCATCAAACAAGGCTTTATTATCAACTAGTTCACCACGTGCAAAGTTGATGATTGTCACATCTTTACCCATTAAATCAAAGGCTTCACGATTAAAAGTTTCTTTCGTTTCAGGAGTTAATGGTACATGAATCGTGATGTAATCAGAGTTTTTAAAGATTTCTTGAATTTCAGTCGCACGGATAATCGCACGATTAAGTCCCCAAGCAGTTTCAACACTCACGTAAGGATCATAGCCAATCACGTTCATACCCAAACGAACAGCATCATTTGCGATTCTAGCACCGATAGCGCCAAGACCAATGACACCAAGTGTTTTGCCTGCAATTTCAGTACCAGCGAATTGTTTTTTCCCTGCTTCAACTTGACTAGGTACATCATCACCTGTCAATGTGTTAACCCATTTGTTAGCACCGAGGTAATCACGCGCACTTAAAAGTGTTGAGGCGATAACTGCTTCTTTCACCGCATTAGCATTAGCACCTGGTGTATTAAAGACAACAATACCATGATCAGTTGCGACATCAATAGGAATATTGTTAGTTCCAGCACCAGCACGCGCAATGACTTTCAAGTTATCAGGAAAATCTACACCATGAAGGTTTTCAGAACGAATGATATAAGCATCTGGATTCTCTTTTTGATCCCCATCAATCTGGAAGCCGTTTCCAAGTTCACGAAGCCCAACTTGATTAATATTATTGTAAGTTTTTACTGTATAAACCATTTTTATCTTATTATCCTTTATTCTTTTCTTCAAATGCCTTCATAAAGGCTACCAATGCTTCTACACCTTCGAGTGGAAAGGCGTTATAGATTGAGGCACGCATACCACCAACTGATCTATGGCCTTTGATATTTTTAAACTCATGCGCTAATGCTTCTTTATTGAACAGTTTATCTAACTCATCAGTTGGTGTAACAAAAGGAATGTTACAAATACTACGGTCAGCTTTAACTGATACAGGATTTGAGTAAAATTCAGATTGATCTATGAAGTCATACAATAGATTTGCTTTTTCAACATTTCTAGTTTCCATTGCATCAACGCCACCAAGACTAGCGACATAATCGAATACCAAACGCGCCATATAAATACCATATGTTGGTGGTGTGTTGTAAAGCGAGTCGTTATCAGATTGAATACGATAGTCTAACATTGATGATAAAACAGGCTCATCATTTAATAAATCTTCACGCACGATAACAATCGTGACACCTGCTGGGCCAATATTTTTTTGAGCTCCTGCATAAATCAAACCAAAATCAGCGACGTTGTAACGAACAGCAAGGATATTTGAACTCATATCAGCAACAATAGGGACACCATTTGTATCTGGTAACTCATAAACAGTTGTGCCTTCAATTGTATTATTTGTCGTTAAATGCACATAAGCAGCATCTTTATCGATTGTACTTGCATCAAAGGTTGGAATATGATTAAAGACGCTATCTTCTGAAGAAGCTAATAGTTCTGGTTGAAAATCAATCGTTTTTGATAATTTAACAGCTTCAGTATAAGCTTTTTTACCCCAAGATCCACCGACAACATAATATGCCTTTTTCTTTTTTTGTGCAAGATTAAGTGGAATCATTGAAAATTGTAAGGATGCACCACCTTGTAAAAACAAGACTTTATAATTGTCTGGAATCGCCATTAATTCACGTAAACGTGACTCAGCCGATTTAATGATTTCATCAAACTCAGACGAACGATGGGACAGCTCCATCACACTCATACCACTTTCGCGGTAATCAAGCATTTCTTTTTGTGCCAGCTCTAGCACTGGTTTTGGTAATACAGCAGGACCTGCTGAAAAGTTGTAAACTGTCATTCTGGTGAACCCTCCATTATTAGATTACTATTTATCTTAAGATTAAGATTGCCGTAACATTTAGAATTGACTAAATATTGATATTATTATATCATACTTATTATTTTTTTTGATAGTATCTGAACCAATAAAGATTAACTCTTTTTTTAAATGTACGTCTTTTACTGTATTTGGCTCATCCTTTCATCAATGTATGTATTTGATTTCCCCTCAAAAACACAATTGCCACTATGCTTAACATAAATAACTGCTAATGATCAGGTTTTATCGTGATAATAATCGACTTGATGAACATTAGTAACTACGGTATGAATACATACAGTACTTACGTTTGATAGCAAAAAAACACGATGTATCACCCCCATCGTGTTTTTATAAATGTTCGGTTTTCATCTACTGATGATTTAGTAGATGCTTATTTTGCAGTTTCTAGGGATAACTTAAAGTTATTTTCTACAAACTGATCAATTTTTCCTTCTGATTTCAGTTTATCAACCACTTTATCGATTTCATCTTTTAGTTTTGTTGATCCTTTAGGCAATGCAATCGCATAACTATCTGATTTTGAACTATCAAATTTAACACTTGTTGCAATCGTTAAATCAGGATTTGCTGCGACATAAGCTTTAGCGATTGGTTCTTCAAAGATAACGCCTGATACTGTGCCGTTATTCAATTCGTTGATCATTTGACCATTTTTAACTAGACTCACAACTTTTACACCTTTGATTTGATCTGTTAAAATATTTTCCTGAATAGAAGCTTTTTGTGCAGCCACTTTTACACCATCAAAATCTGATAGTTTTGTAAATTTATCAACTTCTGATTTTTTGACAATCATGACATTTTTAGCTGTGTAGTAAGGAGTCGAAAAATCATACGCTTTTTTTCTTTCAGCAGTAGCAGAAATACCAGAGATACCAATATCAGATTTTCCTGATTGTACAGATGCTAAAACATTATTAAAGTCCATAGCCTCAAATTTTACTTTAACACCTAACGCTTTACCGATTTCATTAGCTAAATCAATATCTGATCCGACAATTTTATTTTTACCATTTTCAATTGTTTGAAACTCGAATGGTGCAAACTCAGGGTTTAGTGCTACTGTAAGCGTTCCTTTATCTTTAACCTTACTTAAACTTTTATCAGCATTAGCTTGTTTACCTGATCCACATGCTGTCAATGCTAACACAGCTGTCATTGCGATTGCACCAAGTACTATTTTCTTAACTTTCATTTCATCTCTCCTGATTTGTATATTTATTAGTTTATAGGTATAATTATACACTTTTTAGTCACAAAATCAAGTGTTTTGCTTAATTTTATAAATAAAATGTATGACTATTCATCATTTTTTCCTGAGCACACCCTCATCTTTTAAAAAATCTCTAATACACTTGTAAAGTACAAAAGCGTTAGAGATTAATCGAGCTATCTTATTTGGCTGTTTGTGCTAATTCGAAGTTTTTTTCAACAGATTTATTAATCGCATCAGTTGCTTTTAATTTTTTGATGACTTTGTTAATTTCTGTTCTAAGGTCATCAGATTTTTTTGTCATTGCGACACAATAACTATCTGTGTCAGATGAATCTAATTTGATATCTGATATCACTAAATCTGGGTTTGCTGATACATAAGATTTAGCGATTGGTCCTTCAAGTACAACACCCTCAACTGTACCATTTTTTAATTCATTAATGGCTTGTCCAGTTTTAATCAAAGCAACTAAGGATGCATCTTTGATCTGGTCAGTAGCTACTTTTTCTTGTACTGACCCTTTTTGAGCTGCAATTTTTTTACCCTTGAACGCCTCTAGTTTTGCTAAGCTATCTTGATTATTTTTTTTAACGACAATCACATTTTGAGCAGAGTAGTAACTATCAGAAAAATCATACGCTTTTTTACGATCTTCATCAGCAGAAATTCCTGAAATAGCGATATCTGCTTTACCACTTGTTACGCTGGCAAGCACATTATTAAAATCCATAGCTTGAGTGTTTACTTTAACACCTAAAGCTTTACCAATTTCGTTAGCTAAGTCAATATCTGAGCCGACAACTGTATTTTTGCCATCTTTTAACATTTGAAATTCAAATGGTGCATAATCTGGACTCACCGCAACTGTCAAAGTCCCTTTATCTTTAATCTTAGTTAACTGATTTTTGTTAGAGCTACCACATGCAGCAAGTGTCACAAGTAACCCAAAAGCCATCGTCATTAATGCTAATTTTTTTAATTTCATTTTTTTCTTCTTTCACCTATCATTATTCATGATTTCAATTATCACAACACTGCTAATTATACCTATTTCATGACCAAAGTCAAATGATTGTGCTTGTCATTTCTTTATTAATATGACACTTATTTTAGTGCACAATAATAAACCCACATTGGTGTTTTCAAAACAGTTACTTTTTTAAAGCCAATAGTCTCTAATAGCTCAATAAATATACTGGGATCAGCATATTGGCCTTGATGATAAGCGATTTTACTTATTTCACAAGAGATAATCAGCTGTCCCCCATCTCGTATAACACGATAAATTTCACTTATTCCTTGAGACAAATTAGACCAAAAAATATGTGTTTGAATAGCAAAAACAGTATCAAAACTCATCGTTTCATAAGTTAAATCTTCAACCTTACCTATTGATAGTTTGACCTCTTTTGATTTGATAGCTTTCTTATTATTTTTTAATGTTCTTTGATAAGCATTATAAGATGGATCAATACCATAAATTTTCAATTTCTTTTGATACGCTACAAGTCTTTTAATCGTGGCACCACCACCATAACCAATTTCTAATACTTTGCTATGATCCTCTAACACTGTATGAGATAGCGTCCATAGTGATAACTTTTTAAAATAGACAGTCCAAATCAAGGTAATGAAACGTCCTAATACGCCATGAGGACATTCAGCTTGTCCAATCAAATACGACATCAATCGATTATATAATTGTTTAATCAATCGCCTTAATCTCCAAAATCGTGTCTCGAATTTGCGCTGCTAATTCATAGTCTAAGTTTCCTGCTGCTTCATTCATCTGCTCAGTAAGTGTTTTAATAGCTGCTGCGCGTTCTTTACGATTTAATGTGCTGTAGTCAACTTCAACCTCTTGTCCATCATCAGCGACTTTAGTGATGCCAATCTTATCGCGTATTTCTTTGATAATCGTTGTAGGTATAATACCGTGCTCTGCATTATAAGTCATCTGTATCTCACGACGTCTGGCTGTTTCTTCGATTGCAATACGCATAGACTCGGTCATTTTGTCGGCATACATGATCACACGCCCATCTGAATTACGTGCAGCACGGCCTATCGTTTGAACGAGTCCCCTTGCATTTCTCAAAAAACCTTCCTTATCAGCATCTAAAATCGCAACCAAAGAAACTTCAGGTACATCTATCCCTTCACGTAAGAGATTAATACCGACTAACACATCAAATACCCCTAATCTCAAATCACGCAGAATCTCTGTTCTCTCTAAGGTTTTGATATCTGAGTGCATGTATTTAACCTTTACTCCCATTTCTTTAAAATAATTGGTTAAATCCTCAGCCATTTTTTTGGTCATGGTTGTGACAAAGGTACGCTCATGACGTTCCACGCGTTCATTAATTTCACCTAACAAATCATCAATCTGTCCCATACTAGGACGCACATCAACGATTGGGTCGAGCAACCCTGTCGGTCGTATGATTTGTTCAACGATTGTATCTGTCTGTTCTAATTCATAATCACCAGGTGTCGCCGAAACATAAACAATCTGATGTACATGACTTTCAAATTCTTCTCGTCTTAAGGGTCTGTTGTCCAAGGCACTAGGTAATCGAAAACCATAATCTACCAACATTTCTTTTCGAGATCTATCGCCGTTATACATGCCCTTGATTTGTCCCATTGTCATATGACTTTCATCAATCATAATCAAAAAATCGTCTGGGAAGAAATCTAATAGCGTATACGGTGGTTCACCTTCGCTACGGCCATCCATATGTCTAGAATAATTCTCAACACCATTTGTATAACCCATCTCACGCAACATCTCAATATCATAGTTAGTTCTTTGTTTTAGACGTTGTGCTTCAAGGAGCTTGCCTTCTGCATTGAATTTTTTGAGTTGCTCTTCAAGTTCTGCCTCTATTTTAGCGATAGAGTCTTCCATATGTTCGTCATTTGTGACAAAGTGAGTCGCTGGAAAAATTGCTAAATGCTCTACTTCACCAAGTACATGACCTGTCAAAGCCTCTATTTCACGAATCCTTTCAATCTCATCTCCAAAAAATTCGACACGAAAAGCATTCTCGTCACGTGATGCTGGAAAAATTTCGACAACATCGCCACGTACACGAAACTTACCACGCTGAAAGTCGATATCATTACGTTCAAACTGAATATCTACAAGACTATTGAGCAGATGATCTCGTGAAATTTCTAACCCCGGTCGTAGGCTGACGACATTATCCGCGTATTCTTTAGGATTACCCAATCCATAAATACAGCTGACAGATGCGACAACAATGACATCATTACGCTCTAAAAGAGAACTTGTCGCACTGTGACGTAGTTTATCGATCTCATCGTTAACAGATGAATCCTTTTCTATATAAGTATCACTAGACGGTACATAAGCTTCTGGTTGGTAATAATCATAGTAAGAGACGAAGTACTCTACCGCATTATTCGGGAAAAACTCCTTAAACTCTCCATATAACTGACCTGCAAGTGTCTTATTATGTGCGATGACCAAGGTAGGTTTATTTTCCCTAGCAATCACCTGACTCATCGTATACGTTTTACCCGTTCCTGTAGCTCCGAGTAAAATCTGTGCTTTCTCACCGTTTTCAATCCCCTCACATAACGCTTCAATCGCAGTGGGCTGATCTCCTGATGGATTATATTTTGAAATCAATTCAAATTTCTTTGTTATGTCTTTTTCTATCATAGGTTCATTTTACCATTTTTGATCATCAAATTGTGATATAATAGAATCAACTGCAACACATTATAATCATTGATTATCTATGACTTTTTGACATCGTCTCAGAGTATGTATCGTGATTACAAGCAAATCTAAATTTATAAAAAGAGGCAATAATGACAGCACAAGAACGTTTAATAAAAGCCAGCCACTTGATTGATATGGATGATATCATTCGTGAGGGCAATCCAACCTTACGCCAAGTTGGTGAAGAGGTATCTTTACCACTCTCTGATGAGGATATCATTCTCGGAGAAAAAATGCTCCAATTTTTACGTCATTCTCAAGATCCAGTCATGGCTGAAAAAATGGGATTACGTGGGGGTGTTGGTATCGCAGCGCCACAACTTGATATTTCTAAAAAAATCCTAGCTTGCTTGGTTCCAAAAGACCTTGAAACTGAAGAAGATACACAAAAAGCACCCGAAGCATACAGTATAGCAACGATTATGTACAATGCAAAAATCGTTGCACATTCTGTTCAGGACGCTGCGCTTGCAGACGGTGAAGGCTGTTTATCAGTCGATCGTGAAGTTCCTGGTTATGTTGTACGTCATGCACGTGTCACTGTCGACTACTTTGACAAAGATGGTCAAAAACAACGTCTTAAACTAAGAGGCTATGATGCCATGGTTGTACAACATGAGATCGACCATACAAATGGGATTATGTTTTATGACCACATCAATGAAAAAAATCCTTTTGCCATTAAAGAAGGTATGCTAATTATTGAATAAGAAAAAGGCTTGAGGAACCCCTCAAGCCTTTTTTTATTCAGCATCATGATCCACCACTGATGTCTCATGATTTTCTGACTCTGGTGTATCAGTTTTTTCTTGAACTGAAATGACGATTTCATCATCAACTAAATCTGCTAAGAGTGTTTTGTATTCAGGATGTTCAAGATAGAAATCAGCGATCTTATCTTCGATATGTTCTTGAATTGTCCGACGCAATGGTCGTGCACCCATCTTAGGATCATAACCTAGTTCTACTAACTTTTCTTTCACAGCAGCTGTTACATCTAAATGAATCTCATTTCGTGCAATTTGTGCATTTACATCAGATAACATTAAATCAACTATCTTAAGTAAATTTTCTTTGCTAAGTGTTTTAAACTCAACAATCCCATCAAATCGATTCATAAATTCAGGACTAAAGAAATCACCTAATTGGCCTAAAACAGAGTTTGTTAAGCCTTCACGTGCCGCACCAAATCCAACGTTTGCTTCTACTTTTCCTGTACCAGCATTTGATGTCATGATAATAATCGTATCTTTAAAACTAATGGTACGACCTTGTGCATCCGTCAAACGACCATCTTCTAAAATTTGTAAAAACATATGCATCACATCAGGATGTGCTTTTTCAATTTCATCTAGTAGGACTAACGAGTATGGGTTACGACGTACTTTTTCTGTTAATTGACCAGCTTCATCATAACCCACGTATCCAGGAGGCGCACCAATTAATTTTGCCACACTATGTTTTTCCATGTATTCGCTCATATCAAAACGAATCATGCTATCTTCACTACCAAATAGTTCCACTGCAAGTTGTTTGGCCAGTTCTGTCTTCCCAACACCAGTTGGGCCAACAAACATAAAACTACCAATCGGACGATTTGCCTTACCTAAACCAATACGATTACGACGGACTGCTTTGGCAATTTTATCAATCGCTTCATTTTGCCCAATCACATGACGTTTAAGGTCATCTGCTAAGTTGATTAACTGTGTTTGCTCTTTTTCTTTCAGATCACCAACTGGTATATGCGTTTTCTCTTCTATGATCGCTTCAATATCTTTTTCTGTGATTAGCGGTGTTTCTTCATCTGCTAACTCTTGTTTAGATAGCTCACGTAATTTCGTAATTTGATCACGGAAATAAGCAGCTTTCTCAAAATCCTCAGAACGTAACGCTTCATTTTTGGCATCCTCAGATGCTTGGATGCGTTTCATGATATCTTCTGGGTCGATAAATTTTAAGGTTAAATTTTTCTTTGAGCCAGATTCATCCAACAAGTCAATCGCTTTATCTGGTAAAAATCGATCTTGAATGTAACGATTTGACAGGATAGCAGCTTGTTCGATAGCCTCATCTGTATAGGTCACATGATGATAGTCTTCATAACGTTTTTGAATCCCTTTTAAAATAGTGATTGTCTCTTCAACAGATGGCTCATCTACTTTAACAGGTTGCATCCGACGTTCTAATGCTGCATCTTTTTCGATAATACGATATTCAGTTAAGGTTGTCGCACCAACGAGTTGTAGTTCTCCTCGTGCAAGTGCCGGTTTTAAAATATTACCAGCATCCATATTACCGTCGCCAGCAGCACCAGCACCAACAAGTTCATGTATTTCATCAATGAATAAAATCACATCCTTACGGCTTGAGATTTCCTTCATTAATTTTTGCATCCGTTCTTCAAACTGACCTCGGATACCCGTACCTTGGACTAAGCTGACAACATCTAGTCTGATGACTTCTTTATTTTGAAGTTTTTGTGGCACATCACCATCGACAATTTTTTGTGCTAATCCTTCTACAACTGCTGTTTTACCAACACCGGGTTCTCCGATAAGTACAGGATTATTTTTGGTCCGTCGATTTAAAATTTCAATCACACGAGTGATTTCTTGATCTCGACCAATAACAGGATCTATCTCACCTTTACGTGCACTTTCCGTTACATTAAAACCAAATTCTTCTAATAATCCTTTTGCTTTTTGATTACCGTTTCCACCGTTATTGTTACCACCTTTACCCGATTGTGTTGGTGGTGTCGATTGATTACCACGACTTGAATTATTTCCGAGTGTACCAAAAAGATCGTCAAATGGATTATAATTATTATCCGACTGATTACGAACTGGTTTAGCTGCAGACCCACCTAGTAAATTTTCAGGGCCACCAGCTTTCATAATTTGATAACAATTTTGACAAAGATCATTTTGTTTTTTTATACCATTCATATTTGTATAAAGATGAATAGTTGCTTCATTAAGTTGACAATTTTGACAGAGCATGTTGTAACTCCTTTACATTTCTTCGAATGATTGATAACAAACAATAATTTTTTTGTTATCAACCCATTAGTAAGGTTAATACTAAAAAGATGCCTATTGTTTGACCAATATTGACCTTTATTTTATTATATGTTTATTTTAATATATTTTCAAGTAAATTGCTTACTTTAAATATAAAATAGCAGACAAAAAAGACGTTAAAAACGTCTTTCTTCTGTCTTATTTATGCAGTTACCTTCACATAAAATCACGTAATTGTTTACTACGTCTTGGATGACGTAATTTCTTCAAAGCTTTAGCTTCAATTTGACGAATACGTTCTCTCGTCACTTTGAATTGTTTACCAACATCTTCAAGTGTATGCATTCTACCATCATCCAGACCAAAACGCATACGAAGCACATTTTCTTCTCTGTCTGTTAGCGTATCCATAACCTCATCTAGTTGTTCACGTAACATGATACGGTTAGTGTAGTCAACTGGACTTTCGATTGCATCATCTTCAATAAAATCTCCAAGATGTGAATCATCCTCTTCACCGATTGGTGTTTCTAGCGATACTGGTTCCTGTGCAATTTTTAAAATTTCACGGACACGTTCCGCTTTAATGTCCATCTCAGCACCAATTTCCTCTGGTGACGGATCGCGGCCTAAATCTTGTAAGAGTTGACGTTGAATTCTGATCAATTTGTTAATCGTTTCAACCATATGTACAGGAATTCTGATCGTACGTGCTTGGTCAGCAATCGCACGTGTAATAGCCTGACGAATCCACCATGTCGCATAAGTTGAAAACTTAAATCCTTTTGTATGGTCAAACTTATCGACAGCTTTCATCAAGCCCATGTTACCTTCTTGAATTAAATCAAGAAATTGCATCCCACGTCCTGAGTAACGCTTAGCAATAGAGACTACCAATCGAAGGTTAGCTTCAGCAAGCATTTGCTTAGCCATCTCACCACCTTCACCACCTTCAATAATCGCTTCAGCTAGACGTGTTTCTTCATCAAAAGTCAGTAATGGAAAGCGACCAATCTCTTTCAAATACATTCTAACTGGATCATCTATACGTACATTTGTGACAATCTCTTCAAGTTCTTCTTTCGTTTTTTTGTCATCCACTTTAGATGATTCAAGTGCGATCACAGAAGGCTCGCCATTTTTATCAACTATTGAAATACCAGCATCCTGAATTTTTGTTAATAATGCCTCTATTGCATCAGTATCTAACTCGAATTCTGTGATCAGTTCAGTTGTAATATCATCATCAACTGCTTGACCTAAGCTTTTATGATCTCTAATAAATTCAGCAGTTGCAACATTAAATGCTGAACCAATTTTTTTATTATCTTTTGTTATATCTGCCACTTTTATACCCCATCTTGTTGTGTTTGCGCAATGATTTGCAAAGTCAGTTGTAATTCTAATGCCTTATTGCCAGTTTCTTTTGCTTTTTTAAGCTGTTCTTGTAAGGACAGGATTTTTGATCCTTTACTTGCTTCTAAAAAGTTGGTTAACAAATCATCAATTTCTTGGTCTGTTACCTCTTCTGGCACGTTTACCGACGATAAAATTTCATAAATCGTCTGTTGCTTCTCTCCAGTAATTTGAGACAATAGCTGTGTTTCACTTACCTCATCCATATGTTTAAACTCGTCAAACAGATCTTGATAGCGCTTATGCATAAATTGAAAGTCACCATCTGATAAGATCCGTTTTAACACATGTGGATGATTAATCATCCGGTGTAGTAATTGTAATTCTGAGCGTTCTATCTTAGAATATTTTTTATCAGTCGTCTCAATCATTGCGACTGGTGGTGCATATTCTGGTGCATCATAATGATAATCATCGAAGATAGGCGGTGGTGGCACCATACTATCATCAAATATCATGTCTTCATCTATTTCAGATGCAGAGAAGAGCATATTATCTCTTCTCTTATTAACAGCAGTTTCTACTTGATTATACTCGAAATCTGGTAAAATCTCAACTAAACGCTTTATGTAGGCATCTTGTGCTGTTAATGATTTAAGGACCGCAATTTTTGGTGCTATCAAGTCTATAAAATCAAGCTGAGCCTGTAGATTACTAAGATTATCAGGCCTCAAATAATCCATTAAAAAAACGACAGGTGCTATCCGATTACTCGTCATTAACTGTCCAAGTGCATTAGGATAGGCTTTATTATACTCATCAGGATCTAACCCATCTGGAATCCGAACTATCTCTACTTCTTCACCCTCTAATAGATTAAGCGCTTTATAGATGGCACTTTGCCCCGCTTTATCGCCATCATATACTAAAATAAACTTCTTAGTAAACTTTTTAAGTTGTCTAATATGCCCATCTGTCAGTGCAGTCCCCATGCTGGCAACTGCATTTAAGATACCATTTTCAAACGCAGCGATAACATCTAGAAACCCTTCCATGAGATAAACTTCATGTTGTTTTTTGATTGTCTTATGCGCTTGGTCAATATTATAGAGTGCTTCTGATTTATTGAATATTGGCGTTTTAGCAGAATTTTTATATTTGGCTAAGGTTTTATTGTCAACATCTTTATCCAACCAAATACGACCTGAGAAAGCAATAACCTGACCAAACTCATTTTTAAGTGGAAACATAATCCGACCACGAAAACTGTCATAAATATTGTTTTCCCCGAAAGTAATTAACCCAGAATTTGATAAAACAGATTCCTCATACTTTTGATACACACTTTTATATAAGAAATCTTGATCTGATAAACTAAGACCAATATCAAATCGTTTAATTAACTCATCTGTAATGCCACGATTATACAAATAAGCACGTGCTGCTTCGCCTTCTTTGGTCGCTGTCAGTACCGTATGGTATATTCTTGCAGCCTGCGTGTGCAATTCATAAATCGCTTGATAAGGACTTTCCTTAGGCGTCTTTTTATCAATGACTAAGTCAATTCCTGCAGTATCCGCAACCTCTGCGATAGCATCTATGAACGATACTTGTTTATACTCTTCTAAAAATTTAAAAACATCTCCAGATTTACCACAACCAAAACAATGATAAAATTGCTTGACCCCATTAACGTTAAAACTTGGTGTTTTCTCGCCATGAAAAGGACACAAACCTAAATAATTAGCTCCAGTTTTTGACAAATGAACGTACTGAGAAATGATATCAACAATATTTACAGCAGATTTGATTTCTTCTATTTTTTCTCTGTCAAGCATAGCCATTGGATCTCCAATCTAACCACATATAGGTTCATTAACTGGTATCTACAATACAAGACTGTACGGCTACTTCTGTATCGCCATATAGTCAAAAAAACGCCTATTTAATAATAGACGTATCAGACGGAGAAGACAGGATTCGAACCTGCGCACCGGTTTCCCAGTCTAACGATTTAGCAAACCGTCCTCTTGAGCCTCTTGAGTACTTCCCCAACTTCTTTATTATAACATTAATTTCACAAATTTGAAAGTCACAACTAGGCGACTTAGCAAATGGGCACAAGTGGACTCGAACCACCGAC
>NZ_JXJX01000040.1 GCF_002441715.1 Pseudolactococcus plantarum
TTTGTAAGTGTGCTATTATAAGTCATATAGGTCGTGCGCTTTCTAATGCTTAGCGGTTTAAGATTAGGATAGCACGACTTATATATTTTTCAATGAAATCAACTAGCAATTCGGGTATACTAGATATAATTGAGTATCAAAAAGAGCAGATAAAAGATTTACAAAACACTAAAGATGAACAATTTAAACAATTAAGTAATATGCAAAATCTTTTAGACCAACAACAACGTCAAGCCTTACAGGATAAAAAAGTACTAGAAGAGTATAAATCAGAAATCAATGAATTGAAAGCTCTTAAAATGCCTCAGGAGGATATGAAAGATGGCTCGTCGATAAGGG
>NZ_JXJX01000041.1 GCF_002441715.1 Pseudolactococcus plantarum
GTAGTAGTGCTTCTGGATTTTCTTTCAGCCAAGCTTGTTCAGACTTAGTGAGGGTACTGATTTGGTTTTGTCCCCAATCATCAAAACTTGTTGTCCTAAATCCACTTGCCTGTCCATGTTTAGCTGCCATCTTCATCATATAGCCACCTGATTGGCTAAACCCTGCCACATCAGTAACCGTCCCTTTATGTTTTGCAAGTTTATCTTTTGTCTGTGTTAAAAATCTTTCTGCATCATAATACTCCTCTGATAAGCCACCTAAGTAGGCTACTCCAGCAGTCGCAAAACCGTCTCTACCTGTCTCACCCCAAGTATTTGTCCCAGCATACACAACC
>NZ_JXJX01000042.1 GCF_002441715.1 Pseudolactococcus plantarum
GTCGCAGGTTCGAATCCTGTCTTCCCGATTGATCGAAAGATCATCTAACACATTTTGGCGGTGTAGCTCAGCTGGCTAGAGCGTCCGGTTCATACCCGGGAGGTCGGGGGTTCGATCCCCTTCGCCGCTATATTTACAGTTGGACCTTTAGCTCAGCTGGTTAGAGCTCTCGGCTCATAACCGAGCGGTCGTTGGTTCGAGTCCAACAAGGTCCACTTTTTTTTGGAGGATTACCCAAGTCTGGCTGAAGGGAACGGTCTTGAAAACCGTCA
>NZ_JXJX01000043.1 GCF_002441715.1 Pseudolactococcus plantarum
GCAGACAGTCTAGAAGATAAGCAAGAAGACAAAGAAAAATCCTATCTTAAAGAAAGAATTTCTGTTTTAGAGAAATTCTTAGATAAAGAACAAACATCAAATTCGGAATTAAAAAAAATTATTCAACAAACACAAAATCTTTTAGACCAACAACAACGTCTAGCCTTACAGGATAAAAAATTACTAGAAGAGTATAAATCAGAAATCAATGAATTGAAAGCTCTTAAAATGCCTCAGGAGGATATGAAAGATGGCTCGTCGATAAGGG
>NZ_JXJX01000005.1 GCF_002441715.1 Pseudolactococcus plantarum
GTGACTCTAAGATTTAAGGATAGCATCAAAGATTCCATATTCTGGTTCCTTTTTTCTGAAATACCTTTACTGTTTACTGTTATAGACAAAGGTAAAGATAAATATATCTTTTTTAAAATTTTGAAAGAAAGTTTTGCTTTAGCAGTTGTTGTAGATTTTATTTTAAATGCTTGGAGTTTCAATTTTTTCATAGAACTATTTATAGTTCCTATTGCGGTGATTATTACTGGTGTCTATGTTTATTCAGAGAGGAAAAAAGAGCTCGCGAGTGTAAAAAAACTTTGTAAATATATTTTTATGATTTATGCTATTGCCGTAGTCCTGAGAGCATGTGTACACCTAATAACTGATGTGAGCGTTCTGTTAAATATACTCTCATTAAAGGAATTTGTTTTTCCGATATTTATACTAATTATTAATTTTCCGCTTATATACGGTCTTTCGTTATATAGTATATATGAACAAATTTTTATATTAATGAATAAAAATAAATTTAAGAAGAAAATTGCTATTATTAAATTTGCAAAAGTATCTATAACTAAGGCATATGCTGCTAGAACAGATTCAGATATAATATTATCATTAATAGAATCGGAAGAAGCTAATTTGAAAAAGAATCTAATAAAATTAAAATATAAATTGAATTTAAAAATAGGAGATAATTATATGAAGCGTTCAAATTTTTATATTATAATGAGTTCATTATTTCTCATTATTTTCACAACTATATTAGGTTTTTCTAGCAAGATTTTCTTGATTTCCCCTTTACTGTATCAGTATAAAAACATAATTATAAATACAAGTGGGTTCGGCTTACTTCTTTCTATTTTTAGCCTTATTTATTCTATTGGATTCAAAATGAAAAAAAATGAAGACTTATCTTTGGTGAAGAAGTATGCACTATTTAATTTCTTATATCTCATAAATAAACAGTATAAAAATATAGAAGAATTTCCATCTTTTGATAGGCCTGATATACTCTTTTCTAACTATATTAAAGTAGGTTATGAATTGATGCAAGAATGTACTAGTAATATAGAACCTTTAGAAAATCTTTTGACATCTTACGAGTGGGATTCGGTTAAAAGTCTTCAAAATTCACTATACAAGCTTCGCACAACCGTTGGGATAGAGGAGAAAGGATTTGATGAATTTAATACGGAAAAATTTGTGAAATATTATCATATGAAAAAAGACGAGTCTCTCACAAATGGAGATTATAACATATTTCAAAATATGATGGAGAGTTCGATTAATGAGTATATTGAAAGTGTAAAAAGAGTATACAATGAATTAAAGCAATATATTAATTATAAAGAATATAAAAAAAGTTTGTGATTCATTAACGCAAACTTTTTTGTTCCCATAGTTTTTTTACATATAAAAACCCCCATCAAATGACAGGATATTTTTGTGTTTTGCAAAAAAAAAATTATACGCGTTCTCCTTCTACTTGATTAATTTCAATATCGGTTGACCAACCGCTACATTTTTTTCATCAGTAGGTAGCATCTCTTCAAAATCATTTGAATTAGTGATAATAATAGGTGTTTCAGTACTAAATCCTTCAGATTTGATGCCTGCTAAATCGACAGTCATTAAAGGTGTCCCAACTGCTACTTGATCTCCTTTTTTAATATGAGAGGTAAAGTATTTGCCGTTTAACTTCACAGTATCGATACCTATGTGAATCAAAATTTCTGCCCCAGAATCTGATACTAGACCGATTGCATGCATCGTTTCATAAACTATCGTAATTTTACCTGCTATCGGTGATACAAATTCTGAACTTTGAGGTAAAATTGCAATCCCTTTGCCTAAAATTTCTTGGGCAAAGGTATCATCTGATACATTAGTTAGTGGGATCAGCTCTCCTGTCACTGGCGCATATATTTTTTGGAGTTTTTCTTCTGTTAGTGCGTCTTGTGACACCTCTAGTTCTGTTTCAACTACTTTTTCTTCTTTAAATAATAGGTATGACACGATAAAGGCAGTAACAAATGCAATGACACAACCAACTACCGCATAGGCTAGGTTAGTTAACCCATCTTTTCCGATGTATACAGGTAAGGTTAATAAACCAGGTGAGCCTGGTGCATAGCGACGCACCCCCATCAAGCCAAGGAATAAACCACCTAATCCTCCGCCCATCATGGCTGCATAGAGTGGTGTTTTAAATCGTAAATTAATCCCATATAGTGCCGGTTCTGTGATCCCACAGACTGCAGTAAAGCCACTTGAGAACCCTAATTGCTTGATATCATTATTTTTTGTTTTCAACGCAACTGCCAAAGCCGCGCCACCTTGGGCAATATTTGAAGGCATATTACTTGGCCCAATAATTGTATCATATCCTAAATTCATAATATTGGCTGGTCCAAGAGGTACGATACCATAATGTGTACCAGTCATCACTAATAGTGGTAATACAGTCCCTAATACCATGGGTACTAACCACCCAACATGTGCATCCAAGAATAACACAACACTTGCTAAGCCATTACCAATATGAAACCCAATCGGACCTGCGACAACTAGTGCGACTAATCCAGTTACAAATACAGTAATCAGTGGGACAACAAAGAAACTCAGCATTTTAGGTGTGATTTTTTTTGCAAATGCTTCAATATAGCTCATCAACCATATTGTCAAAATAATTGGCACTACAGAAGAGGCATAACTTGCTGGATAGATAGGCAAGAAGCCAAATTGAATACTCTTCCCACTTTCTTTTGCTGCAACTACCATCTGAATAAAGGTGGGATGTAGTAAAATACCACCAATCATCACTGCGAGATAGGTATTAGCTTGGAATTTTTTTGCAGCGGATATGGCAAGAAGTAAAGGTAAAAAATAAAATGCAGCATCAGCCATCAGATTGACAATTTGATAGATTTGCGATGTTGTATCAATCCAGTGAAATGCTGCCAATAAAGCAAGCACTGCTTTTAGCATACCAGATGCGGTGATAGCAGGTAAGACAGGGGTAAAGATACTTGAAATCGTATCTATAAAGCGACTACCTAATCCTTTTTTTTCTGTCGAAGACTTAACTTCTCCAACGCCAATATGGAGTAGTGGCAGGACAAGTCTGTATACTTTTTCCACATCACTACCGATAATGACTTGGTATTGTCCGCCACCTTTTGCGACACCTAATATGCCAGGTGTTGCTTTAAGTACATCAGTGTCGGCTAGTGATTCATCCGTTAAATTGAATCGTAACCGTGTCGCACAATGTGTCAATCCTGATACATTGTCAGCTCCGCCAACAAGTTCAACAATTTTACTAGCTAATGTTTCATAATTCATGTGTTTACTGCTCCTTTTTTAGTTTAGGAACGTGTTTTATTGTGCCGTAATTCTTCTGATATGTATTGTCAAATACATAATTTCATCTGCCGTTAATGTCAGTTGATAATTAGTCTGGAAATAATCACTTATTTTTAAAGTACAAAGATATTCTGCTTTGTACTTCGTCTTAAGCATCATCAGAAAATCTCCATCATCTTCATCAAGATGGCGTCCAGACAACATGCGTTGCATAAAAAATTTCAAATGCGTCACAAATCTTTCATAATGAATGGATGATTCATTTAGCTCGATACCAAAGTGATATCTGACGATCGTGAGGATATCTTTAATCGTCGATAATATTTTTTTGGCTTCTTCTGTTGTGACTGCATCTATATTTGCACTCGCAAAATGCAAGGCGATAAAGGCAGCTTCATCCTCAGGTAAGCTCACACCTAATTGCTGCTTGATGATCTCCAAAGCAAATTCACCTACACTAAATTCGGTTGCATAAAACCGTTTCGTTTCCCAAATCAAGGCATTGCGAATAACAAACCCCTCTTTTGTACGTTCAATCGCAAAATTAATATGATCCAACAATACTGTATATAGTGAATCAGGTAATTCTTTTGCAAGAGATACCTTGCCAAAATCTACAATCTGATTGGTTAATTTGATGACTTCGATGGGTATTTGTGACATTAGTTCCTCAAATCTAAGCGAATTAATATCATCATTCAAAATATAAATTTTTTCAATCTTTTCTGCAATAATCACTTCCCCAGCAGATTTATTAAACCCAATTCCGCTACCCATTACCAGTACTTCTCGATTTTCTTCATCAATTGACCTAACGATATTATTATTAATGACTTTACTTATTAACATACGTCCTCCTTTCTATATGACTTAATTTACTCATTTTTTGTGCAACAAAAAAATCGGCACTACTGCTGCACAGATAAAACACGTCTGCGAAATACAGTAGAGCCGACCTAACGTAACATCCATATTTGCTACCTTTATTATACTTTTTTATTTATAATTTTGCAAGCGCTTACTTACTTTGTTTCATTATTCCTATCATTTTTAAAAAATCTCTAAATCTGATATGTGTAAGCGTTACTTGATACATCACATACATGAGATGTTCAATCAAAAAAATCTCCACTAAAGAGATTTTTTAACTTTATTTTGCAAATTCCACATTTTTTACTGGTTTAGATTGAATTGGTTTTTTTAACAATCTATCAGTGACAATTCCAGCAACCATAGCATCACTCACATTTAGTGCAGTCCTTGCCATATCAATAACTGGTTCAACACTAATAACAAGTCCTACGATGGCAATAGGTAGATTCATTGACGATAAAACGATTAACGATGCAAAAGTTGCACCACCACCAACACCTGCAACACCTAGTGATGAAATGGTCACGATTGCAATCAACGACACAATAAATTGAATAGAAAAAATATTAATGCCAACTGTTGGTGCGACAATCGTTGCCAACATAGCTGGATAAATACCTGCACAACCATTTTGCCCTATTGATAAACCAAAACTTGCTGAAAAATTGGCCACTGCTTCATTGACTTTAAATTTTTCAACCTGTGTTTCAACATTCATTGGTAGCGTTCCAGCACTCGTTCTTGATGTAAATGCAAACAGTAGCGTTGACCAAGATTTACTTAAATATTCTCTTGGTGATACTTTAACCCAAATTAACAGCACTAAATGCAAAGCAAACATCAACAAAATGGCAGCATAACTAGCAATAATAAAGCGACCAAGATTGACTAATGCTGCAAAATCACTAGTCGCCATAACACGTGCCATTAAGGCAAAAATACCAAATGGTGTCAATCTTAAAACTAACGTCGTCACCCGTAAAATGATTTTTTCAAACGATTGAATTAACTCAGCAAATGTTTTAGCTTCACTGCGATACTTCTTTTGAATGCCAAGAAAAGCAATACCTAAAAATACCGCAAATATGACTACTGCAATGGTACTTGTCGGCCGTGTTCCTGCTAAATCAGCAAACACATTACGAGGAATTAGATTCAGTAGCTGTTCAGTAATCGGTACCCCTTTAACTTGAACTTGTTTTTCTGCAAGTGCCGCAATACGTGTTTTCTCAGCTACTCCTTCAGTAAATACAGCACCATTTAAACGAAAAGCAACAACAGCTAAGTAACCGACCACTGCTGATATAGCAGCAGTACCCAGTAAAATCGCAATAACATTACGTGCTAGCTTACCTAAATTTTTAGATACCTCTAACTTCGTAAAGGCGCCGACGATAGAAATAAAAACAAGTGGCATCACAAGCATTTGAAGCAAAGCAACATAGGCATCAGCCACTAAAGAAATCCAAGAGATACTGGTAGAGAAATGAGTTGTCTTTTGAAATAAAAGTCGAATTAAAAGGCCAAAAACAACACCACCTAATAATCCAAAAAGCACTCGCTTGTTAAAACTAATATGCTTAACTTGTAACCTAAAAAGCCACACCAAACTACCAATAAATCCTAATAATATAATGAGTACAGATAAAATAGTCATAAACACTCCTTTAAATTAATATATTATTATTCTCTCATGATAAGGTTATATCTGTTATATGAAAGAACTATCTCCGTGATCATATTTCTTAAAACCATACAGTTAAAGCATTATCAGATTATCTGCAAAAAAGCATTACTAAATTGTTTAGTAATGCTTTTTTATATGCTATTAGTCTTTCAATACATCTATAAGTTGTTGCATCATCACGACACATTTCAATACAAGTCTATTTTTGATAGCTTATTTTTTATTTTTTTTCAAGCGTAGCCCTACTACACCCATCATAACAAGTATCATCCCTGACATCATAGTCAACAGCATCATAATGTTATTTTCTCCTGTTTTCGGTAAACCATTTGTAGTTGGAGATACATCATTTTTGTTATCTGAATTTGGCTTAGGATTAACTGCATCTTTCGTATAGACGTAAGTCACGCTTTGCGCGTCAGCTGTGAACTGACCTGTCGCATTACCTATGATTGACTTGAACGTGTGACCAGGGATATGTTTTACCTCTGTCGTATAGCTATCGCCAACATTACCTGATTGGATCATATCTTCCGCAAGCTTATGACCACTTTCATCTTCATAGCTGACTGTGATATCACCGCCTGATACTGCATCTTTCGTATAGACGTATGTCACACTTTGCGCGTCAGCTATGAACTGACCTGTCGCATTGCCTATGATGGCTTTAAACGTATGACCTGGGATATGTTTTGCCTCTNTGTCACACTTTGCGCGTCAGCTATGAACTGACCTGTCGCATTGCCTATGATGGCTTTAAACGTATGACCTGGGATATGTTTTGCCTCTGTCGTATAACTATCACCAACATTACCTGATTTGATCATGTCTTCGGAAAGCTTATGACCGCTTTCATCTTCATAGCTGACTGTGATATCACCGCCTGATACTGCATCTTTCGTATAGACGTAAGTTACGCTTTGTGCATCAGCTGTGAACTGACCTGTCGCATTGCCTATGATGGATTTAAAGGTATGACCTGCGATATGTTTTGCCTCTGTCGTATAGCTATCACCAACATTACCTGATTGGATCATGTCTTCGGCAAGCTTATGACCACTTTCATCTTCATAGCTGACTGTGATATCACCGCCTGATACTGCATCTTTTGTATAGACGTAAGTTACGCTTTGCGCGTCAGCTGTGAACTGACCTGTCGCATTACCTATGATTGACTTGAACGTGTGACCAGGGATATGTTTTGCCTCTGTCGTATAGCTATCGCCAACATTACCTGATTGGATCATATCTTCCGCAAGCTTATGACCGCTTTCGTCTTCATAGCTAACTGTGATATCACCACCTGATACTGCATCTTTTGTATAGACGTAAGTTACGCTTTGCGCGTCAGCTGTGAACTGACCTGTCGCATTACCTATGATTGACTTGAACGTGTGACCAGGGATATGTTTTGCCTCTGTCGTATAGCTATCGCCAACATTACCTGATTGGATCATATCTTCCGCAAGCTTATGACCGCTTTCGTCTTCATAGCTAACTGTGATATCACCACCTGATACTGCATCTTTTGTATAGACGTAAGTTACGCTTTGCGCGTCAGCTGTGAACTGACCTGTCGCATTACCTATGATTGACTTGAACGTGTGACCAGGGATATGTTTTGCCTCTGTCGTATAGCTATCGCCAACATTACCTGATTGGATCATATCTTCCGCAAGCTTATGACCGTTTTCGTCTTCATAGCTAACTGTGATATCTCCGCCTGATACTGCATCTTTCGTATAGACATATGTCACGCTTTGCGCGTCAGCTGTGAAGTGACCTGTCGCATTACCTATGATGGATTTTAAGGTATGACCTGCAATATGTTTTGCCTCTGTCGTATAGCTATCGCCAACATTACCTGATTGGATCATGTCTTCTGCAAGTTTATGACCGCTTTCATCTTCATAGCTGACTGTGATATCACCGCCTGATACTGCATCTTTTGTATAGATGTAAGTTACGCTTTGCGCGTCAGCTGTGAACTGACCTGTCGCATTACCTATGATTGACTTGAACGTGTGACCAGGGATATGTTTTGCCTCTGTCGTATAGCTATCGCCAACATTACCTGATTGGATCATATCTTCCGCAAGCTTATGACCGCTTTCGTCTTCATAGCTAACTGTGATATCACCACCTGATACTGCATCTTTTGTATAGACGTAAGTTACGCTTTGCGCGTCAGCTGTGAACTGACCTGTCGCATTACCTATGATTGACTTGAACGTGTGACCAGGGATATGTTTTGCCTCTGTCGTATAGCTATCGCCAACATTACCTGATTGGATCATATCTTCCGCAAGCTTATGACCGTTTTCGTCTTCATAGCTAACTGTGATATCTCCGCCTGATACTGCATCTTTCGTATAGACATATGTCACGCTTTGCGCGTCAGCTGTGAAGTGACCTGTCGCATTACCTATGATGGATTTTAAGGTATGACCTGCAATATGTTTTGCCTCTGTCGTATAGCTATCGCCAACATTACCTGATTGGATCATGTCTTCTGCAAGTTTATGACCGCTTTCATCTTCATAGCTGACTGTGATATCACCGCCTGATACTGCATCTTTTGTATAGATATATGTCACGCTTTGCGCGTCAGCTGTGAACTGACCTGTCGCATTACCTATGATGGATTTAAAGGTGTGACCAGGGATATGTTTTGCCTCTGTCGTATAGCTATCACCAACATTACCTGATTGGATCATGTCTTCCGCAAGCTTATGACCATTTTCATCTTCATAGCTGACTGTGATATCACCACCTGATACTGCATCTTTCGTATAGACGTAAGTCACGCTTTGCGCATCAGCTGTGAACTGACCTGTCGCATTTCCTATGATGGATTTAAAGGTATGACCTGGGATATGTTTTGCCTCTGTCGTATAGCTATCGCCAACATTACCTGATTGGATCATGTCTTCGGCAAGCTTATGACCGCTTTCATCTTCATAACTGACTGTGATATCACCACCTGATACTGCATCTTTTGTATAGACATACTGCAGTTCCACATTTTGTACGCCAACAGCAATAGCTTGTTGATTAATATGCGCAATAAAGGCATCAAGCGTTTCTATATGAGAAGCAGCCATTGCTTCTTTTATGGTAATACTTTGCAAGCTACCATTAATTGTTGTAAGCACTTTTGATTTAGTAAGATCAAGCTGGTAACCATTAATGGGTTCTGCGACTGAAAAATTGAAGGTACCTCCAATTTGAGAAGGGACAGCTTTCGACGGTAATAAAGTGTTACCTGACTCATCTAGATAGGTGATAGTGCCGTTAACTGTTATATTATTATAGACATACTGCAGTTCCACATCTTGTACGCCAGCAGTAATAGCTTGTTGATTAATATGCGCAATAAAGGCATCAAGCGTTTCTACATGGGAAGCACCCATTGCTTCTTTTATGGTAACAGTTTGCAAGCTACCATTAATTGTTGTAAGCACTTTTGATTTAGTAAGATCAAGCTGGTAACCATTAATGGGTTCTGCGACTGAAAAATTGAAGGTACCTCCAATTTGAGAAGGGACAGCTTTCGACGGTAATAAAGTGTTACCTGACTCATCTAGATAGGTGATAGTGCCGTTAACTGTTGCTATCTGAGGTTGCCCTTTTCTAGACTTTAAAGTATTATTTTTCAAGTTGTCAGTATCATCTGTTGCATGGTGTTCTGGCGATGTAGGTGTTTGTATTTTTTGTGTTGAGTTAAGTACATCCTCAGTTGATAATTTCTTTTTATCTGTACTATTTTCTGGCGTCTCAATAGTATTTTGCTGTGATTCTTCTACTGTTACTGAATTTGCCAATACACCTAAATCATCAATTGGATTAGTCAATAATACACACAATAGACTAAATGATATACTTTTAATTATAGTTCTATGATTTTTCATTAAATTCCCCTTAATTTTAATCTTTATCTTTAATAAGTATAACACAAATTAGAAAATGTGTATATAAAAATTCAAATATTTTAATTTTCTTTGCATCAGCCAACAAGCTAAGTAATACACCTTTATTCATGCTACATTTACTAACTTTTAGTTATTAACTTTATTTTTTTTCACGCATTGGTTTTATTTATTCATTATTTAATGTCTTTTTTTGATGTGAATTTATAAAAAATAAAACATAAAACTAACTTGTTTGTTCAAAAATAATATAAAACTAAGTTATTTTTTGGTAAATGTATCGTTTAATTTCACCATTTAACTTATCATACAATCATTGTTAGATTTCATAATGCGATAAATAGTGTATCACACAGGTATTCTGTATAGCATATACTTTTAATTTATCTGCTTCTACTATAAGTCCAATAAGTTCAAAATATTTTTTACTGTATAAAAAAACAATATCAAATTTTGATATTGTTTTTTATTATTAGACTTACTTCGCTAATTCATATATCGCTTCTGCATAGATAGCCGAGGCACGAAGCAATACATCTACAGGTATGAACTCGTTTGCTTGGTGCATTGTGTCAACATCACCTGGGAACATGGCACCAAAGGCTACACCACGTTTGAGTAAACGACCAAACGTACCACCACCAATGATTTGTTCATGTCCTTTTAGTCCTGTTTGTTTTTCATACACACTTAAGAGCGTTTCTACCAAAGGATCTTCCATAGGCACATAGTGCGGTGTATGACCATGTGCTGATTTTGTAACACTTTCGACACCTGACAAACTGTTTAGCACATCATAGATCTTATCCTCATCTATCCCTTGCGGGTAGCGGAAGTTAAGTGCTATTGTATTATCATCTTGTTGATCTGAGAATTTGAAGACACCTGCGTTCATAGAGAGCGCACCCATTTTTGTATCTTCAAAAGCAACACCAAGTTTTTCGCCAGCATGATCTTCTATCAGTACTTGACCAGCAATTTTTGTAAATGGTGACACAACACCAATCTCATCTAAGAATTTAGCAAGATAAGTGGCCCCGTTTACACCTTTTTCAGGCATTGCACCATGTGCTGAACGACCATGTAGTGTTACTGTTAATTGACCATCCGCGGCTGACTTTGATTCAAACTTAAGGTTTTTATCTGCATAGTTTGCAACGAAAGCGTCAAATTTTGCTTGAATCTGCTCAATATCACCTGAAATAACAGCTGTTGCTGATTCAGGTACCATATTTTCTCGTAATCCTCCGATAAAACTGTGCAAGTGAACAGCACCAGTATTCTCACCTGAAAAATGTATATACTCGGTAATATTTCCTTTTTCTCCGTTGATAATTGGAAATTCTGCATCTGGAGAGAAACCTAAATCTGGTTCAGGTAGGCCAACATGTTTAAAGTAATAATCCATGTCTCCCCAGCCTGACTCTTCATCAGTTCCGGCAATAAAGCGAATTTTTTTAGTTAACGGCACATTAAGCTCTTTTAATATTTTCAGCCCATAATAACACGCCATCGTTGGCCCTTTATCATCTGACGCGCCACGTGCGTAAATCTTACCATCACGTATCTCAGGTGAATAAGGATCACTTTCCCAGCCTGTCCCAGCAGGCACAACATCCATATGTGCAAAAATACCGATTTCCTCAGCATCATCAGGCAGATCATCTCCATAAGTAAAGTGACCAGCATAATTATCTACATTAGTTGTTTGATAGCCATCGCGTTGTGCTAAGCTTAGAAATTTTTCTAATGCCGCAACTGGACCAGGTCCAAAAGGTGTTTCTGGGGTAACCTTAGCGTCATCTCGTTCTGAATTTATCTTTAATAAAGAGAATAAATCTGCTATCATATCGTCTTTACGTGCTGCAACTTCTGCTTTAAAATCTATTGTTTTCATTTTCGTCCCAAAAGCCTTTCTTTGTATTCATTGTATTCTGCTTCACTGATTAAATCTTCTTCCATAGCAAGTTTTGCCGAAGATAATTTTTCATACATGGTGGCTGTATCATAAACAATTTTAGGCTCTACTACTCTATCAGATGGTACATGATTAGGTTGCATATACTCAGTTTCTTGATCATTATAAGTCGCATTGCTATATAGACGACCATTTTTAATATCACTAACACCTTCTTGAATGCGTTTAGCGATTCGTCTCACAACACTTTTCGTCCAAAAAACCGAAAAATTATCCCCTAGAGATTCTACACGAACATGGCCCCATATAATATGCGTGATAGGTTCGATATTTTTGATATCGTTTAATGGAATTGAGGAAACTTTATGAAAGAATGGTCGCCATCTTGCATAAACAAGTCGATTTTCATTTGTAATGACATAGGCATAATACCCTTGGGTATTAAAAAATTTAGGCATGGGTTGACCACCTTCAATTTCTTCACCCTCATCGTCATCATAATCAGTATGCCGACCAATAAAGCTTGACACAGCAAATTCATCATCTAATAAACTCTCGGCTACAACTTTAAAGTGTAATCTCTGTAGCCACGCTCCCCAAATATTAAACCCTAATTTATTTTCTCTGGCAAAACGATACATATCATCTGCTGTCCAGAGTTGAGCTTTATCTGTCATTTGTCACCTCTTTTTTAGGTCATCAATTTTACCCTTTACAATAGTTTATCAAAAAATGTGAACAATTGTAAAAAAGAAATCAGTTGTCGTCTTCATTTTTTGCTAACACGTCCTTGATACGCTCTGCAACAGCAAGTGGAATACCTATTTCTTGAATGGCTAAAACACTCGCTTCTTGAATTTTGGTCAACGACTTAAACGTTCGCATTAACTTTTGTTTGCGTTTAGGTCCTAGTCCTTCAATACCATCTAATTTACTAGAGAACGTATTTTTGGATCTAACTTGCCTGTGAAACGTGATGGCAAATCGATGGACTTCATCTTGCATTCTTTGCAACAGGAAAAACTCCTGACTTTTTCGACTCAAGGGAACGATCGCGAGTGGCTCACCAAACAATAACTCTTGCGTTTGGTGTTTATCATTTTTGGCCAAACCTGCAATCGGAATATCAAGACCTAAATCATCTAACACCAGTTTTGCCGCATTAATCTGACCAATACCACCATCCATGATGATCAAGTCAGGTAAAACACTAGACTCTTTAATCGCACGACTATAGCGACGTAAGATAACTTCGCGCATGCTAGCATAATCATCAGGTCCAACAACTGTCTTAATCTTGAACTTTCGATAATCTTTTTTAGACGGCTTACCATCTATAAAAACAACCATCGCACTAACAGGACTCGTACCCATGATATTTGAATTATCAAAACTTTCAATCCTGTGTGGTGTTGGAATATGCATCAACGTACCAAGATTGGCTATAGCACCTTGTGTTTTTTCAACACTTTTTTCAACCAGATCAAACTTTTGTTGTAAGCTCACCCTAGCATTTTTAGTAGCCAAATTAACCAGTTGCTTTTTCTCTCCTCTTGATGGTTGGATAACTTTAGTCTGCGTTAATGCTTTAACAGATGCCAAATCAATATCAGAAGGGATCAAAACCTCTTTAGGCGTTAAGTGTGCATTTTCTTTATAGAATTGACCGATATAGGTCAAAAAGTCTTCTTCAGGATCGTTATAGTAAGGAAATAAATTAACGTCACGTTGAATCAATTTACCTTGTCTGACAAAAAAGACTTGAACACACATCCATCCTTTTTCGACAGCATAACCAAATACATCTCTGTCTTGTAGATCGTGGTTCATGACACGTTGCTTCGTTCTGAGTGTGCCGATATGCTTGATTAAATCACGATATTCAGCAGCTTTCTCAAATTCAAACGTTGCTGCCGCAGCATGCATCTTACGATCCAATTCGTCAATGATTTTATCTTCTCCACCATTTAAAAATCGGCTAATTTCCCCAATCATCTTGGTATAAACCTCAGGATTGATGTCAAATACACATGGTGCCAAACATTGATGAATATGATAATACAGACAAACTTTATTCGGTAGTACATGACATTTTCTAAGCGGAAAAATACGATCAAGCAATTGTTTGATCTCATTAGCTGCACTAACATCAGGATAAGGGCCAAAATAATAGGCATTATCTTTTTTGACTTGTCTGGTAATCATCAAGCGAGGATATTTTTCACGGGTAATTTTGATAAACGGATATGATTTATCATCTTTTAACATGATATTATATTTTGGCATGTTTTCTTGGATAAGATTAATTTCCAATAACAAAGCCTCAATATTTGATTCCGTTACAATAAACTCAAAATCGACAATTTCAGAGACTAACAACTCTGTTTTTGTGTCATGAGACCCTCTAAAATACGATCTCACACGATTTCTTAAATTTTTAGCCTTGCCGACATAGATGATCGTCCCATTTTTATCCTTATGTAGATAACAGCCGGGATTATTTGGTAATAGCTCTAGTTTTGCTTTAATCGTTGCATTCATATAGCCCTATTATATCAGATAACACAAAAAAACGCCCCTAAGGACGTTTTTACAACCTTTAATTAAAAGTTGTTAATATCGAAATCTTCACCCAAGAAATCAGCAAGAGAGAATCCTTCTTGTGTTTCTGGTAATGTATATTCTTGTTTTGGTGCACGACGTGGTGCGCGTGGTTTTGAATCACGACGTTGTCCACCGTCTTTATCTGAATCGTTTGAACGTTCTTTACGTGCAGGCGCTTCAGTAAGAGCTTTGATAGACAATGAAATACGTTCTTCAGCAGGTTTTACATCAAGAACTTTAACTTGAACTGCTTGACCAACTGTTAATACGTCTTTAGCGTTTTCAACACGTTCCCATGAAATTTGTGAAATGTGAACAAGACCTTCAACACCAGGGAAAATTTCAACGAATGCACCGAAGTCAGTGATACGTTTAACAGTACCATCAAGTACAGTACCAACTGGTGCTTTTTCTTCGATTTCGTCCCATGGGCCAGGCTGTGTTGCTTTAAGTGAAAGCGATACGCGTCCAGCTTCTTCATCAACTTTCAAGACTTTAACTTGAACAGTTTCGCCAACTTTAACAACATCGCTAGGTTTTTTAACACGGCCGTGTGCTAATTCAGTTACGTGAACAAGTCCATCTACACCACCAAGATTGATGAATGCACCGAAGTCTGTTGTACGTGCAACAGTACCTTCAACGATATCACCTTCATGTAGGTTAGCAAATGCTTCAGCACGTTGTGCTTTAGACTCTTCTTCGATAACAGCACGACGGCTTAAGATAAAGCGTTTTTCAGCTGCGTTTACTTCGATGATCTTAGCGTCAAATTCTTCACCAACAAATTTCTTAGTATCACGAACAAAGTAAGTATCGATCATAGATGCTGGGATAAATCCACGAACACCGTTAAAGTCAACTGATAAACCACCTTTTACGTCTTTTAAGAC
Organism: Pseudolactococcus plantarum; assembly: GCF_002441715.1. GTDB lineage: Bacteria > Bacillota > Bacilli > Lactobacillales > Streptococcaceae > Pseudolactococcus > Pseudolactococcus plantarum. The sequence continues at coordinate 15,238 of NZ_JXJX01000005.1, forward strand.
TTTAACAGTAACAACTTCGCCTTCTTTACCTTCAAGGTCAGTAAATGCTTTACGAGCAGCAAGACGTTTTTCAGAAAGCAAATAAACATTTGCACCTTCTGATTCTTTACCAACGATTTGCTTAACAACTAATAACTCTTTAACATCACCAGATTTAACAAAGTCATTTATATCAGCATCGCGTTCACTTGTAAGTTCACGGAGTGTTAAAACACCTTCAACACCAGTACCAACGATAGCTACAGTAGCTTGATCGTCTTCGACAGTAAGGATTTCTCCACTTACTACGTCACCAACTTTAACGTCACCGACGCTGTTCAATAATTCTTCAAATTCGTTCATCTTTTAAAAAGTTTCCTCCAACAATTTGACTCTATAGATCATTTAAGATAGATATAGTCCTAATAGCTATAGTATCATATTATATGCCAAAAGAAAAGGTATTTTAGCATATATTTATGATATTTCTTTTAGATTTTGTTAACACCTGCTAAAAATGCAATTATTTCATCTTGTCTCCCGTCATGAAGAGCTTGTACGATATATGACCCCACAATTACCCCGTCCACAACTTCATGGAATTTTTCTGCTTGGGCAACTGAAGACACACCAAAACCAGCTAATACTGGAACCTCTGAAAAACTAGATAGTTTTGCCAAATGATCATTCAAGTGTTCACCATAAGTTCGGCCGACACCTGTCACACCATTTACTGTTACAGCGTAGATAAATCCTTCTGCGCCACTAACAAGTTCTTTTTGTCGTTCAACTGTACTTGTTAATGTCACTAGTGGCACTAAGGTAATCTCTGTATCTGCCAGATATGGCATGATCATATTTTCATGTTCACGAGGCACATCTGGTAAGATAAGTCCGGCTACTGGTGTTGCTTTAAGGTCAGCTACAAACTGTTCAATGCCGTACTTATAGATTGGATTGATGTATGACATGATAATCAAAGGAATGTTTGTTTGAATACTTTGAAGTGCTTTGATTACTTTTTTTAGGGTTGTCCCGTTTGCTAAAGCTCTTATCCCTGCTTGTTCAATCACTGGGCCATCTGCTACTGGATCTGAAAACGGGATGCCTATCTCGATTGCACTTGCACCGTTTTCTGCTAAGAAATTGATGGTTTGTGCTAAACCGTCTAACCCATCAACATGATCCCCCGCCATAATATAAGGGACAATTAACATGTCTCCTTTGTCGACCTTATCTTTAAAATAAGTTCCTAACTTTTTCATCCATTTCTCCCATCATCAGTTAGCAAACTGCCATCTCAAACACTTGCTTAAAATTCGCCTTTATCTGCACGTTCTTTAATTTGCGCAACGTCCTTATCACCACGTCCACTGAGACATACAATAATTGACTCGTCTTTACCATAACGTTTCACAAGCTTAGGTAGCTGTGAAATAGCATGTGAGCTTTCTAATGCTGGAATAATCCCTTCAGTCACACAAAGTAATTTAAAGCCTGCTAACGCCTCATCATCTGTTGCTGAGATATATTCAGCACGTCCTGTTTCGTTCCAATGACAATGCTCTGGCCCAAGACCAGGATAATCTAATCCAGCAGAAATACTATAAGCTTCCTCTATTTGCCCATTGTCATCTTGTAATAAACGCATAAGATTGCCGTGAAGAATCCCATCAGAACCTCTGTTGATAGAGGCTGCTGTTTCACCACTATCAAGGCCCATACCTGCAGCCTCTACACCAATCATGGCAACTGAATCATCTGCTACAAATGGATAAAAGAGGCCTGCTGCATTAGATCCCCCACCTACACAAGCCACAACTGCTGCTGGTAACTTACCTTCTTTTTCAAGAATTTGAGCACGAGCTTCACGACCAATAACAGATTGAAAATCTCTTACCATCTCTGGAAAAGGTGCTGGTCCTGCTGCTGTCCCCAAAATATAATGTGTATCTTCAACACTTGCGACCCATGCACGAAGTGCCGCATTCACAGCATCTTTGAGTACACTTGAGCCATCTGTTACAGAAACGACTTCTGCGCCTAAAAGTTGCATTCTAAACACATTTAACTCTTGACGCTTAACATCAACCGCCCCCATATATATCTTACAAGACATACCAAAAAGTGCCGCTGCTGTTGCTGTCGCTACCCCATGTTGCCCAGCACCTGTTTCAGCAATGACTTTATTTTTGCCCATTTTTTTGGCGAGCATGACTTGTGCTAGAGCATTGTTAATCTTGTGAGCGCCTGTGTGGTTTAGGTCTTCTCTTTTAAAATAAATCTTAGCTCCACCTAATTTTTCTGTTAGGTTTTTAGCAAAATAAAGTGGATTTTCACGCCCTACATAATCTTTAAGCAAGTAAGCTAATTCTTTTTGAAATTCAGCATCTACTTGACTAGCCTCATACGCTGCTTTTAGTTCTTTCACAGCATACATCAGTGTTTCTGGTACAAATGTACCACCATAAGTGCCGAAGAACCCTGCTTCATCTGGTTGATTATACGTCATTTGTTACTCCTTTTATCTAAAGTTAAAGTAGCTGTTTGCAAAAATTCAATCTGCTTCTGGCATATCATGCGTGGACAACTTTTTGCTATTTTCTAAAAATAAACTTATTTTTTTCACATCTTTTTTACCATCTGTTTCAACACCGCTTGACACGTCAACGCCAGTCGGTTGAAAAAAAGAAATTGCTTTGCTAACATTATCAGGATTCAATCCACCTGCAACAAAAAACTGATAACCAGATAACTTTGATAATGCAACTTTTTCCCACTCAAATTGTTGTCCACTCCCACCTGCAAACTGTGCTGGTGGTGCATCTAATAAAATCACATGATTTTTAAATGCTGCTATATCAGACGGTAGTTTTCCATTTTTTATACCAAATGCTTTAATGACTGGAACAGCAATTTGATTTGCAAACGCAATGCTTTCATCGCCATGTAACTGTACCATATCAAGTCCTGCTATCTTGATAGTTTGTGCTATCTCATCTAAACTAGCATTGACAAAAAGGCCTACTTTTTTAACAGATTTTGGTACATCTTTTGACAATTGTCTAGCCTGTTCTGGCGTTACTTGTCGTTTACTTTTTGCAAAAACAAAGCCAATATGGCTAGCACCGTTTTCTACCGCTGTTTTCACTGCTTCATCTGTTGATAGCCCACAAATCTTAATCCACATGGCGATCAACCTGTAGGTCCTTAGCCGCTTTTTGTGGATCACCATCTCGCATTAATGCTTCTCCAACTAAAACCGCTCTAAAGTCATGTGCCACTCTTGCTGCTTCAACAGGTGATTTGATCCCTGATTCAGAAATATAAAAACGTGTTGGCTCTTGTAAGGCAATCAAATCTAGACTATTTTGAATGTCAACCTCAAACGATTTCAAATTACGATTATTGACACCAATCAGCTCAGCATTTATCCGATGTGCGACCTCAAGTTCTGCTGCATTATGCACCTCAACTAAGACCTCTAACCCTAAAGATACAGCATAATCATACAGTTCTTGTAGATTTTCTTCTGATAAACAAGCCACTATCAATAACACAATCGTTGCACCACTATTTACCGCACGGATAATCTGCTTTTTATCGATAATGAAATCTTTATTTAACACTGGCACATCCACATGCTTGGCAACTAAACGTAGATCATCGATAGAGCCTTTGAAAAAGACAGGATCAGTTAAGACTGATATCGCGGATACGCCGGCAGCTTCATAGCTTTTTGCTTGTGCTAGCACATCTACTGTCATATTAATCGCACCTAATGATGGTGAGGCACGTTTCACTTCACCAATCACTTGTAAGTGACTCGGATTCTCGCGTAATCTTTGAACAAGACCTTTAGTCTGACGGACTGCTTTAGGTGTTTCTAGTAGCATCTGATTCACTTCATCTTGTTTTTCAATCAGTATTTTTTCAAGAAAATTTTCCATTTAATGCCTTTCTTTGAGTTCTCTACGTTCAAGTTCTATAAATTCAGCTATCATTTTTCGATAGACCTGTTCAACCACGACAACATCCGCGCCACTTTCAGTCGCTATTTTTTTGACTTTCTCAATCACGATCGCAACACGATCAGGTGCTGCTACTTCTGCCTCTGTCGTTTTGAATTTAGCCGCCAGTTTAACATACTCGCCACGCCTTGCCATTAGACCAAACATCTGTTTATCAATAGCATCAATTTTTTGACGGACATCCGTTAAATTTATCGGCATTACTGAATCTCCTGCATCTCAGTTAATTTTGCTAATGCAGCACCACTTGAGATAACCTCACGCGCTTTAGCTACACCATCTTCTATCGTCTCAACTAAGCCTGCTGCAAAAAAGCCTAATCCAGCATTTAACACCGTAACCTCTAAAAATGGGCTTGGGATATTTTTCAGGACATTTTTTAATATCTCAGCATTTTCTTTGCCTTCTCCACCACGTATTTCTTGTAACGTCACACGAGACATACCGATTGATTGATAATCAAAACTGTGTGTGGTAATATTGCCACTCTCATCTAATAAAGCGTAATGATTCATACCATCTAAGCTCGCTTCATCCATCCCATTTGGCCCAGTCACTACAACAGCACGCCGTCTACCTAATGATTTTAAGACTTGGGCAGTTGTTTCCAACAAGTCAGGTCTAGACGTCCCTAGTAATTGCGTATCTAAATCTACAGGATTCGTAAATGGCCCAATCAAATTTAAAACAGTCCGTACCTCTAGTTCCCGTCTCACCGGCATCACATAGCGCATGTTAGGATGAACATGTTGTGCAAAGAGAAAAATTAATCCTGTTTGATCAAAAATGTCTGATAATTCTTCTGGCGTATGATACAAATTAATGCCTAACGCCTCTAAGACATCTGCTGAACCTGATTTAGAGGAAATCGAGCGGTTACCATGCTTAGCCATTTTGACACCACCTGCTGCGAGTACAAAGGCAGCAGTGGTCGAGACATTGAAAGAAAAGGATAAATCGCCACCTGTGCCACAATTATCCATAGCAGTCGTGATTGTTGTCGGTATATCTAATGCTTTTTCCCTTACAACCTCAACAATGCCTGTCATCTCATCAACTGTTTCACCTTTCATAGCAAGTGCAATCAAAATTGCTGATAATTGTGAATCAGTCAATTCACCATTAAACATAGCATTGGCGAGTTGATTAATTTCATAACGCGTCAAATGTTCACGATTCATCAACTTCACTAGATTTTCTTTCATGGCTTCTTCTTTCTATATTATAAGGTTACAAAATTTTCAATCATCTTCAAACCATTTGGTGTACCGATACTCTCAGGATGGAATTGCATTCCATAAATAGGTAAAGATTGATGTTGAATCATCATGATTTCTTGATCATCAGTTGTTTTAGAAACGACTTCAAATCCTTCTGGCATATCTGAAATCACAATCGAGTGATATCTCATAATTTCATAAGCAGTTGGCACATCTGCTAATAAGTCAGATGTCACTAATGTATCCGCGATAGAGGTTTTGCCATGCATGACTTGTTTAGCTAGCGCTAATTTCCCACCAAATACTTCAGCAATCGCTTGATGTCCCAGACAAACCCCTAATAGTGGTTTTTTTTCTGCATATTCGCGTATCAGCTGTTCCATATTTCCGGCATCTACTGGCCAACCCGGTCCGGGTGATAAGACAATTTTATCGGCTTTTTGTGCGACATCAAACAACTTATCATCATCGTTTCTAAGGACTTCAACCGTATCAAACTCACCAATATATTGGGCTAGATTATAAGTAAAACTATCGTAATTATCAACTAATAAAATCATGACTTTCTCCAATCTTCGTCATCGCTTTGGCTTTATTTAATGTCTCTTGATACTCATTTTCAGCGACACTGTCATAAACAATTCCTGCACCAGCTTGTGCATGTGCTAACCCGTCTTTTAAGACCATTGTCCGTAGCGCAATCGCAAAATCCATATCTGAATTACTTGACAAATACCCGATAGCACCAGCATAAATACCACGTTTTGTTTTTTCTAATTCATAAATGCGTTGCATGGCACGAATTTTTGGGGCACCTGATACTGTACCTGCTGGTAAAGTCGCCTTCAAAGCATCCAAACTAGAAACAGTCTCTAACAATTCACCTTTGACAACACTAGTCAAGTGCATGACATATCTAAAATATTCGACTTCCATATATTTTGTGACAGTCACTGTTCCTGTTTTACTGATTTTACCGATATCATTTCGACCCAAGTCGACTAACATCCTATGCTCTGCAACTTCTTTTTTATCGGCAAGAAGATCTACTGCTAATGCATCATCTTCAAGCTCATCTACACCACGTGGTCTTGTCCCAGCTATCGGATTAGTTGTCACGATACCATCTTTTACTGATACCAGACTCTCAGGACTTGCCCCAATAATCTGATAGTCACCAAAATCTAGAAAATATAAATAATTGGATGGATTTGTTAACCGCAAATTCCGATAATAGTCAAAGGGGTTTCCTGTTAGTTTACTAGTTAACCGTTGACTCAAGACAACCTGGAAAATATCCCCACGTTTGATATACTGCTTGGCTTTCTCAACCATGTCGATAAACTCAGCCTTTTCAGTATTAGATGTAAATGAGAGTTTGTTTAATTTTACTGTGTCAAACTCGGCTTTATGAGGACGTGTTAAGTTAGATAAGACTAAGGCCATAGCAAGCTCAAGATCTGCCTGTGAACGACCGCTATAAATATCTGACTCTACAATGTTAATCTGCTCTTTTTTATGATCAAAAATCATGTAAGAATCGTATAAAAAGAAGTGTAAATCTGGTGTGCCAATCACATCTGCAGGTATGTCTCCTAGCGACTCATAAAGTGAAATCGTATCATAGCTAACAAACCCGATCGCACCTCCTGTAAAAGGAAGATCTGAGACAGATTTATCTTTTACAGTTAGTTGCTCTAGATAATCAAGTGGGTCCCCAGATTTTACCTCTCCATTATGTGTTAAGATACCATCTTGAAATTTGAGTTCATGAACAGGATTGTAAGCAATCATAGAGTATCGTGAATTTTCTTTTTCACGGGGAATAGATTCTAAAATTAGCTTATGACGCAAATCTAATCTCAAATAAGCCAAGATTGGCGTAATAATATCAGCATTAATCGTTTTTCTTAACATCATATCACTTACTCTTTCTTTTCAATCAATCGTTATAAAAAAGTCCTCGACGAAATGATAATCATTTCGTCGAGGACGTCTAACACGCGGTGCCACCTCGATTATAGGAAAAAAGCTTTAAAAGAGTCTTTTCCTATCTCTTATTTCCCTCAAACAAGGGAATGTGCGGTATCGGGCACTACCGTGATTTTTATCGTTTCAAATCAATTAGAGTCATCTACTCTAGAACTCGCAGCCCATTCACTTGAAAAAAATCTTGTCTCGCAATGACCGACAAGTCCCTGAAATTTTTTATCCTCAAGTTACTTCTTCTGCTAATGTTTAAATTTTACGACTATTCAGATGATTTGTCAAGCTAAAAGGAGTCTAAAAGTTTACTTATTTCTTGAATTATAAAATTTTTACAATCTAACAAGAAATAAGTCAACTCCCCTTGATTGTTCCTAAACTAAAGTTTGAGTTAATCATCATCTCAGAGATATCATTTTACTGGTGTTAAGGTGATGACAATATTTTTTTCAGTTGATTTTATTGTTAAAAATTTGCTATCAGTAAGTGTCACTTTCTGTTTTGTATCCTTTGGTGTAAGGGTATAACTTTTTGAATCTGTCACTGTTTTAGGTGAATGAACAACTACTTGTATCGCACCTTTACTCCTCATACCATTTTCAATTTTCCATTCGGGTATATCACCAGTATATGAAATCCAATATTCTCCACTAGGAAACTGCTGGCCAATGAGATAGTTTCCAGTATCAGTTAAGCTATAGATTTTATTTTTTAAGGGTATCTTCTCAAATTTTGCAGGCGTTAAAGTAGCCTCTTGACCACTATCTAATCTAATTGCTTCATCTTGATTAAAAAATTGACCAAGTCGACTACTATTTAATTCTGGTAATTGACTGCTATCAGTGTTCTTTGATTTCGTCGTTGTGATATCATAGTAGCCTTCAACTTTTATCTGACTATTTTTAGGACTAGACCCTTCATTTTTCAACAGTTGTTTAGTGCCTAAGTGCTGCATTGGACTATCTTTTTCACCTAATTTCCCTCTATACATTATCGCAGTGAGACAAAGTAACAAAATCAAAGTCATCAAAGTAATCGAAAGCATCAACTTCATTCTTTTTTTCATTTTTTATAAATCCTTTAAATAAATCACGACATCCATCTGCTTAGCAAGTGCTAAATCATGCGTCGCAACAACTAATGTCGTATTCTGCGTCACTAATGATAACAACAAGTCACCAACTTGTTCTCCAGTCTGATCATCTAAAGCACCAGTTGGCTCATCCGCCAAAATAACTTTACATTTTTTAAGTAAGATACGTGCAATCGCGATACGTTGTGCTTGACCTCCAGATAATTCATAGATTTTAGCAGATAAATACGACGCATCTAGTCCAACTTTTTCAAGGACCTTGAGCTGATTTTGCTTATTTTTATCAATGATTTTAAAGTTTTGTGCCACGGTTTTATCATCAATCAACGCATAACTTTGGAAAATATACCCTAAATAGTTTTTAAAATAGCGCTTTTCATTTATCTTCCAGATATCCATACCATCAACTAACACTTGACCACTACTCGGCTTTTCAAGACGACCAATCGCATTTAGTAAGGTTGTTTTCCCACTTCCTGACGTCCCTACCAATGCATACGTTTTACCTGCCTCAAATCTCAAATTAACATCCTGATAGATCATTTTTTTCCCAAACTTTTTACTTAGATGTTTTAATTCAATCATTTACTATCTCCTCCAGTACACTTTTATTCATAACAACGCATCTTTCATTAACTTGACTCTCTTTTTTTCAGAACAAGCTGATGAATGATGGCGATCACTACCACTTCTACAATATAAATCGTACAAACTAAGAGAGCTAGTCGTCTATCTTTAATCAAGAAACTGCTATATAGAGATACACCACCTATCCCTAATAAAAGAGGGGATAGTATCAATAATTCTGCACGACTTTTATGACCTGTGAAAAGGTATGTAATCACCAGTTGTTTAGCATGTTGCTGATACTGATTTTTGAGATACTCCCATATGACAAAGAGTGACGAAATAAGCACACCTAACAAAACTAAGATTCCGCCTTGAATCTGACTCATCATATTTTTTGCTTTAATCTCTGCGTTCTGACTTACCCGATCAATACTCAATAATTGATTTTCTAGCTTTAGTTGTTTCAAACGAGGTAATAATACTGTATTTTTTACAAGAGAATTTTGAAAAGGTCTCCAAATCACTTCTGATCCGAAAGCTAATACATTATCGTCAATAGGTACCTTGTTCTGATTGATATCAACGAGAATTCGGTCAGTTACAACTTGTTTTGGAAAATGATTATCATAAGGAACCTCCTGGTCAAATAAAAACGTTTTTTGCCCATCAGGTATTATGATATACTGCACCTGATCTGATGCAATCTTTTGATAAGCAAAACTATCCGCTAAAACATTATTTTTTATCAGTGCTACATCTTTCTCTAATTTTTTGGGTATGTAAAGTGTTACTAAAAAATTATCTTGCTTTTTCCCATAGTTATTTTGAGGGTAAAGCTTTTGATTTAATTGAATAAAGCCTGAAGAAACATATATCATCTTAGCAGCAAGTTTACTGTCTGTGACAAGAGGGTGTTCAATTTTATTTTGATACCCTGCTTCTTGTGCGCCATCAAAATCAGAAGGTGACATATAGACGAGTGTTTCATCATTGTTGAAACTTTGCAAATACCTTAGCGAATCTTTCGTCTGTGATAGGAACCAATCATGATCTACCATATGATTTTCATCTATATAATCTGAATTATCCATATTAAAATTGGGTTTAACATAATTTTTAATGACTTTCCATTGTGTCAAATCTTGGTGATAACGCTTTAAGGAATTAACCGATCCGACTATGGATTTAGCTGAAAGTGTAAAAATAATGATGGAGATTAGGATACTAATCAAATAGATCAAAGCACCAAATTGATTGATATAACGATTTTTTAGAATACTTGCTATATCCGTCAGTTTTACGAGTAATGCTACTAAACTATTAGCTAAACAAAGCATCAATGCCATCACGACTGACATAATTAAGAGCATCAACCCTAAAATTTGACTATAAACGTGAAACAAGCCGCCATTGATTAAACAAAATACTAAATAAAAGGCACTGTTTACAACCACAAGGGAGCTTAAGTATATCTTTAAATTATCAACTATATAAGTACTTAGCCTTCCGACATGGCGATAAATCATGGCCGATTTAATTAGTAACATCTCGAGTGCATAAATTGTAATCAAAAAAACAAAAAACAAGGTCCAAATACTCGGGGCACGCACCCCACTAAGAAAAGTAATGACTGGTACTAGTGATAGCTGTAAAGGGTTAATTTGCACCTTAAGTTTTTCATCTTGAAGTAACTGTTTAAACTGGGTATTTTCTGTGCCAAGTTTCACATAGTAAATACCTGTTAGTGGAAGCATTTTTAGCTCGTTTAGATGATCGTCATTTATACCAAGTTTTGCTGTTTTTAGCTCACCCTTTTTTGACATAAAAGGTTTATAGATACTGATGTTTGCTTGTTTGGCTGCTTTATCAATCGTTGCAAGTGTTTTATTTTTATCTTTTCCACTATAATTTGTTACCACCAAGATGGTATTCACTGGATATTTGATATCTCGACCAATTTCTTTAATACTCCCCAATAGGATAAGACTTAAAAAAATAGAAAATAAACTGATGATCCCTATACGTAATTTCATAACTTATTTTGTCTCCTATATTTTTCACACAATCGAACAGGTCATTCACTGTTTACTATCATTTTAGATAATAAAACAGATTATCAATAGTTGTTTGCATCATTGATAATCTGTTGCATAATTTGATAAGCTAATCAGACCTGTTATCTTTTACTCACCCCTAGACTGTTCATAAATGTCAATGATATGTGCTTACTTAAAACCAGTAGTAACCCCAGTATGCTTGACTTCTTGCATACCAAATATCATTTACACTTGCTCTGGCCCATCCGAAATTTTTACCATCACTCTGAATGCCTCCTGCGCCATTTGTTACGGATGCAGTTGCACCAATTCGTCTGGTATCCGTTACATTATAGTGTGAGAAATTTCTGCCACCCATTGTCCCATACTGCCAAATATCTAAATACCAGCTACTGGGATTAGCTATAGCTGCTTGTGCGGTTAGTACGCCTGCTGATGCTGTACCAAGTGTCAACATTACAAGTGATAACATCATTATTTTTTTAATTTTACTCATATTACCTTCCTTTTTAGGGTTAACTTTAAAAGATATTCAGATTTAGCTTATATCCGTCATTATACCACCAAAAAATCGCTAAAACGCCAAAATCGCTAATCTGCAAGAATTTTTTATCATCCTTGCAGATTAGCGATTATTATCATATTGAAGTTAGATAGGCTATCAAAGTCTCATGTCTTTATTATGACATCACTTATCCGTTTAGCGATGCCTGAAAGGTCACATGCATGCAAAACTTGCATACAGTTTTCCAGCTCTCCCAAATTGTTTCGATCTTTGTTTTGCTTATACTGCGCTAAGCAATCAAACACATGTAACATTATTTTTTCTTCCATATCTGATGCGACTAACAAGGCATCTAACTCAGCTTTTATATGATCAGCACGACTGTAGTATTCTCCATAAACTAGATGCATATGTAAATGTATCAGAGCTTTCTTCACTTCGGAGGCATGTAAACCTAACAAATTAGATAAGTCATCACACTTCAAAATGTCTAAACCAAACAAGAAAGCCTCTTTTAACTCAAGTACGCTTAAACATGACGAAAAAATCTGTATATCCAACACTGTCCATCGTTGAATACTTGATAGATAGTGATAGATATAGTGTCGTTCCTGACTAGTAATGGCACTGTTACCTATCTCCTTAGCACCTGCTAGCTTAACGATGATATTATAAATTTTATCGATTTGCTTCTTAGGGTCTTGTATTTTTAAATATTCCATGTCACTAGGATTACTGACCATCGCATAATGACTCATTTCTTTGATTATACGATAGTGACGACTGAATTGATCCTGTGGCATCAAGGCAAAAAACTCTGCTGGTGTCATGTCTAGCCCTTGAATAGCTAATAATAAACACGTGGCAGAAAACATATTTACTCCTTTTTCAAATCGAGAAATTTGGGAAGTATGCAGGTAATCACTTGCGATATCAGCGTAAGTATAGCCACGTCTTTCTCGGATCTGTTTATAATACCTACCTAATGTTAGTGATTCATGTGAGACATCTTGTTTGTTCATCATTTTTCCCTATTTCTATAGCCAGATATGCTAAACGCTGTACAAAACCAAACTGTTATACTAAAATTTTACGACGACATTAGTTAATTGTCAAGTATATGACTATAAATTCAGAAAAATTTATCTTAAAGACTGTCCGTAGTTTTGGCAACAAAAAAAACGCCACCCAAAACTTGATGACGTTTTAATCAAATTATTTCATTTCTTTTTTTACTGGGCACGAACAATTACAATCATCACATGCACCACGAGACTTGATATATTTATAGAATGCAAAACCGGAAATCGCAATTGCAATGATAAAAATTAGCCAAGTTTGTATATTCATACATTCACACTTTCTTTAAGAGATGGCGTTAGATAAGTTGGTTTTTTAAATAGGTAATAACACCCGATAGCAAGTGTCACCACAGCAAGTACAGTGCCAATATCTACTCTACCTGTCGCGATACTAGATCCTAGTTGAAACACGATAAAACTAATCGCATAAGCGATACCACACTGGAATCCAACTGCTATACCTGTCCATTTTGCTGTTCCCATCTCACGATAGATGGCACCAATCGCAGCAAAACATGGGGCACATAGTAGATTAAATAAGAGTAGTGTATAGGCAGATAGTTGCGTAAAATTATGTTGCATAGCTGTTTCTAATTCAACACCGGGTTTAGCATGATAGAGAACACCCATCGTTGATACAAGTGTTTCTTTTGCAAGTAACCCTGTGAAGGTAGAAACAGTCGCTTGCCAAGACGTCCACCCAAGTGGTAAGAAGACTGGCATGATGACTCTACCAATATCTGCTAAGATAGATTTGTCAGTTTCCACAACATGCAAGTGAAAATCAAAAGTCTGTAGGAACCATAACAAGATCGTAGCTGCTAAGATAATCGTCCCTGCACGTTTGATAAAACTAATCCCTTTATCAAAAGCATACCGCAGGACATTAGACCATTTTGGTAAATGATAATTAGGTAATTCCATGATAAATGGTGTCACTGATCCACCAAGCATCTTTGTTTTTTTCAGCATAATCCCACTGATAATAATTGTCAAAATACCTACAAAGTAAGCACTTGGTGCGATTAATGAATTGTGTGGGAATAAGGCACCAGCAACTAAAGCGATAACTGGTAATTTTGCTGAACAGGGCATGAACGTTGTTACCATAATCGTAATACGACGATCTCGCTCATTTTCAATCGTCCGGGATGCCATAACGCCAGGAATACCACATCCAGTTGCGATTAGCATCGGGATAAATGATTTACCAGATAGCCCAAAACGTCTAAAAATACGGTCCATGACAAAGGCAACACGACTCATATATCCTGAGTCTTCTAGAACGCCTAGGCAGATAAAGAGGACAAAAATCTGTGGAATAAACCCAAGCACTGCCCCCACACCTGAAATAATACCATCTAATACTAAACTTTGTGCGATCGGCGCGATATGCAAGAAATCAAGAATCTTTTGTGCAATACCTGGCACTAACTCACCAAAGAGCACATCGTTTACCCAGTCTGTACCACTGATACCAACCGTCTGAATACTTATGTAATAAACAGCCCACATAACAAACAAGAAAAACGGTAGACCAAATATACGTGATGTCACAAAGCTATCGATTTTATCTGAGAAATTAAGTCTGATGCCTTGTGATTTGCTCTCAACCATGGCAACCATTGTCGTTAAATATTGATAACGTTCATTCACCACGATACTTTGACGATCATCAAGAAATATTTTTTCAGTGATTGTGACAATCTCAGTTACTTCTTTTTCTTGTGCTGGAGACAGGTGAGCTAACTGAGTCATCTCAGCATCTTTTTCAAATAACTTGATTAAACTAAAGCGGTTCTCTATGGTTGTCACTGCTGATATCTCTGCTATACTAGCTTCAAATCGTTCATCAAAGCTTAGGACAACCTCAGGATTTACAGCCTTTTTACTCGCTGCAATTAAGGCATCAAACCCTTTGTTTTTGAGCGCTGAGATGTTGATGACAGGGATTCCTAGTGCATAGGATAGTTTTTCTATGTCAATAGAGATATTATTTCTCTCTAGTAAATCCGTCATATTCAACGCAAGCACAACAGGCTTACCAATTTCGATCAGTTGCGTTGTTAGATAGAGATTTCGCTCTATATTAGTCGCATCGACGATATTGATGACAACATCATAATCGTCTGATAAAAGATAATCACGCGTCACTTTTTCTTCTGGTGTGAAAGGAGACAGTGAATAGATACCAGGTAGATCTTGGATGGCAATTGTTTTATCCTTTGTATACTTGCCAGACTTACGTGCTACCGTTACACCCGGCCAATTACCTACATATTGGTTAGAGCCAGTTAAAATATTAAATGTCGACGTCTTACCAGAGTTTGGGTTGCCGACCAAGGCAAATCGTTTATTGTCAGTCATTTTCTAGTACGCTCACTTCTACTTTTTCTGCTTCATTTTTTCGTAGCGTCAGCTCATAACCCCTGACATGCAGCTCCATCGGATCGCCAAATGGTGCTACTTTTCTGACATAGATGCGCGTGCCACGTGTTACACCCATATCGAGTAATCTTCTCTTCAAAGCATGATTCAGATCATCAGCTGTATTGCCTGTTGCGATACCTAAAACAAGTGCTGTCTGGCCTGGTTTAACGGTAGAAAGCGTCGTAAAGTGTTCATTACCAATCATTTCCTGTGATAGATCAATATTGGCTAAAATGGTATTATCCAAGGCAATTCGTGAATTATGAATTAAAATAACACCGTTACTATTGTCACGGTTCATCAATGCCACGCGAGCATTTTTAACAAACCCTAAATTTTGTAGGTGTTTTTTTGTTTCAACATCACCATGTATCTGAGCTACAAAGTAGGTCTGCTTTAATTGGCAGGTATTTAATGTGATCATGCTTATATTATGAGGTTAAAAGCTAAAGCATTAACACTCAATCCCTTTCAGATTTCAAAAACTATCAAATAGTCGTATAAAATTCAATTATCTTGTTTATAAAATTATTATAGCATAAAATAGTAAAAGGTGTTATACATATATTGAAAAATATTTTAGTCATAAGGTGTCATACTTTTTTGATGATGTTGCAGTCTGATGAGCATGATGCCACTCAGCTTTATAGACTTTAACTGACTAGTTATATAACCATGTAAACGCAAAAAAAAACTACTCAGATGAGATAGTTTTTTTCAAAATACTTATTTGTTTAACGCTTTTTTAGCTGCATCAGCTAATGCTGTGAAAGCTGCTGCATCAGTAACAGCAAGATCAGCTAAGATTTTACGGTTAACTTCGATTTCAGCTACTTTCAAACCATGCATCAATTTAGAGTATGATAATCCGTTGATACGTGCAGCTGCATTGATACGAGCGATCCATAATTTACGGAAGTCACGTTTCTTTTGACGACGGTCACGGAATGCATAGTTATATGAATTCATTACCTGTTCTTTGGCAGTACGGAACAACGTATGTTTTGATCCATAATAACCTTTCGCAAGTTTCAGTACACGTTTACGACGTTTGCGGCTTACAACGCCACCTTTAACACGAGCCATTTATAGTTCTCCTTATTTATATCTTAATTTAATGTAGTCTATACTTGAGTTAATTCCCTATTATTTAAGAGAATAAACCATTTTACGGATACGTTTGTAATCACCAGTTGATACCATACCAGCTTTACGAAGGTGACGACGTTGTTTTTTAGTTTTTCCGTGGAAACGGTGGCTTGTATAGGCTTTAAAACGTTTAAGTCCTCCAGAACCAGTACGTTTAAAACGTTTCGCTGAAGCGCGGTGTGATTTTTGTTTTGGCATTTTCAAATCTCCTCTAAATTAATGTAATGGTGCTTTATTTCTTTTTCTCACCTGGTGCCAACTGCATAAACATTTGACGACCATCCATTTTGGCACGTTGTTCAACGTGGGCGATATCTTGGGTTGCGATAACGAAATCGTCCAAGACTTTTTGACCAACTTCTTTATGGGTAATCATACGTCCTTTGAATCGGATAGATACCTTAACTTTGTTACCTTTTTCAAGAAACTTAGTTGCTTGACGTAATTTTGTATCAAAGTCATTTTGGTCAATAACTGGAGACAAACGAACTTCTTTAACTGTCACAACAGCTTGATTTTTCTTTTGCTCTTTCAGTTTTTTCTTTTGCTCAAACTTGAATTTTGTAAAATCCATAATCTTAGCAACAGGCGGTGTCGCTTGTGCTGAAATTAATACCAAATCCATATCTAAATCCATGGCTTGATTAAGTGCATCACGTGTCGGTGTAATACCTAATTGATCACCATCTGCCGAGATAAGACGGACTTCGTTTGCACGAATCGCCTGATTCATTGTAACTCGTTCTCTTGCTATGATTGTTCTCCTTACTGTGAATGTCCTGCTGACTAACTGAGCCAACTTCTGCATTGAAAAACAAAACGAGCTTTCCGTAGAAAGCCCGCTATAAATGAACTCTGAAACCAGAGAATAATTTCATTTTGATGCCAAGTAGCTTACGCAGTATTGGCGAGAAAGCGGGGGCTTTCTGCTTTTCAACTTCTCTAGTATATCAGGTTTTAAAGTTATTGTCAACAAAAAATTGATATTATTTCTCTGAAGCATATACAACACGATAAATAGATAAAGTATGCGATAGGATTAACTCAATCCTTAGTTAATCCACAAAGCTTACTAGCTCTTCAACGACTACAGCTTTATCTAATGTTTGTATGACAGGACAGTTCGGTGCAATCATACGTGCTGCACGGCTTACTTTTGCTTGATCAGATACTGCTACGCGCATTCTAAACGTAATACTGATCTGGTTTACAGGTCTTGCTTTTTTTGCATCATCACGCGTATATGTCACTATTGCATCTACCAATTCAAATGCGATATCTGACTTTTCTAAAATACTTTTATAAACATAGATACTACATCCTGCCACTGAGGCAACTAAAGCTTCGACTGGTGAATAACCAATATCTTGCTTTAACACCCAATTACCTGCTGGATGCACTAACTCAACACCTTTTTCTCTCAATACTAATTCCATTGTGCCAACTCCATTCTACTAAAATGATGTATCCAAACGCTAAGCATTTTTTTGCTTCTAGCAACTTTTTACCATCTCAACATAGGTCTTGTCAAGTATAAAGCCTTACCCCTATCGATAGGTAGGCGCGATGTGAAACAATAAAAGCTATGACTCACCTACTCTCTTAACTTTTGATATAATGCATCTGAACAAACTGACCAGACTGTTTGACGCTCTCTAAAATAAAGTCCTGTCGATACTCTCCCTTAGGAAAAAGTGGAATCCCATCACCCAATAGTACAGGTGCGATAGAGATGAATAACTCATCGATCACGCCTTCTTTTAGGCACTCCCGTATCAATTCTCCTCCGCCTACAAGCCAAGTCGGACTGTCTCGTTTTTTCAACAGACTAATATCATCAAACACCTTGATGTTTTCATGTGCAAATCGTCCCTGTAGAGATGAGCTGTGTGTCAATACTAAGGTCTGTTTATCCTGATACGGCCACTCAGCTAAGGTAGGCTTATCAAGCGCACTTAACCACTCAAATGTTCTTTTGCCCATCACGATAATGTCTATCTCGTTAAGAAAGGCATCATAGCCAGTATCACCTGTTACCGATTCAAGCCAAGTTAAGGAATCATCTAATGTTGCAATGTAACCATCCAAACTCTCACCAATAAATAATTTATTCATACAGATCCTTTCCTAGCATTTTATATCATTATAACACGAACATTGTATGATAGTGATCTTAGCAAGATGATATAAGTAGACATCCCAAAGTAACCTACTACACTGACACTTTATATATAGAAGAGATAATTTTTTAAAAAGGGTAATATATCGTAACGAATCTCCTTAGGTAAGTGACAAATACGCCTTAAGTAGTAGTTATTTACGGCTAAATCATGATATACTTTTATAGGTGAGAAAAACATTAAAAAATATTAGTTTGGAGAGATATGACAGTATATCAAAATTTTATTAAAAATGAAAAATTAAGACGATGGGTTGTGTTAGCAATTATAGTGCTGATACTTTACAGTATACAGAGTCTCTTGCCACTTATCTTACTCACTTTTGTTTTTAGTTATCTGGCACATCGCTTTGTCACTTTTATAGAAAAGCACTTAAAATTATCAGGTAAAGTAACCGGATTTATGCTTTATGGTATCATTATCTTTCTAGTGTACTTAGGGATTACTGAATACGTTCCTGTGTTACTCTCCCAAATTAAACAATTAGTCACCGTTGTTAGCCGTTTCTACCAAAAAAATTACTCAGGTGAAAATGCCTTACTTGCTTCTATCTATGATTTATTTAAGCAATATAATTTAGCAGATAAAATCCAGAGTAGTGTCGGCACATTAGTGATTTATTTGACTGGATTTGGTCGTGGCGTATTGGTCCTTGTGTTATCTTTCTTGATGAGTTTCTTTTTTACCATCGATCGTAAAGAAACAAACAAATTTTCAACTCTCTTCTTAAAAGGAGACCTGGCGTGGTTTTTTCAAGATACGTATTACTTACTTCGAAAATTTTTCACAGGATTTGGGGTTGTTCTTGAAACCCAATTTACCATTGCCTTAATCAATACCGTGTTGACAATTATCGCGCTGGGCTTTTTAGGATTTCCTGAATTACTTAGTTTAGGTGTTATGATTTTTCTACTCAGCTTAATTCCGGTTGCTGGCGTCCTCATTTCTTGTGTGCCACTTGCTATTATCGGCTACTCTATGAACGGTCTACGAGATGTCATTTTTGTCTTGATTATTGTCACGTTAATTCATGTACTTGAATCATATATCTTAAATCCACATCTGATGGCACATAAAACAAAAATACCGATGTTCTATACCTTTGTCATTCTCTTTTTAGGAGAACATTTCTTTGGTATTTGGGGATTGATCGTAGGTATTCCAATCTTTAACTTCTTGCTTGATTTATTAGGTGTTAAAGAAATCCCATTTCCAAAACTTATCAGCAAAAAAGAAAAGAAAACTGTGGATGACTAAGTAAACCATATCCATAGTGACCTCATTAATGTATACAGCGATAATAAAAATCCCTTCTGAAATGATTCAGAAGGGATTTTTATTGGTATGTTGTACTTATCTACCTTCCAAATAAACCATTAGAATAGAGATATCTGCTGGATTAACGCCTGAGATACGACTAGCTTGGCCGATCGTTTCGGGATTAATCTTCTTAAATTTTTGTCGTGCTTCTGTTGCAATACTATCTAACACATCCCAATCCATATTTTTAGGGATTTTTTTAGCTTCCAAGCGGTGCATTTTTGCCACTTGATCTTTCGCCTTTTGGATATAGCCTTCGTATTTAATTTCAGTTTCAATCAGCTCTATTACTTTTGAGTCTAACGTTTCTGGTGCATCACCAATGAATTCACAAGCAATCGCATAGGTAATCTCTTGACGACGCATAAATTCTGCAGCTGTCAATGCGTCAGTCAAAGGCTTAAACCCAAGTGCTTCAATCTTAGCATTTGTCGCTGCAATTGGTTTTAGTTTGTGTTTTTTGAGGCGAATCATTTCGTTCTCATATTGGTATTTTTTAATTTCAAATACCTGCCAGCGATGATCATTAACGAGGCCAACTTCTCGACCAAGTGGTGTTAATCTCATATCAGCATTATCATGACGCAAAATCAAACGGTATTCTGCTCGGCTAGTTAAGAGACGATATGGTTCAATCGTCCCTTTCGTCACTAAGTCATCAATCATCACACCGATATAAGCATCTGAGCGTTTAAGGATAAACTCAGGCTTATCTTGTGCTTTGAGCGCGGCATTCATCCCAGCGATTAAGCCTTGGCCTGCTGCTTCTTCATAACCTGATGTCCCATTGGTTTGCCCTGCTGTAAACAAGCCTGAAATCAGTTTTGTTTCAAGTGTCGGACGTAATTGGTGTGGCAAAACGACATCATACTCGATCGCATAACCAGGACGCATCATCTCTGCTTTTTCAAGCCCTGGAATAGATTGTAAAATCTCAAACTGTACATCTTCAGGCATAGAAGTTGATAAGCCTTGTACATAAACTTCCTCAGTATCTCGACCTTCTGGTTCTAAGAATAATTGGTGACGGGGTTTGTCAGCAAACCGAACGATTTTATCCTCTATAGATGGACAATAACGTGGTCCAACACCCTTAACCATACCAGAAAACATCGGTGCACGATGCAGATTATCATGAATAATCGCATGTGTCGCATTTTTTGTATACGTCAACCAACAAGGGATTTGATCCAACAAATAATCTTCATCTTTAGATAAGAAACTAAAGTGATTTGGTTTTTCATCTCCTGGCTGAATTTCAGTTTTGCTATAGTCGATCGTGCTTGATTTGACGCGAGGTGGCGTACCAGTTTTAAAACGACCAATCTCAAACCCTAAATCACGCAGATTATCGGCTAGACCGATAGAGGCTAGAGAATTATTAGGCCCTGATGAATACTTTAATTCACCAATAATAATCTCACCACGAAGTGCAGTACCCGTTGTCACAACAATTGATTTAGCTGAATAAACTGTACCTGTTGCTGTTTTCACACCAGTAATTTTGCCGTCTTCAACTAAAATCTCATCGACGATCGCTTGGCGTAAGGTCAAGTTTTCAGTTTCTTCGATCGTTTTTTTCATCTCACGAGCATATAAATCTTTATCTGCTTGTGCACGAAGTGCGCGAACCGCAGGACCTTTACCAGTATTTAGCATCTTCATCTGGATATAAGTCTTATCGATATTGCGGCCCATCTCGCCACCAAGTGCATCTATTTCTCGCACAACAATCCCTTTAGCAGACCCACCTACTGATGGATTACAAGGCATGAAAGCGACCATATTTAAATTGATTGTCACAAGTAAGGTCTTACTACCCATACGTGCTGCTGCAAGAGCTGATTCACATCCAGCATGTCCAGCCCCAATCACGATGACATCATAATTTTCTTGAATTTGCATCATTTCCTCTATTTCATTCCAAACAAAAAATCAAGCATACGAAAAATAGCAATCTATTTTCCACGGTACTTGACTACCTTGAATTATTATACCTCTAGTTTAGCAAAAATATGCCTAAGGGTCAACACGAACTACTTGTTAGTTTGCGTTTTAGACCGATACTCCAAAGACATCCCTTTCAGTAGGTTTCTGAGTATTTGATCACCTGCTGGTTTATAATTTCTGTGATTTTTGTTACGTAATATGGCAGAGAGTTCATTTGTAGAAACAGACTTACCTGCCTGTCTTAAAAAATCCTGTAAATGCTCAGTCGTATAGGTCATAGCAATCTTAATTTTTTTAATCACGACATTATTAATGACCCCATCAGTTGCCATATCAAAAGTGGCAGGTACTGCTTGACCATCCTTATCTACTTTCACACCTCGTTGGCTGATAATGAATCCATTTAAAAAGCGCTCCAAATTTTCGCGTGATAAAGCAAGATCTCGCTCAGTATCTGGTGCTTGTTTTGTCATGATTTGTCGTAATTCATCGAGTGTAAGGGTTAAGCCACCCAACTCACAGATATGTAGCATATCAGTATCTTTAATATCAAAAGTATAGCGTAGGCGTATTAAAATATCGTTATTATTCATAGGGTAAATTATAGCAAAAATCACTCAGCATTGCTTGACATCATCGTGAGAATAACGGACATAAAAAAAACGTCCGAAGACGTTTCTACTATTATATATAGCTTTTTATTGATATTGCATCACTTGACCATCTTTATAGGCATGATCGATCATTGCACCACCGAGACATTCTTCACCATCATAAAAGACAACGGCTTGACCTGGCGTGATGGCACGAACTGGCTCATCAAAGATAACGTCGACTTTATCACCGCTCACTTTGATGGTGACACCAGTATCTGGTTGACGATAGCGAAACTTAGCTGTACAATGCATCTCGAACGTTTCTGGCATGTCACGCGTAAATGAAACCTCACTAGCATCTAGGCTAGTTGAGTAAAGCGCTTCGTGATGAAAGCCTTGGCCAACATACAAGATATTTTTAGATAAGTCTTTGCCGACAACAAACCAAGGCTCATTATCACCACCATGTTGTCCACCAATACCAAGACCACCGCGTTGACCTATCGTATAGTACATCAACCCAGCATGTTCACCCATATCTCGACCCTCAAAAGTCATCATACGACCCTTTTGAGCAGGTAAGTATTGGCTAAGGAATTGTTTGAAATTCTTTTCTCCGATAAAACAGATACCTGTGGAATCTTTTTTCTTAGCTGTCGCAAGGCCAGCACGTTCAGCTAACTTTCTAACTTCTGGTTTTTCTAGATGACCAAGCGGAAACATCACTTTTTGTAATTGTGCTTGAGTCAGTTGGCTAAGGAAATAAGTCTGATCTTTATTATTATCCGCACCCCGAAGCATATGAACAGTCCCGTCATCATCACGGCTAACTTGGGCATAGTGACCTGTTGCCACGTAATCCGCACCAAGATCAGTTGCGTAGTCAAGAAATGCTTTAAACTTAATTTCCTTATTACACATCACATCTGGATTAGGCGTTCTACCAGCACGATACTCTGCTAAAAAGTACTCAAATACACGATCCCAATACTCCTTTTCAAAGTTCACTGTATAATAAGGAATCCCAACCTGATCAGCCACCTTAGCGACATCTTTGTAATCTTCTGTTGCTGTACAAACACCTAGCTCATCTGTATCATCCCAGTTTTTCATGAAGATACCGATAACGTCATACCCTTGCTCTTTTAACAAAAGTGCCGTTACACTAGAATCTACACCACCACTCATGCCGACCACGACACGTGTTTTTGAATTATCATTTGTCAAAATAATAATCCTCCCATCAAATAGTATTAAGGCGTGGCTCATGCCTCACCTTGTGTTAATGAATCGCTTTGAAGGGCGTTATTAACTTTTTTATTATAGCATGTTTAACAAGCGATTACTAGGCAAGCGACTGATGGGTGTTGTGCTGATATCAGCCTTCTAGGCGTTGACACAAACTCATCATCTCTATCGCTCCGATAGCTGCATCAAATCCTTTATTACCTGCCTTTGTTCCCGCACGTTCTATGGCTTGTTCGATATTTTCAGTTGTCAAAACATCAAACATCACCGGAAGATCATGTGTTAGAGAGACGTGTGCAATCCCTTTTGAGACCTCACTACACACATAGTCGTAGTGCGTTGTCCCACCGCGTATGACAGCACCCAAACAAATAATGGCATCATACTGTCCGGTCTTAGCTAATTTAGCTGCAATAAGTGGGATTTCAAATGCACCGGGTACCCAGGCGATATCGATCTGATCTTCACCTATCTCATGTCGCTTTAAGGCATCCATAGCGCCACCTAGTAATTGACTTGTGATAAAGTCATTAAAGCGGGCGATAACGATGGCTACCTTTACTTCTTTTGCTGTGAAATTTCCTTCAAATGTTGTCATGTCTTATATCACTTTCTATTTTCCATGTTTTAAAACTGATTTTTACAAAATCACGTTTAGTAATCGAGTAGATGCCCCATTTTTACTTGTTTTGTTTGTAAATAGCCTAAATCATAGGCTGTTTCAGGCATTTGTAGTGGTACTCTTTCCTTGACCACAACACCATTTTTCTCTAACTGGTGTACCTTATCTGGATTATTGGTTAATAACCTAATCGTCTCAACATCTAAATCTTTTAGTATTTGTGCACCTTCATAATAATCACGCGCATCGCCTGCAAATCCGAGTGCGAGATTAGCCTCTAAAGTATCCAACCCCTGTTCTTGTAATTCGTAAGCACGCAATTTATTAATCAAACCAATCCCGCGCCCTTCTTGCCTAAGATAGAGTAACACACCACGACCTGCCTGCTCTATTTTTGTCATAGCAGCAGCAAATTGTTGGCCACAATCACACCTTAGAGACCCAAACACATCGCCTGTCAGACATTCCGAATGAACGCGACAGATGATATCTTGCCCATTACTTAGATCACCTTTTACTAAAGCGATATGGTGCGCACCTGTTAGCTGATTCACATAGCCGTACGCTACAAACTCTCCATATTTAGTAGGCATTTTAGTCGTTGTCACTCTGGTTAATATGGGCGCATTTTGCTTTTTGTAGGCCTGCAACTGCTGTATCGAAATCATGGTCAGTTGGTGTGTTTGCGCAAGTTTTTGAAGTGCTTCCAAGCGCATCATTGTCCCATCATCAGCCATCACCTCGCAACATAAACCGACCTCAGACAAACCAGCTAGTTTCATCAAATCTACAGTAGCTTCTGTATGTCCATTTCTTACCAAAACCCCTCCTGCTTTCGCTGTTAACGGAAAGAGATGACCAGGTCTTCTAAAATCACTCGCTTTAGCATTAGGATCAGCACACGCTCTAGCCGTTAAACTACGATCAAATGCTGAAATACCTGTTGTGGTATCGATGTGATCAATGGCGACTGTAAAAGCTGTCTCATGATTATCAGTATTTTTAGCTACCATTTGTGGTAAGCTTAATTTTTTAGCAATCGTCTCTGAAATAGGCATACAAATCAACCCTTTCCCATAAGTTGCCATGAAATTCACTAAGTCAGGCGTTGCAAATTCTCCTGCACAGATGAGATCTCCTTCATTTTCACGATCCTCATCATCTGTTACAATAATTAGCTTACCTTGTCGTAAATCTGCCAATGCTGCTGCAACTGTATCAAACATAGTCACTACCTCTTTTTTCTAACATTTTTTCGATGTACTTACCGATACAATCAGTTTCTAAATTCACAAGATCACCGATTCTTTTTGCCACTAAATTCGTTTGTGCCATGGTATGTGGGATAATAGAAACGTCAAAATAGTCATTGGTAACACTTGCGACTGTCAAACTTATCCCATCGATCGTGATAGACCCTTTTGTGACAACATAGCGTAGTAACTCAGGTTTAGGTCGAATTCTAAACCAAACAGCATTATCGTCTGGCCTAATTGACATAATCACACCAGTACCATCAATATGTCCACTAACGATATGTCCGCCAAATCTACCATTTGCTGGCATAGCACGTTCTAAATTCACTAAGCTTCCTATCGGACGTGCCATCAGCGACGATCTGCGCAATGTTTCATGCATCATATCAGCTGTTGCATCTGTAGCCGTAAGATGCGTTACTGTCAAACATATCCCGTTAACAGCTAAACTATCTCCGACCTGCAAATCACTCAGTACTTTTTGTGCCGTTATCGTAATAATAGCTGAATTCGCACCTTTTTTGACTTGGCGTATTTTTCCAACTTCCTCAATGAGTCCCGTGAACATATTGCACCTCACTCTCTAGTAGGATATCGCCACCTAATCTTGTCACTGTAGGCTTTGATAGGTGATACGCCTCTGACGGTAGCATGACCCCTCGCCCACCAATAGGACTTTTGGCGGTAACACCACCAAAAATGATCGGTGCAATATATGTTTGCACACGGTGGACAATTTGCGCTTCAAGTGCAGCACCATTTAGTGCTTGGCCACCTTCTAGTAAAACACTGTCAATCTGCCGCTCACCTAAGTAAGTCATCAAGGCGTTTAAGTCAACACCCTGCTCAGTTTTAGGTAGTGTGACGACTTGACACCCCGATTTAAGATAAGGCGCGATCCGCAACCGGTCAGTGACACACGTTGCAATAATAGTTGGCACTTCTTTTGCCGTCTGTACAACTCTTGCTTTGCGTGGTGTCTTTAGTGTGCTATCACAAATAATGCGAACTGGTTGATGTGCATCTGCTAGTCTGCAGGTTAGGGATGGATCATCTGCGAGAATCGTCCCAATGCCAACCATAATCGCAGCATATAACTGTCTATCTTCATGTACCTTAGTCCTAGCTACCTCACCTGTAATCCACTTGGATGCACCAGTAACTGTCGCAATCTTACCATCCATGGTCATCGCATATTTCATAACAACATAGGGGGTTAGGGATTGAATATAGTGAAAAAATCCCTGATTAATGGCATCACAAGCTGATTTCAGTACACCAGTCACCACTTCAATACCATGGTTAGCTAAGAGCCCTAAACTTTTCTCTCCTACTAGCGGATTGGGATCAGCTGACCCAATCACGACACGTGAAATCCCTGATTGTATGATTGCCTCAGTACAAGGAGGTGTTTTTCCTTGGTGGCAGCAAGGCGTTAGCGTAACATATAATGTTGCACCAACAGGGGATGACAAACAATTTGCTAAGGCTTCTCGTTCTGCATGAGGATCGCCATAACGCCTATGGTATCCCTTACCTATCACACGACCATTTTTCACAATAACTGCACCAACCAAGGGGTTGGGATTTACCCACCCACTACCTTGTTTAGCTAGCTGTAACGCTAACGACATATACTTCTCTTCTTTCAAATCCCCTCCTTTTGGGACATATAAAAAGCCCAAATGCTAATCATCAGGGCTTTTTTAAGACACAAAAAGAGTACTATCTTCGGCAACAAAAAAACTGAAATGACAAAAAATCATTCCAGAGCACTGTAGCACGAAAACACATCACTTATGTTATCATCTTCTTTCATCCAGACTATACTGTCGGCTTCGGAGTTTCACCGAATCAACCTTGCGGTTCGTGGGCTGTACCACCGGTAGGGAATTTCGCCCTGCCCTGAAGATATTATTTAATTAGTTGTTACGTGACAAGTATATAACAACGCTGAATACTTGTCAACCAAAAATAAAATGAGAAAATGTAGGGTGATTAAGCACACTATTAAAACAATATAGAGATTGCATTTGAAACAGAAACTCAGCCTATCTTTTATTTGAAATTATATGAACACAAAAGACCTACTAGTCTTTAATATGTTAAAATAAAGTATGACAATTTCAACAGCAGAAACGATCTTAACGCTACTTGTCGAAAGAGAAAACGAATGGATCTCAGGGCAAGAACTTGCTGCACAGCTGAACATCTCACGTGCAGCTATCTGGAAAGCTATCACAAAATTAATTAACGACGGATTCATCATTGAAAGTCAACGTGGCCCTGGAAAAGGCTATCGCTATGTCCCCACTGAAAAAATGAGCGAAGCAGGGATTATACATCACCTCAAACATCAGATACCAGTCAAGGTATTTGACTGCTTGACTTCGACCAACACCTTCGCCAAACAAGAACTCATTAATGAGCAGATCACACAACCCACAGTCATCATCGCAAATGTCCAAACTAAAGGCACAGGACATTTCGGTAGATCATTTGATTCCCCTGCACAAACTGGTCTTTATATGAGTATCGCCTTACCACTCAATCGAGAAACCGTACTCAAACCAAGTTTATTGACGGCAGCTATTGCGGTGTCTGTCGCACGCGCACTTGAGGCATTATTTGATATCAAACTTGATTTTAAATGGTGTAATAACCTTTATTACCAAAATCGGAAAGTTGGGGGGATTTTAACGGAAGCCAACGTCAATTTTGAAAGTCAAGTCTACTCTGATTTAGTGGTTGGCATTGGTCTTAATCTAACCAATACACAAACTGAACTAGGCTTTATCACTGATCAACTAGATATCTCTCGTAACCAGATTGCTGCCAGTTTAATTAATCATTTCTTAGATATTTATGGAAGTTATCAAACAGAGAAAACTTTTTTATCAGAATACCGCAGCCGGTTATTAGATTTAGGGCAATATATCGACGTCCAACATGCACAACAAACATTAACAGGAAAAGCACTCAGCATCAACGATGAAGGCATGATGTTGCTTGAAACATCAGATGACATCATCACATTAGACGCAGGAGAAAGTAAGTAACATAAGCATCTGGTTGTGCTTTACGTTACTTATTTTTTTCATATCAAATCATCACATATCGTGATAAAATAGACTTATGACATTAAAAAATTTATTCTTTGATCTAGATGGTACTGTTGTTGAAAGTTCCACAGGGATTATTAACGGCTTTCGCTATGCATTTGACAAGCTGAATTTCCCGCAACTACCAGATGAGACACTCAATACATTTATCGGCCCACCACTTGAAGCCACTTTTCAATCTCTATCAGAAGGAAATTTAGCCTGGGCTGAAAAAGCAACCCGCATCTATCGAGAGTACTATGCTCATAAAGGGATGTTAGAAGCTGAACCTTATGCTGGTATGGTAGAAACGTTAACACAATTAAAAGCTCTTGATTATCAGCTTTATATCGCCACATCCAAAAAAGAAGATGTCGCGATTAAAATGCTTAACTCACTAGGTCTTGATCATCATTTTAAGGGGATTTTTGGGAGTACACCACAAACACCCACCAAAACACTGGTCTTAAAACATGCCTTGCAGACAACCCATTCAGCTGCTGAACATTCAGTGATGATCGGTGATCGAGACTATGATATTATCGGCGGTCAAAATAATCATGTCGCAAAAACTATCGGTGTGTTATGGGGGTTTGGAGGGATTAATGAGTTAGAAAAAGCTGGCACTGACTTAATCATTGATCACCCTAAACAATTGTTGGAGAGTGTGAAGTGAACAATTTAAAATTTAAATCGGTTTTTGATATCATGGGGCCAGTTATGATTGGACCATCAAGTTCTCATACTGCTGGGGCTGTGAGGATCGGCAAAATTGTACACTCGATATTTGGTGAGAAACCTACTGAAGTGAATTTTCATCTCTACCAATCTTTTGCTAAAACCTATCGAGGACATGGGACTGATCTAGCATTAGTAGCTGGGATTTTAGGGATGGAAACAGATGATGCTAGGATCCCTCAATCGCTAGAACTTGCTGATGAAGCTGGGATTAAGATCTTTTGGCACATTCACAAAAATGAAAAAGCTGATCACCCTAATACGGCCATGATTAGCATCCAATCCGAGACTAAAAAAATGTCCATCAAAGGCATTTCAATCGGTGGTGGGTCTATCAAAGTGACTGAGTTAAATGGCTTTGATATTGCACTGAATATGAATACACCAACTTTTATCATTGTGCACCAAGATGTCCCTGGTATGATTGCAAATGTAACCGAATGTCTCTCCTCTCATCAGATTAACATTGCACAAATGAATGTCACTCGAGAAAATGCTGGCGACCAAGCCATTATGATTATTGAGGTTGATTCACGAGAAGTGAGTGATGCTTTAGCTGAAATTAGAGCAATTGAGCATCTGCACAACGTCAACTTTTTTGACTAAATCAATCTATGTTTTCACCACACTGCAGCATCTGAGCTGCAGTGTTCATTTTTACGACTAAATAACTAAAGGAGTTCACATGTTTTATACAATTAAAGAGCTCGTCACACAGGCTGATGCTGCATTTAATGGGTCAATCTCCGAATTGATGATTGCAACAGAAATCGAGACGTCTGGCAGATCTCGAGATGAAATCATATCCCTTATGGCAGAAAACTTATCTGTGATGTTAGCCTCGATCCAACATGGTATGACTGAAAATAAGTCAAGAACGGGATTAACAGGTGGCGACGCTTTAAAACTAGACAACTATATCAAATCTGGTAACACCTTATCTGATACTACCATTTTGACAGCTGCAAGAAATGCTATCGCTGTTAATGAAAGTAACGCACAGATGGGACTAGTTTGTGCCACGCCAACAGCTGGTAGCGCTGGTTGTGTGCCTGCGGTCCTTGCAACTGCCATAGATAAATTATCTCTAACACACGCACAACAACTAGACTTTCTCTTTGTCGCTGGCGCTTTTGGTTTAGTGATTGCAAATAATGCCTCTATTTCTGGTGCTGAGGGTGGCTGTCAGGCTGAGGTCGGCTCAGCTGCATCTATGGCATCTGCAGCGCTTGTCTTAGCAGCTGGTGGTAGTGCAAGGCAAGCAAGTCACGCTTGTGCCATGGTCATCAAAAACCTATTAGGCTTGATTTGTGATCCAGTCGCAGGTCTCGTAGAGGTCCCATGTGTCAAGCGTAATGCAATGGGTGCAAGTTTAGCTTTCCTAAGTGCTGATATGGCACTTGCGGGTATTGAGTCTAAAATCCCAACTGATGAAGTCATACAAGCCATGTATCAAGTTGGTCAAGCCATGCCAAGTGCCTTTCGTGAAACTGCTGAGGGTGGCCTTGCGACAACCCCAACAGGTAAACGGCTCAAATCTGAAATTTTTGGTTAAACATAAGCTTAGAAATTAATTAGCATAATAAAAAAACTTGTCGATATCGACAAGTTTTTTTTATTATCTATGACCAGATACATTCAAGCGGTTCATTGCACGGTGAAGTGCAACCTCAGCACGCTTAGCAGCATCAATATCATGTTTACCTTCTGCTTCTTGTAACTCATTTTCTGCACGACGTTTGGCGCGTTCTGCACGTGTCACATCGATATCTCGATCGCGTTCTGCAGAGTCGGCAATAATTGTGACAACATTATCGCGAACTTCTGCAATACCGCCATTGATCGAAATCCAGTCTACGTGTTTCTCGTCATCAATACGACGTACTTTCAATTCATCAATCTTAAGTGATGCGATAGTCGGGATCATATTTGGTAAAACCCCTAACTCACCATCTACTGTTGAAAGCAGTGTAAAATAGGCATGGTGGTTATAACAGAATCCATTTGGTGTAATGACTTGGACTGTCATATAATCCATATCAGACCTCCTTAGTAACCCATTTTCTTAGCTTTAGCAACTACATCTTCGATTGGGCCAACTGAACGGAAAGCATCCTCAGGAAGTTCATCATATTTACCGGCTAAGATATCTTTGAACCCTTTGACTGTTTCTTCAACTGGAACATATGATCCTGGTTGACCAGTAAATTGTTCAGCCACATTGAAGTTTTGTGACAAGAAGAATTGGATACGACGTGCGCGACCAACGAGTGTTTTTTCTTCATCAGATAACTCATCCATACCAAGAATGGCAATAATATCTTGCAATTCACGGTAACGTTGTAGGACACGCTGAACTTCTGTTGCCACTTCATAGTGTTCTTGACCAACAATTTCAGGTGACAAAGCACGTGAACTTGATGCTAATGGGTCAACGGCTGGATATATACCTTGTTGCGTTAATTTACGTTCAAGGTTGGTTGTTGAGTCCAAATGCGCAAAAGCAGTTGCTGGCGCAGGGTCAGTATAGTCATCGGCTGGTACATAGATCGCTTGGATAGATGTAACTGAACCTTTTTTAGTTGACGTGATACGTTCTTGTAATTGACCCATTTCAGTTGCAAGTGTTGGTTGGTAACCAACCGCTGATGGCATACGACCAAGAAGCGCTGAAACCTCAGAACCGGCTTGTGTAAAGCGGAAAATGTTATCAATAAAGAGAAGTACGTCTTGACCTTCCACATCACGGAAGTATTCGGCAATTGTTAACCCAGCTAAGGCTACACGCATACGTGCACCTGGTGGCTCATTCATTTGACCAAAGACCATGGCTGTTTTTTCAATAACGCCTGATTCTTTCATTTCCTCATAAAGGTCATTCCCTTCACGAGTACGTTCACCAACACCTGTAAACACGGAAATACCACCATGTTCTTGGGCGATGTTGTGAATCAGTTCTTGAATCAAAACGGTTTTACCAACACCGGCACCACCGAAAAGACCAACTTTACCACCTTTTAGATAAGGGGCAAGTAAATCAATAACTTTGATACCAGTTACTAGAATTTCATTAGATGTAGATAATTCATCAAATACTGGTGCTTTTTGGTGAATTGGGCTACGTTCAGCATCTTCTGGGAACGGTGTTTCAAGGTCAATGGTATCACCAATAACGTTGAAGACACGACCAAGCGTATCTTTTCCGACAGGTACACTGATTGGACGACCTGTATCAAGTACTTCAAGTCCACGTTTCAAGCCATCAGTAGACTCCATGGCAATGGTGCGGACAACGCCGTCACCAAGCTCAAGCGCTACTTCAAGTACGATTTTTGTTTTACTATTATCGCCATTGTCTCTGTAGACAATCAAGGCATTGTTAATTTCAGGAAGATTTTCTCCACCTGCAAACTGTACGTCTACAACTGGTCCGATTACCTGTGAAATTTTACCAGAGCTCATATTACCTCCTGTATTATTAGGTTGTGAAGACAGCAGTTTAACTTAGAAACATGATAAGCTGATCATACCTATATGAAGCCTATCATGTTGAGAGTCTTGCTGACTATCTAAATTTTTTTTATTAATCCAATGCACTCGCACCAGCAACAATTTCCGTAATTTCTTGCGTAATTGCTGCTTGACGAGCCCGGTTATACTGGATAGTTAGATCGTTTATCACATTTTTAGCATTGTCTGTTGCTGCTTGCATGGCTGCCATACCGGCGGCATGTTCTGCAGTTTTTGCATCAATGATACTGCCGTAAATCATACTTTCAGCATATTGAGGTAACAGTTGTGCTAGGATTGTATCACGATCAGGTTCTAATTCAAATGGTTGACGATTTGGTGTTGCTTCATTTTCATCTATATCAGAAATTGGCAACATTTTTTCAACACGAACCTGACTAGTTAAAGAATTGATATGGTGATTATAACACACATATAATTCATCAAATAATTCCTGTTGATAAAGACTAACAGACTGATTGACAATCTTACGCACTTCATCAAATGATGGTTGATCTGAGAGACCACGAAGTTCATATGACACATTAATTCCGCGTGCCTTAAAGAAATCAGCTCCCATACCACCTAGTGCAATGATCACATAATCATCTGCTTGACCGTGTTCATCTTTTAACATCTGCATGACAGATTTCAAAATTGAAGAATTATAACCACCAACTAACCCTTTATCAGACGTGATCACGATATAACCTGTCTTTTTAACTGGGCGCTTAATTAGCATTGGGTTGCTTGAACCAGAAGACATTTCTGATCCAATCAAATCTGTCGTAATCGCTCTAACTTTTTGTGCATAAATCTGAAAACTTTTTGCATTTTGTTCAGATTTTGTCAATTTAGCTGCTGAAACCATTTGCATGGCACCAGTAATTTGACTCGTTTTTTTAGTTGAAGCAATTTTGACTTTTATTTCATTTAGCGAAGCTGGCATTGCAAACCTCCCCTATTATTTAAATGTTGATGAGGCTTTGAAACTTTGAATTGCCGCATCCAATTTATCTTCTTCTGGAAGGTCTTTAGTCGTCACAATTGTATCAAGTAAGTCTTTATGATTTGCATCAAAGAAGTCAAATAATTGTGTTTCAAAGTTAAGAATGTCATCAACTGGTACTGTATCAAGGAAGCCATGTGTTAATGCATAAAGAATTAACACTTGATATTCAACCGCAAGTGGTGCATGTAAAGGTTGTTTCAAGACTTCAACTGTTCTACGACCACGGTTCAATTTAGCTTGCGTTGCAGCATCCAAATCTGATCCAAATTGTGTAAAGGCTTCTAACTCACGAAATGATGCCAAATCCAGACGCAATGTACCAGCTACTTTTTTCATAGCTTTGATTTGTGCACTACCACCAACACGAGATACTGAAGACCCAGCGTCAATCGCAGGACGAATACCTGAATAGAAGAGGTCATTTTCTAAGAAAATTTGACCATCTGTAATTGAGATAACGTTAGTAGCGATATAGGCAGAGATATCACCAGCTTGCGTTTCGATAAATGGTAAGGCAGTCATAGACCCCCCACCTAATTCATCAGAAAGTTTAGCTGCACGTTCTAATAGACGTGAATGCAAGTAGAAAACATCACCTGGGTATGCTTCACGACCTGGTGGGCGACGAAGCAAGAGTGACAATTCACGATAAGCAACCGCTTGTTTTGATAAGTCATCATAAACGACCAAAACATGTTTACCATTATACATGAACTCTTCACCCATCGCAGCGCCAGCATAAGGTGCGATAAATAGCAATGGTGATGGTTGTGATGCTGATGCAGTCACAACGATTGTATAGTCAAGTGCCCCATATTTACGAAGTGTTTCCACTTGTGTACGAACTGTTGACTCTTTTTGTCCAATCGCAACATAGATACAGATCATATCTTGACCTTTTTGGTTCAAGATTGCATCGATTGCAATTGTTGTTTTACCTGTTTGACGGTCACCAATGATCAACTCACGTTGACCACGGCCGATTGGTACTAAAGCATCAATCGCTTTCAAACCTGTTTGAAGTGGTTCTGCAACACTTTTACGTTGCATAACACCTGGTGCAACTGATTCAACAGGACGTGTTTTGTCTGTTTTAATATCACCAAGACCATCAACTGGAATACCAAGTGGGTTAACAACACGCCCAATGAGCGCTTCCCCAACAGGAACTTCCATGATTTTACCAGTTCGTTTGACAGTATCACCCTCACGGATATCACCAAATTCACCGAGAACGATGATCCCGATATCAGTTGATTCCAAGTTTTGAGCCATACCATATGAACCATTTGAAAATTCAAGTAGTTCACCACTCATAGCATTTTCAAGCCCATGAGCACGAGCGATACCATCACCTACGTAAGTAACTACTCCGGTCTCAGCGACCGAAAAATCAGGTGTGAAATTTTCAATTTGTTGTTTAATCAGTGAACTGATTTCATTAGCGTTAAAAGCCAAAGATTGTCGCCTCCTTATTTAAATTCAAGCATACTTCTTTTGATAACAATACCTGCTATCTTATTTTTCGAGCGATAAACGCTATGTCCTTAGAAGTCTACGACTCAGTCGTATCTTGCTTTTTATATCATACTTAAATGATCGTTTTTGCAATTTTAGTTAATTGCGATTTAATACTTGCATCAATAATTTTACCGCGGGCATTAATGACAACACCACCTAGTATACTTTTATCAATCGTATTTTTAATTGTTACTTCATTAAGATCAAATTTTGCTTTGATCATTGTTTCAAGTTTTTCAAGTTGCGGTGTTGTTAAAGCAACTGCTGTTGTAACCTCGACATCTGATACTTTAAATAAGCTGTCGGCTTGATTACGAACTTCTTGAATAATCAAAGGTAAAAGCGATAAACGACGATTAACAATCAATGTTTCTAAGAAATTTTTAACTATAGTTGATGAAACTTCTTGTAAGGCTTTGATGACTTTAATTTTCTTTTCATCAGAGTAAGTGACATCTGCTAAAAACGTACCGAGATCTGTTGATTTGATAACTTGATCAAACTCAGCTACTTCCGACAACGTTTCATCTAATAGATTTTTTTCTTGCGCAACTTCAAGTAACGCTTTACTATATTTTTGAGCAATGATGAGAGACATAATTATTCCCCCATTTTTTCCAAGTAACTATCGATTAACTCAGTTTGCGATGATGCATCCAATGATTGACCGATTAGTTTTTCTGCAATTTTGACTGAAATGTCTGCGACATTTCCTTTAATACCAGAAATCGCTTCTTTTTTAGATTGTTCGATTTCTTCGTTGGCACGTTGTTTGATGCGTCTAGCTTCTTCAGATGCTTCAGCAACAATTTTTGATTTGTTTGCATGAGCAGCATCTGTTGCTGTACTGATGATTTTACTAGCCTCAGCACGTGAACCAGCTAATTCTGCTTCACGTTTTTCAGCAAATGTTTCAGCTTGTTTGCGAGCAGCTTCTGCGCTATCAATGTCATCATTGATTTTCGCAGCACGGGCTTCAAGCATAGCCGTAATCATCCCCCAAGCAAATTTCTTGATTAAGTATAGCAAAATCAAGAAAGCGCCTGTAACGACGATGATATTACCAAACATTGAACTAGATGCAGCTTCTAATAAGATAAATTGACTCATGACGCCTCCTTTCTACTCTTCTTCTTCCGCAATTTTTTCGTTAATGTACATCGTTGAAAGCAAAATGAAGACGTAAGATTGGAGTGCACCTACAAATAGTGAAAATGCGGTCCAAAGTACTTCAAGGGCAATTGCAACTGGTAGATAATAAACATGTGAATTACCTACTTGTGCAATCAGGCCAATTACGATTTCTCCGGCAAAGATATTACCAAATAAACGTAAAGCCAAACTCAAAAAGTTAACAAACTCTTCCATAATTTTCATAGGTAGCATTGCTTTTGGTGTTAAGAAAGTATGTTTAATATACCCCATAAACCCAAAACGTTTCAATCCTGATAAAGTTGCAACTAAGGCAACCATCAAAGATAAACTTAATGCAACACCTACGTCTGCTGTCGGCGATTTCCAATAATTCAAACTATTTGCTGTTTCAATTTTAGTCAAGAGACCAATATTATTTGAGACAAAGATGAATGTAAACAAGACAAAGACAAACAATGAATAACGACGCGATTCTGTCGCACCCATGTTATCTTTAGAGACACCGTTGACAAACTCAATCACCCATTCCAACACGTTCTGCTTGCCCGTTGGCCGTAAGGTCATCTTACGACTTGCCCAATAGACAAGACCAAAGATAATCGCACAAGTCAGGACAGTCATAACAAGGACAGCGCCATCAAAGTAAACCGGTCCAATATTAAAAGACCAAGATTTTTCCACGAATACTCACTTCCCTTCTATAAAACGTCAGACGCCTTATTTCAGGACGAAAGTCATAGCAAGAACAATAAAGAATAGTCCTTCAATAAATGCAATACCTAAAAACATGTAAGTACGTAACTTATTTTCAAGTTCTGGTTGACGTGCAATTGCGCTCAAAATATTTGAAACAACAAGCCCGTTACCGATAGTAGCACCAAGTGCAGCGAGTCCTAACCCAATGATTCCTAATGGCATTATTTGCCCTCCTTAAGATGAAATAATTTTCTACGTAAGCTTGCTTACGTTTTTACTTAACATATGAATTCTAGTCCTATTTTTGTCAAATGTCAAACAAAAAATCAGTCTAAAGACTGATTTTCTGAAAAAACTTTGAAATTCCTTAAAAACATCTTAAAAACTATGAAAGACGCTCTTCTTTATGATAAGTTATTGGCAAGAAATCAAAAACACGATCAATCATTTTTGTCCAGTAATACCACTCATGTGTTCCATCAGAAGTTTCATATGTGATATCAAATGCTTTTTCTTTTAAATCAGCCACTGCTATATTATTCGCTTCATAAAGAAAATCTTGATGGCCACACCAAGCATAGAGAATGGGTTTACGACTACCAAATTTTGTTTCAAAATCAGATGCCAATTGTTGAATTGAATTTTTAGACTGATAAAACCGATCTAAATCACCAAAAATCCCTTCCCAATAAGACAAATCCCCTAAACTATCTTGAGGCATCGTCTCAAAACTTAAAGCCCCCGATAAACTGGCTGCATAAGAAAATCGATTTGACGCTAGTGCTATCTTAAAGGCACCATAGCCCCCCATAGAAAGACCTGCGATAAAATTTTTCTCACGTTTAGTTGACAAATTTGGGAGAAAATTTTGCAATACTTTTGGTAATTCGTCTACTATGGCATCATAATATCTTGCACCATAGGTTGTATTGGTATACCATGCTAAATCAGTTGACGGCATGACAATCGCTAGATTAGTATTTCTTATCAATCGATCGATACCCGAACGGTTCAACCATGTATCTTGATTTCCAGACATCCCATGCAACAGATAAAGCACGGGAATATCCGTCATCTCGACATCTTTATCAGGATTTTTGATCGCTTCTGGATAGATAACACTCACATCTCGGACCATACCGAGTACTTCAGAAAAATAGTTTATTTTTAAAATTGCCATATGATGCAATGGGCACAATGCATATGCCGCTCCTCTCTATAAGTTACTGCCCCTCAATTTTATCACTTTACGGTCTTAATGTGCCAAGATTTACCATTTTTTTGAAACTTTATCGCACCTTGTCTGTCAGTGCGATAAACTGCAATTTGATTGCTTTGAAATGTATCCAATGTTTCTTGATTAGGATGCCGATAACGATTATTTAACCCACAAGAAATTAGGGCAATCTTAGGCTTTATCGTTTTGATGAAAGTTTTGGCTGATGACGTTTTAGAGCCATGGTGTCCAGCTTTCAATACATCAACACTGAGTAAAGGATAGCTGTTCAGTAAGGTAGCTTCACCTTCTGATTCTAAATCTCCTGTAAATAAAAACTTAGTTTGATAAAATACCCCATATAAAACGAGTGAATCATTGTTTTTTCCATCACCCGGTAATTTTGGATATAGTATTTCTAAATAGCTATCAAATATCGGAAACTGCTGTCCTACCTCAGCAACTTGTATTGTTGTTTTTGTCTGCTTTAACACGGCTACAAACTTTTTATTGGTTAAACTTCCTTGGCTTACCACAATTTTTTGGACAGGTATGTTGGCTAATACCGTAAGTAAGTCTCCGATATGATCTGCATCAGTATGTGTCACAACAAGCGTATCAATTTTCCCAACGCCTATACTTTTTAAATATGGGATCAAGTTGCTCTCAGCATTATGCTTTTTGGTCCCTTTCTGCCACTTTTTTTCTTTCATAAACTCTATTTTTCCACCTGTATCAATCAGTATGGTGTGTTGATTAAATCGGTCTTGTAAGAAAATACTATCTCCTTGACCAATATCAACAACCGTGATTGTCTCCTTGATTGGATACTTCGTCAACAAACACATCCCAATAAAGCCCATCATCAAAGCAAATCGTATTTTCTGATTTGACCACCTGTCTATCAATACGCCAATAGTGATGAACATGATAATTAACATGGCCGTTGATGGTTTACCTATCACCATAGGCCGAGGCGTCAACTTTTCTATCGACTGAATAGCAGTCTCTAGCCAAATAAAGCAGATATTGAGTTGATTTAGACTGATACCTGTGCTAATAGACACAAAAAAACTAATACTCAAACATGGCAACATTAGGCTGGCAAATAGAAAAGACAATGGTAGCGTTAAGAGCAGCGCAACAGGTTGAAAACTGTAAAATGCGTGCATCAGTAACGGTAAACTAGCCGTTGATAATAAAATCGTCATCATCACTTTGTTTTTGATTTTAGTCTCTTGTTTAATTTTGTACCCAACGATAGAGACAACAAAGACAAAGAAAGTCGATAGTGCACCACCAGTTGTCAATAAAAATTTTGGCTGCCATATAAAAAGGAGTAATAACGTGACACTAAAATTATTGAGAGAGGTAATACCACAAGCACTTAATCCCTTTTGTATGCTAGCTCTAACGACAGAAATAGCCCCACCTGCTAATGCTCCATATATCAGAATAATAGGTATCAAAAGTACAGTAACAATATGCCGCTGAAGCCCACACCTAAGCAATATATGTCTCAAACTATTATATAGAAAAGATACTTGCATCCCAGACAAGGTAAAAAAGTGCATGATGCCTAAGCTCGTATAGATAGTCTCCATCTCATCAAATGATTGGCCAAACTGACCAAAAAGTAGGCCTGTCATATAACTGGATAAGGGATGTGGAAACTGTTTCTCACAAAATAAGATTAGCTTCCTACGTAAATAACGGATGTCCCAGCTATTGATTTTAGTTATAGCAGTGATTTTGTCTATTGTTATAATACGGTAAATATTTTGCGTCTTCAAATACTGTCGGTAGTTAAACCCATTAAAATTTCTTTTACTACCAGCTTTTTCTATCGTAGCCGAAATCTCCAACTCAATAGGCGTAGCTATTGTTTGAAAATAAGTCTGCATCTCTTTTGTTGGTAACCGATAAAAAACCTGATATAGACGACCAGAATGCTTAGCTCTAAACCTGACTTGATCCCCATCAACTTGGATAGTGTCCAGTAAAGGTATCATTTTTGACACACTGTGGTCAGTGGCAAACGCTTTTTCTTCTTGGTATCTGATACCCAAGCAAATACTGGAAAAAACAAAGAGTATCAAACACAACTTGAAAGTACGCCAGATACCATTTTGATAGATAAAACTGAGTAAGGATAGGCCCAAAAAAATAACCAAGATCCAAGAAAATCGAAATACTGTGAAATAGACAAGCACACAACTATAGCTAATAGCAATAGTCGGGATATCAATCCACTGTAATACTCTCCTTAAGTTTATCGATAGACTTCGCACCAAATCCTGAAACATTTACTAACTCCTCTATCGTTTTAAAGTTACCATTTTGTTCCCTATAATCGATGATGTCTTGTGCTTTTTTCATGCCTACACCACTTAATTTTTGAAGCTGTGCTACATCTGCTGTGTTGAGGTTAACTTTATCGGTATCGTTTGGAGATGCAGACTGTGTCACTTCTTCACGCGCTGTAGCTGATTGGTTCGGCATCACTTCACCCACACTCGCAACATAGATGACCATCTCATCAGCAAGTTTTTGAGCTAGATTAATAGCGTTCGTGTCAGCTTGATCTTGCAAACCACCAGCAAGTTTTATGACATCATCTACTCGCTTATCTTTAGATAAGGTGTAGATAGCCGGATGCTTAACTGCTCCCTTTAAATCAACCGTTATCATGTCTGTTTTAGGGTTTTCTTTTGCTTTTGCTTGTTTAGTGGTTGTTGTATGAGTTGAACTAGTCGTAAGATCAAGCGGCTGAACAAGAGGGGGCGTGCGTTTATCACTATCTTGTCTAATCAAAAATATAATGCCTAAACTCAACACGACCAAAACACCACTAACTAAACGCCAATGTGCTTTTAATTTATCAATTAATTTAAATACCTGCATCTCCTCACCTCTTTTTTATATACGAAAAAAACGTCTTACTTACTGTAAGACGTCTTATTTATTTTTTAAGATTTCGCATAAATTGCTTAAATACTTTTTCATCTGAATAGCTTAATACATTTTTGGCATAAACTTTTTCACCAAATTTAGCAATCAAGATCAAGGCCAGGAGTTGTAGGACACCTGCGATAATTGCATCTGTTATAGACGCATACTGGATCGCTAATCTACTTGGCATTAGACTTGGAGATACAAAAGGTAGAAAAGAAAGTACTTTGATAACCATATTAGTTGGCATACTAGAAGATGCGAAACTTGCAACATAACCAATCATAGACAGATAGATAATTGGTTGAACTGCTTGTTGTACTTGACTTTGATCATTAACGATACTCGCGATGATTGCAGTCAACACAAGATAGGATATAACACCTAATATCAACATGATAGCTGCAATCACTAAAAAGCTGATGTCTACACCGTCAAATAACTGTGTCATGCCTTTTACCATCTTATTGCCTTTTAGCACGATAGCTGCTACCCCACCTAATACAACATACGTTAAGAGATGTGTCGCAACTAGCAGACTAATCCCTATGATTTTACCATAGTATTGAATTTTTGCACTTGTTGCAGCGAGTAAAATTTCCATGATCCGATTAGATTTTTCATTAGCAATTTCTTGGGCCATCATACTTGTATAAAAAGTTAACAGCATGAAAATGACAACACCGATACCTAATGACACAAAATAATTCGCCATATTTTTATCATTACCACCACTTGTTTCACCTTTATCACTCTGTGTCTTCATCGTGAGTTTAGCTGGTGTCTGTAAGGCAATCAAATCTTCTTGCTTCAAGTTTAATTTGGCAGCTTTTTCAGCCATACTAATCTGTGTTAGCGCATTTTGAATCTTTGTTTGATCAAATTTTGATCCACTATTTGAAGCCGTAATCAATGTATACTCATCTGATGACTTAACTAAATATCCGTCGATTTTATCATCTTTTAATTGTTTTTTAGCCTCTCCAATATCAGCAACTGATGTAAGTTTAGCATCTATTAATTTCCCAGTTTTTATCGTCTGAACTAAGGCAGTATTATTGACAATCGCAAGGTTGGTGGGACTACCACTTTCTCCTTTAGCTACTAAAAAGCCAATCAAGCCACCAATAATAGGTAGTAATAATGGTGATAAAACAATCAACCAAAAACTAGGTGTCTTGATTTTAACACGATAGACTTGTCCTGCGACTAATTTAAGTTGATTAAACATGTTCTGCTACCTCCTTACGAAATATCTCATCAAGTGTTGGTGGTGCTTGGACAAAAGCTTGTACATAACCAGACGCACTCACTTTTTTAAACAACTCATGACCAACCTGCTCATTAGCAATATGAATCATCCGGCCACTGCCTTGTTTCTCAATACTATTCACACCGTCAATCGATGAAAGCTGTTCATCAGAAAGCTCGCTCTCCACATAAACTTGTGTCCGGCCAAAACTGTTTCTAATCCCATAAATATCGCCTTGAAGGACTACTTTTCCTTTTTTAAGCATGGTCACGTTATCACTAAGACTTTCGACACCACTCATATTATGACTTGAGAAAATAATTGCTGCTCCATTTTCCTTAAGCGTTTTAATTTCATTCATCAATAAACTTGTATTAACAGGATCCAACCCTGTAAAAGGTTCATCCAAAATCAAGAAGTTTGGTCGATGTATTAAGGTTGCTATGAACTGTATTTTTTGGGCATTCCCTTTTGAAAGTGTCTGGACTTTATCTGTCATTTTACCCACAACTTCTAATTTATCCATCCAACTGCCCAACTCTTCTCTAGCATCAGAACGTTTCATACCATGTAATTCAGCAAAATATAGTATCTGCTCTTCCACTGTCATTTTCTGGTAAAGACCACGTTCTTCTGGTAAAAACCCGATTGTTTGTTTCAAATCTTGTGTGATTGGTCTACCATTCCATGTGATCAAGCCTTTATCTGCTTTGATAAAATCAAGTATCATCCGAAAAGTCGTTGTTTTCCCTGCACCATTTTGACCAATCAAGCCCATGATAGAGCCATCTTCAACTGTCATGCTTAACGCATCAACAGCTAGTTTATCTCCAAACTGTTTTGTAATGCCATCTATTTTTAGCATATGCTTCTCCTTATTATATTTTAATTAACATAATGTCAATAGCTCATATTTTCTTTACTATTTCCTTAATTTAACCCATCTGTAGATGAGCATGGCATACACGACCCCAATAAAGGGATAAACGTTAAGTTGTATTGATCCTAAACATAAGACACTTACCATCAAACACGTGGTTAATAGCATCATGATCCAGCCAATATGTGCCCAGACTTCTTGTTCTACTATTTTCCGTCGCTCATCTGTTAATCTTAAACGCGCAGCATTAAGCCGTTTTGGATTATTAAGTAGTCTAAACAACCAAATCAAATGCATTACTAAAGGTATACTACTACCAATAACCATACCATAAAATGTCGATGACAAACCGAATTGCCGATATACGACTAAATACATCACGAGTATAAGTAAAATTCTCAAAGGTAACCAAAGCAGTTGATACCTTTTATACCCCTCATCTGTCTTTATAGTCTTTTTTAATAAATACTTTAACATGACTAGACTCCTTTTCCTATACCTGATTTACTAAAGAAAATATCTTCTATAGTCGTATCGAAATACTGAGCTAATTTGTATGCTAAATTCAAAGACGCAGTATACTTTCCTTTTTCTAAAGAAATAATCGTTTGTCTTGTCACATCCATCTCCTCTGCCAATGCCTCTTGAGATATACCAGCAGCCATCCGATAAGTTTTTATCTTGTTCATCTCATCAGCACCTCCTGTATAGTAAACTTTACGTAAAGTTTACTATACTTTTTCTAACTTGTCAAGAGATCTTTAAATCATTCATAACTAAGACTCTATATTTTCATAAACAAAAAAAAGCAGATGCTTTCACACCTACTTCTTCAGTTAGCCAAGTATTCAATTAGCTTATTTTACTTCTTCAAAGTCACCATCGACAACATTATCATCTTTTGGTGCTTCACCACCAGCTTGTTCACCTGCTGCTTGTTGCTCAGCAGCTGCTTGCTCGTAAAGTTTGACTGCCAAAGCTTGTGCTTTTTCATTTAAAGCGTCAAGTTTTGTTTTCATGTCTTCAAGGTTATCAGATTCTTGTGCTGCTTTTAACTCATCAAGAGCTGCTTGCGCTGCATCACGTTCTGTATCGAATCCTTTACCTTCAGTTTCTTTGATTGTTTTTTCAGTTGCAAAGATTGTTGCATCTACTTCATTTTTAAGATCAACTTCCTCTTTACGTTTTGCATCAGCTTCTGCATTTGCTTCTGCATCTTTCATCATTTTATCGATTTCTTCATCAGACAAACCTGAGTTAGATTGGATAACGATTGTTTGCTCTTTATTTGTACCCATATCTTTTGCTTTAACAGATACGATACCATTTTTATCGATATCAAATGTTACTTCAATTTGTGGGATACCACGAGGTGCTGCTGGAATATCTGATAATTGGAAACGACCAAGCGTTTTATTATCAGCTGCCATTGGACGTTCACCTTGAAGGACATGGATATCTACTGCTGGTTGGTTATCAGCTGCAGTAGAGAATACTTGTGATTTAGATGTTGGAATTGTTGTATTACGATCAATTAATTTAGTGAATACACCACCCATTGTTTCAATACCTAGTGAAAGTGGCGTTACATCAAGTAAGACAACATCTTTCACATCACCAGTAATAACACCACCTTGGATAGCAGCACCCATGGCAACTACTTCATCA
This sequence comes from Pseudolactococcus plantarum, assembly GCF_002441715.1. Lineage (GTDB taxonomy): Bacteria > Bacillota > Bacilli > Lactobacillales > Streptococcaceae > Pseudolactococcus > Pseudolactococcus plantarum. The sequence continues at coordinate 60,213 of NZ_JXJX01000005.1, forward strand.
GGGTTAACTGATTTATTTGGTTCTTTGTTTGTTTCTTTCTTAACAGCTTCAACCACTGCAGGAATACGAGTTGATCCACCAACCAAGATAACCTCATCAATATCAGAAGCTGATAAACCAGCATCTGACAAAGCTTTACGAACTGGTGTTTTAGTACGTTCAACAAGGTCTGCAGTTAAATCATCGAATTTAGCACGTGTTAATGTTTCTTCTAAGTGAAGCGGTCCAGCTTCTCCAGCCGTGATAAATGGCAATGAGATTTGTGTAGATGACACACCTGATAAGTCTTTTTTAGCTTTTTCAGCAGCATCTTTCAAACGTTGCAAGGCCATTTTATCTTGTGATAGATCAATACCATTTGCAGCTTTGAATTGTGCAACCAAGTAATCAATTACTTTTTGGTCAAAGTCATCACCACCAAGATGGTTATCACCAGATGTTGACAATACTTCAAATACACCGTCACCAAGTTCAAGAACTGAAACGTCAAATGTACCACCACCAAGGTCAAATACTAAGATTTTTTCATCTTTATCTACTTTATCAAGACCATATGCAAGTGCTGCTGCAGTGGGTTCGTTGACGATACGTTCTACTTCTAGACCTGCAATTTTACCAGCATCTTTAGTTGCTTGACGTTGTGCATCGTTAAAGTAAGCTGGTACAGTGATAACCGCTTTTTCAACTTTTTCGCCTAAGTAATCTTCAGCAAAGCCTTTGAGGTATTGAAGAATCATAGCTGAAATTTCTTGTGGTGTGTAAGATTTTCCACCAGCTTCAACTTTATAATCAGTACCCATGTGACGTTTGATTGAGATGATTGTATCAGGGTTAGTTACCGCTTGACGTTTCGCCACTTCACCAACTTGGATTTCACCATTTTTGAAGGCTACTACAGACGGTGTCGTACGGTTTCCTTCTGGATTTGCAATAATTTTAGCTTCACCAGCTTCAAGAACTGAAACTGCAGAGTTTGTTGTACCTAAGTCAATACCAATAATTTTAGACATTATAATTACCCTCTTTTTTTATTTTTTTGTTTTAGTTATCATAGTTTAACGACATTTCGGTCGTTTTTTCAATAGTTCGATTTTAAACAGACGCTTCTGTGCTTATTGATAGATGCTTACCATAGCTGGGCGAAGATTACGCTCATGCAATTGGTAACCTTTTTGTAAAACTTGAGCGATTGTATCAGCAGGATGTTCATCATCTGCTGGAACAGTTTGCACTGACATATGGAAGTTTGGATCAAACTCGCCATCAACAGCCACTTCTGTTACACCTTCTTCTTTCAATGCATTTTGCAAGCTATCAAGTGTCATCTCAAGCCCCTTTTTCACATCTTCAGTTAATCCCTCAACAGCAAGTGCACGTTCCAAGTTATCTAAACTTGGTAAAATTTTACGTGCTAAATCTTGTGAGCGATATTTTAAAAGTGTTTGACGCTCCTCATTTGCACGACGCTGATTATTTTGCATCTCAGCATGTGCTTTCAGATATTTGTTTTCCATCTCATCTAGCTTAGCTTGTAACTCTGCTAACTCATCTATCTCAAGATCAACAACATCTTCAAGCACTGCTTCGTTTTCAACTTCTGTTGCTACTTCTTTTTCAAGCTCTTCTTTTTTCTTTTTCTTAGTCATAACTTCTCCATATATTTTGCTTATATCATTTCATAATGGTTACCATCAAGATATCGATAATAATCACTTAACTTCATGGTTAAGATTTTGGCGATAAGATCCATCGTAGAGACGACTTTCTGATAGTTGAGATCAACCGGACCCATCAGCGCCAGTGTGCCAAGTCCTCTATAAGGTACAACGAATTGTTGTGTCATTAAGGTTATATTTTTGGAAATTTGGTGATTTTCAACAAGTGTCGCATCAAACTTAACACTTCTGACCTCATCTTCAGAAACCATGTCACGTATCTCATGAACAATCGCTTCATCATCCATTAAAATCTTATACAAAGACACGACATCATCTGAGTATTCCAATAAATTCTGTCTACCTGCAGAGATAAGCGTTTCTTTAAATAAGACTTTGAACACATGATCAAAGAGTTGTAACACATCTGTCGTCACCGTAAAATATTTTTGTGTAACTTGTGGGATTTCCGTTAATAATGAATAATGAATATCCAATATTTTTTTCCCGACTAATCGGTCATCTGAAATGAATTTAAACTTCGTTAAATCATCCATCGTCATAGCACGAGGTAGCACAAATTGCATCGTTTTGACAATACCTGTATCAAGTGTCATCACAGCCATAGCAGAATGACTATCTAATTGTACAATGTCAAACTTAGATAAAACTTGATTTTTCATAGAGACGTTTAATACAAATCCAGAAAACCCTGTTAAATCTGCTAGAATTTGAGCGGCCTGTTGATAGAGAACATCAACTTTATAATACTCACCCTCAAATTCTTTCATAACCTGATAAACGTCATTGTTATCTAGCTTTCCAGGTTTTAAGAAATTTTCGACAAAGTATTTATAGCCAGTCACACTAGGTATCCGACCAGATGATGTATGCTCTTTCTTTATAAAGCCTAGCTCCTCTAGTGACATCATATCATTTCTAATCGTCGCACTAGATGCTTTAATCGATGACATCAAGGCTTTTGAGCCTACCGCTTTGTGTGTTTCTGTATATAGCGATATAATTAAGTTTAGAATTTGTTGCTGGCGTTTTGTTATCAAAATGAACACCTCACTTTTAGCACTCGTAGTTACTAAGTGCTAACTACACTTATTATTATATAATGCTATTAAACAATTGTCAAGAATAAAGCATGATTTTTTAGCACTCTTTATATTAGAGTGCTAATTCCATCAAACTTCTCACCTAGTCATCACCAAATAGTTCAAACACGTCAAGGTGCGCTATACTTTTCACGATTTTTATAGAAAGATTGCATATAGCTATACCCTTAACTAGAGGTCAGTCAATACAATGATAAGCAATAAAAAAACTCCCAACAGGGAGCATCTAGCTGTATATCACAACATTAGACAATGAGGCATTAATCTCATTAAATCAATCCACCAGATTTTGAAACGGTGAAAACATTATAAAAGCTAACGACCATCACAACAAATACAAACCATTCGGAACTATTTGCACCAGTTGACCAAGCATAATATACGAAATTACAGATCAAAATAAAAACGATAAAAAGTAACGCATAGATCGTAAATTTCCAAAATTTAGCAATCAAGATGATAAACGCAACAAGTACGATAACATACAAAAGGAACTGAACATTTGTCATACTATTACTATATTGTTCTTTAAGTGCCTCGATCGCTTTATAAATAGTATCATAGATAACTTGAAAAATTTGTAAATTAGGCAAAATATTTTGAATCATTTGCCAAGCCGAATAAATTAGTAACCCAAAGCTTGTGATAAATATAGCTGATGGAGATTTTCCTGAAAACATGGGGATTTTCCTACCTTGTAATAATTTAATAAGACTATTCTACCATAAATCACCTTGTTATATTGTCTTATACGTCAGATTACTTTAATAACTTCAAATATTGTTCTAAAGTCAAATGGTGTGCGGTCATATATTTAGCGTTTTCAACACCAACATAGCGAAAATGCCAGTCCTCATAACCAACACCTGTACTTGGCGTACCGTCTGCCGTAAATCTAAGGACAAACCCATAATTTGGTGCAATCTCAGCGACTTGTTTTGCAGTAGTCGATTCATTTAGGCTATCCACATCTGATAGGTCAATAGCAAGTCCCGTCTGGTGTTCAGACATACCTGCAGGTTGTGAATAGGTTTGAACTTTAGCTTCAGCTGCACTACGGTCTAAGGAAGGATCAGCTGCCATCTCTTGCTCGACATACTGATTATAAAGTGATGTTTGATAAGCGACACTACGGTATCCAGAGATAAAGTGTTCTGCTGGGTTAATTGCTTGTGCAGCAGCTAAGAATGCTTCTGCCGATTTTGCTATTCTGCTATCAACCTGTATATTTCCTATCTGTGTCAGTTCAGGATTCATTTCATCTTTTGGATGCTCACGGTTAACTAACACCATATCCCAGTCAGTCGTTTTACTGTTTGGAAGTGAGGCATCTTTTTTATCACTTGACTTCTCAGATTTAGTCGTCGATTTCGACTGACTTTGAGATGATTTTCCACTGTTTTTAGCTACCTGATTTGTAGATTCACTAGGTTTACCATGTCCTAATGTCGATAGGAAAAATATCAAGATACCAACAAAACCGACGATTAATATGAAAGCAGCAATCAAACGATCGTATCTTGGCGTTTTACGTCTTTTTCTTCGTGAAAGTTGACTACTGGGCATCTAAAATCTCCTGTCCTAAAGTTCTATAACTCATATCACCGATCTTACCGATTGTAAAATTACCATCTTGATAAGTCAGATGGGTAACTGATCCATTATCTAACGCTTGAAATCTAGGTTGACGGCTATCAATTAACTTAATAAATGTTGCTATCGTCAAACCATGGCTGACGATGACAATATTTTCAGCACCTTGTGCCTCAGCCGTTTTCGCTGCATCAAAAAAACCATCTAAAATACGTTTACTTAATACGTCCCAAGGCTCAGCCCAACCAGCTGTATCCACTTCAAGAATACCGTTTGCAATATCCTCATAAGTTAACTCACCCTCTGTTTTGCTACGATAAGCATCTGTGCGAGGTAAAACACCGCCAAATAGTTCACCATCATAACCACCATCTAAACTGCCGAAACACCACTCACGAATACGCTTATCCATCTCATAAGGGATGCCTTCATTCTCGGAATATTTTAAAATAAATCCAATGGTCTGAATCGTTCTGCCGCTATCTGATGAGAATGCTAAATCAAATTTGATATTTTTTGCAGCAAATCCAAGGCCTAATTCAGTCACACCAACCTCACCATCATGAGTTAATGGTGTGTCTGACCAACCTTGCGCACGGCCAATCGTATTAAACATCGTCTTGCCATGTCTGACTAAATAAATATTTACCATTGTACATCCCTCATCTTTTCAAAATTTTTTTATCGTAAGCACCTATCCAATCAAATGAAGATAAAGTGCTTATCCTTATTCACGCTATAAGTCTGCTCATAGTTAAGACATTAATTGTTAAACAGATTACGTCAATTTAATGTATGCATCTTTATTCTAACAAAAAAAAGCAGATTTCTCCACTTTTGATATAGTCTAACTCTTTAATTTTTAAAAGAATGAATCGGCGCAGGGATATGGCCACCTCTAGCAATAAAAGCTGCAGATGACTCCTTGTGAACTGCCATAACAGGTGCAGTACCTAATAATCCACCAAATTCGATTTGATCGCCCACTTTACCTTTAGGGATAACACGAACAGCTGTTGTTTTCATGTTAATGACACCAATAGCAGCTTCATCAGCAATCATAGCAGAAATCGTCGTTGCAGGTGTATCTCCAGGTACAGCAATCATATCCAAGCCAACACTACAGATAGCTGTCATCGCTTCTAGTTTTTCTAGATTTAGCACACCAGCATTAACTGCTGCAATCATGCCCTCATCTTCAGATACAGGAATAAAAGCACCAGATAGACCACCGACTTGGTTACAAGCCATGACACCACCTTTTTTCACTTGGTCATTTAAAAGGGCCAATGCAGCTGTTGTCCCGTGAGTCCCAACCATCTCTAGTCCCATCTCTTCAAGGATACGTGCTACTGAATCACCAACTGCTGGCGTTGGTGCTAAAGATAAATCAACGATACCAAACTCCACGCCAAGACGTTCAGAAGCCATTTTCCCAACAAGTTGTCCCATACGTGTGACTTTGAAGGCTGTCTTTTTGACAACTTCTGCAACCACATCAAATGATTCGCCGCGAACCTTTTCAAGCGCACGTTTTACCACACCAGGGCCAGACACACCGACATTAATCACCACATCTGCTTCACCTACACCATGAAAGGCACCAGCCATAAATGGATTGTCCTCAACAGCATTAGCAAACACGACAAGTTTAGCACAGCTCATATCGTCTAATTTTGATGCTTCTACAATGATTTCACCGATATCACGCACAGCATCCATGTTAATCCCAGTCTTAGTAGAGCCTACATTAACAGAACTACATACATAATCTGTAGCAGCAAGTGCTTTAGGTAAAGAGTCTATCAAAATTTTATCGCCTTTTTGATAGCCTTTTTGAGCTAAAGCTGTAAAGCCACCGATAAAATCAATACCAATTGTTTTGGCTGCTTTATCTAGCGCTAGTGCAAACGGTGTGTAGTCAGTAGCATCAGTTGCTGCACCAATAATTGAGATTGGTGTCACACTAACACGTTTGTTGATAATTGGAATCCCTAACTCGTCCCCAATCATATCTCCAACGTTTACTAAATCTTTAGCCTTAGTTGTAATTTTTTGATAGATTTTTTCACATGCACGCTCAATATCGCTATCGATACAGTCAAGCAGAGAAATCCCCATCGTAATTGTTCGTATGTCTAAGTTTTCTTCTTCGATCATACGAATCGTTTCAAGAATCTGCGTTTGTTTCATCAGGTTACCTTTCTTAAGATAATAGCTAGTCATATCATAGGCGAATGCTGGTTTACATGCAAAAACATCTATCTATAACAGCTATCCGTTTCAACGTCGTTGTATTTAATTCATGATCGCTTATAGTTGGTGCATTGCTTCAAAAATAGCTTCATTCATGATTTTAATATCAACTTTCAAGGACACACCTAATGCTTCTAAATTTGAACGAATATCAGAAAATGAAGCTGTATTATCAATCTCAACAACCATATTCATCGTAAAAAAGCCATCCATAATTGTTTGTGAGATATCAATAATATTTATCTCAAGCTCTGCCAAACGTGTAGAAACTCCAGCTACAATCCCTGTTTTATCTTGTCCAATAACCGTTACAATCGCGCGCATTTGATCTCCTTAATTTTATTATCATATAATAGTTAATATGTATTATATCACAAAAACTACCCTTATAGATAGGTCTCTTGCTAATACTTTTGTCATTAAACCTAAGCTATATTGTTTATCATTATTTATTTTTAGAACATATTAGCTTAGTCAGCGCAAACCTATAAGGTGTGTTATTTGTTATCTTGAGACTTAAAAACACGACGAATCTTATCGTGTTTTTTGTGATGATCATTCAATATGGCTAGCATTGTGCCACTTCAAATACCCGCCATAGGAGCATACTCTTTAATCAAAGCTTCTGCACATTTTAGGCCATCGATAGCAGCTGAAACAATCCCACCTGCAAATCCTGCACCTTCACCGCTTGGGTAAATCCCTTTTGTTGAGACGGATTGAAAGGTGTTCTCATCTCGATTTATCCTTAAAGGAGATGATGAGCGAGACTCCACACCTGTCATTACGGCGTCTAGCATGGCAAACCCATGCAATTTCTTATCAAGCCCTAATAATCCATCTTTTAAGGCATCTGAAATATAGTCTGGAAAGAGCGCAGTTAAATCCGTTGGCTTAACGCCTAAGGCATAACTTGGCGTCACAGTACCCATCTCTTTAGACGGTTGTCCCTTAAGAAAATCACCTACTAACTGTGCAGGCGCTTGATAGGTCCCCCCTCCTAATTCAAAGGCTTTCTTTTCCAGCTCTCTCTGAAATTCAATACCAGCTAGTGGATGATCACTAGCAAAATCTGAAGGAAAAACTTGGACTAAAAGACCACTATTGGCATTTTGTTGATTTCTAGCATGCTCACTCATCCCGTTTGTGACTAGGTATCCTGTTTCTGAAGCTGAAGGGACGACAAGACCTCCTGGACACATACAAAACGTATAAACCCCGCGGCCATTTTTTGCCTTGTGCGTTAATCTATATTCTGCTGCACCTAATCTTTTATGTCCGGCAAACTCCTTATACTGTGCCTTATCGATCACAGCTTGAGGATGCTCCACTCGAACACCTACCGCAAAAGGTTTAGCGGTCATCATCACTCCCGCCTCATAGAGTTCACCAAACGTATCTCTAGCGCTATGGCCTATGGCAAAAATGGCTTGCTGTACGTCAATCACCTCACCAGTACTTAACGTTAAGCTCTTCAACTGCTGTTGTTCAAGATTAACCTGTTTAACCTGTGTATCAAATCTAACTTCACCACCTAGTTTGATGATTTCTTTACGAATATTTTTGACAATATCTCTTAACAAATCTGTACCAACATGTGGGTGAGCTTTATATAGGATTTCTTCTGGTGCACCAGCATTTACCAACTCAGTTAATACTTTTCGACCACGTAAATCCTTGACACGACTGGTCAGCTTGCCATCTGAAAATGTACCCGCACCACCTTCACCAAATTGAACATTTGATTTTGGATTTAACTTACCCTTTTGCCAAAAAGCATCGATTGATTGCACACGTTCATCGACTGCCTCACCACGTTCTAAAACAAGTGGCTTATACCCCATCTGTGCCAGTAACAAAGCAGCATACATCCCTGCGGGACCAAAGCCAACCACAACTGGTCTAGAGGTAAGCTGTTTAACTCCTTTTTGGGGATTTTGATAAGCTAATTCTGGTGTCAAAGCAACATGTTTAAACTTTCCTGTTAAAAATTTATGCTCATCTACTACGGTGATATCCACAGTATAGATAAAATTTATCTCACCCCGTTTTCTAGCATCTATAGACTCTTTGTAAATGCTTAAAGACAAGATATCTTTGGGCTTCATTTTTAGTTTTTTAGCTACTTGTAACTTAACAGCTGATACGTCATCTTGGATGGATAGTTTGATTTGTGTAATTCTAAGCATGCGTCTCTTTCTTTTAACCTTAGCCTAAGCACAGATTGTTCAATGATTTACTATTAATGCTATTATAACATAACAAAAAAACGCTTGAACGCGTTTTTTAATATTTTCTAAATCTTTGATAACGTGCTTCTAGTAATGCTTCACTAGAAAGTTCAGATAAAATAGCTAGTTCAGAGATCAATGCTGCTTTAAGTTCAGCAATAGTATCCTCTTCTGAAATCACTTTATCGACAACACCATTTTCAAGTAAGTGTTTTGAGGTAATTTTTAATAACTCTGCAGCTTCGGGTGCTCTTGATGAGTCTTTCCAAAGAATTGTTGCAAAGCCTTCAGGAGATAGGATGCTGTACATGGCGTTTTCCAACATCCACACACGATCTCCCACTGCTAAGGCAAGTGCTCCACCAGAACCACCCTCACCATTCACAATAGCGATGATTGGTACATTAAGATCACTCATCTCAAAGAGATTTTTAGCAATCGCCTCACCCTGACCTCGTTCTTCAGCACCAGAACCTGGAAAGGCTCCAGCCGTATTGATAAAGGTAATAATTGGTCTACCAAACTTTTCTGCTTGTTTCATCAAGCGTAAAGCTTTGCGATAGCCTTCAGGATGTGGCTGACCAAAATTACGATCAAGATTATCTTGCAGGCTTTTTCCTTTTTGAATCCCAATCACTGTCACAGCTCGACCATCAAGACTTGCAATACCACCTACGATTGCACCATCGTCTCGAAAATTACGATCACCATGAAACTCTATAAAGTCATCAAATACTTCTCTAGCATAATCAAGTGTTGTTAAACGGTCTTGACTTCTCGCTAATTGCACGATCTTATTGGCACTATTAGGCATTTTCTTGTCCTCCTTTAGTAGGCTTAGTATGGAGTTTTAAAATTTGGCCAATAACACCTGATAGTTCAGTACGTTTGACAATCTTATCTATAAAGCCGTGTGCTAGTAAAAATTCTGCCTTTTGGAAATCCTCAGGTAATTTTTCTCTAACTGTCTGCTCAATCACACGACGTCCAGCAAACCCGATTAGGGTTTGTGGTTCTGCTAATATAATATCACCCAACATCGCAAAAGAAGCCGTAACACCACCTGTTGTAGGATCAGTCAACACTGTGATGTACAATAACCCAGCATTGCTATGACGTTTAGCAGCAGCTGATATTTTTGCCATCTGCATCAAGCTCATGATACCTTCTTGCATCCGTGCACCACCAGATGCCGTAAAAATCACAACTGGCAGTTTTTCTTGTGTGGCATGCTCAAACAATCTCGTGATTTTTTCACCAACAACAGTTCCCATAGATGCGATGATAAAATTAGCATCCATGATCCCAATCGCTATTTTTTGCCCTTCAATCGTTGCAACACCAGTTAAAACAGCCTCATCAAGACCTGTTTGTGCTTTAGCTGCTGCTAATTTTTCAGGATAGCCAGGAAACTGCAACGGATCTGTTGAGTCGATACCTGTAAACAATTCTGTAAATGAATCCGCATCTACAACAATATTTAAGCGCTCAAACGCAGAGATTCTAAAGTTATAAGCACAAAATGGACAAACTTTTTCAACACCTAGATCTTTGGTATAGATCGTGTGTTTACAGCCAGGACATTTAGCAAATAATTCATCTGGAATTTCTGGTGTTACTGTGCGTTCGTTACTTCTAGAGCGATTGGGATTGATGCGAATATATTTACTTTTTTTACTAAATAAAGCCATAATCTATTATCAATCCTCTTTTTTCAAATATGTTGGTAAGAATACTTCTCCTAGAAATGCAGTATCGTAATCTCCTGCAACAACTTGTTTATCACATATTAAATCTAACTGAAATTCAGCATTAGTATGCACGCCTTCTACTTCAAGTTCAAAAAGCGCACGTTGCATTTTCATCAAAGCCTCAAAACGATTTTCACCATGAACGATGATTTTTGCAATCATACTATCATAATATGGCGGTATCGTATAGCCTTGATACATAGCTGAGTCAACACGAAGACCCACACCCCCAGAAGGTAGGTATAAATCAGTAATTTTACCTGGACTTGGCGCAAAATTGAATTTAGGATTTTCAGCGTTAATCCGACACTCAATCGCATGACCACTAATTTTAATATCATCTTGTGTAAAGTCTAGTGCTTCACCTGCTGCAATCTTAATTTGATTTTTAACGATATCTACATTCGTTACAAATTCAGTGACAGGATGCTCAACCTGCACACGTGTATTCATTTCCATGAAATAAAACTGACCAGACGTTTCATCAAGTAAGAATTCAATCGTTCCAGCATTTTCATAGCCAACGTATTTAGCGGCAGCAACGGCTGCTTCTCCGATTTGAGCACGTAGTGTATGACCAATCGCTATCGATGGCGCTTCTTCTAACACTTTTTGATTATTACGCTGTAAAGAACAATCACGTTCACCAAGGTGAACAACGTGACCATATTCATCAGCTAAAATCTGTACTTCAATGTGTCTAGCAGGATAGATAACACGTTCCATATACATGGCACCATTACCAAACGCTGCTTGGGCTTCAGCTTGGGCAGATGAAAAATTCGGTACCAATTCTTCTTGAGAATTAACCTTACGAATCCCTTTTCCCCCACCACCAGCTGATGCTTTCAACATCACTGGATAGCCGATTTTTTGTGCCACTTCAAGTGCTTGTGTCGCATCAAAAATTTCACCATCTGAACCTGGAATAACAGGTACATTTGCAGCAATCATCTGTTCACGTGCGTTGATTTTATCACCCATCGTATCCATAACATGTGCTGATGGACCGATAAATTTAACACCAACTTCTTCACATAAATTAGCAAATTTTGAGTTCTCACTCAAAAAGCCAAACCCAGGATGAATTGCTTCAGCGCCTAAAGTGACAGCAGCAGATATAATTTGATGCATGTTTAGATAAGACTCTGTCGCTTTTGCTGGACCAATACAGACTGATTCATCAGCGATTAATGTATGCAGGGCATCACGATCTGCTTCTGAATACACGGCAACAGTTTGGATACCTAATTCACGTGCTGCTCGGATAATACGTACAGCAATTTCACCACGGTTGGCGATTAATATTTTTTTAAACATTTCATTACCCTTTAATTTACTCGCCGATAGCAAAAGTTAACGTACCTTTTGCGGCTAACTTGCCATCCACTGTCGCTTTTGCTTCTACGACAGCAATAGGACCACGACGTTTAATAAATTTAGCATGCAAGATGAGTTGGTCTCCCGGTACAACTTGCTTTTTAAATTTTACACCGTCCATACCAGCATAAAATACTAATTTGCCTTTGTTTTCGGGTCTTGATAACTCTAAAACACCTGCTGCTTGAGCTAGGGCTTCCATGATCAAAACACCTGGCATGACAGGATATTCCGGAAAATGACCATTGAAAAATGGTTCATTAATCGTGACATTTTTCAAGGCTGTAATCTCATCCTCTGAATGTGTCAATACCCGATCAACAAGTAGCATAGGGTAGCGATGAGGTAAGGCTTCCTTTATTTGATTAATATCAATCATTTAATTCGAACCAATTCCTCTCCATACTCAACCATTGCTTCAGGTGATACGATGATCTCTGTCACAACGCCATCTTTTGGTGCTGGAATTTCATTCATAACTTTCATCGCTTCAATGATCAATAAAGTTTGACCTTTTTTAACTGAATCACCAACGCTTATAAAATCAGATTTATCAGGTGCCGGTTTAAGGTATGCAACACCCACGAGTGGACTTGTTACCACTTCGCCTTCAGCAACTTCAGGAGCTGCCTCACTAGCGACTGTTTCTGTAGCCGCTACTACTGACTCTGTTACTTGTGCTTGAGACACTTCAGGTGCGATAGCTGGAGCACTTGCAACTGTAGTTGGTGCTGCTGATGCTACTTGGCTACCAGTGTTTTTAGAAAAAGATAGGTTAAATTCTGACGTTGCGTAAGAAAAATCACGTAATGTAGACCCATCAAATTGCGTCATTAACGCTTTGACTTCATTAATTTGTAAAGACATGTTGCTTTATTCACCTTCCCATTTCTTAAGTGCAATTACGGCATTATGACCACCAAAACCAAAAGAATTTGAAATGGCATAGTTAATGTCATGTTTTTTACCTTCGCCCAGTACAACATTGATCAAGCTAGTATTTTCATCTAGTTCAGTTGTCCCAGCATTAACAGGTGCATATTGATTTTGGATCGCTTGTAAAGTCGCAATCGCTTCAAGTCCACCAGCTGCACCAAGTGCGTGACCAGTTAATGCCTTAGTAGAAGATACTAAAACATTTTCATCATCTCCAAATACACTATGAATGGCAAGTGCTTCACCTTTTTCATTTGCTTGTGTTGATGTACCGTGTGCGTTGATATAACCTACATCACTTGGCTGAATACCAGCTTCAGCTAGTGCGAGTTTCATAGCTTTGGCAGCACCAGAACCTTCTGGAAGTGGTGTTGTCATATGGTGCGCATCATTAGTAGACCCATACCCTACAATCTCAGCTATAATAGTTGCACCACGTTTTTGTGCATGTTCAAGACTTTCAAGTACCAAAATACCTGATCCTTCACCCAAAACAAACCCTGAACGATCTTTATCAAATGGGATTGAGGCACGTTTTGGATCTGTTTCTTTTGTTAGGGCTGTTAAGTTAGCAAAACCACCAACACCTAATTCACAGACTGCTGCTTCTGTACCACCAGCTAACATAATATCTGCATAGCCATGTTTGATTTCATGAAAAGCAGATCCGATCGCATTTGTACCAGCAGCACATGCTGTAACCTCAGCACGACTGATCCCGTTAGCTCTCACGCGTAACGCAACATTTCCTGTCGCCATATTTGCGATAGAAAGAGGAACAAAAAGCGGGGCAATACGTTTTGGTCCACGAGTTGCTAATCTAGCACCTTGCTCTTGGATTACAGGTAAACCACCGATACCAGAACCGATAATTGCACCAAAACGATCATGATCAAGCGCGTTATCTTCTGGATCAATCCCAGCCATATCTAACGCCTCTAAAGCTGCATAAATAGCATAGATACTAAATGTATCCATTCGTTTTTTGTCTTTATGAACAAAGTATTTGTCATAAGGAAAATCTTTGACTTCTCCAGCTACTGTAATACCAGTTTCTGTAGCATCAAATTTTTGAATGACATCTATCCCACTGTTCCCAGCTTCAAGATTTGTCCAGAACGCTTCAGGGGTATTGCCAATTGGTGATGTGATCCCATAACCTGTGATAACGACACGATTTGTCATATTATTTACTCCTCAATTCATCTATAGCGATAATTTTTTACTTAATATTATTTATTGTTTACTGCATCGTTAAACCACCATCGATGGCGATTGTTTGACCTGTGATATACTCTTGGCTTGCAAGAAAGACTGCAGTAGTAGCGATTTCTTCAGTGTTACCAAAACGTTTCATTGGAATTTGTGCTTTCATAGCATCTTTGACTTTATCAGATAAGACATCTGTCATATCGCTTTCGACAAAGCCAGGTGCAATTGCATTTACACGAATGTTACGGCCAGCAACTTCACGTGCGACTGACTTAGTAAGCCCAATCAAGCCTGCTTTTGATGCTGCGTAGTTTGCTTGTCCAATATTGCCCATCAAGCCTACGACAGATGTCATATTAATAATCGCGCCTTGACGTGCTTTCGACATCGGCTTCAAGACTGCTTGAGTCATGTTAAAGGCACCAGTTAGATTGATTTTTAATACTTTTTCAAAATCATCAGCCGTCATTTTAAGCATGAGTTTGTCAGCTGTGATGCCTGCATTGTTGATTAAGATATCTACACTGCCTAAAGCTTCTGTAGCTGCTTCAATCATACGTTTTGCATCCGCAGCATCGCTCACGTCACCAGAAATAGCTGCCACTTTGACACCATATTGGTCAAAACTAGCTAATACCTCCGCTGAAACTTCTGAGCGACCATTGAGCACAACATTTGCCCCAATAGCTGCAAAATGATGTGCAATAGCTAACCCAATACCACGTGTAGAGCCTGTAATAAAGACGTTTTTATTTTTAATTTCCATTTATAGTTGTATTATTTCTCCAAAATTGCGTTAAAGCTTACTAAATCTTCAACATGCACGATACCAACCGTTTTATCAATTTTTTTGACAAAACCAGAAAGCACTTTACCTGGTCCAATTTCGATAAACTCAGTCACACCGAGTGATATCATCGTTTCAATAGACTCATAGAATTTAACTGGTTCCTTAACTTGACGTGTTAACAATGACTTAATCTCATCAAACGGCATCACATGTGCTGTTGTATTAGAAATAAGTGGTTTAGTAAATGCTTGAAAGTCAACTTGTTCTAACTCAGCTGCTAACTTTTCAGAAGCAGGTGCTAAAAGTGCCGTATGAAAAGGTCCTGATACTTTTAAAGGAATCATGCGTTTAACACCTGCTTGTGTCAGCAATGCCAAAGCTTCATCTACTGCAGCAACCTCTCCACCAATCACAATTTGTGCAGGCGTATTATAGTTTGCAGGACTAACGATCCCTTTTTCAGAAGCCGTTTGACAAGCTGCTTCAATTACATCAGCAGGTGTATTCATGACAGCAACCATTTTTCCTGATCCAGTAGGTGCAGCCTCAGCCATATATTGGCCACGTTTTGCAACAAGACGCAATGCATCAGCAAATGATAAGCTACCACTTGCTACTAAGGCTGAATACTCTCCTAGAGACAATCCAGCAACAACATCATAGGTAAAGCCCTTAGATTCAAGTAAGCGTAAAATAGCAACTGATGTTGTCAAAATAGCAGGCTGTGTATATTTAGTTTCAGCTAACTTTTCATCATCCTGATCAATTAACGCACGCAAGTCATAGCCTAAAATTTCAGATGCTTCAGCATACGTATTTCTGACGATGTCAAATGCATCATATAAATCTTTTGCCATACCAAGTTTTTGCGCACCTTGACCCGCAAACAACACGCCTGTTTTTGTCATTTTTCACTCCACTATTTCAAAGACTATCTCACTAATATCGTCATTTTGTAAATAAGCTGATTAGTAAAGACTCGTCATTTTTTTATTTTAATCCAACCATTTAGCCGCAGCTTTGATTTCTTTTTGGAAACCGTTATATAAATCTAGAATAATTTCTTCAACAGTTTCTTCTTTGTTAACTAAACCAGCGATTTGACCTGCCATAACAGATCCATTGTCAACATCACCATGAATAACTGACGCTGGTAATTTTCCAGCTCCCATTTCTTCAAATACTGATAAATCAGGTTCTGCTTGTTTAAATGCTGCAAGCTCTGCCTGTTCAAAGTCTTTTGTCAATTGATTTTTAATTGCTCTAACCGCATGACCAAAATGGCTCGCCGAAACAACTGTTGAAATATCTTTTGCTTTCAACACTTTATTTTTATAATTTGGGTGAGCATTAGATTCTGTTGCGACGATAAAGCGTGTCCCAACTTGAACAGCTTCAGCACCTAACATGAAACTTGCTGCCATCCCTTTGCCATCCGCTACACCACCAGCAGCAATAACTGGTAAATCAACAGCAGCTGAAACTTGGCGAACTAATGTCATCGTCGTCAATTGACCAATATGACCACCAGCTTCCATCCCTTCTGCTACAATCGCATCAACACCAATACGTGACATAGATTTAGCTTGGGCAACACTGGCAACTACGGGAATGACAATCATCCCTTCAGCTTTAAAACGGTCCATATATTTCTTAGGAGAGCCTGCTCCAGTCGTTACAACTTTAACGCCTTCTTCAATTACAAGATCAACAATGTCATCGACAAAAGGTGAGTGTAACATAATATTTACCGCAAAGGGTTTATCGGTAATTTCTCTAATACGCTTGATATGACCACGTACGATATCTTTTGGCGCATTACCACCACCAATGATACCAAAGCCACCAGCTTTTGAGACAGCACCAGCAAGATCACCATCAGCAATCCAAGCCATACCGCCTTGGAAAATAGGATATTCAATATTTAGTAATTCAGTTATTTTAGTTTTCATCTATTATGTCTTTTTATTCTCAAATAGTTTGATTATCAAACTACTAGCGATTAAAAATTTTGAGAACGCTCACACGCTCTCAGAATTTTTATTTATTCAGCAATTTTTGCGTCTACGAATTTAACCAAATCACCTACAGTGTTTAAGCCATCTTCAGTTTCAATTGCAATGTCGTATTCATCTTCGATTTCGTTGATGATTTGGAAAATATCAAGTGAGTCTGCATCAAGTGATTCAAATGAAGTTTCAAGTGTAATTTCACTTGCTTCTTTACCTAATTCATCAACAATAATTTCTTGGACCTTTTCAAATACAGTCATCATTAAATCTCCATTTTTCTATTTTTTTCTATATATATATTATCATCAGGATAGCATAGCAATTTGTTAATTTCAATATTATCCTTAAACTAATATTACCTAAATTTTAACAACAAGTGTGCCCCATGTCAAGCCACCACCAAAACCAGTTAGTACTATCTTTTGAGAACCATCTAGTTTTATCGATCCTGATGCTACCGCCTCTGATAGTAGAATTGGGATACTCGCTGCGGTTGTATTGCCATATTCTTGCATATTTGCTAAGAATTTGCTGCGATCAGTTTTTAATTTACGTGCCATTTTATCTAGAATTCTAGTATTAGCTTGGTGTAAAAGAAAATAATCAACAGCTTCAAGAGGGGTATCTGACTTTTCAAGAGTTTCGAGAATATTTTTTGGTACATCTCTTACTGCAAAGTCAAACACTGCACGGCCATCCATCTTCAAATAAAGCTCATCAGATAAGTTATGAGTTGAAAAAGGTGAACTAGGTTGTGTCCGGTTACTCGTTAAACATACTCCACGTTTTCCATCTGCTTTCAATGACTCTGCTATAATTGATGGTGTTTCTGATAAAGCTTGTAATAAAACGCCACCAGCACCATCACCAAACAAGACACTAGTTGATCGATCTGTCCAATCTACTATTTTTGACATGACATCAGCACCAATGACTATCCCATTTTTGTAGGCACCACTTGCAATCAATTTATCTGCTACTGCTAATGAATAGACAAATCCACTACACGCAGCTGTTAAATCAAAACTAAAAGCATTTATTGCCCCTAAATTCGCTTGCACAATATTTGCTGTACTTGGCATATTGCTATCAGGCGAAATCGTTGCGACAATAATAAAATCAAGTTCTTCTGCTTGTAACCCACTTTTAGCGAGTAATTGTTGTCCAACTTTTGTAGCCAAATCAGACGTATTTTCATCTACTGAAATGTGTCTTTGTCGGATACCTGTTCTTGAACTAATCCACTCATCAGAAGTGTCCATAATCTTAGTTAATGCTTCATTCGTCACGACTTGCTCAGGTGCGTAATGCGCAGCTGCCGTGATCCTCCCAAAACTCATTTAATTTCCTCCAAAAATGTGTGAAGATTTTCCAATCCTGTTTGTAGAATTTCTACTGAATCATCAGGTAGGTCTGCTACAAATCCTTTCACCATCTTCTGATGAAATTTTCGGTGTAGGCGATAAAGTAGCTTACCGCGATGAGATAACGACACATGAACCACTCTACGATCACTTTCACTACGATAACGCTCGATATAGCCTTTTTTCTCTAAACGATTTAAAGAAACAGTGACCGTTCCTACCGTCAGCATCAAATCTTTTGCAATGTCACTAGGTGTAGTCACTTTTGCCTCACCAATACTATCTAGTGTATGCATCTCCTTAATAGAAACATCTGAAAAACGTGATGATCTTAAAGCCGCCTCTTCAATAATCAAGACATTATTAAAGATTTGTGTCAGATACTGATTAATTTTTGTATAATCTACTGTCAAACACATTCTCCCTATTCATAATATATTTGATTATCAAGTTATTTGACTTTCAAATTATATCAAGTTTTGTTTTTTCTGTCAACAATATTTCTGTTTTCACACTAAAATAGACAAGATGCCCATGTATTTATAAACATATTATTTGACAAAACTTCATAGTTTGATAAAATGAGTTATGTAGTTTAGTACATCTAGTATTTAAAACTACATATAGATCTAAAAAATTAAGAATTAAGGATAAAAAAATGAAATTACCAGAACTAAAAATAGGCGATTTAACTGCCAAAGTACCAATCATCCAAGGCGGTATGGGCATCGGCATTTCCTTAAATAGGTTAGCAGGTACCGTTGCAGCCCAAGGTGGTATCGGTATCCTCTCTACTGCTCAAATAGGCTATCAAGAAGAGAAATTCGAGCGTGCTTCTGTTAGAACTAACTTACAAACGATTAAAAAACAACTAGACAAAGCGCGTAGCTTTGCTAAAGGTGGGATTCTTGGTTTTAACGTTATGGTTGCGAGTTTCCGTTATGATGATGTTGTTAGAGCAACTGTTGAGGCAGGAGCTGACGTTATCATCTCTGGTGCTGGACTACCTATGAATTTACCAGAACTTGTTGGTAATGCAAAAACAAAAATCGCGCCTATTGTATCGTCTGTTAAAGCAGCTAAAATTATTTTACGTAACTGGGCTAAAAAATATAATCGTACTGCGGATTTCGTAGTGATTGAAGGCCCTAAAGCTGGTGGACATCTTGGCTTTAAAGCAAGTGAAATCGATCAAGCCATCATCGGTATGGATGATGAAATCGTAAAAATCATTGCGCACGTAAAAGAATATGAAGAAAAATTTAACACAACTATCCCGGTTATTTTTGCTGGTGGTGTTTGGGATCGTTCAGACATTGAACATTACCTTGACCTTGGGTGTTCTGGTGTTCAAATGGCAACACGTTTTATCGGTACACAAGAATGTGATGCGCCAGATGACTTTAAAGATCGCTTCTTGAAAGCAACTGAGGATGACATTCATTTGACAACGTCACCAGTTGGATTGCCAGGACGTGCGATCGATAATAAATTTACAGAAACAATTACTGCTGGAGTGGATGCCTATAAAGCACAACCAGCACCTAAAACACCGATTATTCCAATCGCTAAATGTTTAAACTGTTTACAACATAAATTATGTGACCGCAAAACAATCCCTTACTGTATTAGTGAAGCATTGCTAAACTCTGTTGAGCATAATACAGATATGGGCTTAATCTTCTCAGGAAGTAATGGCTACCGTATTAATGAAATCACAACAGTTAAAGCAATTTTCGATGAGTTAACTGCTTAACCTTTTAAAAACAAGTCAGAGAGTTCATCTTTAGACTTGTTTTTATTTGTTTTGGAAAAATCAGATTATTTTGATAAAATAAACATATTAAACGAATATTGGAGACTATCATGGCAACCTTACAAGCAACTTTTTATGGACATACCTTTGATAATCCATTTATGAACGCCTCTGGTGTACATTGTATGGATAAAACAGAACTCGACGAACTTGCTGCCTCAGCTTCTGGTTCTTTTGTCACAAAATCAGCTACTGCTGACTCTCGTGATGGCAACCCAGAACCACGCTATATCAATCTTGAGCTTGGAAGTATTAATTCTATGGGCTTGCCTAATCTTGGTTTAGCTTACTATCTTGAAGATGCCATCAAACGTCAAGCTGCTAATCCAGACACCCCCTTCTTTTTAAGTGTTGCATCTTATAAAGGGTTCGATGAATATGTCTCAAACATGAAACACATACAAGAAAGTGACTATACTGGTTTAGTAGAACTCAATCTTTCTTGTCCAAATGTACCAGGAAAACCTCAGATGGCTTATGATTTTGAAGACACTGAAAAACTGCTAAATGAAATCTTCAAGTTTTATACAAAACCTTTTGGTGTCAAATTACCGCCTTATTTCGATTTCATGCACTTTGATAAAATCGCTGATGTCCTAAATAAATTTGATATTAAATTTGTGAACTGCGTCAACTCTGTAGGTAATGGCCTGTATATTGATGAAGCTACTGACACGGTTGTCATCAAGCCTAAAGGTGGTTTTGGTGGAATTGGTGGCGAGTATATCAAACCAACTGCACTGGCTAATGTACGTGCGCTCAGACAACGTCTCAACCCAAGTATCGATATCATCGGTACGGGTGGTATTTTAACAGGACGTGATGCTTATGAACATCTCCTTTGTGGTGCTTCTATGCTCCAAGTCGGCACACAACTCCATAAAGAAGGGCTAGGTGTGTTTGAACGTCTTAATACTGAACTGCTAGCGATTTTAGAGGCAAAAGGTTATACATCTATCGCTGATTTTAAAGGAAAATTAGCTACTTTAGATTAAACAGTTACAAGCTAAGTTAGCACTACTAATAAGCAAAAAAACACAATTCTAGATCTAGAATTGTGTTTTTTTGTAGCGTGTATCTGTAATAAGCTTTATTATATGGGACTATCGTATGAAGTATCTCTTCCCAATCTTAAATTTAATCATTTCTGAAGTCAAAAATAGAGTTATCGCTAAAAGTAAATATGCCATAAATAACACCATTAGCATATCATAATTGTGCGATACAACTTTTTGAATGTTAATAGGGAAGACAACATAATAAAGGAGTGAATAAGCAGATAAAACAATTAAGATAATAATGAAGAAAGTCATTAAGATACCTTTTATTTTTCGAAGAAATATCTGTCTAACTATTTCTTTTGGCGCCAACCCTAAAAAAGCCATAATTTGGATATCATGCTGCGATAGCAGATACATGGTTTGAAAATTGTTGACGATGAAAAAAAGGCAAAACACCATAGTCCCAATTAGCAGTATCGCCCCAACTATACTCAATAGTCTCATTAAGTCGCCAAGTAAATAACCAGTATCCCCAGTTAATAGTTTAGCAGCTAGACGATTAAACTGATGATGCTGTTCTAAAAATCGTCTACTCGTATCAAGTAAAATAAAAGTAACCGATAATGCAAGTGCAAATAAGCACTCGACAACAATCATTTTTTTAGTGGTGTATAAGTGTTTCATTTTTAATTTCAACAACCTTTGCATCAATAGGTATATCAACATAATTGTGGCTGACAATAATAACCGTTGTGCCAAACTGTTTTCGGAATTCGTCAAATATGTCTATAACAAGTTTACTATTTTTAGGATCTAAATTACCTGTTGGTTCATCAGCAAGTATATAGGGTGTTTTCATCATGAGCGCTCTTAATATCGCAACTCTCTGTTGCTGGCCAATCGATAATTCTGACACTAGCATATCTTTTTTGGTATGCAACGTCAACTTTTCCATTAATGCGTCATATAATGTTTTATCAAAAGGGGTTCTTGTCTGGCTAAAATAAAACTTAATATTTTGATCTACAGAAAAATGGTTAAAAAGATTGAGCTGCTGTGGTATATAGGCGACACTTCGTCTATGCTGAATCAACTCGTTTTGAGTTTGAAACAGTCTTTTTAGATCTCCAAAATATACTTCTCCACTTGTTTTAAATGGTATACCAGAAAGAAATGCCAATAAACTTGACTTACCTATCCCACTTTTACCAATAATAAAGTTTAATTGGTCATTATCAAAAGAACATGTTGCATTTGAGAAAATAATGCTACCATTAAATCCATATAAAGTCAGTGCTTTTAAATTTATCATCATATTCAAATGACTAGTGATTGATCCACTATAACCTTTCTAATTATCAAAAAATAACTCCTACATGCCTCTAGTATCAAATATAATCTAACATCGTTACTTATTTAAACTTTTCTATAGTCGTTGTTTTATCGCCAACTTAATTAAATTGTTCACTTTATTTTATTAATCACCAGTATAGCAAAGTAATAAAGTATTGTCAATTCTAAAATATCATTTCGATTTTACTTTCAAAAAAAAACAAGTGATCACTCACACTAGTTTATCATATGACCAGTTGTGTTTCACTTGTTTTTATATTAGATTAAATATGAATTGGCATACCGTCTGCTAATTCACTTGTATCCATGATTGCTTCACCTAACGTTGGATGTGGGTGAACAGTCATCGAGATATCTTCAGTCGTCAAACCATTTTCGATTGCTAAAGAGAATTCACTGATCAAATCGCTCGCACCAGGTCCAGCAATTTGTGCACCGATTACGACACCAGTCTTTTTATCACTTAACATACGAACAAATCCTTTTGTTGCATTCATCGTGATGGCACGACCATTCGCAGCAAACGGGAATTTACTGATCATAAAGTCCAAATTCTTCTCTTTGGCTGTTTCGATCGTTTCACCCATTGTTGCCAATTCAGGATCACAGTAAGCAACAGCAGGAATAGAGATCGCACAGTTTTTAATGTCTTGTCCAGCAACATTACCAGCGGCAACTTTTGCTTCATAACTCGCTTTGTGAGCAAGCATTGGTCCTTCAACAACATCTCCGATTGCATAGATATGGCTAACACTTGTTTGTTGATGATCATTAACAACAATTTGTCCGCGATCAGTCAACTTGACATCTGTTGTATTTAGGCCTAGTTCATCAGTATTGGGTCTACGACCTACTGATACTAAACAGTAATCAGCATCGATTTCATGTGTTTCACCGTCAAGTTCATAGACGACTTTCACTGATCCATCATCTTGAATGGCCTCTTTAGCCTTAGCGTTGGTAATAATCTCAACACCTTTTTCTTTGAAATCATCGACAACAAAGCTGTACATCTCTTTGTCAAATCCATTTAAGATGTGTGGCAAGCCTTCAAGAATTGTTACTTTACTCCCTAAGTTTGCATAAGCACCAGCAAGTTCACTACCGATAACACCGCCACCGATAACAACCAAATGTTTTGGTACCTCTGGTAGGCTAAGTGCACCTGTTGAGTTAACAACACGGTTCTTAAATGCAAATCCTGGAATTTCGATAGGACGGCTTCCTGTTGCGATAATACATTTTTCAAATTCTAAAAGATGGCTCTCATCTTCTGAGATAACATTAATCACTTGGTTGTCATTAAATCTAGCTTCACCACGTAAAATTTCAATTTTATGTTTTTTCAACAACATCGCAATACCACCGGTAAGGGTATTCACAACTTTTTCATTTTTCCATTTTTGTGTTTCATCCCAGTTCAATGTTGCACCTTTAGAATGCACACCCATGATACTGTTTGTTGAATGAATTTGCGAATAATAGTTATGACCTGCGTTAATCAATGCTTTAGATGGAATACACCCAACGTTTAAACAGACACCACCGATAAAATCACGTTCAATGATTGTCACGCTTTGCCCTAACTCTGCTGCACGAATCGCTGCAACATAGCCACCAGGACCACTACCAATCACGACAGTTTCAACACTTTTCGCTTGACTACCTACTACCATTAACTTATACCTCCATCAGCATGTATGCTGGATCATTCAACATTTTTTTCAAGTCATTCATCGCACTTTGTGCTAACATACCATCCACTAAGCGGTGGTCAAATGACAAGGAAAGTTTCATCATGTTACCCACAACAATCTCTCCTTCTTCGTTGACGATCGGCTCTTTAGCGATAGTACCCAAGCCAAGAATAGCCGCTTCATTGACATTAATTACTGGTGTAAACCAGTTACCTCTTGCACTACCAATATTTGAAATGGTAATTGTAGAACCACTTGCAACATCAGGTGTTAATTTACCATCACGTGCACGTTCTGCCAGTTCAGCAATTTCTTTAGCAATTGCTAAAATTGATTTTTGATCTGCATTTTTCACAACAGGTACAAATAGACCACTTGGTGTATCAACCGCAATACCAACATGAATACCATCAGGGTAGACGATCTCTGATTTAGCCATATCAACATGCGCATTTAAGTCTGGGAAATTTTTCACCATAGCAGCCAAAGCTTTTGCGACATAAGCCATATAGGTTAATTTCACATCTTGTTTTAGCGCAATTTCTTTAAATGTTGCACGATGTGCCATCAATTTAGAAACTTCAACCTGTTCAAACAAAGTAACATGTGGCACATTTTGTTTTTGGCTAGTCATATTTTTAGCGATTGCTTTACGGATTGGTGACATCGCTACACGACCAGCTTTTTCAGATTTAACTGGTGCTTGTGGTGCTTTAGTTTCTGATTCAATTGCAGGTGCGTCTGGTGCTGCTTGTGATGGCGCTTCAGGTGTTGTTGGTGCCATATCAGTTGTAGCACTTGCACCAGACAAAGCATTTTTAACATCTTCAAGTGTGATATTCCCACGTCGACCAGTTGCTGCTACTGTTGTTAAATCCACAGCATTTTGTCTAGCAAAACGACGAACACTAGGCATAGCACGAAGTTTACCAGCAATAACTGGTGCGCCTACTTTACCTGATGTTTCCGATGGAACTTCTGTTGGCGCTTGTGCTTCTGCTTGTGGCGCTTCTGCTTTATCTGCTGCTGGTGCTGCCGCTTGTGTCAGTGCTGCATCTGCAGCTCCTGATCCATCCCCATCAAATTCTACTAAGGGTGCGCCAACCTCAACGATTGTGCCAGCTTCAACATATAGCTTTGTGATGGTCCCAGTATATGGTGACAAGATCTCTTGTAATAATTTATCGTTTTGTACTTCTGCGATTGGATCATCTTCTTTAATCGTATCGCCCACTTTAACTAGCCAAGAAGCGATCTCGCCTTCTGCCATACCTTCGCCGACATCTGGCATTTTAAAGATTTCTGTCATAATTTCACTCCCTTATTCAAACTCTACTACATTTTTAACCGCAGTGACAACATCGTCCACTTGTGGTAACCAGTCGTTTTCTGCTGCACCAAATGGATAGATACTATCTGGAGCAGATACGCGACCAATTGGTGCTTTCAAACTGAGGATAAAACGTTCTGAAATCTCAGCCATGATTGCACTTGCGATACCTGCTTGGCGTTGTGCTTCTTGTGCAACGACAACACGACCAGTTTTTTCTACAGATTGGCCAATTGTTTCGATATCGATAGGACTAACTGTTCTTAAATCGATAACCTCAGCATGGATACCTTCTTTTTCAAGCGCATCTGCTGCTTTCAAACATACTGGTACCAGACCACCATAAGTCACGATAGTCACATCATCTCCAGCTTTAGCAACAGCCGCTTTATCAAGTGGTGTCGTATAGTAGCCTTCAGGGACTTCGCCTTTAATCGAGCGGTAGAGTTTCAAGTTTTCTAGAAAGACAACTGGGTCATTTGATTCGATTGCTGATAATAACAAGCCTTTTGCATCTGCAGGATTACTTGGCATCACAACACGTAAACCAGGAGTTTGTGCCATTAGGCCTTCCAAATTATCGGCATGCATTTCTGGCGTATGTGTCCCACCACCATAAGGTGCACGAACGACAATTGGAAATTCACGTGTGCCATGGAAACGGAAACGATTTCGAGCCATTTGTGCCACGATAGAATCCATTACCTCAAAAACAAATCCAAAGAATTGGATTTCCATGATTGGACGGTAACCTTGTGTTGTCAGACCAATCGCAGCACCACCAATGGCACTCTCAGCTAGAGGCGCATCAAATACACGCTCATCTCCGTATTTTTGATTTAAGCCATCTGTTGCGCGGAATACACCACCATTTTTACCGACATCTTCCCCGAAAATAAGGACGTTGTCATCTTTTTCAAGTGCTAAATCCATAGCCTCTGTAATCGCTGCGATATATGTTTTTACTGCCATTTACTTGCCTGCCTCTCTGAATTTTTCGATTTGTTCTTTTTGTACAAAACCAGGTTGTTCAAAAGTCGTTTCGATAAATTCTGAAATTTTTTGTTTTTGAACGTTATCAGCTTGTTTTACTGCCGCATCTATTTCTGCGTTAACTTCTTCTTTATAGTCAGCTTCGATTTGCTCACTCCAAAGCTCTTTTGCTTCTAAGAAAATACGCATACGGATCAATGGTTCGACTTTTTCCCACTCTTCGATAGATTCTTTAGTCCGGTAACGAAGTGGGTCATCCCCACTCATAGAATGTGGTTCCAAGCGGTCAGTAAGTGTTTCAATCAGTACAGGACCATTTCCAGATACAGTCCACTCACGCGCTTTTTTAGCTGCAAGATAGCAAGCAATTGGATCCATACCATCTACAACGATACTAGGAATACCAGCTCCCCAACCTTTAGAAGCTAAATGAGGTGCAACTGTTTGTACTTTACGTGGTGTAGAAATCGCATACCCATTATTTTGGATAATGAAAACAGCATTTGCTTTAAAAGCACCAGCAAAGTTCATCCCTTCGTAAGTATCTCCTTGTGAAGATCCGCCATCACCAGTATAAGTATATGCACAGGCAGCTTTACCACGTTTTTTCATCCCAAGACCAATACCAGCTGCTTCAACAAACTGAGCACCGATAATAATTTGAGGGAACCACGTGTTAATCCCTTCCATCAAGTTACCTTCATAGTGACCACGGCTCCATAAAAATGCTTTATAAATAGGGAATCCTTTGTGAATCATTTGTGGAATGTCACGGTAACCTGGCATCAAATAATCCTCATCGTTAAAGGCAAAACTTGTTGCAGTTTGACTCGCTTCTTGTCCACGTGTTGGTGCCACAAAGCCAAGACGACCTTGTTTTGCTAATTTAACACTACGTTCGTTTAATACAAGCTGTTTGATCATGCGTTTCATCAATTCAACCAATTGGTCGTCTGATAAATCAGCTGCTTCAAACCCAGCTTGATCAATAATTTTGCCATCTTTATCTAATACTGATAATTCTGGAAAACTGTCAGCTTGTTGTACTAACTGTTGTTCAAAATTTAAAATTTCTAATGCTTGACTCATATATTGCGTCTCCTTTTACTTGCCTTTAGTTATACTTGCTCATGAATGAGCGATAGGACTTCCTCATTTGAAATGCTACCAAAGTAACGCTTATCTTGATGATCATCCAAAATATCGCGAATCGCTTCTTCTTCAAATGGCTTACCTATTAATTCTGGTGTCAATCTCTCAATATCTTCCACACCAAGGAAATCTCCACCGAAATAGATATTTTTAATTAATCCTTTTTCAATTTCTGCCTTGATATCTAAGATACCACCATCGAATTTTTCGTGGGCATGATAGTTAAACACAGGACTTTCGCCATAGTTCCATTCCCAAGTTGCAAATTTTTGCGTTTCAAGTTTTTTGATTTGATTGAGCTGTTCTTGTGTGAGTTGAATCGGTTTATCTTTCCCATGATCACTTAACTCTTCGATCAAGGCATGCTTAAATGCTTCGATTGTTAAGTCTGGTGCATATTCTTTTATACTACCTACACGACTGCGTACACTTTTGACAGCTTTTGAGATAAATTTTTCATCGCTAACATTTAGGACACGAACCATTGTATCAATATTCACATCAAACATCAAAGTACCATGATGCATGAGGTAACCATCCTGATAACGTTGGGCATTACCACTAATTTTTTTACCAGCTAAGACCAAATCGTTTCGACCGGTGATCTCGACTGGAATGCCTAACTTATGAAGTGCTGTTACCATCGGTTGTACAAATACTTTCCAATCAACAGCCTCAGGATTTGCGACTGGTATGATAAAAGTGAAATTTAAATTTCCTTTATCATGGTAGACTGCACCACCACCAGTAACACGACGTACGACTTGAATGTCTTTTTCTTTTACAACTGCTTCATTAACTTCTTCATAGGTATTTTGGTGCTTACCCACAATAACCGCATTCCTATTTTGCCATAAGGCAAATACTGGTGCTTGCGGTTTTAAATTCGTCAGTAACCACTCATCCATCGCAATATTAAACGGTGCCTCCAAATTTTGGTTGACGACATATTGCATTTAGTTTCCTCCAACATCCGTAAAATTGAAATCGCTTTCCACATACTATTATTCACTGTTTTTCACTTTTTTTCAACTATTTTGGCTGGAAATTTTCACAAACTTTTGTGTATAATGAAATATAGCAAAATTGAGGAGTTTTAATTTGAATTTTTATACAAGTGATGCTGTAACCCTAGCCTATTCTATCTATGGTGAGGGCACACCTATCCTATTTTTGGCTGGTTACTCAGGCACGACATATAGTTGGTCAGCACAAACTGATTTTTTTAGTCAAGCTGGTTTCCAGTGTATTCATCTAGATAAACGTGGGCATGGCGAAAATACTGATATTTTATCTGGCTTAAGAATTAGCCGCTTAGCACAAGATATCAAAGAGTTAGTCACATTGCTTGATATCAAACACTTCCATCTAGTCAGTCACTCTTTAGGTGCGGGTGTTGCCTATGAATACATCAGTTTGTTTGGAGAATCAGATATCCTCTCATTGACTGTCATAGATGTACCACCTAAAGCGATCAATACAGACAAATGGCAGCTTGGCATGTACAACTTGACCTGGCATACCATCTCAGAAACTGTTGCTAATTTTTCACATGTTGCACTTACAGCAAAAAAAATTGAAACTGATTTACTGCGTCAAATGCATCAAGGTCATTACAAGTTTAATTTTTTAACAACTGCTCCTTTGGTCTCAGATTTTTTAACAAAGGATTATCGAGATGTTTTAACAACATTAACATGCCCAACCTTATACATCGCAGGCGAATTATCCCCGTTATTTCCAGATAAGCTAACCCAATATTATCAAGAAAGTAATCCACACGTCACAACCTTTACTGCTAAAGAGTGTGGACATCTACCTTACGCAGAAAGCCCAGAAGAGACGAATCGGGTCATGGTGGACTTTATTTCAAAACATTGAGTAATTAAAAAGGTGACCCCTTAACTGGGGTCGCCTTTTTAACATTAAACAGCTCGCTGTTTGTGTTACAAACTCGGTCCGTCTATAAGTTAGCACCTACATTATCAAGTAATTCAGCAATACCCGCTGGATTGTTACCTCCAGCCATAGCCATATCTGGTTTACCACCACCACGACCATCAATAAATGGTGCAAGAGCTTTTACCAAGTTACCAGCCTTGATTGATTCTGATTGACTTGCGACAAGTACATTAACTTTTTCTCCGATTTTAGCAACAAGCACTAAAACATCTGAACTATTTTTTTGTTTCCAAATATCTGCTAGATTTCTAAGGCCACCGGCATCACTTACAGTGACTTGCTCAGCAATATAGCTTGTGCCATTAACTGTTTGGACACTTTGGAAGATTTCATCTGATTGCGCTGACGCAATTTTCGCTGATAAACTTTCAACTTCTTTTTGAGCAGCCTTAAGCTCAAGTTGTAAGCTTTCAACTTTTGAAGCAGTTTGGCTAACTTGAGGTGATTTAACCAATCCTTGAACTTCTTTCAAGACAGCTTCTTGTGCTTTAAAGGCTTCAAAGGCTTTCTGTCCAGTGAGCGCCATGATACGACGTGTACCAGAGCCGATACCTTCTTCTTTAATAATTTTAAATAAGCCGATTTCACTTGTATTTGACACGTGTGTCCCACCACAAAGTTCAACTGAATACTCACCGATTGTTACAACACGTACAACCTTACCATATTTTTCACCAAAGAGGGCCATAGCGCCCATTTCTTTAGCAGTATCAACATCAGTTTCAACAGTTAAGACATCGATTGCTTGCCAAATTTTTTCATTCACTTGACGTTCAATCTCAGATAATTCATCTGCATTAACTGCTTCAAAATGTGTGAAGTCAAATCTTAAGAAATCAACTTCGTTTAGTGACCCCGCTTGTGTCGCATGGAGACCTAATACGTTATGAAGTGCTGCATGAAGTAAATGTGTTGCAGTATGATTTTTAATGACATTGTTACGACGGTGTTGATTGATTGCTAATTGATATGTCTCACCTTCGAACAGTTCCGTCAAAATTTCAACAGTATGTAGAGGTTGACCGTTTGGCGCTTTTTGCACATCAGTCACGTTAGCCACAACAACTCCAGCAGCATCTTTAATCACACCATGGTCAGCTACCTGACCACCCATCTCAGCGTAGAAAGGTGTTGTTGCAAAGATAACTTGAGCAGTCCCTTTAGCAGCTTTTACACGTTGATCATCTTGCACAATCGCTAGTAAAGGTGAACTTAAAGCGACTTGTGTATAAGAAAATTCTGATTGATCTTGTAAAGCAGTCAAGACTTCAGATTGCTTATTCATCGACCCACCTTTGACAACGGCAGCACGTGCACGTTCTTGTTGGGCTGTCATTGCTGCTTCAAATCCAGCATGATCAATCTTGAATCCTGCATCTTCGGCTAATTCTTCTGTTAACTCTACTGGGAAACCATAGGTATCGTATAATTTAAAGATATCAGCACCATCAAGTGTCTCTTGATTTTCTGATTTTAATTTATCGACCACTTCATCAAATAGTTTACTACCTGCATCAATTGTACGTGCAAACGTTTCTTCTTCACGCTTGACTATTTTTTCGATGAATTCACGTTTCTCTAATACCTCTGGGTAGTAAGAAGCCATGATTTCACCAACTATTTTAACTAATTTATACAAAAATGTATCTGTGATACCAAGTTTTCGACCATGCATAACTGCACGACGTAAAAGACGACGCAAGACATATCCACGGCCTTCATTTCCTGGTAATGCGCCATCACCAATCGCAAATGATAATGAACGGATATGATCAGCGATGACTTTAAAGCTCATATTATCACCGTAAGGATCATATGTTTTACCAGATAATTGTTCGATTTGGCGAATGATTGGCATGAACAAGTCGGTTTCAAAGTTAGTATGTGCGCCTTGAATAACAGCAACCATACGTTCTAATCCCATACCCGTATCAATATTTTTATGTGGTAACTCTTGATACTCACTACGTGGCACACTTGGATCAGCGTTAAATTGACTTAACACGATATTCCAAATCTCGATATAACGATCATTTTCAATATCTTCGGCTAAGAGTTTTATTCCGACGTTATCTGGATCAAAACTTTCTCCACGGTCAAAGAAAATTTCCGTGTCGGGTCCACTCGGACCAGCACCAATTTCCCAAAAATTATCTTCGATAGGAATCAAATGATCTGGCGCTACACCAACTTCAATCCAGCGGTTATAAGAATCTTTATCTGCTGGATAATACGTCATATAAAGTTTATCGACTGGGAAATCAAACCATTCTGGACTTGTTAGTAGTTCAAACCCCCAAGTGATCGCCTCCTTACGGAAATAATCACCGATAGAGAAATTCCCTAACATCTCAAACATCGTATGGTGACGAGCTGTTTTACCGACATTTTCGATATCATTTGTCCGAATCGCTTTTTGTGCATTGGTAATCCGTGGATTTTCAGGTATCACTGATCCATCAAAATATTTTTTTAATGTTGCCACGCCTGAATTAATCCAAAGCAGAGTCGGATCATTGACAGGCACTAAACTAACAGATGGCTCAATCGTATGCCCTTTTGACTTGAAAAAGTCAAGGAACATTTGGCGTACTTCCTGTGATGTCATTTTTTTCATAATTAGTGTATACTTTCTATTTTTTTAATTTGTAGATGCAGCAGAAGATGAGCGTTGTTGTTCTTTCACATAGTCAATGGCAACAACAAGCGAAATAACAACATCTGAATAACTCTCCTCATACACATCGACCGTGTAAGTTGAAGTCAATTTAAACCATTCTTGAGAGATGTTTGCGACAACACGCCCTTCACGGCTTAATTCAAAATTCATATCCCAAAAATTACCCTGAATATCCAGACCTAAATCTTTAATCTCATAGCGAGGTCTAAAGAATGAGAAGCCTTTTGCAATCCGAAAGCTTCTGCCATCAGTTAAGGTGACATCAAACTTAGGTAAAAATTGTAATAAAACTTTAGTGATTTTAGCAACCTGTTGACCATCTGGTTTACTAATCTCAAAATACTTAGGAATCTTTAAAAAACTTCCCGTTACTTGATAAGCTAGATTATCGTAACTATCTTTGATATCAAATTTCCCACCAAGTGAAAACATTTTTTGCTTAATGATATATCGTGTCATGTCGTCCCCTTCATTACTTGTGAAGTAATTAACAATTTAAAAAGAAAAACTTTATCGTAAGCAAGGGGCGCAAAAAACGCGGTACCACCCTCATTCACGATAAAGTATCGTCTCTAGTTGTTTGGTAGAGCAGGAATCTCTGCTATTAAGCACTGACCAAATCTGACACGTCTCACTATCGTTGTCTCTCTGTTTGATTTGGTTATTTTATTTTGAAGTTCCAGGAGTAGATTCAAATGCAGAAAATGTATTTGAAAATTCAGTTGGTTTCACTTTAACATTATATTGTTTTAAATATTTGGTAATCACTGAATTCACAAAAGAGGTATCAGCTTGTTTATTTTTAATGATGACCTCTTTCAACTCAGATTTGTATTTCTTCCAGTCAGTCCCTTTATCAGCATTTTTGATCATTTTGATCACATAAAAAGCTGGCGCTCCTGTTTGTGGATTTGTAACAGAAACAGGTGCTTGTGAAACCTCACCGTCTTTCAACTTAAATGCTGCCGTCATCACTTCAGTCGGTACAGATGCACTAGATGAATCAAAAGAAATTTGCGCGTTAGCTTTTTTAGCTGTTGCATCAAAATCACTCGCATTTTTCTGAGCATCAGCTATTTTGGCTTTAGCTGCATCTTCAGTTGCTTCAGATACAACATAGGCTGAAACCTCAGGATGATACGTTTCAAATGTTGATTTGTACAAATCATCTGAGAATTTGATATCATTTACCACTGCTTGTTTCAATAATAATTGAGAGCGGATAGAATCTTTATATGAATTTTCAGTATAGCCTGCTTGTTGCAATGCTGATGCAAAGTTAGACCCTAGTGATTTCTTTTGCGCATCAAATTCTTTTGTAACATCTTTGTCTGACACTTTTTTACCAAATTCTTTTCCAAAAATTTTATTAAAGGTCATATTTTGCAACAAAGTAGATGCCCCAGTTGTAGGAAACTCTTTAGTTTCTTTGTAAAGGTCTGATACACGAATTGTATCACCTTTCATCGTGATAATATCGCTATCAGCGCTATTTTTCCCACAAGAAGCAAGCGTAATACCTGCAAGACCTGTTGCAACAACAATACCAATTTTTTTAAAATTCAATTTATATTTTACCTTTCAAGTTTGTTGTTAAGGTTTATTTTTAAAAATAACTAACAACATCCTCTATTATAACACAATTTCTTATGTAAACCTTAACTCAACTCAGCTCAACATATTCAGCATCTTTTCGGATCATTAAGATACCGTCTCCTAATGGAACTAGTGTTGCTGTTAACCCTGGATTTTTAAGGGTTGCAGCAAACAATTTATGCAACCCTCTATAAATACCTCGTTGATTACGTTTGACTTCCTCGATAGGTTTTGCCACATCGCCACCTTGAAAAACATCATCAATAATCACAACACCACCGACTGATAGCTGTTTTAAAATATGGGGTAAGAAAACGATGTATTTGGATTTAGCAGAATCCATAAAAGCAAAATCATAAGCACCAGTCAACGTTGCTAATACATCATTTGCATCACCTTCTAGCAAGTCAATCTGATTTTCTTGATCATATTTTTGGAAATTTTGTCTAGCTAGTTCAGCCATTTCTGGATTTCGCTCTATCGTCGTTACCTTTGCATCTGGCACTGTTTGTGCCATTAACAAAGCAGAAAAACCGATAGCAGTTCCCACTTCCAAAATATGTTTAGGCTGTAAAGCTGCTAGTAAAAATTGAAAGTAAACCACAGTTTCATGTGGAATGATTGGCACATTTTCCTCATGTGCAAATGCCTCTAATTCTCCTAAAAATCCTGGCAAAACTGCCTGTTCCTCTCTCATGAACGACACAATTTCAGGTTTTACAACAGGACGACGCATATTATGATTAGAATATTCATTATAAGATTTAACACTTACTGCATCTTGATCTGATTTACTAACTATTTCCATTTTAAATTTGTTCACCTTTTTCGACAATTTTTTCTAATTCGATTAACCGTTTTTCAAATAACTTAAAGGCATCTGCTAAGTATGTTTTAGATGTCATATCTACACCTGCTTTAGCTATCACATCTAGTGGGTAATCCGAGGATCCCGCTTTAAGATACTCTAAATACCGTGCTTTGTCCTGCTCATTACCGTTGACAATCTTTTCTGCTAAAGCAGACGCAGCAGCAAAGCCAGTAGCATATTGGAAGACATAATAATTGTAATAAAAATGTGGTATTCTTGCCCATTCATACTGAATTTCTGGATTATGCTTGGCAGATAGACCGTAATACTTTTCATTTAAGTCAGCATATAACTGGTTTAAATACTCACTTGTTAAAACAATACCTGCTGCATCTGCTTCATGGATCGCATGCTCAAACTCAGCGAACTGTGTTTGTCTATAGACTGTCCCTCTAAAGCCATCTAAAAAATGGTTGAGGATAGCGAATCTAGTTTTAACATCTGAAACCTCGTTTAACAATGTCTCAGTCAAGATATTTTCATTAGTCGTAGACGCAATTTCTGCAAGAAAAATACTATAGTCCCCATAAACATAAGGCTGATGATCACGTGTAAAACTACTGTGCATACTATGGCCCATCTCGTGCACTAAAGTAAAGAGGTTGTCTAATGTGTCTTGCCAGTTCAACAACATGAACGGATTTGTGTCATAAGACCCGCCTGAATAAGCACCTGAACGTTTGCCTTTGTTTTCATGAACATCAATCCATTTTTCGTTGAAACTACGCGTCACTCGCTCTAGATAATCTGGTCCAAAAACAGCTAATGTCTCTTGTGTTTTAAGTACCGCTTCATCATAAGTAAACTTATACTCTAGTTGAGATAAGGGAGCGTAAACATCATACATCTTCACCTCATCTAGTCCTAAAATATCGGCGCGTAACTTGATATATCGATGTAAAAGTGGTAAATGTTCATTAACTGTATCGACTAATGTATCATATACAGATTCTGGGACATGGTTGTTTGACAATGCTGCCTCTCGAGCAGACTGATAGTGTCGTGTTTTTGCTGTAAAATTATGTACTTTAACATTAGTTTGTAATGTTTTAGCATAGGTATGTTGATACTGTTGATAGACTTGATACATCGCCTGATAGGCTGACTGTCTAACCTCACGATTAGCTGACTCCATAAAGGTCATGTAATTTCCATGTGTTAACGTAGTCGCTACACCTTGATCATCTTTTACTTTTGGAAAAATAATATCTGAATTATCCAAGATTTCAAAAGTCTCTGCACCTGCACCAAATATTTCAGAAGCCCCCGCGAGTAAAATTTCCTCAGCGTTAGAAAGCACATGCGCTTTTTTTTCAAAAAGTTGTTGGAAAAAATGGCCATAAGCTTGTAATTTCGGTTTATCGATATTGAACTGAGCAAATTTTTCTTGTGATAAACTCATAAATTCCGGTTCATAAAATGCAAAGCTTTCGCTAAACTTAGCATATAAGGCGGATACTTTTGCTTGATAGGCTTGATAAATGCTAACTGTCGTATCTTGATCATGTTTCATCGAGGCATAGACGTATAGTTTTTCAACACGTTGCATCAGTGCTAACTCTAATTCAGTAATCCTTAATAAGTTTTCTGCACTATCGACTAATGTACCAGCAAGGCCCTTAGCTTCATCTAATTCTGCTAGCACCTGACTTAACTCTTTTTCAAACAACTGATCTGTTTCAAAAATTGTCGTCAAATCCCATTGATAATC
Organism: Pseudolactococcus plantarum; assembly: GCF_002441715.1. Lineage (GTDB taxonomy): Bacteria > Bacillota > Bacilli > Lactobacillales > Streptococcaceae > Pseudolactococcus > Pseudolactococcus plantarum. The sequence continues at coordinate 96,679 of NZ_JXJX01000005.1, forward strand.
TTGTGAAAGTTCGTCTCTTTTTTTTACCATTTGTGCCTCCTTTTGCGAGTTATGTCCTATTATTTTAACATAAAACAAGGATTGAAACAGAAGTTTCGGTTTACTTTCAGTACTTTTCACGATGATTTTATGAGCTAGATCCTCTTCAAGTTACCATCAAAAAAAGTTGCATAGACTAAAGGCGAGTAAAGAGGCGCGTCTCGGTGCGTGTGTTGATAGTCAATAAACTGCTGATAATAAGACTTGATAGGTTTTGTTACCTGACAAAACTCTGGTACTTTGATTCCCTCAAACTGATAAGTTAAATAATTTAATCCGACTGGACATACCTGATTCATATCTTGTTTGTCGGCTAATATATGTTGTCCATGATGATAATATAATTCTTGTATCTTTAACCATTTGGGGTGTTTATAGTGTAGTTGACGTCTGATATAGTTAGCGATATCATGTTTTGGTTGCACGCGCAACTCAGATCCAGTCTTTAGAAAGGGTTGCCTGAGTATCGTTAATAACTCACCACTACCAAATGCGAAGTGTTGTACTAGATAGTGTAAGCTACCTGTGATATCTTCATGTATGAGGTAATTCAACCTTAGCTCTTTTTTTTGATCATCTATCTCCCAATAGTAAAAGCCGACATGCAAGGAAAAATTTAAGAATTGTTGTTTAAGTACTGTTAAACGATGACCGAGCCATAGTTTTTTTCCTGTCAACCAAATCACCTGATAGTCTTTACTCAGATAGCCTTTCGTGCGTTCTTGTAATTTAGCTACAGACAGCATACTGCATTGCACCTCAACTGCAAGTTTATCATTGACTAATAAATCAGGAATTTGCTGCAATTCAGGTAAAAACTGCTCAACTGAAACCTGCGCTGTTTTAGCAAACCAATAAAAGAGATCTTTTTTTAACGATAAGTGCTGAAAACTTTCATTTTCTGAATTGTAAGCACAAGATAGTAACCTCACATGTGCAAAATGAGGCATTCTTACCTGACCATGTTTTAAATATACACGCTGCCGACATGCAGGACATACCAGATGCTGAGTTTTCAATTCAGCTATTTGAGAGGTCTTAAGACACAATAAATTAATCACTTGTCCACCTTGATCTAATGCAACTAACATAAGTTCACCTCTTCTTAACTTATAATACTAGTACGAAAAAAAGAACTATGTTGCTCATAGTTCTTTTTTGATCAAGCTAGCTAAACTGCCTACTGCCAAGATTGGTATAAGTCATCCATGACTTGAACACCTGATACCGTCATCTCCTCAGTCATGATTGGACTTTCTAAAGCACCGGATAAGATCATCTGATTCACGTGTCTAACCTCAGCTACAAAATCACTGTCAAACGCTGCGTGAAGCTCACGCAACACATGACCTGATAAATCATACAGCGTTGCTTTTTTTGCCCGCCAAAATTCAGGGATAACTAATTTCCCTTTAGTTCCTTGAATCGTCATGACTTTATCAAGACCAATCTTAGTCGTTAGAAAAACATTAGCCAATACCCCAGTATCAAATTTCAAGAGTACTTTTGCTTGCATATCAGCTTCTCCTGCCACCATATCTGATATGCCGGAAAATGAGGTGATCTTAGCACCAAAAATATATTGTAAATAACTCAAGGCATAAGGTAGCATAAAGTGAACTGTGCCACCACCAGCATCAAGATCCTTAAACCAACTAATGTGTTCGACACTCGCATAAGCTGTGACACTATCTACTGATAAAATATCACCAATTTCATCTGATTCTACCACTTCTTTAATCAGTGCTGTCAAAGGTAAGAAAACTGATTTTTGAGCTTCCATTAAAAAGAGATGATGCTGTTTAGCTATAGCAAACAGTTCTTTAGCCTCAGCAGCTGTCAGTGTAAAAGGCTTCTCTAACAAGACATGTTTCCCAGCTAAAAGTGCTTTTTTTGCTTCTGGAAAATGACCCTTATTGTAAGTGGCGATATAGATCACATCTATGTCACGATCTGCATAAAGTGCTTCGTGGCTACCATAAGCTTTAGGAATCTGATGTTTGTCAGCAAATTTTTGCGCGGCACGTAGCGTCCGACTGGATACTGCAATCACCTCACCATGCTCACTAAATCGAACACCTTCGATAAATCTTGGCACAACTTGGGCGGTAGAAACAACCCCATATTTTATTGTTTTCATAGTCTTATTTTAGCATTAACCTAGCTAATATTTCAACGATTCCGTCTCTAAGCACCTCACCATATAACAGGATAGTCATCAAGCTAGCAACTTATAATAAAACGCTACCAACGACTAAAAATATAGCCAAATAGATGACATTAATTAAGGTAAATTGATAGAAAAATTTTAGTGTTGTCTGATCAGTTGTGTTGAGAGAATATTGTCTTAGTGCAAGTAGATTAGCGAGCGATGCAATTAATGTTCCTAAACCACCTACAGTTACGCCTAAGTATAAGGCTGGGATGTGAGTGGTAAATTTTGATAGCAATACTGCTGCCGGCACATTACTGATGATCTGACTGATCCCAACGCCACTATAAAATACTGAAAATTTAGTATGCGTCATCGCGACAATCATCTCATGTACCAAAGGAATACGACTGATTGCACCAACAATGATGAAAAAATTGATAAAAGTCAAGATGATACTAAAATCTATTTTTTCATGAATCCGCCTATCGATATAAATTGCATAAGCAAGACTTGCAACAAAAGCTAACAAATAAGGAATAATTGATAGGACGCCTAATAGGACAAAGATCGTCACGATATATAAAATCAAAGAGCCTTTAGCCTCTACTTCATTTCCCTCGCCTAGACTCGAATCTATTTTAGTCTTTGGAAAAAACAAAAGACTAATGAACACGCTAATCAGACTGATTAAGCCAATAGGTAATGACAAGGACATAAAGGATAGAAAATTCAAATGATAAAATGATGCCAAATAAATATCTTGAGGATTGCCTATTGGGGTAATGGCGCTACCTAAATTCGCATAGACTGTCATTAAACTAATCACAGGTATTTTGGGGATGTTAACTTTCTTAGTAATTTTAAAAATGATGGGTACGAGTGTTAAAATTGCCACATCATTGGTAAAAATCATTGACCCTATAAAAGAAAAAAGCAAAATAACCAAAGTAAGCATTCTAGTCGTTGCACACTTGGCAATCATTAAGTTTGCAATGTAAGTTAAAATCCCTAATTGCTCATAGATAGAGACCATGATAATCAAACTTAACAAAGACACAATCGTTTTTAAATCTATATCCGAGGGTGACACTGTGCCAAATAACAACGCTAAAATAGCGAGGCCACCAGTCACTAAAAATATCTTATCTGCTATTATTTTTTTAAAAAAAATCATCTGTCGTCTGCCTTTTCATACTGTATTAGGAATAAGTAAATTCTAACACAAATAAGTGAGTAGTCCGAAAAAAACGAAAAATAAATTTGAAACCAAACGCGTTCGTCGGATAAAAAAACCTCAAACGTCAAGATAACTCTTAACTTTTGAGGCGTTTTTTTATAAGTGGAGCCAAACTTGCGATACTAATCCCCATCTTCATGAGCGCAGATTACAAGATTCACTCAGCTTTTTATATGTCGATCACGATTAAAATAATCCTGAAATGTTACCACTGTTATCAACATCCATATTCAGTGCTGCTGGTTTTTTCGGCAGACCAGGCATGGTCATGATATCACCAGTTAAAGCGACAATAAAGCCTGCACCTAGTTTAGGTACTAATTCACGAATGGTAATATCAAAGTTTTCTGGTGCCCCTAAAAGTGTTTGGTCATCTGAAAAACTGTATTGCGTTTTTGCCATACAAATTGGGAGAGTTGTCCAACCATTTTGTTCAAATTCTTTTAACTGATTTTGGGCTTTTTTACTGAACGTAACTGTGCTACCACCATAAATTTTTGTCACGATTGCTTCTATTTTTTCTGGAATACTATCGCTTAACTCATATAAATAGTTAAAGTGACTAGTTTCTTGACAGGCATTCACCACTTTTTCAGCTAAATCTAGACCCCCACTACCGCCTTTAGCCCAAACTTGCGTTAATGAAAATGCCACATGTTTATTAGCAATAAGTTCAGATAAGGCAGTAATTTCAGCCTCAGTATCTGTCACAAATTCATTAATCGCGACAACAACAGGTAACCCATAGCCTTGAATATTATCAATATGTCGATTTAAATTAGCAAATCCTGCTTTTACAGCAGCAATATTTTCTTTTTCAAGTTCATGCTTTGCTACACCACCATGCATCTTCAAAGCACGAACAGTCGCCACAATCACGACTGCATCAGGCGTTTTACCAAGTTCACGTGTCTTGATATCGAGAAACTTCTCACCACCTAAATCAGCACCAAATCCAGCTTCAGTGACCGTAAACTCTGCCGCATTTAAGGCCGCTTTCGTCGCAAGCACACTGTTACAGCCATGTGCAATGTTTGCAAACGGACCACCATGAATAAAGGCCGGTGTCCCTGCTATTGTCTGAACGAGATTAGGCTTAAGTGCATCTTTTAAAAGCACACTAATCGCACCTGCAATCTCCAAATCTCCAACGGTAACAGGCTTGCGATCATAGGTATAGGCCACGACAATTTTAGACAAACGTGTTTTTAGATTATCAATTGAGGTCGCTAAGCAAAATACAGCCATGATTTCACTTGCAACTGTGATATCAAAGCCATCTTCACGTGGCACACCATTAATTGGTGAGCCTAATCCGCCGATGATTTGACGAAGCTGTCGATCATTTAAGTCTACCACGCGTTTCCAAATCACACGACGTGTATCTATATTTAGTGCGTTACCTTGATGAATATGGTTATCTAATAAGGCTGCAATTGCATTGTTTGCGGTCGTTATCGCATGCAAGTCTCCAGTAAAGTGAAGGTTAATGTCCTCCATAGGTAAGACTTGTGCATACCCACCACCTGCTGCACCGCCTTTAACGCCCATGACAGGACCAAGTGATGGTTCACGTAAGGCGATCATCGTTTGGTGTCCTAATTGATTCAGCGCATCTCCTAATCCTATCGTTACTGTGGATTTACCTTCACCAGCTGGCGTAGGATTAATCGCAGTCACTAAGACTAATTTTCCGGTTTCACGTTCTTGTAATTTTGCAAGTCCATCAAAAGTAATTTTGGCTTTATACTTACCATACTGTTCTATATCATCAGGTGATATACCAGCTTTTGAAGCGATGTCAGTAATCAATGCCATAGATGATGCTTGTGCAATTTCAATATCAGATTTTACCACAGGAGATCCCCAATTCTTTATCGTTTCTTCATATTATACCAAACAATGAACAGGATTTAGTGCTTTATCCTATTTTAAAATTTTATTACGAATTAAATGTTCGTGTTATGTCACATTTCAGGGTCTCTTTTTTCCAAAAGAAAAACGATAAGGCATGCTTATCATTTTTTATTGAACTTAAACCCTTATAGTGCTGTTGCAAAAGCAACAAGGCCAAAGATGATCCCTGGAAAATTAGCCGTTGCTAAGGCTAAATCTCTCGGCTTTTTACCCAAACCATAAATCACCCACAACAAGCAGTTTACTGCAGCGACAAAAGGTTGAATTGGATTCCCTTTTGCTCCTGCTAAATTATCTGCTATTTGAGGTATGTAAGACACATACATCATGATTGACATCGCTGTTGCAAGCCAACTCAAATATTTAATGAATTTTTCTTGATTCATTTTTCCATCCTTTCAACTGCACGCCTATTCAGTATACCAAATCTAGTGATTATGTTCAAAAACGATGCACTACAGATCGTTATCTTCTGACCTATCAGATCATAGATAGTAGCTCAATTCATATGAGTAAGAGCTATTATCATCTATTACCTTTCATTAAAAAAAACAGTTGATTGCTCAACTGTTCGGTTACTTTTTAGACATCTTAACTTATGACGACTGATTTTTTTCATGCCAAAATTTAATCTGATCTGGTCGAAACCCTGACCAGTATGCTAATTCAGCCTCAGTTTCATCATCAATAATTTTGATGAGTGGTAGAGAAGTAATCTGGTATTTCTCTTTTAGCTTTTCTACCTTCTTCTCACTCCATGTTCTTTTGACTTCATCTTGACTATCAAGTTCAATAGAATTCGTTTCCTCTGAATTACCATAATAAGTATTTTCATAAGGCATTCCTAAACTATCCATCAATTTAGTTGTCATTTTACATGGCATACAATGTGGTTTTGTATATAAAACTGCATGAACTGAACTCATTTATCCTTATCCCCTTTCTTACGCAAGAAGAAAAAAATAATAATGACAATGATAATAATAATTCCACCGATAAACGGTAGCATCTTTAAGACTTGCTCTCCTGTATTTGGTAGCATAACAACTCTCCTTTGATTGCGATAACGTATGAGGCAATAGATTCATTACCTGACGATAAACGTGTTAACTTACTTAAACTTAAGGCTTAACACAACAGTTTTATTATACCATATCTACCAAATTCTTGTTGACCTGCGTTAAGCGTTTGGTAGCTTAGATTATCTGGTGATGCCATAACAAACAAGTATGGTTGATATCGGGAGAGCTAGAGTTTGCTTATTGGGTTAGTAGGTTTAGATGATATTACTAAAGAGTCACTCTGACTATGTTTTCAGTATTACTGCAAAGTGCTATTTTTGCCATATTTTTGCCATATAGTACGAAACAAAACAAAAAAACAACCTCGCGAACAGCGTGGTTGTCATCTTTTTCCAGTTAAATTATTTAACCGCATCTTTCAAAGCTTTACCAGCTTTGAATGCAGGAACAGTTGTTGCTGCAATTTTGATAGCATCACCAGTTTGAGGGTTACGACCTTCACGTGCTGCACGTTCGCGAGTTTCAAAAGTACCAAAACCGATCAATTGAACTTTTTCACCTTTTGCAAGGAATTCAGAAACTGAAGCGAATACAGCGTTTACTGCTTTTTCTGCGTCTTTTTTAGTTAATTCAGCAGATTCTGCAACTTTTGCGATTAATTCTTGTTTGTTAGCCATTTTAAAAATGTCCTCCAATAATTATTTTTACCCTTAGGCAAACTTTATTATAGCAACTAACTCCTATTAAAGCAAGTAAAAACGCGATTTAGAGCACTTTTATCTTTAATTTATCAAAAAATAGTGTTTTTACTTACTTTTGCATCACATGAAAGACAAACTGATCTGATTTGATGTCTAGTTTACCTGCTTGAAGAAAGGTATCTTTACCTATCGCTATTTGTGGTAAATCAATCAATACCTCTTGTTTATTGGCATTTATATTAACAAAAGGCGGTAGTTTATAAGCACCTTTGATATAGCTCAATGCTGTTTTAGCAGGTAAGCTAAGTGTCCCTATCGAAATACTTGTCACTTGTAGGTTAATTGAGCCATCATTTAGTGCATAAGGTTCAAAATAAAGATACAGTGGGATTTTAGTACCAAATAATTTATAAGATCCTTCAAGTACTGCCTTATCAGATAAATAAAACTTATAGGTCATTTGATTACCTTGAAACTCATTGAGATACTTATTCATGACTGTATTTAGTTGCTCGGTATTTGTCGATAGATCAGCTACTTTATTAACACCCTTGATCACACTGACTTTGTCTAATAGCTGTTGATCTCTATGACGGGTAATTCTATAACCGATGACACCTACTACAGCAATATTAACCGCTAATAGCAATAAGCACCCATACTTCCAGTATTTATTTTTCATTTCTATGCTCCTTATATGCTCTAGCGACTGCATCGCTCATAATTTTATAACCAATATTATTTGGATGAAAATGATCTTCATCAAATAAAGCATCATTTGTAATCGTTTTTGTTTCCTGATTACTTTCACTCACACCTTGATCACCGTTTATGCCTTTGTATATCAAGTCGTTAATTGGCACAAAATACATATTAACTTGCTGATTAACAATGGCTTGACTGGCTTCATTCCACTTATCCGTAATGGTTTGCATCTCTACAATATTTGGAAAGTTAAGATAAAAAGGATTATAAATACCAAGTACAAAAACCTGTGCATCTTTATTTTGTTGACGAATATACGTAAATAAATCACTGAGTTGTTTTTGATACTCTAGAGCTGGTTTTTCAAAAGAGCTTTCTGATAAATTTGTGAGGTTAGTCCGAATGACTTTCATCACATCATTACCACCTACTGTCAACGTGATCACATCAGCTTTTTTAAGCGCTGATTGAATTTTTGTTTGTTTGGTGATTTGATTGTATATTTGTTTTGAGGTATTTCCGGCTACACCAAAATTTTGATAGACAACGCTCACATCATACGTATCATCAAGCTCATGTGCAAACAAAGGTACAAATCCTCCCTGTGAGGTCTTGTCCCCCACACCTTGTGTTAGGGAATCACCAATCGCAACATAATTGATTCTTTGATGTGCCAATCGTAATTTTTCGTACTTATTTGTCATCTCTGAGTTGACTGGTCTGAGCCAAAAATAATTAACAGTGAAAAAAATGACAAAAATTGCCATCACAAAGACGACAACTTCAAGCATCCAACGAATTAATAACCCTTTATATTTATTGTGTCTCATCCTATTCCTTTTATTGTCTAACACGTAGACATCATAATTAATATATGATCACAGTCCTACCTGCTATTTTATCAATAACAGTTAACTTAAAATAAATTATTTTTCGAATTCAATCATCAAGGCCCAAGCACCTGGCCCAGTATGTGTCGCTACAGTAGAATTCGTATCTAATACTGGAATCTCTTGGTCAACCAAAGGTTGTAACTGATTTTTCATGTGCATTGCAAAAGCTAGATTTTCAGCATGAGAAATCCCGATTTGTTTCACTTTTCTACCCGAAATTCTTGTTTCAAAACTATCTAACCATTTTTGGAATGTCTTATTCCCTCGCCCTTTTAGCATCGGCTGTAAAGTGGTATCGACAAATTCCATTACGATTTTAATATTTAATAACCCACTTAAAACACCTGTTACACGGTTGACACGACCACCTTTTACCAAATTATCAAGGTTCGAGATACCGATATAAAGTTCAGTCTGTTCTTTCGTTTTGGTAACTGCTGCTATGATTTCTTCTTTTGTTGCGCCATTAGCAGCTAGTTTGGCAGCTTCAATAACTTGAAACGTCAAGCCTTGATCAATAAAATCACTATCAAGTACTGTCACATCGGCATGAGATAACATTGCCCCTTGACGTGCAGCTTCAACTGTTCCAGATAAAGCCTTAGTCAGATGAATACTGATAATCTCACTCCCGTCCTCAGCTAATTTGTCATATACTTCTGAAAAAACACCTACAGGCGGCTGTGACGTCTTAGGCAAAGCTTTACTTGCTTTCATTTTTTCCATAAATGCTTCAACTGATAAATCGGTATCCTGATATAGGACACCATCTATTAAAATAGCGAGTGGTACAATTGTAATATCATATTTCTCAATAAGCTCTGGGGCAACTGTAATTGTTGAATCCGTTACAATTTTAATCGTCATTTTCAAACTCTTTCCTGTTAGCAATCACAAAAAAAGTAAATAAACTTATCAGTGATCCCAAAAATATGTTATACTTTAGATGAAGTGGTTTTCAAAACTAGATGTTGTTTAAGAACCTCACTTAACTTATTATATCAAAATTTGATGAAATTTCCATCATGTACATGCAATATCAAGATCGTTTAGCTAAGCTAAACCGTATTATACAATTAGAAACTAGGTATCTTTTTGAAAAAATCTAAGGCTTATATCATCACCAATGAAATATTCAATGCTTTGACACACGGCATCGGTTGTGGGCTTGCAATTGCTGGTCTCATTTTACTTGTTTTAAAAGGTGCTGCTAATCATTCAGCTATACAAGTCGTCAGTTATGCGATTTATGGCACAACTTTAGTTTTACTCTTTTTATTCTCAACATTATTTCATAGTCTCATCTTTACGCGGGCAAATCAGGTATTTCAGGTATTTGATCACTCGTCCATCTACCTCCTAATCGCCGGTACTTATACACCATACTGCCTCATCACACTAAATGGTTGGCTAGGGTGGACACTTTTTGGGATTGTTTGGGCATGTGCGTTTACAGGTGTTGTCTTGAAATCTATTTTCTTACCAAAATGGGATAGTGTACCAAAACTATCTACGATTTTATATGTTATCATGGGCTGGCTAATTGTCTTTGCCTTAAAACCACTTTGGGATGCACTTCCTCACCCTGGTGTCTGGTTATTATTTGTTGGTGGTGTCCTTTATACTTGTGGTGCTTATTTTTACTCATTAACATTTCCTTATGCTCACGTCATCTGGCACTTATTTGTCATGGCAGCAGCTGTATTGATGTGGTTCTCAGTCTATCTTTATATCTAAGTTGTCTTAGCGCATCTGATAACAACTCATAACTCACTTAACATGTTCTCAAAATCTTGAGAGCATTTTTTTATGCTCAAACTTGGCTTTTTTAAAATTATAAGCACAAACTGCTGATCATTCAGCCCTATCGTTATACGTTTAAAGACAAGCTAAAAATGCCATTTAATCGCCAAATGATAAGTTATTAATTAGTAACTATTAACAACTAAATGAGCTCTATTTTTGCCGTTTAATAACGGAAAAAATAGGAATGGTTGTAACTAGTGATTTATAGTACTATGACAATATCAGATCAAGTCAAACAACTAAGCTGGCATCTGTTTTTTAGCAACACCACAAAGATCGAGAGATTTTATTGCTATCCCTATACCATCATATAAGACTACAGATGATGGTATGCAAGAAAGAAAGGTAACAACATCATGAAAAAAATACTTATTATCTGCGCAGCAGGCATGTCATCTTCAGTGATGGCCCAAAAAACAACAGACTATTTCAAACAAAAAGTCATTGATATTGTTGTTGATGCCACTACGGCTACAGAAGGTACCAAAGCGATTGAGACACGTGATTTTGACCTCTTTATTATTAGCCCACAAACCAAGATGTATTTTAAACAGTTTGCAGAAGCAGGCGCACGAGTAGGAAAACCAGTTGTTGAAATTCCTTTCCAAGCTTATATCCCAATTCCTTCAGGTATTGAAAAATTGGCTAAACTCATTACAGATAACCTCCCTAACTGATGGCTAATGTAGGACAACTTTTTGGGGAGAAATCACGATATGCTTAAAAAAGAAATCAAGTTACTTCAAACCCTCTATCAAAACAAAGCATATTTCTTAACCGCTTCTGAGATCGCTAATGCAATAGGCATGTCAGAAAGAACTGTGCGCACTTATATCCAACAGGTTAACAAAGTATTAAGTATATATGGGGCTGAGATCATCGCTAAACGTGGTATAGGGTTTAAACTAGAGGTTTCTCAAGCTGATAAATTTGAACACTATTTTCAAACACAGATCACCTCAAACAAGTTAGCATCACCTAAGACTGTAATAGAAAATCGTGAAAATTATTTATTAACACGCTTACCGCTAAATGATTCATCTGTTTTATTTGACACCTTGATGTCTGAATTATTTATTAGTCGTTCAACCTTATCTAAGGTATTTCGCAAACTAAAAGAACGGCTATTACCTTACCAGCTGACCATCCAATCACGAGCTAGAAAAGGCGTCTATATTAGTGGGTCAGAGCGTGATAAACGACGGTTTATTATGGCTTACTTCTTTGGACAACATTATGTCGCATGTATCCAAGAATATCTTGGTGATACACAATTCTTCTCAGGCATCCAACTAGAAGCCATTACTTTGATTATTATTGAGGAATGTCGCCAAGCACAGCTTAAGATCCAGGATTTTGTCATTCAAAACTTGGTGTTGCATTTAGCGTTAAGTATTAATCGGCTTCAAAAAGCAATTAGCTTATCAAGCAATGAAATAGGACACGTATCTGAAACAGCACTTGCTTATCAAGTCGCGCAAGGGATCATCACGCGCGTAGAAGCACTACAAAACATTAAGTTTCCTCGCCAAGAAGTGGCATTTTTAGCCTTGCATCTGGTTTCTAACTCACCTACTCCTACTCCTACTCAAGAAATAGCACCACTGATACTAGAGGCAGAGATTAGAAACTGTCTAATAACTTCTCAGCAGTACGCCTCTTATCATTTTTTAGAGGATACCGAGTTGATCAGTGCACTTATCGCTCATATCACTGCCATGCAATTACGTATTAGAAATGGCATGGTACTGGTTAATCCACTACTAGATAAAGTTAAAACTAATTTCGCTCCAATATTTCAACTCACGAAAGATATCCTAAGTAAGATGCCGCATTTATCAAATCAGCCAATTTCTGAGGATGAGTGGGCATATTTAACATTGCATTTTATGGTAGCAATTGAAAAAGCAAAAGATAAGCAACCAATACGTGTCCTTGTGGTCTGTGCAACGGGCATCGGTAGTGCACAGCTTTTAAAAACACGTATCGAAAAAACATTTGGTAACTTACTACGTATCGTAGGGCTCCATGGTTACTTTGACTTAAATCAAGCTATGTTACAAGATGTAGATGTCATCATCTCGTCAATTGATTTACAGCATCTCGTCTTTACCGTTCCAACTGTTCATGTTAGTATCTTTTTGGATAACGATGATACCAAAAGAGTAGCTGACATCATTAATACCTTGAGACCGCCAACACACCACTTTAAATATGAAGCAGTCTCAACACTGACACTTAGTCAAAAGCGTCAGATTTGTCAACAGTTATTCTCAGCTGATTTCTTTTTAAAAACATCAGAAACTCAAAAGTCGAGAGTAATAGAGTCATTACTACAGAAACTAGCACAACAAGAAGATAATAATTATCTAACAAAAATGTCCGAACAGCTTAAATCCCGAGAACAACTAAGTTCTATCATGTTTAGCGACAGTATCGTCGTCCCACATCCGGTTATCCCACAAGGAACGACGGCAAAAATAGCTGTTGCCATTTCAGAACAAGGTATTAAGTGGGATACTGACACAATTCATTTTGTGTTCTTATTATCACCATCAAAACTAGAGAATCCTCATCTAACAATTGCAACTAAAGCAATCGTTGCACTACTTGAGTTACCGGATGTTCAATCAAGATTACTAAAAGTAGACAACTTTAATGACTTTATAGACTTGTTCTTATCACTCATATAGCTCAATATTAGAAATAGAGGTACTCATGGATCAAACCAAAGAAACACTCCAAGTTACTGCTTTTGAACTCATCTTACACAGCGGCAACGCCCGCACACGTATCCACGAAGCTTACGACTTAATGGAAAAAAATGAGTTTACTGCTGCTGATCAGAAATTATTAGCAGCACACGATGAGTTAATACTCGCTCATCATGTGCAAACGACTTTATTACAAAATTATGCGAAAGGTGAAGAAATTATTATAGAAATCATTATGGTGCATGCACAAGATCACTTGATGACGACCATGACGTTAAAAGAAGTAGCTGAACGTATGAAATTATTGTATCAACGTACCAGTTAAGCCAGCAAGAGTAAAGGAGGTAGTCATGAGCCAACCAGCAACACAACCACTCACAACTGAACAACAGCAAAACACCCTAAAAATCATGAGGTATAATCGCTTTCTACTGATTCGTTATGTTTGTTCCTTTCTATTTTTCATCAATCTATATGCTAGCCTTTTCTATTTCATGAATCGATCATCTTTATTTGTCATACCATTAATACTTATTTTGGCACAGCTTCCTGCTATATGGGAGCAAATTAAACTCTACAGTACACCAACTAGCCATGTCACCTTGACAAAACGGTTCTTGATCTTACAAACAATTATACTGCTTGGGGCATGTATCACGTGTGTGACACCATTATTTAGTCTTTCCTTTCCATTTTTAACTGCGATCTTCACAAGTAGACTGATGATTGTCATCAGCAGTCTATGTTTAATAGGCATTTGTTTAGGCATGCTAATCAGATTAAAGAAAATATCACGTCGTGAGGATAAACAGTTTAAACGGATACAACACTATTAGCAATCACTATAATATCAATCACATTGAGGTGAGTTGTTTCAAATAATATAATCATAGCTTCGTGACTTTAGACACCTCAGCGACATGATTGGACAGTTTGAGTTTCAAGTCACCTCTTAGAAAAGAGGAAAACATGAATAAAGGATTTGCTATCTTAGAAAAATATCTAATGGGTCCAATGGGCAAATTAGCATCATTTCGTATCGTTCGTGCCATCATGGGCGCTGGACTTGCCAGCATACCATTTACTATTGTTGGTTCTATGTTTCTAGTCTTTAATATTTTACCTTTGACTTTCCCTGGCCTTGAAACCTTATTTAATGCCACATTCTTTAAATTTAGTGATCTATATATGCTTGCTAACAAGTGTACAATGGGTATTTTATCTTTGTACTTCTCTATTGTTATCGGTTATGAATATACAAAAATCTTTGAAGAAGAAGGTATGGCGGTCAATCCTTTAAACGGTGCATTACTATCAGTTGCTGCTTTTTTCATGTCTATTCCAGAATTAGTTCATGAAAATGGTAAATTTGTACTTGTTCAAAGCCTTACAAAAACAGAAAATGTTGTTGGTGGTTGGCGGATCGGCGGATCAAGTCTTGATCGTTTAGGTACATCTGGTATCTTCACAGCTATCATCATGGGCGCACTCGCAGTTAATCTTTATATTCTTTGTGTCAAAAAAAACCTTGTCGTGAAAATGCCAGATGCTGTGCCACCTGTTGTTAGTCGTGCGTTTACAGCCTTAATTCCTGCATTTGTCATTACCTTTGCAACTTTGATTATCAATGGTATGCTTGTTGCTTTAGGCACTGATATATTTAAAATGGTTGCAATTCCCTTTGGTTTCGTAGCTAATCTAACAAATTCTTGGCTTGGTGTCTGTGTCATTTATTTCTTCATTAATGCGCTATGGGTGGTCGGTATACACGGTGCAAATATCATTGGTGCTTTCATCGGCCCTATCACATTAGCAAATTTAGATGTCAACATTGCAGGAGGACGTATTCCGTTTGCTGGAGAATTTGCAAACTCTTTTGTCATTATGGGCGGATCAGGTGCAACATTAGGTCTCTGTCTTTATCTTGTTTTTTTGGCAAAGTCTGAGCAACTTAAAATACTCGGCAAAGCATCTATTGTGCCAAGTATATTTAACATTAATGAACCTTTAATTTTTGGTATTCCTATTGTATATAACCCTTACATGGCAATACCGTTCTTCTTAGCACCAATTACTACCGCATCTATTGCTTATTGGGCCATTAAGTTAGAGTTTGTAAATCCAATCATTGCACAAGTACCATGGCCAAGTCCAATCGGTCTAGGCGCTTTCATTGGTACAGCAGGTGATTTTCGTGCAGTAATTTTAGCTTTCCTTACTTTCTTTGTTGCTTTTACTATCTACTATCCGTTTGTCAGATTTTATGATGCAAAACTATTTAAAGAAGAACAGGCAACACTTGCTAACTAAATTATCATCCATCAAAAAAACTCAAGTACATCTGTACTTGAGTTTTCTATATGATAATGCGCTAGGCTTAGGTTACGATGAGTTTACTTATCACTAGTAAGAAGTGGACTTCTTTTTTTTACTGACTATCTGATCACAGCTTTTGTCACATACCCAGTCAATCGTTTCAATAACAACTCTGATTCATCAACAAAAGTAGTCGTTAATTGCGTTGTTTTGCTTGTTTCATTATATAAAACAACAGGCAAATTGCCAGGAAACTCTTTTAAAATCTGAGAAATCTTGACATTTTTAGTCGTATCAGGAATCGCTAACCACAGCTTTTTGTCAGTTTCTTCAACAGGGACAAGTCCATCTGCAACAAGTTGAATACGATCATTACGTTCAGAGACCTTACCAGTAATTAAGTAAAACCCATTGAGGGATAACTCAGGTAACACGTGATGATAAACCTCAGGAAACAACGTCACATCTAAATCAGATACAGTATCTGAAACACTCAGAAAAGCCATAGTAGCACCTGTTTTTGTTTTATGTGTTTTAAGTTGCGTCACTTGAACTAACACAGTTGCTTTTTGACCCACAAGGAGTTGCCTAATTTCCGTAAAATTACCTTGTCTTTTTTGAGCAATGCGCATCAAAGGATGTTCGGTTATCGCAATACCCATCAACTCAAATTCAAACTGATACTTTTCTGCATGACTATAGTCATCATATGCTGTATATGAAAAAGTTAACCCTGAAGCTGAGTCATTAAATAAATCTGTTTGAAAAACAGAACTAAACTCAATCAGCTTAGGTAAGTTTTCGACCAACTTTCGACGATTCGTATCAAATTCATCAAATGCACCGATTAAAATAAGTGGTTGAATGACGGCAACTTTTTGGAAATTTGTTGGTATCTTTTGAATAAAGTCTTGTAGACTTGTAACAGGCCGGTTGTCTAAAATCCAAATGGCTAAGTCACGCGATAAGCCTTTTATCGCGCGCATGCCAAGAAAAATCTGCGTCTCTGATAATTTATCATAGTAAGGCAGTCGATTAATTGAGATGGGCGATAGGTGAAAGCCACTCTGCTTTGCGTCTGTTAATAATGTGATGCGCTTACTATCTTTTAGCATCACCTCGTAAAATACATCTGGGTAATGCGCTTTAAAATAGGCCATCTGAACTGCTAACGCACCGTAGCCAAAAGCATGTGATCGATTAAAGCCATAATTGGCAAATCTTTCGATTAACTCATAGATTTCAACTGCCTTTTCTTTTGTATGACCATTGGCTAAGCTACCTGAGATAAAAGCGGTTTTTAACTGTTCAAATTCATTGCCCTTTTTCTTAGATATGGCACGTCTAAGTAAATCGGCACGACCTAGAGAAAAGCCTGCAAAAACCTGTGCCACTTGCATAATCTGCTCTTGGAAAATCATGATACCATAGGTTGGCTTTAAAATAGAGGTGATACTATCATCTGGATAAACGACAACCTCCTCACCGTGACGGCGCTTGATAAACTCTGGTATAAACGCAGATGGTCCTGGTCGAAATATAGACGTTGCTGCAACAACATCAGCAAACTCTGTTGGCTTTAGTTGTCTCAAGAAATTCATCATTTGTGGATTTTCAAACTGAAAAATCCCTAAAGTACGACCTTCTCTAAATAACGCTAAGGTCTGTTCATCATCTAAGTTGATTTGACTGACATCAATTTGCTTATCGTAGCGTTTGTTAACCAAATCACGCATGTCATTGATATATGTTAAATTTTTAATACTCAAAAAATCGAATTTAATTAAGCCAATCGCTTCAACATCATGTGCTTCAAACTGTGTGATAGGCAGTGTTTCACCAGGTGCTAATGGCAAATAGTTTGTTAAATCTTTTGCTGCTAGTACAACACCTGAAGCATGTACAGATTTTTGACGCGGGATGCCTTCTATTTTTTGTGCATAGTTAAAAATTGATTGTAGTCGCGTATCGTTCATAATCTCAGCTCGAAAACGATTATTTTTTTCGTATTCTTGAGCTAAGTTGTCTGATCGACCAATCATGCTAGAGACATGTGAGACTTCAACTTCTGTCATGCCAAATACTTTTGCGACATCGCGAAAACTCTGTTTCATCCCAAATGTAGAAAAGGTCATGATTTGTGCGACATGACTACTGCCATATTTATTTTTCACATAGGATAAAATCTCAGCGCGCTTCGTATCAGGCATGTCGATATCAATATCGGGTAAACTGGCACGTTCAGGATTTAAAAATCTTTCAAATAGCAAGTCGTTTGCTACCGGATCAACACCTGTGATTTGTAGTGCATAAGCAACTAATGATCCTAAAGCTGATCCTCGTCCCATTCCCGTATAGATATTTTCACTACGTGCATATCGAATAACATCGGAAACAATCAGAAAATAATCATCAAATCCCATCTCATGGATTGTTGACAACTCATGTGTGAGTCTTTTTTGATAGATATCTGTCCATTTTCCCTGAGCAGTCAGAAACGATTCAGCAATCTTGCGTAATGTATGTGATGATACCTCTTCTTTGTTAAAAACGGGTAGCGCCAGCACGTCAGATTTACCATCATCATAGTCAATTTCTGAGACCAACTTATCCAGAGTTGCTAGACTAGCTGCACCAAATACTTTACTAATTTCTTCCTCAGGTCGTAAGTGTTCTGTATGTGTGACAGTAAGACTTTCATCTAGTTTTGTCCCATTTTTAATGTGTTGTAAAATTGTCAGTGTATAGGCATCTTCTTGCGCTAAATATTTGACGACAACAAACGGAATACTAGGACGCAAAAACTGTTGGTCGCTCGGCTTTAACAACCCTACAAAAACATCTATATCTGGTAATGCACTTAAAACACTCTCAACTGCATACTCTGAAGGGACCACGATGGCGACATCTGCTAAATGACTGGCAATATCTGAAAAATGATGGTGACCAAAGTTTTTATTGCTGGAAATCCTATATAAGTTGCTTAATCCTTTAGGCGTTTTAGCAATAAAAGTTAGCTGTATCGGCACGCTATCAATCACAAAAGTAGCCTCGAATGAGACAACTGGTTGTATGTCTAATGCTTTGGCTAAGGTAATAAATTGATGTGCACCGTGTAGATTATCAACATCTGAAATCCCTAAGGTTTGATAACCTAGACTCTTGGCAGTCGTTAGATAGTCCTTTAATTTTACCGTAGACGACATAAAACTAAAAACAGTTTTTGTATTCAGTTGTGCGTACATCAAAACTCCTTTCAGTTGCTCAACGATAAGCGGTCATACAACATTACTGATTCACCGAAATGTATCCTATGGCTTACCTGTTCAAGCTTATATAATTCTTGCAAATTTGCTTTATTTCTATTATACTTTATTTTGTGAGAAGAAACAGACTAAGAGATATCTAAAAGAGAGACAATGTACTTTAGGTATTTCATTTGTAGAAAGAAGATGAGTTTATGAAATTTTTAGTTGTCCTATTCTGGTCACTAATTCTAAGTGAAGTTGCGGGATTTATCATCTCTAAACTGAATGACACTGCCATGAATCCTAGTTTATCAGCAATTATTGCCGTGGCCTTCGTTATCTTTATTTTTGTTTTAGATAAAGTGGGTATCTTACCAGATTCTGAGCCTTACAAAGCGAAATAAACCTTAGGGTTTATTTTTTTAGCTATCACATAAGACCTAAAAAAACATCAGAAGTTAACTTCTGATGTTTTTTGTCTATTAGTTAGCTGCATTTTCTACAGCTGCTTCGATAAATGCTTTATAAAGTCCTTCTGAACGATTTGGACGACTTGACAATTCTGGATGATATTGACATGCAACAAAGAATTTATTTTCAGGAATTTCAACAATCTCAACTAAGCGATTATCTGGCGAAACACCAGAGAAAACAAAACCAGCTTTTTCAAATTGTTCACGATAGGCATTATTAAACTCATAACGATGACGATGACGACGTTGAATCACTTCTTGGTTATCATAAGCTGCTGCAGTCACAGAATGTGCTTTTAATTTTGCAGGATAAAGTCCTAAACGCAACGTTCCACCCATATCCTCAACATCAATTTGATCACGCATCAAATCAATAATTGGATATTTTGTATCAGGATTTAACTCACTAGAGTTTGCACCTTCAAGTCCTAACACATTACGACCAAACTCGACACATGTTAACTGCATACCAAGACAAATACCAAACATTGGCACATCATGTTCACGCGCATATTGAATTGCTGCAATCTTACCTTCTGTACCACGTGGACCAAATCCACCAGGAACAATAATACCATCTGCATCCCCTAAAAGTTCCGCAGCATTTTCAGGCGTAATATCGTTAGATTGGACCCAGTTTAAATCAATATCAGTGTCAGCCGAATACCCTGCATGTTTTAAGGCTTCAACTACAGAGATATAAGCATCTGGCAACTCGATATATTTACCAACTAATGTAATCTTAGTCGTCTTCTTAAGGTTCATCACATGATCAACCATGTCACGCCACTCAGTCATATCAGCTTTAGGTAAATCAAGCTTCAAGTGATCTAAGATGATTTGATCCATATTTTGCGCTTGTAAGTTTAAAGGAATTTGATATAAATGTTCTACATCAAGTGACTCAATCACTGCTTCTGGTGCTACATCAGTGAATTGCGCAATTTTATTTTTTATGCCTTGTTCTGCTGGTGTCTCCGTACGGATAACGATCATGTTAGGTTGGATACCTAAGCCACGTAATTCTTTTACCGAATGTTGCGTTGGTTTTGTTTTCATCTCAGCAGATGCTTTCAAGTAAGGTAATAGTGTCGTATGGATATAAAATACGTTACTTGAGCCAACATCTGATTTCATTTGGCGAAGTGCTTCAAGAAATGGTAATGACTCGATATCACCAACCGTCCCACCAACTTCAGTAATGATAACATCTGAATCAGTCGTTGCTGCTGCACGTTTAATTTTTTCTTTCAGTGCATCTGTAATATGTGGAATGACCTGAACTGTCGCACCTAAATATTCACCTTTACGTTCCTTACGCAAAACCTCTGAATAAATTTTACCAGTTGTTACGTTAGAATATTTATTAAGATTCACATCCATAAAACGCTCATAGTGACCTAAATCAAGGTCAGTTTCAGCGCCATCATCAGTCACATAAACCTCACCATGTTGATAAGGACTCATTGTCCCTGGGTCGATATTAATATAGGGGTCAAATTTTTGAATCGTTACTTTTAACCCTCTGTTTTTAAGTAAACGCCCAAGACTTGATGCAACGATTCCTTTACCAATTCCTGAAACCACACCACCTGTTACGAAAATATATTTTGTCATCATCTCTCCTTGATTAAAATTTTGAAGTAGTTCATTTAACACAAATTCATCATACACAAGATCATGTATCTGTGTTAATCAACTAAACTGCAACTCGATTGTTAACAAACGGGAGTTATCTATCCTGCTATCTAAACACAAGCCTCAAAAGCTAATACACGTCTTTTTCCAATGATTAGCAGTTGTGCACTTACTTGTTTTTCAAACAGTTTATTACAGATAAATATAAAAAGCTCCCCAAAATGGGAGCTCCTGTCTGACCGCTACTCACGGTGCCCGATAATTATTATAGCAAATTTTTGCTGATATTGTCAAACTCGATTTTTAAGGCAATGAATCAGTTGAATGAATTATCTTCACGCCACTAAGCTAATCGTTAAACTCCTTGTAAATCCTACTATCGAGACTAACTTCTAGTACCCATATCATATCTGCTTAAAAATACTCCCGCAAGATCACATCACGCATCACATATTTTGTGAATTCGCCGATGGTCATCGTGACTTTTTCACCTTCACCAAACGATAAGTTATTTTCTGGTAAGATATCATCTATGATGGTAAATTGTTTGTTTTCCTTAATAGGAAAATGTTTTAAAAATGCTTTGAGATTGACGATACGTGCCATCATGTAGGGGAGCAAGCTAATCTTTGCTTGACTCGGTTCAAGCATATCTGCTTCAAGACGGCTGTCTGAAGGTGCAGTATAGCTGATCTCATCAAATGCACCAGCATGGCTAGATACAAACCGATAGATGGCCTGTTTGGCAGTTTCATCTAAAAAAATCATCTCATGAATGACAAATGTCATGTCTTTAAATTCATAGATGACATAGCCTGTTGGGTGTTCACCTTGGTAAAAGATAGCAAAAAGTGGCTGCTTTTTAATCTCAAAATAATATGACCACTCAAAGTCTTGACGATATAAACTACCGTTATTATTTGCTTTGCCATGTACATCAGCTAAATCTGCTTTTGCTTGATCAAAAGATAGTCTTTTTACTGTCAAGTCTGTTTTCTTGCCTCTTGGAAAATCAGTAGAGTTTAAGTAATAGTGTTTTTGATCAAATACATAATGATAGCCAAATTGGCCATAAAAAGCATATGAAAAAGGTGCTAAGTAAGAAAAAATCGTCTCTTGCTTATAATTTTCTTGAAGAATTTCAGTCATCAACTGACTTGCTGCACCATTTCCTCTATATTCTGGGTAACTTGCGACATAACCGATACCAGACATTGGGACAATTTGGTCTCGAAAATAGACTTTAAACTGGGTATCGACAATCATACTTGTGACTTGGCTATCTACCTTATGCGTATGTAGTGTCGATTGTTCAAGTAACTTATAGAACGCGTCATCTCCACCTGTTGGCGCTTTGTGAAATGCGTATTTGGCTAAAGTTAAACACTCTTGTGCTGTCATTTTTTCTCCTTACGGTCTAGCGGACTATTGATCATAATATTATCTCATAATATCAGATAGTCGGCAACTAAATAGCTAGGTGATCATATTATCAAAAACTAAAAGTAGCTTACTCTGGACTCACATCATCTCTGTAAATGACTTCAACTAAGCATAAGCCGTGTGCTGGTGCGGTTGGCCCTGCCAAATCACGATTTTCTGCCTTGATAATCTCAGTTATTCTGCGAGCTGGCCACTTGCCAGATCCAATTTTTATAAGCGTACCGACCATATTTCTGACCTGTTTATATAAAAATCCATTACCAGAAAAACTAATCACTACCTCGTCTTCATTTTTGCGTTCAACTGTGACGTCTGTGATCGTTCTTACTTTATACTCAATCGTTGTACCAGAAGCTGTAAATCCGGTGAAATCATGCGTCCCAACTAATAAGTTAGCACCCGCTACCATTTCATCATAAGCATCAAGCTTAGGCACATGAAAACTCGTGCGTCTGGTCAACGGATTAGCCGCACGAGAAGTCGTCAGATGATAGCGATAAGTCTTATGATGTGGATTAAATCGTGAATGAAAGGCATCACTAACTGCTGTTACACTTAATATATTAATATCGCAAGGCGACTGTGTATCCAAAGCAAACCGTAATTTCTCTGGATCACGCGCATGAGGTAAATCAAAATGTATGACTTGTCCCAAGGCATGTACACCACTATCGGTCCGACCAGAGCCATGTATTTTAATCTCTTGCCCAGATGAGAGCTTCATCAAGACACGCTCGAGTTCTTCTTGGACTGTTCGGCCATTATCTTGTATTTGAAAACCAGAAAAATCTGTTCCATCATAGGCTATAATTGCTTTATATCTTATCATAGACACATTATAACACGTTCACAGCGCAACCTTCAACACCATCAACTATTCACGTTTTATCTTCGTAACCAATAAAAAAAGACTTAAACAGTCTTTTTTAAAAATTTAATCGTTTGATAACGCTTCGATTGGATTGAGTGATGCAGCTTTACCAGCAGGCATCAAACTAGCAAACAAGGCAATGATGATTGCAATGATAATGCTACCAATAACAGCTCCTGCAGATACTTGAATAATACTGTATTTATCAAGTAAGTTACTAACTGCTGAGTTAACGATTACTTGACCTATGAAAGCCACAATAATCCCTAAGACTGCTGAGGCTAGTCCTAAAATAATTGTTTCAACGACAAATAATGACCGAATATCACGTTTACGTGCACCTAAAGCGCGAAGAATACCAATTTCTTTCGTTCTTTCAGCGACTGACATGTAAGTTGTTGCGATAATCATCATCAAACTAACTAATAGTGAAATCCCCGCAATCATAGCTAAGACAATCGTTACGATAGAGGTAATCGTATTGATTGGCTCCAATACTGTCCCAACAGAGAACGTAACAAAGTCTTTTTTACCATTTGTTTTCAATGATTGGATTTTCTTAACCACACTATCTACATTATGACTATCATCAATCGTTGGTACGATATAGTTAGGTTCACTCACTAGCCCTTTATCTTTAAAAGTTTGTGACACTGTTTTAAAGTTCATCGTTAGGGCATTAGTTGCTGCATTTCCTTTGATGACACCTGAAACTTTGAGGTCTTGAGCGATATCAACTTCTTTTCCAGCTGCATCAGCCATCTTATAGCTGATATGGATTGTTTTACCAACTAATTTTTTCCAATTTGATTTATCCCATTTTTTGGCAAAAGTATCTGTCACAACCACTTCGTTTTGTCCAGGTTTTTCACCAGTTAAGAGTGAACTATCCGTATTCATGTCTGTCCAAGTTTGAATTTGTCTGAAAGGTTCTTTAGTCGTCCCAATCGTCACCTCTAAATTAGCAGGCATTACGTTAAAGCCTTTTTCAACTTTTTTAACATGATCTAACTTGGCGACTTTATCAACCAGTGTATCTGTAATCGCTGTTTTTTCACTATTAACGATCATCGACTGTTGACTTTCACCCATGGCTTCATCATTTTTCTTGTTATTATCTTCTGTCACACGCTTCATGACAAGAGGTACATTAGGATTAGCTAAATCAGTAACCATCTTATTCATATAGCCTTTAGCACCATTTCCTAGGCCAAGGAAAAACATAACAGAGAATAATCCGATGGCTACACCAATCATAATCATCAAATTTTGTTTCCAGTTATGTAGAAAGTGTTGTGAAGCCATTCTTGTTTTAGCAGAAAATGATAGTGTTTTTGTTTTAAAATCACGTGCTTTTTCAACTGCTGGGTAAGCTGGTTTGATCCGTTCATCAGACGTTACTTGACCATCTGCTAGATGAACGATTCTTGTCCCATGATCTGCTACTTCTTGTGAATGTGTTACCACGATGACTGTTTTACCACTTTTAGCAATATCTGACAGAATTGTCAATACGTCTTGTGTGTTTTGTGAATCAAGTGCACCAGTGGGCTCATCCGCAATAATAATATCAGGATCGTTAGCAAGTGCACGAGCAATCGCAACCCGTTGCTTTTGTCCTCCTGATAACTGATTTGGATTTTTCTTTTTATGTTCGAATAATCCTACTTGTTTTAATAGTGCTTCAGCTTTTTGTATTTGTGCTTTGTGAGATAGATTCGTCATCTTAAGTGAAATCAAGACATTATCTAAAACACTCAGATAGCTGACCAAGTTAAAGGATTGAAAAATAAAGCCAACAGTATCTCTACGATACTCATCCATTGATTTTTCTTTTTTATCAGCTTGCTTAACACCATTCACGATGACTTCACCATCGTATTTACGATCTAATCCACCGATGATATTCATCAAGGTAGATTTACCACCACCAGATTCACCAAGAATTGAGACAAAATCACCTTTGTCAAAACTCAAGTCAATCCCTTTTAGCACTGGAAATTCTTCTTTACCAAGAAAATAAGATTTCCTAATGTTGTTCAATGTTAAAATTGTCATTAATATGACCTTCCCTTTTCTAAAATTACTTTCTCATTTATTGTAAAGTTTTTTCAGTAAATTTTCATGGGTCTAAAGGCCTATTTTTCAGTTTATTAATGCGCAATTATCATTTTATAGGGCAACAACATCAACTCATCAAGCGTAGACAAGCCATCACAATAACACCAGTCAAGACAGATAACATTAAGGACTTTCGAAAGTAACCGACCAAAAAAGAAGGGATCATGGCTAAAGTTCGCATCCAATCAAGACTTGGCAAACTTCCCTGATGCAAGACCAGTAATTCAGAGAGTAATAAACTTGTCATCATTGATAAGGATAGATAGGTTAAAAAACGTTTAAAAAATGGCGGAAATTGGATTGCTTTAGCAAGTGGAAAAGGGATAACTCTGGTTATCCACGTGACACTGACGCTTAACACTAAAGTAAGATAGAAATACATCAGGCGACCTCCACTGTCTGATCTTGTTTAGGCGAGGTTAATAACGCACCAACCAAAGCACCGATAACCGTCGCAATTAATACAGCTAAGTAACTAGATGCCCAGATCCCCACAAAAACGTAAATGAGTATAGAGGCAATCATAACAGTAAACACTACCGATAATTTTTCATGTGTCACCATCGAGTCTATCGTCAAGGCTAATAAGCCAATGAACATGGCAACTAAGGCATAGTCGATACCGTATTTTTCTGGGTTTGGGATCAAACTACCTAAAGCTGTTACGATAACTGTCGATAATACCCATGTCAAGTAACTCATGACATTTACACCATGCATCCACATCGGTGTGATAGGCGAGCGTTTTGCCTGCTCTAGCGTTAATACCCCAAATGATTCATCTGTAATCAATGACCCCATCAGTAAACCAGATATCAAGGATTGATTCGGAAATACTTGACTCGTCACTAGACTTTGCAAAAACATCCTGAAATTCACTAAAAATACAGTCAAAACCATGATAGATATTGGCGTGTTAACTGCCATCATTGCAACGATAATAAACTGTGAAGCACCTGCATATAAAAAGACTGACAAACAAAATACTTGCCAAATACTATAGCCTTGGGCACTAGCCACGATCCCAAAAGCTGCACCAATACTAATATAGCTCAAACTAACTGGGATCGCTGAGCGTACACCGTCCCAAAACGTCACCTTATTTTTCATCTTATAAACTCCTAGAGTGTAATAGGCATATTATAACAAAAAAAAGTTAGGTTTTACATTAAATCAATAAACACAGAAAAAATAAGATAAAGTATAAAAACTGGTAAATATCCCAAGTTCAGTATGAATTTAGATAAGGCAAGTGCCATTTGCATCAGCGCAATAACTGTAAGTATCAACCAAATATAAAGATTATCAAAATTTATCTTTCTTGCAAACACTCCCGTGTTCAAATCTCCACCAATTATTCCCTGTTCTACTAGAACCATTTCTGTTGCAACATAGCATTATTAAAGTGATCTAAGATGAAAATTAAAAAATATCGTATCAGTAGAAACGACAGATAATAATCAGAATAAGCGTAATTAGGCAATCACACATGTCAGTATTACCGCTAATTACTTCATCAAGGATAGCGTTAAAGTAAGCTTCACTATAATCTAAATATTTCTTATTTTTGTTATATAAAATTAAGAGTTTAAGAAATGTATGATATAATTAGGTTAGCAAGGAATTAATTTTTAATAACAAAGGAGAGATTATGAAAAAGAAAATATTTACTATTTTAACTGCTACTGTTTTATTGGTAACGTTGTCGGGTTGTGGCAATAAAGATACAGCTACGTCTTCAAGTTCAAAATCCAGCATCTCAGAATCTAAAAAATCTGATTCATCTAAATCATCTGAATCATCTAAATCATCTGAATCAAAGTCGAATAACACTACAAGTAACACTAATTCAACTGATCACTTTGATACCATGATCAGTGCAGCTCAATCTCAAACTGAACAGATAAAAAAACAATCTGGTGGTACATACTCAGACATTGCAGTTGAAAAAGGTGATAATCATACTATTATCTACAAGTACACTTATGCAAAAGATCCTGGTATAGAGATAGATGCAACAGCTTTGAAACCTACTTTAGTAAAAGGAATGAAGCCTGTCATCGATGGTATTAAAGCAATGGTTCCTGACGTAAAAATACGAGTTATTTATCTGAAACCTGATAAAACTGAATTAGCAAATATCTTAATTACACAAAGTGATACAGATGCAGTCAACTAATTTCATCTGTTAAAAAACCAATGATCATATGGTCGTTGGTTTTTTAGTATCTTGCTTTATCGTATACATCCTTATATATCAATTCTCGCAGAATTAAAATTACCCACTAAAAGCGATAGTAGAAAGAGCTGGTCACTTTGACGAGAGATTGACACTAAGTATTGATACTCATGAAACAGAAAATACTAAATAAATTTGCTAGTTTTTGCCCCTTTCTCGCCACTTTTAATAAAAATCAAGAACAAAAAGAGCTCTAAGGCCTTTGAAACAAAGGCTTAGAGCTTTTATGATATTACATTTGTTTGTTGTAGTATTCAACGATAAGTGCTTCGTTGATTTCTGGGTTGATTTCGTCACGTTCTGGTAAACGTGTGAATGTACCTTCAAGTTTATCAGCATCAAAAGTGATAAAGCTTGGACGTCCAAGAGTTGCTTCAACAGCTTCAAGGATTGCTGGTACTTTGATTGATTTTTCGCGAACTGAAATCACATCACCAGTGTTTACACGGTATGAAGGGATATCAACGCGTGAACCGTTAACCAAGATATGACCGTGGTTAACGAATTGACGTGCTTGACGACGAGTTGTTGCTAAACCAAGACGGTAAACAACGTTATCAAGACGACGTTCAAGAAGTAACATGAAGTTAAAACCAAGTGTACCTTCTTTAGCTTTTGTTGCTTGAACAAACAAGTTACGGAATTGACGTTCAGAGATACCGTAAGTAAAACGAAGTTTTTGTTTTTCAGCCAATTGCAAACCGTACTCAGAAAGTTTAGAGCGGTTGTTTGGACCGTGTTGACCTGGTACGTAGTTACGACGTGAAATTTCTTTACCAGTACCTGTAAGTGATACGCCTAAGCGACGTGATTGTTTCCATGATGGACCTGTATAACGTGACATGAATATGTCTCCTTCAAAAATAATATTTGAAGAGCATGATTTGGCAAGCTTCCGGTTCGTGCATATCCAGTTCGCCTCACAGCTTTGGTTACTTGGTAACACTGGATATGTTGACGATGCCCTATCTCGCGGCTGCATAACTCAACCTTATCAGTATATCATGGTAACCCTAATCTGTCAAGGAGAACATTAAAATACCAGCCGCTACAGCAACATTTAAAGATTCTGCTTGTCCCGGCATCGAGATATGTGCTAAGATATCCGCCGTATTTGCTGTTTCAGTCGTAATACCTGATCCCTCATTTCCCATAATCAAGGCAAATTTTTCAGGTGTTTTAATCGTTTTATAATCTACTGATTCATCAGATAAGGTTGTCGCAATGACAGCAACATCTGCATCTGCTAACTGTTGATAACAGGTAAGTGCCTCTACATCTTGAACAACAGGTAAATGAAACTGTGAGCCTTGCATGGTTCTAAGGACTTTTGGCGAGTAAACATCTGCACTGCCTTTAGTCAATACCACACCAGAGAACCCTGCTGCATCTGCAGTACGGATCATCGTGCCAACATTTCCCGGGTCTTGCACGTTTTCTAAAATGAGTAATTTTGTAAACAAACTAGGTACGAGTTGATCAGATGGTAAACTGACTTCTGTTATAATCCCTTGAGGCGTTTCGGCATCCGATAAAAATTTCATTACCTCATCAGATACAAGTGTCACATCTGGTAAATGACCAAATTTTTCTGTCACAAAAACTTGCTTAATCTCAGCATCAGATTGGCAAGCTTCTTCATATAAATGGACACCTTCTACTAAATAAGTATCGACTCTATTTTTTTTCTTGTAAAGTTTTTTCGCATTTTTGATGCGTGCATTATCTTTTGATGTGATCATTTCCATTGCTCCATTATATCTGTAATACAAGGTTACTGTCAATAGCTAACCCCATTAGTAATATACTAGCGATGCTATATTTCCTCATAAAAAAATATCTTGATAAAGGACGGTTTGATCCTTTATAGCAAGATATTTATTTTTATCTAATCGTACCGATAGTCTATTTTTCTCCAGCAGCGGTTTTATGAAACCAGATATATGCGCCATACACAGCATTAACTAGCATGGCGATTTGTAAGATAAACATCCCAAACACTGAATTACCTGTACTTTGCCATGTATTAAACCAAATGATGACATTGATTGCGTCTATTAATAACCAACCGATCCATTGACTACGGTAACCATACGTCATTAACAGTTGACTAATGATCGCTAGTGGTAATAATGTCGCATCTAAAACAATTTGTTGGCCGCCAAGATGATGACTTGTCAATAAAACTAAACCATAGAGTATAGCGAAGCCAAGAATAGCAATCATCGCGCGAGTCATTGTGATTTTTTTAGGTGTGACTTCTGCTTTATGCGTTGATAGCATATCTTTTTGCCAAGCATAAATACCGATAAATTGCATGATGAGATAGTAACTTTGTGAAAAAACATCCCCTACTAAACGTGTTTGTGCCGCAACAATTAGCCAAAAAACAGTTGCAATAATCCCAAATGTAAAATTGGTCAAACGGCCTCTATTGACTAAAATCAAGTTCATAATCGTAACGACACCTACGATCAAAGATAAGATACTCATGGTATCAAAGGTACCTGAAAATATAAAAGCGACGACTTGTGACACAAGTAAGATAGCAAGTAAGAGATAGTCTTGACGTGAGAGTGATCCTAATTCTTGGAAGACGACTTTAGGCGTTAAACATTTTTTTAATCCGATAGCTAAAGTGCTGAGTTTTGTATGCATAATCTTTTCCTCTATTTTTCATTGTAGGTGCTCTATTTTGATGTTTAAATGTGTTTCTAAAGCTTGTACGGCCTGTTGGTACCTGAGATAAAATCCTTCTTGGGGTGTTTGACCTTCTTGATCTAATAAAACAATCTTGTCTTCAAACCCATACTGTTTAAAATACCACATGAGTTTCTGATGATAGTCATGTCGGCTATTTTCCCATTCCATATTCCGAAAGCCATCATCGACATAGGCTGTAACTGGAGGGATTACTAAAATTAAATCAAATGTCTCTTTGGCGATTGTAATGTCAAATAAATCATTCAGCTGTTCATTTTCTGTTTTCGATAAATACAAGTCAGCATAGGCTTTAGTTACAATCGCATCTGTATCAAAAAATGTGACACCGTTATTAGATGGGCTACAAATTTCATTATAATTGGCACGACTTTGTCCGATGATAAAATTTGCATAATCACTTGCAGTCAACTCTTCATCTGTGATGTTAGCCGTCTCTTCATATAATCTAGCATATTCTTCAGAAAATGGTGCATTGATAGAGCGTGCCAAGCGTCGCACTAACGTTGATTTACCGGTACTAGCTGACCCTGCAATGATTACTTTCTTTGTAAAATGACGTCTAAAGACACGATTGATTTTTTCCCAATGTCTAACAGGATTTTCTCGAATTTCAGTAGCTGATATGGCAATACTCTTTCTATTTTGAAGTGCGACCTGAACATTTTGAGGTAATCTTTTTTCAAGTTCTACTTGATATTCTGGTTCACTCACATAAATCGTAAAGTTAGTTGCTTCAAACACACCTTCGATATTTAAGGCAATACTTCTAAGCAAGTGTAATGTCCATTCATCCCAGCCTTGTGGATATGTTGGGATGTCATTTTCATTCAACATCGCAACGCGTAAGTTAGCTTCGTCATTATAGGCTTCTCTCAGATAGCGAAATCGCTTTTCTAGAGATAAACCAATCTTATCGCCACGATCACCATCACTGCCTGAGACGATAACAAGCGCTGCATCATGGTTCATCAAAGATTTATAGATTAATTGTTGGTGTCCAACATGGAGCGGTGCAAAAGTGCCAAAAGTAATGCCAATGTGCTGTCCTGTTAGTTTTCGCTTACTAATATTATTAATTTCCATCATTTGTTCCTCTTGTTATCTTCCTAGACTACTCTACTACTCAGCAGTAAATCGACTATAGAGATGTCTTATCAGCTTCTAAAACGCAAAATCTTTTTAGGTCTACCTGGTTTTTGGGGATTTTGTTCAAACAACCCTGTATCCATCAAGATTGGATTATTTTTAACATAGGTTTTCACAAAATTACCAGTCGAATAGTCTTCGAATTTTGTATCAAAGTGCTTTAAGACGACTAGGGCATCTGTCGAGATAAATGTTTCACCTAAGACACGCAGAATATCCGGTGTCACATCTAAACTCTCTTTAATACGCTTAAAAGTAGCCAACACGATTGCTTTATGGTCAAATGCTAAATCATCTAAGGTAACCGTTTCATCAGGATGCTTAAATGCTAATTCATTTTCTGCAGTATGCGTTATGGTAAACCACTTGGCTTGCAACGCATCATCTCCTGCTTGTGGTGAGACAAAAGGATATAGAAATGTCGCGTGAGCAATCGAGATGATCCATTGTCTAGGGTCTCGTTTTGGATCTGTAAATGCACCAATTTGCCACATTTGTCTATTATCTGTAATCCTGACACCTGTCTCTTCAGTCGTCTCACGTAATGCAGCTGCTTTAGCTGATTCAGTCGGCTCTACAAATCCACCAACCAAAGCGAATTTTCCTTTAAAGGGATGCGCTTTTCTCTCAATTAGCAGAATTTTTAATTGCTCATCTGATGGATCAAACCCAAAGATAAGGTTATCGACTGTCATCGCAGGTTTGTCATAACTGCCCCAATCTTGTGTTTTGTACCATGCGAGATACTCTGCTTCACTGGCTTTTGTTTCATAGTATCGTTTATCTTTTTTCATAATAAAAGTATAACATACTTTTATTAGAGGTGTCAACACCTAAGTTGATAAAAAATAATCTAGTCATTATACCCTAATCAACTTTTTCATGCTTATCTCAGCCTATCTTAGCCACTTTTGATATAATTTAATCAAACACACTAGATCAAAGGAAGGTAAGTCATATGTATAAAGTGACCTTGATTGCGACAGGACGTGTACAAGGGGTAGGGTTTCGCTATGCGACATTTCAATTAGCCAATCAACTGGGTATCAAAGGCACTGTCAAGAATATGGATGATGGCTCTGTCTTAATTCAAGCACAGGCTGATGATAAACTGAAACTTCAAAAATTTATCAGTGATATCCGAAAATCCCCTACACCCTTTGGTAAAGTCAGCTATCTAGATGTCAAATTAGCAAATTTTTCAGATTTTGATGACTTTAACATGCTTAACTAAATAAACCCCCACCTCACTTTATGTTGAGGTGGGGGTTTTTCTATATAACATCGTGAGACAAGCTGAGCGCTTAAACTCACTAACCGAGTCACAGATAGTGCTCCATCATGGTATTGGCAACAAATGGTTTATTCATCGTATAGATATGTACGCCATCAACGCCTCTTGCCAATAAATCATCTATTTGTTTACAGGCATATTCCATCCCTGCTTTTTGTAAATCATCTGGTGAATCTTTATATTTATTCACAATCTTGATTAACCGCGTTGGGAGACTTGCTCCGAAAAATATCATCCGTTCAATTTGAGATTTTTGAAGCACTGGCATAATACCTGCAGCGATAGGTGCTTCAATTCCTGAATGTCTGATATAATCGTTTAATCTTAAGAATTTTTCATTATCAAAGAAGAGCTGGCTGACAAATAGATTGGCACCCGCTTCATATTTTCGCTTGACATGCTCTATATTTTCTACCTCTAGGGCACTATTAACATGACCTTCTGGGTAGATAGCCGCAGCAACATCAAAATCACCATTTTTTTTGATGTCTTCAATTAATTCATAAGCATAATGGTAGTCATCAGGTAACTTGCTAATCTCAGCACCAACAGGCCTATCTCCTCTTAAGGCTAGGATATTATTAACGTTCTTTGCTTTAATATCGCTGAGTATTTTTGAGATTTCTTCTGGATCATTATTAATCGATGTTAGGTGGTGCATCGTTTCAATCCCGTAATCTTTCTTGATTTTTTCAGCAATTTTTAGGGTTTTATTCTCCTGAGTAGCACTCCCCATCGCACCATAGGTCACACTAATAAAATCAGGTTTATGGGTCAATCCTGCAACTGTCTTATAAATCGTCTCAACCCCAGCATCGGTTTTGGGCGGAAAAATCTCTAGTGATATAACAGCTTTGTCTTTTTTATTTTTTGTTTTATAGATATCGGTTATTTTCATAACACTATTCTAACAGCTTTTGTTATAGTTTAAAACTTGTTAAAAATAGGTGTTTGTTATAGCTTAAAGTTATACCAAAATAACTTCTTGTATCCCTTGTACAGCGTTACAACAGAAAATTTTATCTGCATTTAGTAAATCTGAGTGATATAATACTTGTTCTTGACACTTACCACTACTGATCAAGTAGTCTCGATAGATACCTGGTAATAAACCACTTGAAACTGGTGGCGTTAGCCATTGACCATTTATTTCTAGCACAACATTTGCCCTAGACATTTCTGTTAATTCGCCACGTTCATTAAAAAAAAGTTCATCTTTTAAATTGTAATACGGTCGATAACTTGACTTATGATACAAAAAGTCCTGTTTGCTATCTACACGCATAGGAGAAATCGTGACTTTATCAAATGGCCGTGGCGCGCGATAAGTGACGTCAAGCTCTCCCTCGCGAGAAAGCGCAACGCGCATCATCCCATCTTGAGTTGGTAAGTTATCCCATTGCTCCTCTTTAAGAGTGTAACCATAAACTTTAGCAGATTGTCTTAAGC
Organism: Pseudolactococcus plantarum; assembly: GCF_002441715.1. Classification (GTDB taxonomy): domain Bacteria; phylum Bacillota; class Bacilli; order Lactobacillales; family Streptococcaceae; genus Pseudolactococcus; species Pseudolactococcus plantarum. Next base: position 130,830 of record NZ_JXJX01000005.1, read on the forward strand.
GAGCTAAATGCTCATCTTTAAATACCAGTTGCCCATTTTCAACTTTTATCGTCTCAATTAACTTAGGGTCATCTTGTAAAAACTGTGTTTTTGCTTGTGTTTCTAGCCATTCATCACTTGTCTCTGAATCCCACACGATGGCACCACCTACGCGATATTTAAAATTTGGACTAGCTGTTTGTCGCTGTAAAATACGAATAGGCACGCTAAATATCTGTTTAGTGGGACTAAGGAAGCCAACAGCACCACAATAAATATCTCTAGATCCCTGCTCAATCTGATCAATAAGCGACATGGTAGATAACTTAGGTGCCCCTGTTACTGAGCCATTAGGAAAAAGCGCAGCTAAAATAGCATATAAAGATGTCCCTGCTAGCAAGTCCGCTTCTATTTGAGACGTCATCTGGTGGACAGTCGGATGTGTTTCCACATCAAATAATTTTGTGACCGCTACGCTCCCATTTTTCGCAATACGTCCGATATCATTTCTCATCAAGTCAACGATCATCACATTTTCAGCTTTATTTTTGATATCAGTCTTTAAAAAATTAATCAGAGCTGCATCTTCTTCAGGTGACTGCCCACGTTTGACAGTGCCTTTCATAGGACGTGTGATGATATGCTGATCCTCAATTTCAAAAAAAAGTTCAGGCGAAAAACTTAATAAAGTATCATACTCATTTTTAATAAACGTATTATACGGCGTCTTTTGCCGTGTTAGTAAGTACTCATACAGCTCAAACTCATCCCCATCAAATGCAACCTCATAATCATAGGTATAGTTCACCTCGTAGGTATCACCTTGGCGTTGTGCACGCTTTATCTGATCAATTGCTTCAGCATAGGCTTCAAAACTCAAGGTAGCCTGTGGTGCTAAACTTATCTTATCGACAGGTTTTGCTTGATAAGGACTGTACCTATCAAAGATTTGAAAATATAAAAGCGGTGTCTGACTAGTGATCATTTTACCTAAAAAAATATCTTTGGCTTCATAACGAATATAGCCTACAGCGTAATGTGTTGCTTGCCATTTTTCAAGCTCTGATAGGGCAGATATAAAGCTAGCAGTATCAAAAGCAGTTAGTGTGATAATTGCATCTTCAAATTTTTTATCATCATAAATTATCATAGTAGTTTTATTATATCAAAAATTTCCATACAGCTTTCTACACTTGACTCTACAGTATTGAGCCTAAAAATAACAAAAAAAACTGGTTTTCACCAGTTAAATAATTGAATCAGTCTCATATTCCAACGTACTTCTTTAGCGTAGAATATGTTTCCGCCATCTTTATAGAGTTTTCCTTTGTTAAACAAAAGAGAATTTATCGTCACATGATAATATTCATCGCCTGTCTTATTCCCAAGACTAGGCGCAACAACATCTCTAGAATAAGCTTCTGATAATGGTAGTGTATTCTTACCACCATTTTTGGCAATATAATCAACATACGCTTTACCAAAATTATAGGCTTGTACACCTGTCCAGATATCAACACCTTTTTCATTGGCGTAAGCTAACACTTCTGTTAAGTTTGTGATACCTTGGTGAATACTGTCCTCTTCTGTTTCAATCGTTTCATGCGTAGATTCAGTAGATTGCATGACATCCGTATGCTTACCTTTAGTTTCTGTATAAATAATCGCTAGTACTAAATCCCGATTACCAGAAACGCCATATTTGTTCAGAGTCTGTGTCACGTAGCCATCATATTGCATGACGCTTTTAACATTTTCGTGTGTCCGATATATCCAAAACCCAACACCTAGTATAATAACGATGAACAATACTCTTTTTATAAATTTTAGCACTGCTCCTCCTTTTTGTTGCTAGATGATTAACGGTAGATGATTACCATTTATTTTTTATTTCTTCAATATTTTTGATAATAATAGAATATGTGCCATCATTATTTTGAATGAATTCAACACTTTCTGCATCTTCATACAGTGTTTGAGGCACACTCATCTCGATACCATTTGATAACGATAATTTTTGATTGGATAATTTTTTTTCAATCTTATCCATAGGCATTTGCTCAAACCGTATCTGATTAGGTATCGCTTCTTTGACTTGATCTTTAAACGCTAGTTTAGCCGTCAAATTGTCCGAAAACAATTGATCTGCCAAATGCTCTGGACTAAGATTTTCTTGTTTTTCCACAGCATGAAAAACAGTATTTTGTACCTTTTGAGAAAAGGCAAAATCATCATCATCAAAAGACTTTGCAACAGATTCAGCAGTTTTTTTAATGGCTTTTATCGCCTTATTTACTGAAATTTCTGGTTGCTCACAAAGCAAATTTTCTGAAATATAATGATAGCTTTTTCCATTATACTTAATCCGTTTTTCGATTAGATGGTAAGCATATGTTGCGCAATTAATTGCGATCGCTTCATCTGCTGCAGTGCCTGCTCCAGGGAGTGAAGACTCTGTTTTAGCAATCTTAATCTGCCCATTACTATGATCAAATGCGTGCGAAAAACTATCTCTTAAAGATAATCGAACAAATGCAAAATGAGGCTGAGTATCGATCTCATAAGAGACAAATAACAGGTCATTTTGTTTTTGATTCTCAGATAAAACAAATGCTTCTCGCCAAAAATTAGCTACTGCTTTTGTTGAGGCTAGAAAATCATCTGTAATCAGGTTTAAAAATTGATTATCTGCTGATAAAATGCCACGTTTAGCCTCATCAGAGTATATTTTTTCTACTTTTTTCGTGACATAATCCAACATGACTGGTGTTAATTCCATCAGTGCTGGAGAAAATAGGATTTCTGGATTTCCCGGATCAAAAGCATGTAGGATTGCTTTTTTTATATAGATATCCATTATGAATTAATCGTATAATGGGAATTCATCTGTTAAAGCAACAACATCAGCTTTGATTTGGTCAAGTACGGCTTGATCATCTTTATTTTTGAATGCACGAATAATAAATTCTGCGACTTGAATAGCTTGATCTTCTTTAAATCCACGTGATGTGATAGCTGCTGAACCAACACGGACACCAGATGTTTTAAATGGACTTAGTGTTTCATATGGGACAGCATTTTTATTTAAGGTAATTGACACAGTATCTAGTAGATTTTGTGCTTCTTTACCGTTAATATCAAATCCTGTCACGTTAAGCATGAACATATGGTTGTCAGTCCCACCAGAAATAACATGAAGACCTGCTGATTCAAAAGTCTTAGCCATAGCTTGGCTGTTTTTAATGACTTGTGTTTGGTAATCTTTATAAGCAGGATCTAAAACTTCTTTAAACGCGACTGCTTTCGCTGCGATCACATGCATCAATGGGCCACCTTGGATACCTGGGAAGATCGCTGAGTTAATTTTCTTAGCTAGCGCTTCATCATTAGTCAAGATTAGGCCACCACGTGGTCCGCGTAATGTTTTATGTGTTGTAGATGTTGTAATATCTGCATATGGTACTGGATTTGGATGTAATCCTGCTGCAACAAGGCCAGCAATATGTGCCATATCCACCATGAGTTTTGCGCCAACTTCGTCAGCAATTTCTCTGAATTTTGCAAAGTCAATTGTACGAGAGTAGCTTGATGCACCCGCTACGATCAATTTAGGTTTAACTTCTTTTGCTTGTTCCAAAATTTGATCATAGTCTAGTAATTCTGTTTCTTTATCTACATTGTAACCGAAAAAGTGGTAAGTTTTACCTGAGAAATTCACTGGTGATCCGTGTGTCAAATGTCCACCTGCTGCAAGATCAAGTCCCATAACAGTGTCACCTGGTTCAATCAAAGCTAGGTATGCTGCTGCATTAGCTTGTGAACCTGAGTGAGGTTGTACATTTGCAAATTTTGCACCAAAGATTTCTTTAGCACGCTCAATCGCAAGGCTCTCAGCGATATCTACACATTCTGTACCACCATAGTAACGGTTACCTGGATAGCCTTCAGCGTATTTATTTGTTAAAAGTGTGCCTTGAGCTGCCATCACAGCTTTTGATACAACATTTTCAGAAGCAATAAGCTCTATATTTTGTTGTTGACGACGCTCTTCTGCGTGAATAGCATCCCACAGTTCTTGATCGTAAGCTTCATAGTTAGACTGGTCGAAAATCATCCTTTTATCACCTCATTAATTTGGGAAAGTGTCAGCGCACCTTGGCGCAGAATCGTCGGCATCTCGCCTGTCAAGTCAATGATTGTGGAGTCAACTCCAGAGATATTCGCATCATCTTTCAAAACTGCGGCAATCAGACCATTTAAATCATGTAGGACATCATCAGCCGTTTTAGGGCTGGGATTTCCTGTCAGGTTGGCAGATGGGCCAACCATTGGTCCTGTTTGACGCAAAATTTCAAGTGTCGCTTGGTTGTCTGGCATCCGAAAGCCAACTGTTGACATCCCATTATTGACAAGAGATGGAACTCTATCATTAGCCTCCAAAATCACTGTTAAACTGCCAGGCATAAATTTATTATACAACTTTTCCAAATATTTTGGTTGATTTTTGGAAAAAAAAGTCATTTGTTCAAAGCTAGCAATGTTTAAATTCAGCGCATGGTCAAGACTTCTATTTTTAACATGATAGATTTTTTCAACACACTTGTCATCGAGTGCCAAACCAAATAAACCATAAACTGTTTCGGTCGGTAATGCAACTAATTCACCTGCTTTTAATAAACCTACTGCTTTAGCTACGTCTTTTGGTGTGAGTAGTTTAGTCGATTGCAATCATTCTGTCCTTTCCACTTAGATCCTTGATGATTCTGATACGTTTGTCAGGAAACTGCATTTGAAACAGTTGACTGACAGCTTGTCCTTGTAAATAGCCAATTTCTAAATATATTTTTCCATTAGTTGCTAGATATTTTTTAGCATTTTCTGCAATTTTTGCATAGATAGCTAAGCCATCTTGTGCTGCAAATAAAGCGAGATGTGGTTCATAGTTTAGGACGTTATCTGCCATCTCTGCTTTTTCAAACTCAGCAATATATGGGGGATTAGATACAATAATATCATAGCAACCTGAAAGATTACTAAACACATCTGATTGGGTAAATGAGACTGTTGAGATCTTATTCAACTCAGCATTTTCTCGTGCTAAACTCAGGGCATCTGAGGAGATATCTGAAGCTGTTACTGCCCACTCTGGATTTGCTTTAGCAATTGATAAGGCAATCGCACCAGTACCAGTGCCGATATCTAGTAGCTTAATCTCTTTTTCTGCAGTGTTTTCAGCTAAGATCAAGTGCACTAACTCTTCCGTTTCTGGACGTGGAATCAAAGCACGTGCATCAACAGTTAGTGTTAAGCCACAAAATTCAGTATTTCCAACGATATATTGTGCTGGTTCATCTACTAATAATCGCTCAAAGATGGCAGCAATGAAGGCTAAATCCTCGTCTGAACTTTCCGAGTTTAATAGCAAGATAAACTCAGTATAGGTTAAGTTTTTCTTGTATCGATAAACATAGCGTAATTCTTCAGGACGTGCCAACTGTTTTTCATATTTTTGAAATATTTGTAAATAGGTCATTGCATCTCTTTCAAGGCAGCTTGTAGTTTTAATTGTAAAGTTGTTTGTGGCAAAACGTCATACGCCTCATCTGTGAGATAAGTCCACTTCTCTTCGATTTTATCGACTTGTACGAGCATCACTTGCCACTTTTGATGCGTAAAGAGATGAGTAACAGGAGAAATCGTCAGCTGTTTTGCATCCGGATACTGCGCACTAACACCATCATATATAGCATCCCATGAGTCAAATTCAAGTAAAGGAAAAGTCCAAAAGTTAGCCAGCAAGCCCGTTTTTGGCCGTTGCTCATAAGCTAGAGCACCACTGGTTTCAGAAATAATGGCAGCATAAAATTTAGGTATCTGCTTGACTTTTTTTGACTTGATCGGATAAGTTAATTCTGTCCCATCCTGAAAAGAGAGATTAAACCTAGCAAATGGCGACTCACTTTTCGTCTCAGCTTTGGCACGCATGAGTGATGTCCCAAGATCCATAATTGCCTGATTAAAATCACCAGGTCTTACTGGATCGACAATGGGTAAGATACGCGTATAAAATAATTTTCTAGAACTTGGTTGGGCGATATCCGCATCTATCTTTAGTAAACGCGCAAAAACGCGGAACATATTCCCATCAAGCGCTGGCACGACCTCCCCAAAGCTAATACTCGCAATCGCTGCCGCTGTATATGGCCCAATTCCTGATAAAGTTTGTAAGTCCTTTGCAGTGCTTGGAAAAACACCACCATGTTCCGTCATAATTTGGATGGCAGCTTTTTGCATATTTCGGACACGAGAATAGTAGCCAAGTCCTGACCATAATTTCAGTAATACCGCTTCATCTGCGTTAGCTAATGCCGCAACAGTTGGTAGGGCAGATAAAAAACGCTCATAATACGGAATCACCGTCTCCACTTGCGTTTGTTGCAACATAATCTCACTAATCCAGATATGGTAAGGTTCTTTATCCACGCGCCAAGGTAAGTGAGTTCGACCATTGTGATCGTACCACGCTAATAAGGTCGCCCTAAACGCAACAACATCTTGCTCAAGTAACTTACCTGTTTTGTCATACCATGTGATCACTGTTTTAATGCCTCTAATTTTTGCGTCTGATCAGATAAGATTAAGGCATCAATCACCTCATCAAGCTTACCTGAAATAATGGCATCTAATTTTTGTAAAGTTAAGCCAATCCGGTGATCTGTCACACGGTTTTGAGGGAAATTATAGGTACGAATACGCTCTGAACGATCTCCTGTCCCAACCGTTGATTTTCTCATTTCATCATTTTTATCTTGTTCGATTTGTGCAAAATGATCATAGACACGCGCATTAATAATTTTCATGGCTTTATCTCTATTTTTTTGTTGGTTACGCTCTTCTTGCATCTCAACTTTGATACCAGTCGGAATATGCACCATACGTACGGCAGTCGCAACCTTATTGACATTTTGTCCACCAGCACCAGAGGCGTGATAGATATCTATTCTTAAATCCTTTGGATCGATGTTGATATCAAAGTCTTCTATCTCAGGCATGACAAGTACAGTTGCCGTCGAGGTATGTACACGACCTTGTGTTTCAGTTTTTGGGACACGTTGCACGCGATGTGCACCACTTTCATATTTCAATTTTGAGTATACTGAATTCCCTGAAATCATGACAGACACTTCTTTAATCCCACCAATTTCAGTGACATTTGATTCTAGTATTTCAAATTTCCAACCTTGATTTTCAGAGTATTTTTGATACATGCCAAGTAAATCGCCAGCAAATAACGCTGCTTCATCCCCACCTGCTGCACCACGTATTTCCAAAATAATATTTTTCTCATCGTTTGGATCTTTAGGTAAGAGTAGAATCTTGATCTCTTCTTCAAGTTCGTTTTTCTCACTCTTTAAGGCTTTCAACTCTTCCTTAAACATGTCCGCTTCATCAGCATCTAAACTGGCGTCAGACAGCATCTCCTCAGCGTCAGAAATACCAGTTGTCACTTCAACATAGCGTTCATAAGCAGCAACCGTTTCACGTAGTGAAGCCTCTTCTTTTGATAAGGCCATAAATCTTTTTGTATCGCTGACAACTTCTGGATCACTTAGCAATCCACCTAATTCCTCATAGCGATCTGCCATAATTTGTAACTGGTCAAACATCTTTTATCATTTCCTTCATTTTTTCTAAGTCTGGTTTAAACCAGTGTTTACGACAAACAGGCAGATAGCTTTCATTGCCACCTATTTGAATCTGACTCCCTTCATAAACGGGATCGCCATTTTCTGTCCTTAAAACCATCGTTGCTTTTTTACTACAAAACCAACAAATCGTTTTAATTTCTTCAATCTTGTCAGCCAGTAAAAGCAAGTGTTTACTACCTTCAAATAACTGATTTTGAAAATCATTTTTCAAGCCAAATGCCATGACGGGTACTTTTAACTCGTCTACCACTCTAGCAAAGTCATAGATATTTTTTTTGCTAAGAAATTGTGCCTCATCGATCAAAATACAATATGGCTTCTGATCTAACTCGTCGATATAATCATAAACATTTAATTTATCATCTATCGGTACTGCTTGACCACGCATCCCTATGCGAGAACTAACCACACCGATCTCATCTCGATTATCCAACGCACTCGTCATAATCACGACTGGTTTGCCCTGCTCTTCGTAGTTATGCGCTACTTTTAAAATTTCGATGGACTTGCCACTATTCATGGTTCCGTACTTAAAATATAATTGTGCCACCTGTTAACTCCTTTGATTTTAAACGCCAACTCATATCATCATCACTCAATAATCAAAACGTTTATTCTCTCTATTGCTATCTCATCACAAGCCTATTGACAAAATAAAAAAGGCAGCTATAAGAAATAGTCATTACCTTTCATTATATCATTATATTAGCTTTTTTTCTTTTTAGATTTTTGGAAAATGTGTGGGGGAGGGAGGGGCTGTATAGTTTTTACAATTAGGCATTTAGTGAGCTATTTACATTAATAAACAATAAAGTAGCTATAATTTAGCCACTTTTCTATTTCACTTACCTAATTATCTTATATCTTCGATACACGATAAAACTATTTGTCTATCAGATATTAGAATATATAACTTGACGCCATTAATCCAGATGCTACTGCTTGGTCCCTCAATAATTTTGAATCTAATTGATGATGTGCTACATCTGGTTTTATATAATCATAGATATTACCCATTTTTTCAGGGAGTATCTTATGAGACATATAATATTTTGAAATACCACGAGATAAATCAGAAATAACTGCTACGTAGTCACATTCTTTTTCAAGTTTATCAGCTGCTGACAGAATTAAATCTGTCAACTCTTTCTCTCCCTTTATTTCAGGATCATTGTAAGCTGAATCTAACATGTTGTATAATTCTTTTGATTTATCGTCCATTTTTCCCTCGTTTCTATATTTTTAAAGACCTTAAGCATGTTCTTGAGTAAACTCTTTATATCTATACTAGATTAAATCAAATAAAGATAAATTTGTAAACAAATAACTCATCACTCGATATACTTAAAGACTAAAAAATTTATTTCATGTACTGTGCCCTTGATTTTTGTCATTGTATATTTCTTTAAATATTTATGATAATCAATAACTTCTCTTTGAATACTTTTCATATATTCCGATTTTTATATCAAACTTAGTAGTTATTCTTCAAAATTTATCATGTCGTAGTTTACGGAAGAGTCTCAATAAATAGCATTGCAAAATTTTTTTAAAAAAATACATAATTATGAAATCTTGTACCGTATAGTAGGATTTTTTAAAACTTTAAAAATTATTATCCTGAACTAATTCAAACTTAAAATTTGAAATATTATATCTCTTATCTGCTAATACAATAATGCGTTCATCATGAGAAGCAATAATCACGGACTTCCCCTCTTTTTTAACTGATTAAATAAAGTTGTAATGACTTCAAAATTCTTTTGGTCTAAATTTGTAGTTGGCTCATCAGCAAGTATCATATCAGGATTTAACATTAGACTCCTTGCAATTGCAACACGTTGTTTTTGACCACCTGAAATATTTTTGACAACATTATTAAGCATATCGTTAAAGCCAAATCTCTTTGAAAGATTCCCTGCACGATGAATATACTCTTGCTTATGCTTTTTCTGATGCAATACTGGTACAAGCAGATTTTCAAGTACCGTATAATCTTGAAGTAAAGCAAAATCTTGTGCAATATATCCAATATGGTCTCTTCTAAACTGGCTTATTCTATATTCTTAGTGTATTAATTTAGCTCTTTTCGTTTCATTTGACAATAAATAGCAATAAACATAAACAGTATTATATAACAAATGATTACAGATAGAGTGTTATATAATTTGATATTTATGTTATCTAAGTGCATGCCTAATTCAGCAATGTAATGCTGTGGAAACACATATTGTATCTTATCTTGTAAAGTTCCTTTTTTCGCAGTGAACAAGGCTCCTGACAATAGCATTGTTAAGACTGTCAACATTGTCCCAATCAACAAAGCACCTTGGTTCTTTCTTGTAAAAGTTGATAGCATCATACCAAAACTTGAAGCAAATATCTCAATCAGAAAAGTTGTAAAAATTAATTGCCATGACAAGGCAATGTTAAGTAAAGGTAATAAAATAATCAATCCTATTATATTTATTAAAAATAGTACTATAAAATTAAATAAAAATTGTTGTAGTGTGTATGATACTGTTGATATGCCACTAAGATTAATTCTTTTATCCACACCGTTCCGATCATCAAAATAAAATTTATATAAAATTAACGATAAAATCATAGAAGTCATCGAAACAACCGTTAATATGACTTTAAAAATTGTTTTATTTTGTGATGATTTAGATTTAATGATTTTTCCTTCATTTAAAAAGTCACTAAGTGCCTTACTAAAATCTGATTTTTTCGTTGTTATTACTTTATAATTACCAGACTCTTTAGTCACATAGGCATCATACTTTCCTAAAATAATGTTTTTAAAATATTCCTTATCTTTTTTAACTTCTGTTACAGACAAATTTTCGTTATCCATCCTAGTCAATTCTTTTGCGCTTTGTGATACACCAATATGTTGCTTAGAAGCTGTCATAGTCACAACATAGGAGGTCGCAAATAGACTAGAAAACGTGACTAAGATAATAATCATAAAATATTTTTTTTCTCGTAAAAATCTTTCAAAATTGTGTCTTAATATGGTAAAATTCATTTTTATTCTCCAAACATTTCTGGTCGATACTTAAAGTGTATAATCAATATAAATATGAAAGAACTAATTAGTAACATAAGTATAGTACTGTACATTTTAGTAAAATTATGATCGTAAATAATGCTAAAAAAAGTGGATAACACATTCGCAATTGGTGACATATTAGAAATATCGGCAATTCTCTTACCAAAAATATATAATGGAAAGAAAAGACCAGAAGTAATCGCTATAATATTAATCACCAAATTTAAAATTTTAGTAGCTATATCCTCATTATTGATTAAAACACAAAATGCTCCACCAAATGTAATAGAAAAAATTATTAAAAAAAGTTCTAATAATAAGATTGAGCCAATGTTACTCTTACCATAATTGACAAATCCCGTAGCATTAAAAACAATAGTATAGAATGCTAAAATCAAATAAGATAATAGAATAGATACAGATAATTTAGACATATAGATTTGGTATCTGGGAATTGGTGAATATATAATACGATAATTAGCATATTTTACGCTACTACCAAAAAGCATTTCTGGTAAGATAATAACCGTTGCCATTGATAGATAGATCATCATCGTAACGCCATAGTAATCATATGAATTTAGTATCCCTCCAGTAAAAATAGAGTTAAAAACAAAACCAGTGATTGGAATAAGTAAAATAGGATATATTAATAAATACATCATAATAGGTTTATTCTTCCAAAGATTTATTAAATCTTGCTTCATAATTGTTAACATTAGACACTCCTTCGTCTTTAAATTAGTCTCTTAATTTCTTACCTGTCAATGATAAAAATACATCCTCTAGATTATTTTGATGAACAGCAATACTAATAATATTCACATTGTTTTCTATTAACATTTCAAGAACTCTGTTTAGAGATGAGTTATCCTCTACATCTAAAACAACAGTGGATTCATCAGTTAATTCAAGACTCTTTACTTCTTCTAACTCGTTTACTTTTTGTAAAACTTCTTCCGAAATTTTAAGTGATGTTGTGATAGCATATTGAGAAGCACTATTATCCTCTAAAATTTTGTTCAAGTTATCATTTAATAATATAACTCCCCCATCCATGATTATCACTCTATCACATATGGCTTGTACTTCTTCCATATAGTGGGTCGTATATATAATAGTAGCCCCTTCCTGACGAAGATTTTGGATAGACTGCAATATATGATTACGGGATTGTGGATCTATACCAACAGTTGGTTCATCAAAAATAATTAATTCTGGATTATGGACAATAGCGCAAGCAATATTTAATCTTCTCTTCATCCCACCTGAGAAAGTTGAAGCTTTATCATCTCTTCGTTCTTGGAGACCAACTTTATCCAATGCATCTTCAACTTTTTTATCAATTTCATTTTTATTCACTCCATATAGCGAAGCAAAGAATTTAACATTTTGAAATGCCGTATCATCTTCATAGATGGCTAGTTCTTGTGGTACAATTCCTAATTTTTGTTTGACTTCTTTTAATGTCAATTCACTATTATTAAAATATTGAATATCGCCTTGATCACATTTTAATAATGTAGATAAAATATTAATTGTAGTGCTTTTACCTGCGCCATTAGGCCCTAAAAATCCTAAAATTTCTCCTTTATAAACATTGAAATTTAAATTATCAAGCGCTTTTCTGCCATTTCTGTAAGTCTTCGACAACTCTTTTACTGTTAAAATATCTTCCATTTATATATACCTCTTTATCTAATAATATTTTTCAATGTGTCAATAAAATAGTCCTTATATCTCACTATCTCATCTTTGGTAAACAATTCATTTCTATATTCAATAATAGCTTTAAGTGTGCCATCAACTTTCACAAATTCCCACTTGATATCAAACATTCAGTATGAAAAAGGAGATGCTTATAGCTTTTTTTCTGCATTTGTTAAATCAAATTTTTTCATAATCATTCCTTTGAAATCGTTGAAAAACAAATACTATAAACAATTCTAACTATTTTCTCAATATATTCTTCTTTTTGTACTTCTGAATCAAAATCAGAAAATACAGGATAGGCATTCTGGATTATATTTAATACAATTTTCGCTTCTACATCAAAATTAATTTCTGAGTTTGGTTGAATCAATACCAAAACTTCTCTTATTATGTTTTCTAACTTCAAATTTATATCATACATTTGAAGTTTAAATTCTGAATCTTTTCTTGATAATAGTAAAATATCACTATTCAAAAATTGATTTTCCCAATTTTTATCAATCCCACTAATCAGAAATTCTTTGAATTTTATCTCAGACCGAATATTATTACCAGTTATATTTTTTTTTAAGCACTCCATCTGTTCTAAAGAATATTCAAAAAATCTACTAACTAAAATTTTAAAGATATCCTCCTTGCTTTCAAAATAATTATAAAATACTCCTACTGATACACCTGATTCTTTCGTAATATCCTTGGTAGTTATAGATGATAAACTGCGAGTTACTAATAATTTATCTGTTGCCTCAATTAGTTTATTTCTATTATCTTTTTTCATTTTCTTCTCCTTTATCAACGTTATAAATGAATTATAGTTCATTTATAAAAACAAATCAACATATAAATGAATTTTAGTTCATTTATTGATATTTTACTTTAAACACAAAATAAAATGCACCAACTTTGACATTGTTACACTTTATCCTATATTCAAATCACAACGGCGACTCTCAACTTATTTGCCCAGATTTTGTTACCATGGTTCTATCTTAAATTTCTAATGATATTCTAACCTATACTAGGCATTAGAAAACGAAAGTGTTATAATTAAATGCAAACAGCGTTTGATCCTAATTCGGCTGTTAAAAAACAATAGGAGAGTCAAAATGAACTTTTTTTTAATAACTTAGAAACTATGCTGTATACGATAACACATGTTGTATTTAAGCATCGTTTTTTTATGTCCACTTAACTGTTAATGATTGTATAAAAAAGAAAAGGTAATCAAACATGAACCACATTATATCTAAAAACATTTTTCAAGTCCCAAAGTTAGATGCAAAGCTTATTTCGGTTTCCGCTTTACTGCTTGCTATGGATGTCATTTTTTATAAAATTTCAATTGGTCCTGCGTTCGCCCCAGTTACATTTGGATTTATTTCAATGGCTTTAATGGGTTATATTTATGGGCCTATTTGGGGCGGCGTCCTTGAAATGATATCAAATATTCTTTGTTTTACTGTGTTTGGCTCGGGATCGTTCCAAATCGCTTTTCTAATTGCTGCTTTCTTGGGAGGATTCATTAATGGCGTATTCCTCTATCGTAAAAAAGTAAATGTTTTCTCTGTCATTTTAGCTCAGCTAATCATTATGATACCAATCAGTTTATTACTTAATTCATGGTTGATGTCTATTTTATTCAACACTAATTTCCAAGTCATTTTTTGGAACAGATTGTTTAGAAATATCGCCCTAATTCCTATTCAAATCATCATCATTATGGTCATATTTACCGCTTTAGAGAGAAGAAACGTATTCAAATCTTTGAAACTTTGAATATCATAAAGTCACAGTATGCCTCTAGTACTAAAACTTATTTGTATTAAAAAAACGCTCAACGGCGTTTTTTTTTGATTTTCACTTTGCTATGGCTAAAATTGAATAAAATTTTTCTCACATAAAGGTCACAAGTTAGTCTCATGATAACTGAATAGCTTTTTCTACTTAAAAAGTTTATTACGTACAGTCTGGCAAATTATTATCTATTAGATACTTGATTAGTTCGTTTACCAAATCATCTACCAACTCTTTTTTATTTCCGATTTCAATTTTTGTAATCATTTATTGTAATCGCTCTACCTATTATGAGTCGGCACTTGTTCTCCAAATTTATAGAATTGTGATTTATCAGAAAAATCAGCCATATACGAGCCGTTTAATCCTGCTTTTTGACCGATCACACTCAACTGAATCGTCAGTTTTTCTTCCTCAGAAGAAAAGCTAATTTTTCCTGTAGACGCTGTAATCCGAATATATTGAATTAATCTATTGATCAATCTCTCAGGATTTTTTTCTGTATCAAGTTTTTGATTAACTTTTAATAATACGTCAAGAATGTCTAACAGCTCACTCGATTTTGTATCACGTTTTGCTAACTGATTATATAGATCATTGACAATTTCTTTTTCTAACTGATTCATAATTTTTCTACTCCACCTATTTTTATTCCTACATATTATTTAAACACTATTGTTAAAAAAAGTAAACGAATAACTCGGTGTATGACGCGTTCATGATGAACACGCAACATTTCATTCGCTCGAAGTAGGAGGATACTTATGTTTAACCAAGATCATGTCTTTTTTCTATTCTATCTTTGACAAAATCTAGGTGACTCAACTCTCTTTCATATCCCCTGCATACGCCTTACTATCTTCATAAGCAGATAAGGTTTTTAGTCTAGCTGTTTTATGCACGACTATAGGATGTGGATAATCTTTTCCTAACGTAACACCGTAAAGACTCTCTTCCAACTCCGTCATTTTCCAAGGCTGATGGATTAATGCATCTGGTAATTCTTTCAATGCTGGTAGGTAGTTTCTGATAAATGCGCCAGAGGCATCAAATTTTTCAGACTGAGTGACAGGATTAAAAATTCTAAAGTAAGGCACAGCATCTGTTCCTGTACTTGCTGCCCACTGCCACCCCCCGATATTACTCGCAGGTGAATAATCAATAAGCTGTTGTTGGAAGTATTTTTCTCCTTTGCGCCAGTCAATCAAAAGATCTTTAATCAAAAAGGATGCCACGATCATTCTCAGTCTATTATGCATCCAACCTGTTTCATTTAGTTGTGCCATAGCAGCGTCAATGATTGGATAACCCGTTTGTCCTTGACACCATTTTTGAAAGTCTGTTTCTGATTTGTTCCAGTTGATGTGTTGAAACTCTTTTTTGATAGGGTCAGTTTTTTGGTTTGGATTTTCTTTGTAAATCATATTGTAAAAATCACGCCAACATAATTCTTTCTGAAATGTCTGCTTCCCAATACTATTTTCTGCAAACTCTAACATTGACCAGACCGTCCGAATCGAGAGTTCACCTGTTCTAAGATATGGTGATAACAGACTTGTCCCATTGACCGCTGGAAAATCTCGATTAGTTTCATAATCAGCCAAGTAATGACTGACAAAAGCCTTAAAGCGTTTTTTTGCTGCTGTTGAGCCTAGTTCATAAAACGGTTTTTGGGGTAAACTAGCACATAAG
This sequence comes from Pseudolactococcus plantarum, assembly GCF_002441715.1. Taxonomy (GTDB): domain Bacteria; phylum Bacillota; class Bacilli; order Lactobacillales; family Streptococcaceae; genus Pseudolactococcus; species Pseudolactococcus plantarum. The sequence goes on from NZ_JXJX01000005.1 coordinate 146,772, forward strand.
TTTGCAAATTCTGCTTCATCTTTTGGAAACAGCACATCCTTGACTACGATGGATGAGTTAAGTGGTGTTCGAAGCGGTGTTGGTTTAATCATCTCCTTCCACCGATTATAATAGGGTGTAAACACTTTATAAGGCTGACCACTTTGGTTTTTGATTAGGTCTGCATGATGCAGGTAATGATCCTGATAAGCATGAACTGTGATATCATTTTTTACAAAAAAATCTATCATGTCTTGATCTCTTTGTAAGCCAAAACCAGCCTCATCTGTGTTAAAGTAAATACGCTCCCAAGATGGAACTGCTGCTTTTAATCTCGTAAAACACGCGCGGATATCACCATAAAGCATCTGAAGGTGCATCTGCTCGTTCACTTGGGTTTGGAAAAATTGTACAGCCTGAAAAAAAGCTTGGTGATTCAAACTGTGATCAATAAATTGCGTTGGATTAACATGAAATAGTAAAATCAAGTCTTTGGATGTTGTCATGGCATGATACAGCGCTGTTTGATCTTCTAATCTTAAATCATGCCGAAACCACATGATATCTGTCATTTTAGGTACTCCTTTTATTGTATTGATTATTTTTTATTCTATAGGTTTTTATAGCCTATTCTTATAAGTCATGCAGTCTTTTAGGCGTTGCTAGATCACAATGATAGTGAAAACCCTTACAAAGAGAGCGTTTTGATCGTTATATAACACTTTTGAACTGTTTTTGGACTGCCTATCAAGAGCCTACAAACAGTAAGATATCGGTGCAGCGAGCCAATCTTAAAGTTGTATTCAAAAAATATAAGCGTATAATAAATTTGTAATTAAATATTAATTAAAAAACAAGGCTCGTATGATAACAGTGAGCCAAAAGCGAAAGGAAGAAATTATGTCAAAAGTAGCAATTGTTACAGGAGCCGCACAAGGAATTGGTCTTGCTATCGCAAAGCGACTTTATGCTGATGGGTTTAAAGTAGCTGTTTTAGATTACAATGAAGCTGTTGCACAAAAGGCTGCAACTGAACTCGGTGAAGATGCTTTTGCGATTACAGCTGATGTGTCAAATCGCGAGCAAATCATCACAGCATTTGATGCTGTAGTCGACCAATTTGGTGACTTAGATGTTGTTGTAAACAACGCCGGTATTGCACCGACTACGCCGATCGATACGATTACACCTGAGCTGTTTCATAAGGTTTATGACATTAATGTTGGTGGTGTACTTTGGGGCACACAAGCTGCCACAGCAATTTTCCGTAAATTAGGGCATGGTGGTAAAATTATTAATGCAACATCACAAGCTGGTATTGTCGGTAATCCAAATCTCATGTTATACAGCTCTTCCAAATTCGCAGTACGTGGTATGACCCAAATCGCAGCTCGAGATCTAGCAGAAGAGGAGATTACAGTGAATGCTTTTGCCCCAGGTATTGTTAAAACACCAATGATGATGGATATCGCTCACCAAGTTGGTAAAAATGCTGGTAAAGATGATGCATGGGGTCTTAATACGTTTGCCAAAGATATTGCTATGAAACGTTTATCTGAACCAGAAGATGTCGCTAATGTTGTGGCATTCCTTGCAGGTCCTGACTCAAATTATATCACTGGCCAAACCATCATCGTTGATGGTGGTATCCAATTCCATTAATATAAACCCAAGTAAAAAGACGACGCATATCCGATTATATGGCTTAAGTCGTCTTTTTATCTACCCTGATTACCTATTTTTGTTCGCGGTCGTCAAGCTGCTGTTTGAGCTCACTCAGAACCTTATAAATTTTAGGAATATAGTAAATGAGTACAAACATCGTTACCAAAATTGACCCGTACATTAAGAAACTAATCTATAACATTGTTTCAGCCATCATTCCTCTCCTTTATCATCCCACATCACTTAATTCGCCGTAGTTGCTAACCTAAGCTGAGTCAAATTCTCACGTTTTTAAAACTTTATGATTACCTTTAGTCTAACATAAACGCAAGTGTTTTTCTAATCATTTCCTTATGATATACACCAGATTAAAGATCACTCAAGACATATCAGTATCAGTTAACGCTCAAAAACAGATTGTTAATTGACCGCCAACCAATCGCGAGCGATTTAGTCAGCAAAAAAACTATGGCGTTAGCAATAGCTTTTTTACTTTATTTCAATGTCTACAGTCTTTTAACACTCGCTTATTTATTGATATCTTTATGATTAAAAATCATGTTTAAAATAATTGCGACTAAAGTTGCCATGACAATCCCGTTGTTTAAAAACATAGATACTGTACTTGGCAGACCTTGGAATAATGTCGTATTATTAAATCCAACACCTGTTGCGATGGACAATCCTGCGATCAATAAATTATGTTCATTTTCAAAGTTAACACGACTCAACATGCGAATCCCTTGGATCGTCACCATCCCAAACATAACAAGCATCGCACCTCCTAATACAGGACTCGGGATAATTTGCGCACATGCACCAAATTTTGGTAGCAAGCCTAAAATCACTAGAAATCCTGCAGTATAGAAAATCGGACGACGTGTTTTGATTCCTGATAATTGGACTAAGCCTACATTTTGTGAAAAGCCTGTATATGGGAAGGTATTAAAGAGACCACCTAAGGCGACAGCAAATCCTTCGGCACGATACCCATTTCTTAAGCGTGTTTCGCTAATTTCTTCACCAGTAATATCTGACAGTGCTAAGTATACGCCTGTAGATTCAACCATTGAAACTAATGAAATAATCGTCATCATCAAAATAGATGAGAAATCAAATATTGGTTTACCAAAGAAAAATGGAGTTGGAATATGTATCATCGGCGCTTGTGCAATTGGTGATAAATCAACAATTCCCATAAATCCTGCGATCACAGTACCGATGATTAAGCCTATTAAAATCGCTATTGAGCGGATGAACCCTTTTGTTAGCGCGTGGATGACTAAGATAATTAAAACCGTAATCACAGCTAATAAGACACTTGATAACTGCGGCTTAGTAACATTATTTCCCATGTTACCAACAGCTACCGGGATTAAGGTTAAGCCAATTGTTGTAATGACACTTCCGGTGACGAGTGGTGGGAAGAATTTTCGAATTTTGGAAAATATACCTGAGATAAGGATAACGATAATCCCTGATACGATAATTGAGCCAAAGATAGCACCCGAACCTAATTTAGCACCGATAATTGACAGGGGTGCCACACATTGGAAAGCAACACCTAAAACAACCGGTAGGCCAATACCAAAATATTTATTCACCTGTAATTGCAAAAATGTTGCCACACCACACATAAAAATATCTGTTGAAATCAGATAAGTCAGCTCTTTAGCAGAATAGCCTAAGGCTCCTGCTATCATAATCGGCACTAAAATAGAACCCGAATACATGGCTAGAAGATGTTGCAGTCCTAAAACAGCAGACTTGCCATGTGTCATTTCTTGATGTTGGTTATTCATTATAAATCTGCCTCTCTAAAGACAACTTGGCCTTGATCAAATCCTGCGACTCTAGCTAGACTAAAGACAGGGATACCAGTCTCTTCTACTAGTGCACGACCTGTTTGAAATGATTTTTCGATCACAATCCCAACACCAGCAACCTCACAACCAGCCGTTTTTAAAATACTAATCAAGCCAAGTGCTGCTTGACCATTAGCCAAAAAGTCATCGATGACTAGCACTTTATCCTGTTCTGATAAAAATTTTTGAGAAATTTGAATCGTTGAGGTTACCTTTTTCGTAAATGAATAGACATCTGCTGTAAGCAAGTCATCAGTCATCGTGACATTTTTTGCTTTTTTAGCAAAAATCATAGGAATACCTAACTCCTCAGCAACATAAGCAGCAGGGACATTACCACTAGCTTCTATCGTCACTATTTTTGTGAGTCCTGCAGTTTTGAATTTTTCTGCAAAGACCCGACCAATTTCACGCATCAGTTTTGGATCAACTTGGTGTGTTAAAAAACTATCCACTTTAAGAATATCTTCTCCTAAAACTGTACCATCTTGCTTAATTCTTGCGACTAAAGATTCCATATCCAACTTTCTAGAAATAAAAAAAAACTTCACGCCAAAACGCAAAGAGACTAACTCTTTGCTTATTGTTTGACATTACGGTGTCAAGTAGAGACGCTCGACCAATTTCGAGCATAAATAAGCTAATAGTTGAAAACCAATTAATATAATCCCTATTTTAGCACGTTTTCTTTAAAAGAAACGAAAAATATAACCAAAATGCTATTTTTTTACTTGATTGTTCGTATTTATGATTATCACTCAGTCATAACACTTGAGTTCATTTATGAATAAAAACTGCTGACAAGCTAAATAAGATGCTAACAGTTTGAGACAGACATAAACGCCTTCCGTTATCTAGTTGTCATCTCGGAGAGACTGTGATTAACTTGTATATAACAAAAAGCATGACCAACCCAATAGATTAGTCATGCTTTTAAATCCTAACGATACTTAATTATATGACATCAAGTGTGAATAGACTTGATCAAAATTTCTAATGTTATGCATTATTTTTTTGAGATAGGTCATATTTTCAGAGATACTAGCCAATCGTTTCAGGTTGAATAGGTAAAGTGATACGTTGTATTTCAACTGGCAATGCTCTACCTCTAGTACTAGTAACATCTGTAATCAACATAACAAGTTCGGTACCATAATTTGCTGTATATTTAGCATCCCCCAATTTTCGTAAGGCTGCTTCTCCATCGCTCGTAATTTGCCAATCATTTCTAGCACCCCAAATATAAGGAGATGTACGATTTTGCTTAACAGCTTCATCATATGCTTTTATTGATGATACTAAATCACGACTATCACTCCAAGCAAATCTACGAGGTACAAATAATTTGTAAGGTACTTCCGCTTCTACTCTACCAATAAGATTTACCGTACCAGTTGCGATACCTGTATTCAATAGCCAACTAACTCTATATTTTTTGCCTGCTGGCACTTTAATATCTTGGGCAGGCACTTTCCACTGTCTAACTTCCGAAGTTTGAACTGGCTTTGTTGTACCAAAGTCATATTTAGCTGTCATTGATACTGATGCTTCAAAAAATGGAAATTCCATTTTGCCACCTGATGTCATAGACACACCTACTGAATGTGTAGTTGATGTCGTAACAGTATCTGATTTAGTATAAGAAAATTCTGCAGTTTTATAGTTATGATCATTATTAGTTCTGTTCTCAAGCATTGCAACGTGTGCCGCTATCGTCTTACCTTTTTCTATGCGCATATCATTATTCAAACTAGTCAAAGGATTTACTTTTACAAACATGGGCCGTAAAGAATCCCATCTACCACCATCAGATGGTAATAGCTCAGCTTTGCTTATATTATTATTTCTAAATTCATTATACGTTCGGTTATAAGCAAGATCACCAAGTTCTTTATTTATAATCTTAGGTACATTTTCAGTGCTAGCAGATACCTGCGTCATTGTCACTCCTGATATCATTAGAGAACACCCAATGCCTACTGCGATACCCAAATTTTTCATTTTCATATAGTTTCCCACTCCTTACCAACTATAGCCATCATTATCATGACTAAACATAACTATCTGCAACCCATGAACTAGATTAAAAAAACTGACTTCCCAATCCACTAAGTTAATAATATCAGATAATTAAACTCAAGTCAATGATAAACACTTTTTTTGATGGTAATGTTTATATAATTTAATACTTATAAGAATTAAAGGGGTGCGCAATTAATATATCTAAGTAAGCAAAAGATGAAACCATCAATTTATCTATCAAAAAAACCTTGCGTAAAAGGCAAGGTTTTAGATGCTTAGAAACCGACCAAAGTTAAGATGCTATCAACTGTAATCAACTACAAACTATAACGATTAATGCCAGAAATCAGAATCGAACTGACGACCTTCACCTTACCATGGTGCTGCTCTACCGACTGAGCTATTCCGGCAACTCTTTAACACTGACAGTCAAAGCGCTATAACTTTTACTGCTACTGCCGATTGTAGGGATCGAACCTGCGACCTGCTCGTTACGAGTGAGCTGCTCTACCAACTGAGCTAAATCGGCTAAGATAGCTTTGTTTATGCGTTAATGTGCTATTGCTAGGAATAGCCTAGCACTGACAACTCCTGATTAAAAACAAAACTTACCTATACATTCTATCTAATTTTAATCTTTTTGACAAGAACTACGACATCAAAGTGACATAAAATTGTCTATTTTTTGCGTTTGTCTTAATTGTGCTGCGATGAACTCTCCAGCATTATCAAACGTAACTTGTGGCAACTGCTCTTCAGAAATAGCAAGCATGATTTGATAGTTATCTTCGTCAACTAATTTGATATAGTCAAATAAAATGAGTGCCTGTACAAAAATATCTGGTTTTTTATTTTTGACAATATCTTTTTTTAGAAATTTTAAGAGAAACGTCGTCATATACTTCAGCGCATACTCTGGATCAACATCGCCGATCAGCTGAAAAACTTGCTGTTCAAGCGGTGATAACGCAACTCTTTGTGCTACATGATAAAAATAGTTGGCTAAATTATCTTCTTGACGTAAAAAATCGGATGAAAAATGAAGGGTGATGCTATTCGTTTGATTCGCTAATGTCTGTTGCACGCGCGTTTCAGCTAATTTTGTTGCTAACTCAGACTTCGCAGCAACAAAAAATGGTTGCTCAAAAACTAGCGTTTCAGGCTGCCTTGCTGGCAATGCATAATCAACGTCACTATCTGTATAGACTTTAAAATTGTTAGTATAGCGTTTATCTTCTCGTGCAATAAAACCCGCTTGAACAAAATTTTCTATCTGACGCTCAATGTTGGTCACATCTGTAAAAGCAGCCTTAATTTTTCGTAAGGTCACATCATCGTGACTTGCTAAAAAATCGATAAGTGTTTGAAAAAAAGGTGTTGCTGTCAGTTTTGTATGATTAAAAATCTTTATTAACATATGGTGGGTTCCTATATAGTCTAAGCTATTTATTTGTGATATCAGGCTAGCACAAGCATATGCTAAACAGGGTTAATATCAGGCTAAACGCGTTATGATGTCATGATGCGAACATATAAAAAAAATGCGCTCATGCGCACTTTTTTTAACCGTAATTACTGTTATGTCACTTGCGTTCGATAAACAGAAACAAAAATTACAGGTTGTATTTTTTGTTGAAACGGTCCACACGGCCATCGGCTTGTGTGAATTTAGCTTTACCAGTGTAGAATGGGTGTGAATCTGATGATGTTTCCACACGGATTAATGGGTAAGTGTTACCATCTTCCCACTCAACAGTTTCTTTAGAGCTCTTTGTAGAACCGCTCAAGAATTTGTAGCCTGTTGAAGTATCCATAAATACAACTGGTCCATAATTTGGATGGATGTCTGCTTTCATGTTCAATATTTCCTTTCTGCCTTGGACTGTTTGCCAGACCAAAGTAATCAATACTAAATCATTTTACCAAAAAATAAGAGGAGTTTCAAGCCCTAAATTACCATATTTCACCAAATCCTAGTCTATAGTTTATCAGCATGACTCAAACTAATTTTTGCTATAATAAAGGTATGAAAATTCAAATGATTAGAAATACGATTGCCGCAGAAAATACTTACGTCATCAGTAATGATAAAGCGACGATAATCATAGATCCAGGTAGTGAAACTGAGCAGATTATTAGTTTGATCAACCAACTTGACACACCAGTCGTTGCTATTTTACTGACACATACGCACTATGATCACATCATGAGCGTAGATCCTGTACGCGAGTTAACCAAGGCACCCGTTTATGTGAGTGAACTAGAGGCAGACTGGCTTTATACCCCAACTCTAAATCTTTCAGGTCTGCCACGTCATGACCACGATTTACCAAACGTTGTTGTTAAGGCCGCTGAATACACCTTTGAGATTGATCAACCTTATCAGATATCAGGGTTTTCATTTACAGTACTTGCCACACCCGGTCACTCTCAAGGTGGTGTATCCTTCGTCTTTGAAGACGAGCAAGTGGTATTCACAGGTGATGCACTCTTTTCAGGTACTATCGGACGAACAGATTTAAATACTGGAGATTTAGCAACCCTTAAACAGTCGATCATCACACAACTCTTTACACTGCCTAGTCACTTTCATGTGTTTCCAGGTCATGGGCCGCAAACAACGATTGATATCGAGAAACATACCAATCCATTTTTCAACGACTAAAGTCAACTTTTATAGATAACAAAAACGGCTATCCTGAGATAACCGTTTTTTGTTATAAATACCTAGCTTAGTTGTTTTTTGAAAAATTTGCAACATCTGCTGTGATGGCAGTAACAAAGTCAGCCAAGCTTGCTTCGGCCGTTTCTTTACTACCGTAACGTCTTACGTTAACTGAATTTTCAGCTTGTTCTTTATCTCCTACAATGATTTGATAAGGAATTTTATTGGTTTGTGATTGACGAATTTTATATTGCATTTTTTCGTTACGTTCATCTACATTAACACGTATGCCTGCATTTTTAAGTGCATCTGCCACTTCCCATGCATAATCCACATGCGCTTCGTTTGAAACAGGGATTACAGTAACTTGAGTTGGTGCAAGCCATGTTGGGAACGCACCTTTATACACTTCAGTCAGATAGGCAACAAAACGCTCCATAGTCGATACGATACCACGGTGAACCATAACAGGACGGTGTCCTTCACCATCAGCACCAACATATTCAAGTTCAAATCTCTCAGGTAATAAGAAATCCAACTGAATCGTTGATAGTGTTTCTTCATTACCAAGTGCTGTCTTAACTTGTACATCCAGTTTAGGCCCATAAAAAGCTGCTTCGCCTTCTGCTTCAAAATATGGCAATTCAAGCTCATCCATGGCTGCTTTCAGCATTTTTTGGGCATTTTCCCACATCTGATCGTTATCAAAATACTTATGTGTATCTTTAGGATCACGATAACTTAAACGGAAACGATAATCTGTAACATTAAAATCTTCATAGACATCAGTCATCAACTGTAATGTGCGTTTAAATTCATCCTTGATTTGATCAGGGCGAACAAATACATGACCATCATTGAGCGTCATTTCACGCACACGTTGTAATCCTGAAAGTGCACCAGATTTTTCATAGCGGTGCATCATACCAAGTTCAGCGATTCTGATTGGTAATTCACGATATGAATGGACATCGTTTTTATACACTTCGATATGGTGTGGACAGTTCATTGGGCGAAGGACTAACTGCTCACCCTCACCCATATCCATTGGTGGGAACATGTCTTCATGATAGTGGTCCCAGTGACCAGATGTTTTGTAGAATTCAACACTAGCCATGATTGGTGTATAAACGTGTTGGTAGCCACGCGCGATTTCTTTATCAACAATATAACGCTCGATAGTCCGACGGATTGTCGCACCATTTGGTAACCAGAATGGTAAACCAGACCCTACCTCAGGATTAACCATGAACAAATCAAGTTCTTTACCGAGTTTACGGTGATCACGTTCTTTGGCCTCTTCACGCATTTTTAGATAAGCTTTCAACTCTTTCTTATCAAACCATGCTGTACCATAGACACGCTGCATCATGGCATTATCACTATTACCACGCCAGTATGCACCAGCGACATTTAACAAGTGGAAGATTTGAATACGGCCAGTTGTCGGCACATGTGGGCCACGGCAAAGGTCAGTATATTCACCTTGACTGTAGATTGTCAAACCACCTTCATCTTCATTATGTTCTTCGATGAGCTCAAGTTTATAAGGATCTTTAGCAAAGATTTCTTGTGCTTCAGCTTTACTGACTTCACGACGAATTGATGGTAGATTTTCTTTAACAATCTTCATCATTTCTGCTTCTATTTTAGGTAAATCTTCATTAGAGATTTGTCCTGCATCATTATCTGTATCATAATAGAAGCCATCTTGAATCGCTGGTCCTACACCTAATTTAATATCAGGAAACAGTCTGCGTGCAGCTTGTGCAAACAAATGGGCAGCTGAGTGACGAAGTAGAGGTAGTGCATCTTCATGATCAGGTGTCACGATTTCAATCGTACCATCTGTTGTAATCGCACGAGTTGTATCGATTAATTTACCATTAAATTTACCAGCAAGTGCTTTTTTAGCTAGAGATTTGCTGATTGATTCAGCAATCTCAACTGTTGTTACACCACTATCAAATGCTTTTTCTGCACCATCAGGGAATGTAATCTTAATCATTTAAAATCTCCTTTTCAATAAAAAAAGTCCTATGTTCATAACTGAACACAGGACGTTAAACACGTGGTACCACCTGAATTTACTGTTATCCCTATATAGGGCTAAACAATCTCTTCAACCGTAACGTGGTCCGACGTGATATTTTTCAAAATCATATTTGGGTAAAGTAGTATTCGCTTCATGATTTTACAGTGCTTTCACCATCCACTGCTCGCTTTTAACATCGTTAAACTGAGGTTAACCAAGTTAAAAATCATTTGAGACAAACATGTCTTCACATTTTTATTATAAAACTTTATCAGGTATTTGTCAAAGTCTTCATACATCGCTTTCTTATGAGATAAGACCTTGATGGATTTTATCTAAATTCCACTTCATCATGTCATAATAGTTATCTCCTGCTTCACCTTTTTTAGCTAAAGAATCTGTAAAAATAATCGACTTGATAGGCAGTCCCATTTCTTTTGAAAGTTGTGTCATGGATTTAGGCGAAACAGATGCTTCCACAAATAGGCCTTTCACATCTGATTGTTTAAGCTTTGAGATCACTGCAGCCATTTGTTCAGGCGTCCCCTGAGACTCAGTATTAATTTCCCAAATATAGAGGGGTGTAATATGATAAGCTTTCGAAAAATACTTGAAAGCTCCCTCAGAGGTGACTAATAGACGTTGATTTTGTGGTACATCTAAAAATTTAGATTTTGCAGTTTTATCCAGTTGCGTTAGTTTAGCAATATAAGCATCTGCATGGCTTTGGTAATCTGTTGCGTTTTTAGGGTCTTTGTCTTTCAATACTTTGGTAATCAGCTCAACATACTTAATCCCATTACTTAAATCAAGCCAAGCATGTGGGTCTTCTTCAGTTTGATTAGTCGTTAAATACAGAGGGGTTATGTTTTGACTTACTGCAAATACCTGCTCATGATTTTTTTTATGAGCTGTTTGAATTAATTTCTTAAACCAACCATTGCCCCCAGTCTCTAAATTTAGGCCATTATGAAAAATCAAATCTGCTTGAGAAGTTGCTGAGATATCATTTGGTTTTGGATCATACTCGTGTGGATCAGTCCCTCTTGAGACAATACTATGAAGCGAAACTTTATCCCCAGCAACTTGCTTTACCATATCTTCAATGATCGAGTTTGTGGTAACAACGTTTAATTTTTTATGCTGTGATTGCTGAACAACATCTTTATGACTTACAAAATACAGCACACCACCTAATAAGATAGCAAGGGGGACTATGGTCAAAATCATTCTTTTTAACATATTTCCTCATTTCTAACTCATCGTTAAGTCCTTTTAAATATAAGCCCTTGCTTGGGTGAACTCAAAAATGATAAACCAAAAACAAGCGCAGAAACTAAGACAATCGATGGACCAGATGCCCAATTCAAGGTATAGCTTAAAAATAAGCCAACAATCGCTGATACCGCACCGATAATAGCAGAAAACACAAGCATCCAGTGTAGTCTATCAGTCCATAGAAATGCTGTAGCAGCAGGTGTGATTAACATGGCAACGACTAAGATAATCCCAACAGTTTGTAAAGCAGACACAGTAACTAAGGTTAGCATCAACATCAACCCATAATGAATAAACTGTGTATTTAACCCATAAGTTTTAGCAAAGGTTTCATCAAAGGAGCTGATTAATAATTCCTTATAAAACAACGTGATAAATAAAATCACAACGATTAATATACAAGTCGTCGTAATTAAATCACTATCACTAACTGCTAAAACATTACCAAATAAAATATGGTGTAGATTGGTCGCACTTTCTGCAGCAGCAATCAAGATAAACCCTAGTGCATAAAAGGCACTAAACACAATACCAATAGCTGTATCATTTTTTAGTTTACTGTGACTTGCCACCAGACCAATTAACATAGCTGCTAAAATACCAAATAGTGATGCACCTAAAATTATATTAATCCCTAACATATAAGCGACTGCAACACCAGGCAGAACAGCATGTGAGATTGCATCTCCCATCAAAGCCATTCCTCTTAATATGATAAAACTGCCAATCAAACCGCTCATAACACCTACTAAAACGGAGGTAATTAAAGCAGTTTGTAAGAAATTATATTCTCCCAATGCCACTATAAAGTTACTAATACTCTGCATGAACCACCTCACTCATTTTTTTGAAATAATAGTTCTCCGAAATCTTGACTATATGTTTTTTGAATATTAGCTAGTTGATATGTTTCATCTACTGGTCCTTGTACAATTAGCTTGCGATTTAACATCACCAGTTCATCAAAATATTCACTTACTTTATTCAAATCATGATGTACGACGATGACCGTTTTGCCCATACGACACCACTCTTTTAATATCGCCATGATTTTTTGCTCACTTACCATATCAATGCCAACAAAGGGCTCATCTAAAATAACAACATCTGCATCTTGGACAATAGCCCTAGCGATAAAAACACGCTGGAGTTGACCTCCTGAAAGTTGACCAATTTGATGGTCTTTAAGAGTCACTAAATCTACTTTATTTAGTGCCTCGAGTGCTGCTTTTTTTTCGCGAACGCTAGGTGTACTAAACATGCCTAATTTAGGATAAGTACCAGTTAGTATGACCTCTAAAACACTGATAGGAAAACTTAAATCAAGCACGGCACGTTGTTCAACATAAGCGATTTTATTTTTTACTTTATTTAAAGGTATCCCGTTACAAAATGTCTGACCACTTTGACTTTTAATCAAGCCAAGCGCACCCTTTATCATTGTTGATTTTCCCGCACCGTTTGGCCCGATAATACCAGTTAATTTTCCTAATGGGAAATTAATATCAAGGTGATCTAAAATTAGATCACCTTGATATGCAACGGTTAAGTTTTTAATCTCAAACACGTATCATCACTTTCTAGAACATATCAATAATTAATTTAATGTTCAATCCTGTCAAAACAATTGCTGAAATCCAACCAAGTAAGGCAATCAACTTGCTATTTTTAAAGCGTTTACCCATAATTTTTTCACTAGAGGTAAAATACACAAGTGGAATCATCGAAATCGGTAAGGCAATAGATAAGAAGACCTGTGATTTAATCATAACGTCATCTAGTCCCCCTTCTTTACCATGATAGTATATTGCAGCAACCAATACTGGAATAACTGAGAGACCACGTGTTATCAAACGACGTGCCCATGTTGGTACTTTAAGATTAATAAATCCTTCCATGACGATTTGTCCAGAAAGGGTCCCTGTAATCGTTGAATTTTGACCAGAAGCCAGAAGTGCTACCGCAAATAATGTCGAAAGCAGAGGACTTGCGACCGCTCCAGCAATTTTGTTATCTTGTAAAGCATCATAAAGGGAATTAAACGTACCAAGTCCATCACCTCTACCAAAGAACATGGCAGCTCCTAAGACCAGTAAGAGTGTATTGATGATAAAAGCTACCGTTAATTGGATATTTGAGTCCCATGTTGAAAAACGTACTGCACGCGCAACATCATCCTCATCTTGACGATCATAACGTCTAGTTTGTGCAATAGAAGAGTGTAGATAAAGATTATGTGGCATAACAGTTGCCCCTACAATCCCTAAAGCCATCATTAATTGGCTACGACTAAAAACTTCTTTTTGAGGGACAAAGCCTTTTAACATATCGGCAATATTCGGATTTGAAATAGCCACTTCATAGCCAAATACGACCATAATCACGATAATTAAGGTAATGACAATCGCTTCAATTTTTCTAAATCCTAGTTTCATTAAAAGTAATAATAATAAAACATCAAATACAGTTAGGATGACACCCCACACCAAAGGGATACCAAATAATAAGTTCAAGGCAATCGCACCACCAATAACTTCTGCGATATCGGTTGCCATAATCGCGAGTTCTGTGACAATCCAAAGGACAAAGCCTAGTTTTTTACCAGTATGTTGGCGTGTTGCTTGTGCCAAGTCTAACCCTGTTACAATCCCTAATTTTGAAGCCATGTATTGGAGTAACATGGCGATAAGGCTTGAGATTAAGACAACTGATAAAAGTAAATACCCATATTGAGCACCACCACCGATAGAGGTGATCCAATTCCCTGGATCCATATACCCGACAGCGACTAGTGCGCCAGGCCCTGAAAACGCTAAAATATTTCTCCAAAAACTATGATTTTTAGGAATTTCTACAGTCCCATTTATTTCAGCCAGACTAGGGCCATTGGCATAAGCTACAAATTTTTTGTGTTTCTTCACGACTACTCCTTTTTATTTAATGACTACCTGAGTGATTTTGATTCAGGCATTCGCACTATTTTTTATAATTACCTATTTTACCTGTGTCATCTTATCCGATAAACTGACACATATTAGCCAACTTAATGACTATAATACTTCAATTCCCAATCCGTTTTTTGAAAGTTAGGGATAAGAAATCTTGTCTCATCATCTAGCTTAACGATGACAGATCCATCAGGCAAGATCTTAATCACCGTGATAAATTTGGGTTGACCTAAAGTTAGATCCATCAAAAACTCACCAATCTCATCAGAGATAGTGATCACTTCATATCGATGACCAATCTCCCCTTGGCTCAAGTTAATCTCAATCACGCTACTTTCCCAAAATCGATCTGCTGGAATTTCCGATCCATGTGGATCAGCTTTTGGAAAGTCCATCAACGCATACAATCGCTCTACTAGTTTTCTAGATGAAGCGTGCTCTAAATTTTCAGCTTCCTCGTGCACTTCATCTATCTGATAACCAGCTTGTTCTACCAAAAAAGTCTCCCAAATACGATGAGATTTCACAATAAATCTTGCTTCTTGGTAGCCGTCTGTTTTGAGTGAAACACCATAGTATTTTTTATGGTCCACTAACCCTTTTTTTGCTAAACGTTTAATCATCTCGGTCGCACTGGGTGCAGCGACTTTAAGATAGTTGGCGAGCTCTGTTATCCCAACTAATCCATTTGTTTTTTCTTGAATCTGATAGATTGCCTTCAAGTAATCTTGTTCGGTTTTCGAAAATTCGTACATACTACACTTTCTAATGTTTTTATACTCAATAGTTTAGCACGTGCTAAACTTTGTGTCAAGTACAGATCATAAATTTGTCACTACAGACAGTTTTTTATCTCATCTTCTGTTTAGTTTGTGATAATCTGCAGTTCTCTCTAGCAGCGCGCTGCCATCAATCATAGTTTAGGGTAGCCTAAACTATGATTGATATAACCCGTAATTTCTTCTTACTAACGCAAAAAAACCGACTTTCGTCAGTTTTTTACTTAACTTATTTTTCAAACCAGCTATCTACAGTTTTCTGATTTGCTTTAATCCACTTATCAGCAGCTTTGTTGACATCCATACCAGATTGTACATCAAGCATAACACTTTCCATGTCTTTTGTGTCCCATTTAAAGTTTGCTAATACTTTATAAGTTTCTGGATCATCATTTTTCAAATCCTTACGCGCTATCGTTTTGATTGCTTCATTGTCACCCATCGCTTTTTTAGGATCTGATAAATATTTTAATTTATATTTACTAAACATCCAATGTGGTGACCAACCAGTCAATACAATATCTTCTTTATTTTTATACGCTTTTTCAAGCGCCGATACCATGGCACCACTTGAAGAGACTTGTAGATCCCAACCGTTTAGGTTCGGATAAGCTTTTAGCGTATTAGCCGCTGATGTCATAATCCCAGCACCTGGCTCGATACCTGTTATTGTTTTATTGGCTTGTGAAGAGAGCTCTTCTATCGAATTCACCGCCATATAATCTGGTACGACAAGTCCTGTTTTTACGCCTGAAAGGTTAGTTCCGACTACAGTGATATCTTTTTTATATTTTTTAAGTAAATTACCATGTGTGTTTGGTAACCAAGCTGATAGTGAGCCATCTACTTGACCATTAGCGACTGATTGCCAAAGTACAGCATTATCTAGTGGTGTCATCGTCACATCATAACCATGTTCACGCATCGCTTGTGCTAAAACAGTTGTACTTGCAACTTCTGAATCCCACTGAACATAACCTAAACTTACTTTTTTATGTCCACCACTTGTGTTAGAAAATGATGTCACAATACCACCAATAACCATAACAACTAAACTGATAATTACAATCCAACGTCTTTTCTTAGCGTCGGGTAAATTTTGACCAGGTTTAGTATTTAATTTTTGTGCGAATCGATCGATAATAATCGCTAAAATAACAAGCGCTATACCATTAACAAACCCTGCACCAACGTCAGCATGCTGTACAGCTGATAGTACGCCACGACCAAGTCCTGGTGCACCAATCATACTAGCAGTTACAACCATCGATAAGGCCAACATAATCGTTTGATTTGCCCCGGCTAAAATCGTATTCTTAGCATTTGGTAGCTCTAGTTTAAAGAGTTTTTGCGCAGTTGTTGACCCAAATGAGTCAGCAGCTTCCACTAATGAAGTGGGCACTTGACGAATACCTAAATTCGTCATCCTTACAACTGGTGGTAAGGCAAAGATGATAGAGGCAAAGACACCTGGTACGACACCAATACCAAAGAAAGCAACTGCTGGAATTAGGTAGACAAATCCTGGCATTGTTTGCATAAAGTCTAAAATCGGTTGAACGATAGCTTGTGTTCTATCTGATTTCGACATCAAAATCCCTAACGGTACACCAATAATTAATGAAATCAAAGCCGACATGACAACTAAAGTCAGTGTACTCATCAAATCATTCCAAAGGCCTTGGTTAGCGATAATAGCTAAACCAATTAACGTAAAGATTGGGAAACCCCATCTTTTAGGAGAGGTCACAACTGCAATGATAAACACTCCTGCAATAAATAAATACATGGGAATTGCAGTCAAGCCATCAGTCATCCCATTCATCAAAGCGTTACCGCCATGTTGAATGACTTCAAAGAATCCTGCTAAATGCGTTGTCAGCCACTCCACAAAATTAGAAGCCCACTTACTAATAGGCAACTGACTTGTTAGTAGGTTAAACATATGATACATCCTCCTTCTCAGCTTCTACTTTGTCATCTAATTCATCCTCTACATCTGCTAAAGCCTCAAGCACAGATCCTTTAATGATAACGCCGCGGAGTCGTCCTTCATCCACCACAGCAACGGGAGTATTAGCATCGTAAATAACCGGTAAAATATCAGAAATTAGCGTATCTGACGTAATTTGTGGCATTTCTTCAATTACATCTGATAATGGTAATTTTTGTTTTCTAGCACGTACTGCAGCATCTGCTGATAGATAGCCTTGGAACTGACGATTTTTATTGACAGCAACTAGACCTGATACTTCTTCTTCTTGCATACGACGAAGCGCAACTGTCGGTCCATCAACAGTTATATTTGTTGTAAAAGCCGGAATCATAATATTTTCAGCGATTAAGACTTTTGATCTATCAACACCCTCTGTAAAGTTCCTAACATAGTCGTTTTCAGGCGTCGTCAATAATTCTTCACCTGTTCCGACTTGTACTAATTTACCATCCTTCATGATCGCAATTCTATCACCAATTCTCAGTGCTTCATCTAAATCATGGGTAATAAAGATAATTGTTTTTTGAACGGTTGCTTGTAAATCTAGCAACTCATCTTGCATTTCCTTACGCACCATAGGGTCAAGTGCTGAAAATGCCTCGTCCATTAACAAGATATCCGGATTATTAGTTAACGCTCTAGCTAATCCAACACGTTGTTGCATACCACCAGAGAGTTGATCAGGGTACTGATCTTTAAAGGCTAATAATTTTGCATTATCTAACGCTTTTTCAGCACGTTCCTGACGTTCTTTTTTAGAAATATCTTGTACTTCTAGACCAAACTCTGTATTTTCTAAAATAGTCCGATGTGGAAATAAAGCAAAGTTTTGAAAGACCATAGACATTTTTTTACGTCTGATATCTAACAGCTCTTTTTTATTCAGTTTTGTGATATCTTCTCCATCGATAATAAGCTGACCTGCGGTTGGCTCTGATAGACGGTTCAACAATCGAATCAATGTTGATTTACCTGAACCAGATAATCCCATGATGACGAATATTTCACCATCATTGATTTCCATATTAATATCATAAACACCAACTGTACTACCAGTTTTCTTCAAAATTTCGTCTTTACTAGCATTTTTTTTAACTAATTCTAATGCAGCTTTACGACGTTTCCCAAATATCTTGGTTAAATGTTTAATTTCAACCTTTGGCATAATTTCCTCCTTTTAATTATGAAACATGTTAAAATAGATTTACAAGTGACAACTTTATTTTTATAATAGGTTGTCATCAAGTGACAATTTATATTCTATAAAGAAATGGTCACTTTGTCAAGAATTAAGACTCATTTTTTTAATAATTTGATTTTAATTCCTTATTTTCCTTATCAGAAATTAGGATTTAAAGTCTTAAATAATGCTATTTTAAAATTTTTAACTGTCTCTTAAACATTTAATGATATAATAGTTATACTCAAATTATCAAGATAACATCAGTGCTACAAAATCAACCAGTCAAAAAAGAAAGATTTATAAATATGAAAGCTATTAGAGAACCCCGCTACCGTAAAATCGCTTATGATATCGCTGAAAAAATCGCTAAGGGTGACTACGCTATTGGGAGTAAATTACATGCTAGATCAACTCTTTCAGCACAATTTGGTGTGTCTGCAGAGACAGCACGAAAAGCCATCAGTATTTTAAATGATCTAGACATCGTTAGGGTCGTTCATGGTTCGGGTGTAGAAATATTATCACAAGAAAAGGCCAAGAACTTTTTAAATCAAGCACAAGAAACATCAGATATTCAAACTATCCATGCTCAGATTGATAATTTATTAACCGTACAAAAGACAACCATCGATAATCTATCTGATTCACTTAGTACTTTATTTGAACAAACGGCACGTGCACAAAAAAAGAGTCCCTTAACGCCTCACGAACTCCTCTTATCCCAAGATTCTGAACACATTTTAAAATCAATTGGCGAACTCAATTTATGGCAAGCAACTGGTGCGACAATTGTTGCCATTTTACACCATGATGAACTCGTTTTATCTCCTGGTCCATATGCGATATTAGAAAAAGGAGATACTATCTATTTTGTTGGTAACGAAACAACTTTTCAAACTGTCAAAACCTTTTTTAACCATTAATCGCTAGCTAATCAAAACGCAACATCAAAAAAGCTAATCACATGCTCATGTGATTAGCTTTTTTGATTGTTTTAAGACGTTTTTTTGAGTTTAAAGATGTGCTAACAACTTTTTTTGATGGTCAAAAGTATCTGATAATTTATCGCCAAACTTACCTTTGATTGCTGCTTTAAGCTCTGATGAATTGTTCGAAATAGAGTTTTTAGCAGTCTCTGATACTAAGTTTGTCTTTTTTTGCCGCTTATTTCTTTGTTGATAACTCGTGACTGTGCCTGTCTTTCCTAATGTTTGAATTTTTATTTTTTGTAATTCTTTTTGAGCTCTTTTAATCAATTCTTCGACTATATCCATGCTTACCTTCTTTCTTGAAACTGTCTATATTGTCGCTTAAAATCATCCTCTGATTGCTCTATTTTTTGTCTAACTGCTCTTTTTTCTATTGCAAATGCTTCAGACATTTCTTGTGAAAAGTGACTTAAACGATAACGCGAAAAATCATACGCTTCAGAAACATCTCCATCTACTTCTCGAAGCATATGCCCAATTTCAGTTGTCGCTTGCTCAATCATGTCATTAACCCTACGTTCTCCTCTTCGAAGTTCATCTTCTTGGTCTTCTAGCTGTGATCTTTGACAACGATAATCACGTAATAATTCCTCTTCCTTAGTCAAACTCTGTCCTCCTCATCCTTTTAATTGTTGTGCTAATTCACTATCTCGAGCCACTAGTTCAGAAATTTTACTCTTTATCTCACTCTCAAGCCTTTTAAACTTATCCGCCATTGTTCTCACTTTATCAATTTTACTTTGGTACTGTCCTATCGGAAAGCCAGCAATATTTTCTTGGGTAAAGCCGACCATTTCAAGTGCTTCGTAGATCTCCCAAGTATCAAGAAGATTACCCATAGCAACTGCTTTGTTGACAGTGTCTTGCCATAAGCTTTTTGATTCTTCAATGCCATCTTGATAATTTTTCATGAGATTAACCATAGCTAAATCAAACTCAGCTCCAGCTGTTGACACGATCACAAGCGCTTGAGCAGCATCTAAATAGATTTTTTCTCCTGAGGATAAACCACCACCACTTGCAGTGAATTTGGATTTTAATGTATTCAGTCCTTTAATTTGAGCCTTAAAACTTTTTTGAATCAAAGAAATTCCATTGCTTAACATCCCCTTATCTGTAATGCTCCATACCCCACATTTAGTATCTTTTAGAGAACCGTCTTTGGCAAATTCATAAGTAGTTAAAAAATGTCCTGACAATAAAGCACCACTTCCAAAATCTTCTGCATAAATTGCTGTTCCAAAATTTGAAGCATTTGTCATAGAAGAAATTTGGTCACCTTTATGCATGAAATTTAAAACAAATTTTTTCCCATCTCCGTTAATCCAAGCTTTCTCTTCATCTGTTAATTGTGACCCCACTCCAGCTGTTGAAAAAGTAACTGCAGGGATATGATTGGCAGCTGCCACTTTTTGAGCTAAAGCGCCACCTAATGAATGACCGGTCACAGCTTTAATATTACTAGCGCCATATATCCTAGCCATTTCATCATAAAATTGTAGGGCACTAGCAAATTGAGACTTTATGGTGCCATCTCTTTCAAAACCAAGCACGACATTGGACAAGTCTGCACTCAAATCATTCAAATGCCAGTCTGTGGCATTGGTACCAGCAAAAGCCATCGTAATATCACCATAATCTGGCTGTCCACTTACGACTGGCGCAACAACCATGCCTTGAAAGCCATTTTTTTCATATCCTTGACTATTATATTTATCGTTTGTATCTACAGTGTATAGGATTTTGTATTGTTGACCTGTCTTTTTTATATCATCTTCATAAAATATTTTTCCTCCTCTAAAAACCTCAAAACCTTTTTTTAATCTATCCGTTTGATATACAATATCATCAATAATAGAATATTGCTTAGGAGTCGTCATTTTAGAACCTCTTCTTTCCCATTACTATAAATTACTTTGACAGGTGTTTTTGTGCCAGTATTCCCATCAGGTAATTCATCTCCCCCCATTAAACCCTCTTCCCTAAAAATTTCACTATATTTTTTTCCATCAACCATTATATTAACGCCTACAGACCAAGTACCAGCACCAGAGTATGAACCTTCTTGCATAAACTCAATTTCCTCAACACCTGGTTGTACTTGCTTAAATCCAATCGCTGCCGTTCGTTGTTTTTCCAAATTGTCATTTTCTTTATTGTTCATATATACTTTTCCTCCTAAATCGACTAACACTATGATAATTATGGTTGATAATAGTCCTCTTATTATTTTCTTTTTGCTATTCATATTCAGCTTCCTTTAGCTTTCAAAACTTTGCAAGTCAGATCCATCACGTGCTACAACTATACTCACTTCAAATATTTGCATAGTAAACGCTTTCAAGTTGGATTAATCTTTATTACTTTAATCTAAACAATGACTATTAATAATCACTTAGATTAAAATGACTGTTTTTTTATTCTTATTATACACTCAATTCATTTTACTGTCAATTTTATTATAACGTTTCTGTTTTTATATAGCGTTGTGATGCTAGTTCATGAAATGACTACTAAATATTGGTTTAATTATAATAGTAAAAAAAATCAAGTACGACTACTTGATTTTTAAAGGCTATGTTTCATCAGGATAACTTATATATCAACAAAATTATTGATAACTTGTTAACTTGACTAAAAATTACGCACTAAAAATTTTAAACCTGTCAGCATCATCCATAAATGATTTAGGCGTTGGTATAACTTGTGGTGTTCCGACGACTAATTGACCACGTAATGACCATGATGCTGGAATATCAAATGTTTTGGCAACACTATCATCAATTATTGGATTATAATGTTGTAGATTCGCACCAAGGCCTATATCACTTAAGGCAACCCATGCGTTAACAGATGCGATACCTGTTGACTGCTCAGACCATGCTAGAAAATGATCAGCATAATGTGGAAATTGTTCTTGGAGTCCTTTTACAACAGCCATATCCTCAAAAAACAATGCAGTCAACCCAGCAGCGGCAAACCCATCAAGTTTTGCTTTAGTGCCTTCCCAAACAGATTTTGGAAATCCTTGACGCTCCATATCTGTTTTAACATCTTTTGCTACAATATCTTGCCAAAATTTATCATGCGCTTGCTCTATCAGAATCAACACACGTGATGTTTGACTATTAAAAGCTGATGAAGATAGCTTAACAGCTTCTTTAATCGCGTCGATAGCCTCATCTATATCAATTGACTTACCAAGTACATAGATAGAGCGACGATCTTCTAATGCGTTTAAGAATGACATATTTTTCTCCATACTAATAAAATAGATTTATATAAGACGCCTTCTATGTAGGGTTTGTAACTTACAAGTTATCAAATCTTTTAATCCCCTCGTCTAATGTTGCAATATATAGTTTATCATTACTGTTTACGCTTGTAAATTAAATTGCTCATCAAGTATAAAAAAATAATAATCAGCTGAAATTAGTCACTTAGATTAGCTATCAACGTATAATTTTCTTGACTTTCGTAAGCGAACGGCCTACTGAAACATAACAAAAAATCAAGTATGACTACTTGATTTCTCTTTTTTTACTATTTTTAATCGAACAACACTTTAAGCACCGAAAACTTTGAATCGTTCAGCATCATCCATAAATGCTTTAGCCTCTGGCGTCGCTTGTGGTGAGCCGACAACGAGTTGACCACGTAATGCCCAGGATGCTGGAATGTCATACCTTTTAGCTACACTATCATCAATAACTGGATTATAATGCTGTAGATTCGCACCAAGTCCAAGATCGCTTAAAGCAACCCACGCGTTGACAGATGCGATACCAGTCGACTGCTCAGACCAGACTGGAAAATTGTCAGCATATAGTGGAAACTGTTCTTGAAGTCCCTTTACAACAGCGGTATCTTCAAAAAAGAGTGCTGTAAGACCAGCAGCAGCAAACCCATCAAGTTTTGCTTTAGTACCTTCCCACACAGATTCTGGCACGCCTTGGCGATCCATCTCTGCTTTCAAGTCATTAGCCACGATATCTTGCCAGAGTTTATCATGGTCTTCTCCTGCCAAAATCAATACACGTGACGTTTGACTATTAAAGGCAGATGGTGATTGTTTGACAGCTGCTTTGATTGTTTTAATTGCTTTTTCAGTATCTATTTCTTTTCCAAGTGCATAAATAGAACGACGATTTTCTAGTGAGTTTAAAAATGACATAATTTTCTCCTTATTAAGTTAATAGCATCATAGGACTAAAGACGTCTTCTATGTATATTTGACTAACCGTCAAACTTTTTAATACCCTCGCCTCATGTTTACAGTTTTATTCTAACACTTGTGTTTACGTTTGTAAACTAAAAAGCTTATATAAAAAAAGAATTAGTCATCTAATTCTTTTACCTTTTATAGTGGCAGATTTTATCTGGATTAAATCCTGATTTTTTTGCATATGGCAGTCGATTTTGAAAACTTTTTACAGGTGCCCAATCTTCTAATAATGCTAAGCCATGGTATTGCTGTAAATCCTCATCGCATTCAACACACCATCTTGTCTCTGATTTTACCCAAAAAGCCGCTAAAAAATCTTTTTGACTTTTAAATTCTGGATAAAGTTTTGCCATCCGTTCCCACTCCTGCTTGTAGAAACGTAGTGCATCATAAAAATTCTCAAATTCATACTTTGCAATAATATCATGTCGCCAATTTTCAAAAAACCACCAAGGTTCATTATCGCCACTCATTTCAACTACTCTGTACATCGCCCAACCCCTTGTATCTTCGGTTAATATAATAACTATTCTACAAGAATAATGGGCTTTTTTCAGAAATTTTGCTCAGAAATTTTCTGAATACAATACCTCGCAAGTTCTTTAACCCGTGTGTCATTTCCCTTCAAATGATTGAACCCAAAAACCGCCTCAAAGCCAGTAGAAATTCGGTAAGTAATCACATCAGTATTTTTGGCTGTTGTTTTACTATGTGCATTTCGACCACGTTTAAAATAAGTTAATTCTTCTTCAGATAAAAACGCATCTTTTTCCATTTCAGAAATCAAGAATGCTTGCGCTTTAGCACTAACAAATTTAACAGCATTTCTTTGGAGTTCACCAGGTTTTGTAATCCCCATTAATAACAAATGGTCACGCACAAATACTTCGTATACTGCATCTCCTGCATATGCTAATGCAATCCCATTTAATAACTCAGCTCTTACTTCAGTCACGTGTCCACCTCACACCATCTGGTGTATCTAATAAAGCAATTCCTTTTGTAGCTAAACGACCTCGAATCTCATCTGCAAGTTGATAATCTCGATTCACTCTAGCAAGTTGTCGCTCAGCAATTAATTGCTCAATCTCATCATCTAACATATCTGGCGCTTCAAATTCAATACCGATAATCATCAAAATTTCATTAAATAACGCTAAAGCATCCACTGACATATGTCCTAAGTTAATATATTTAATCAACTCATAAAAAACAGTCAAACCATTTGAGATATTAAAATCATCGTCCATTTCTTTGATAAAGGCTTGACGAAATTCGGCTATTTTTGGATCTACTTTTGGCACTTCACTTGCCTTTTCTTTGACTTCAAAGTTTAGTTTATCATAAGCGTGCTTAATTTTTTTAAAATTATTTTCAGCGTCTTGCACTGAAGCATCTGTAAAAACAAGTGGTTTTCGATAGTGTTGACTGACTAAGAAAAATCTCAGTACTTGACCATCAATAACGTCTAGCATGTCATGAACAGTTGTAAAGTTGCCTAATGATTTAGACATTTTTTCGCCATCTGCTGTCGTCACAAACCCATTATGTAACCAGTAATTGGCAAAAGTCTGACCTGTTTTCCCTTCAGACTGTGCAATTTCATTTGTATGATGCGGAAATTCTAAGTCTGCACCACCACCATGGATATCTATCGTATCGCCTAAAATGCTAGTGGCCATGACAGAACACTCGATATGCCAGCCAGGTCGACCAGCACCCCAAGGACTTTCCCAAGAGGGTTCATCAGTCTTACTTGATTTCCAAAGTGCAAAATCTAACACTTCTTCCTTAGCTAGTTCAGCACTTCCTGTTCTTCCAGACGCACCAGCTTCTAGTTCATCTATATTTTTATTAGCTAGTTTGCCATATCCGACAGATTTTTTCACGCGGAAAAAAACATCTCCATTGGCTTCATAAGCAAACCCCTTATCGATCAAAACCTGAATAAAGTCAATAATCTCAGACATATAAGTTAGGACGCGTGGATTTTTGGTTGCCTGTTTAACACCTAGTTTTGTCGTATCATCATAAAAAGCTTGAATATAAGTCTCGACTAATGTTTCAATTGATACATTAGCCTCACTCGCTGCTTTAATGATCTTATCATCTACGTCCGTAAAATTAGAGATGAAATTGACGTCATACCCTCTGTATTCAAAATATTTGCGAATCGTATCAAACGCCACGACAGATCTAGCATTACCAATATGAATATAATTGTAAACTGTTGGTCCACAAATATACATACTAACTTGCCCTTGTTTTAGAGGCACAAAAACCTTTTTTTCACGTGTCATGGTATTATATAGTTTAATCATGTCATTCTCCTATAATTATCAAACTTTTCAGTTTAGATGCCACCCATATGATCATAAAAACTGACGTGTCTTTCTCGCTCAAGTTTAGCCTTGTCACGATCTGCTGTAGCAGGACCATGTACACGAACAATTTTAGCTGGAATCCCTACAACCGTTACTGCGCTTGGGACGTCTTTAGTGACAACGGCACTCGCACCTATTTTAGCATTTTCACCAACCTCGATAGGCCCTAACAACTGTGCATGTGCTGATACTAATGCACCTTTTCTGATCGTTGGATGGCGCTTTCCTGTATCTTTACCTGTCCCACCTAAAGTCACACCATGATATAGTTTAGCACCCGTCTCCACTTGTGCTGTCTCACCAATAACCAGACCTGAGCCATGGTCTATAAAGACACCATTTTCAATGATCGCACCTGGATGAATTTCGATTTGTGTTAAGAAACGCCAAAATTGCGAATGTATTCTGCCTAACAGTTTAAAATGATGACACCATAAAAAATGAGAAACTTTATGCGCAGCAAGCGCCTTTACACCTGGAGACGTGAGAAATATCTCGAAGTTATAGCGCGCTGCTGGATCATTTTCCTTAACAGCCTCAAATGCTTCTTTCCAAAAGCCCATCGTATGATCTACCTCCCATAGCATAAATGAATACAATAAGATATCTCTATTGCCTTGACCTAGTTTAAACGTTTGGTCAATCAGATGCGATATCTTTCCACAATAAAATAGATGCCTCATAGCTTGCCATCTCAAATGGATCAATAGCAATACCTGCTACCCCTGATAAGTCATTTTCGCCTACACTTGGGTGCATTAAGTCCTTGAGTTGCCATGCTAAGACACTGCCTTTATTTTTCCGAAAAATAGGTCCAAATTCTGGATGGTCATACCACTTAGCGAAACTTGTAATCGTCGTAAATACTGGTATCAAACTCTCACCATCAGGTTTAGCTAATGTTGCAAATGTTCGTGACACATGGTCATCATCAGTCGTCCGCACAAATGCAGGAATCAGAAAATAGTTTGCTTGGTCCTCTGTCGTTCCATCTTCATTTTCTGATAATTTGTTTAAAATAGTGATATAGCGGTTGATAAACGTGACTAAATGCTCTCGAGGTAGCATCGTTGCATTATTCGCATCTTGACCTGCTGGTTGTATATTAAAGGCAATTGCATCTATTTCTTGATCTAACAAGTCATTGACTACAGAAACAAACGATTGGTTCACATATGTTAAAGGTGTCGCGACTTGTTTTTTAAATGCAGTGAGTGCTTCAGCTGAGGTAAAAACTGGTAAAACCGTTTTGTCCTGTATGGATAGCGTAAATTTTTCTGAGGTAGTCACAAGTGGGTAGACAAATAAGCTATGGACAAATCTAATATCATCCACAAAATGCCCTGGATGTGTAATAAAATCTGTCAAACTCTCATCAAGTGCTGCTGTAAATTGGTAATCGCTCATCTCTTCTCTTTTCATTCGCACTGATAGTTAGAGCATAGGTATTCCTAGCAAAACACGCTAATCTAGAGAGTTTTCTCGTCATCTCTTCTCAACTCTTACTATCTCTTATACATGCGACAATATATCTCCCTATTTTACCATATTTCTTACTAGTTTAACTAGTTTTCTCGCTAATTAACCCTTAGCTTTTTATGATGATAAACAATAAAAAAACACTTGGATGTCAAGCCCCAAATAAAACAGACAGTTC
>NZ_JXJX01000006.1 GCF_002441715.1 Pseudolactococcus plantarum
GTCGCAGGTTCGAATCCTGTCTTCCCGATATTTACGACTGTTATAGTCGTTTTTTTTGTTTTTAAGGAATTTTTAACTCGTATTTTGATATAATGTAACATGAAGTAAATCGACAAGTTAACGTAAGGAGAGTTTATGAGGGTTATTGCAGGAGATTTTGGTGGGAGAAACTTAAAAACATTGGGTGGGAAAACAACTCGACCTACAGGTGATAAAGTAAGAGCCGCCATGTTTTCTATGATAGGTCCTTTTTTTGATGGTGGACAAGTTCTTGATTTATATGCTGGTAGTGGAGGTCTTGCTATAGAAGCTGTTTCCAGAGGCATATCAAACGCTATATTAGTTGAACGTGATTATCAAGCTCAAGCTGTTATTCTGGATAATATTAAAATGACGAAAGAAGCGAATAAGTTTACGTTATTAAAAATGGATGCACATCGAGCACTACAGTCTATGAGTGAACGGTTTGATTTAGTATTTTTAGATCCACCATATGCTCAAGCATCAATCGTTGAAGATATAGAACAAATTGTATCGTTAAACTTATTAGCTGATCAAGCAATAATTGTCTGTGAAACTGATACATCTATAGATTTGCCATCTGAAATTGCTAATCTTAAGGTTATAAAAGAAAAAAATTATGGTATTTCTAAAGTCACGATTTATGAAAGAGGGTCTAATGAGTAAACGGATTGGGTTATATACAGGGACATTTGATGTGGCAACGAATGGTCATTTGGATATTATTGCTCGTAGTGCTAAACTTTTTGATATTTTATATGTAGGGATTTTTGATAATGTAAAAAAGAATCCTATTTTTTCTTTGAATGAGCGACAAGATATGCTAGTTAAACTAGTTAGTCAATATGAGCATGTGAAAGTCGTTGTTCACGAGTCGCAATTAACAGTTCATGTTGCCAAAGATCTGGGTGCCTCAGCACTTGTTAGAAGTGTTAGAAATGGGCAAGATTTAGCTTATGAATCTGAAATGTGTTTTTTTAATCAACAGATGACCGGTATTGAAACTATTGTATTATTAGCAAATCCAGAATTACAATATATCAGTAGTTCACGTATCAAAGAATTGGCAGCTATGGGGATGGATGTGTCAAAATGGGTGCCAGCATTAGTTAGTGATGAATTGGAGAACAAACTTGGCAGAAAATAAAAAAAATTTTATAAAAAAACGATGGTTTGTTGTGATTTTCCTGAGTATACTGATATTGTTAGGGACTTTAGTTCCCTTGCCATATTATATTGAAATGCCTGGATCAACAGAAAATGTTAGCAATATGATACAGGTTGAGAAAATGCCAGTAGTAGATAAAGGATCATTAAATTTAACCACAGTTTCTGTAATGCAAGCAACAGGTGCTAGTCTTATTTATGCTGCAGCAACAAATTTTACTGATGTTTATAGCAAAAAAGACATGATGGGCGATCAATCTGATAATGATTATAATCGGATGAATAAGTTTTATATGGAAAGCGCCCAAAATGTTGCAATTTATTCAGCATTTAAACTGGCAAATAAACCCTTTAGTCTAAATTATAAAGGTGTTTATGTATTAAATGTCTTACCAAAATCTACTTTTAAGAATGTTCTTCAAATTGCTGACACAGTAGTTGGTGCTGATGGAAAAACATTTAATTCTTCTCAAGAGTTAATGGCCTATATTAAATCCTTAAAGATTGGTGATAATATCTCAATACAATACACGAATGATAAGGGTGAAAAAAAATCATCTGAAGGTAAAACGATTAAGTTACAAGATGGTAAAGCAGGTATTGGCATTACCCTTGTGGATCACACGGATATTACAAGTACACCTGCTGTAAAAATTGATGCAGGGGATATTGGCGGACCATCAGCAGGTATGATGTTTACGCTTGAACTATATTCGCAATTAATGGGTAAAGATTTGACACAAGGCAGAAATATAGCTGGTACCGGTACAATTGAAGTCGATGGCAAGGTAGGACGCATCGGTGGTATTGATAAAAAGGTGGCTACAGCTAGTCAGAGTGGTGCAAGCATCTTTTTAGCACCTGATGATGAAATAACACCAGAGATGAAAAAATATGATAAACATATTGAATCAAATTATCAAGAGGCACTGGCTGCTGCAAAAAAATTAAAAACAAAAATGAAAATCGTACCTGTTAAAACAGTTGAAGAAGCGATTAGTTATCTGGAAAAGAATTAAAGTGAAGCTTGCTTCATTTTTTTTTTAAGTTTGTGAAAAGGAAAGTTAATCATCATACGTGTTTTAAAACAAAAAGTTAAACAATTCACAAAGTACAGAAGTTTTACGAAAAAAATTTTTATTTTTCTATTTACAAACGCTTACAAAGTGGTATAATAAACTCATAAATCAAGTTAGTGAATTCACTAACTTTACGAGATACCCTATACTTACCATTTTTAAGGAGAAAAAAGATGGCTACAAAAACAGTAGAAAAAATTGAAACATTTGACGTTGCTGGCATGATTGATGAGCTAGCTATTAAAGGTGCACAAGCACTTAAAGGGCTTGAGAAATTAAATCAAGAACAAATTGACCATATCGTTCATGAAATGAGTATGGCAGCTCTTGACAAGCACATGATGCTTGCAAAAATGGCAGTTGAGGAAACTGGCCGTGGTATCTATGAAGATAAAGCAATCAAAAATATGTATGCGTCTGAATATATTTGGCATGCGATTAAAGATAATAAAACGGTTGGTGTCATCAACGAAGATAAAGAAGCTGGTATTGTTGAGATTGCTGAACCAGTCGGTGTTATTTGTGGTGTTACACCAACAACTAACCCAACTTCAACAACTATTTTTAAAGCAATGATTGCGATCAAAACACGTAATCCAATTATCTTTGCATTCCATCCATCTGCACAACAATCGTCAGCAGCAGCAGCAAAAATTGTACTTGATGCGGCAGTAGCAGCAGGAGCACCAGCAGATTGTATCCAATGGGTAACAAAACCGTCAATCGAAGCAACTGGTCTCTTGATGAATCATCCTATTATTGCAACGGTTCTAGCAACGGGTGGTTCTGCTATGGTAAAATCAGCCTATTCGACTGGTAAACCAGCACTTGGTGTGGGTCCTGGTAATACGCCTGCTTATATCACTAAAGAAGCGAAAATTAAACGTGCTGTAAACGATTTGTTCTTATCAAAAACTTTTGATAATGGGATGATTTGTGCATCAGAACAAGCGATTATTGTTGATAACGAAGTCTTTAATGACGTTAAAGAAGAATTTTTAGCTCACAATGCTTATATCGTCTCTTCTAAATCAGAATTAGCTAAACTTGAAGCAGCCGTTATGTTACCGGATGGTCATGCGGTTAATCCTAAAATTGTTGGTTACTCAGCAAAACATATTGCAGACTTGGCAGGTATCAAGGTACCAGCTGAAACAAAACTGCTTATCGCTGAAATCGCTGGTGTTGGTCCAGAATATCCGTTATCACGTGAAAAATTATCACCAGTATTAGCGATGATTAAAGCGAATTCGACTGAAGAAGGACTAGACTTGTGTGAAGCGATGTTGGATCTTGGTGGTCTAGGTCATACAGCAGTTATTCATACTGAAGATGAAGCATTACAGATTGAATTTGGTATTCGTATGAAAGCTTGTCGTATCTTGGTAAATACGCCAGCAGCTGAAGGTGGTATTGGTAATATCTACAACGAAATGTTACCGTCGTTAACGCTTGGTTGTGGATCATATGGGCATAACTCAATTTCACATAATGTATCAGCAGTTGATTTGATCAATGTTAAAACACTTGCGAAACGGAGAAATAATATGCAATGGTTTAAATTACCACCAAAAGTTTATTTTGAAAAAAATTCAATCACTTACTTACAACAAATTAAAGCAAAACGTGTCATGTTAGTCTGTGATCCAGGTATGGTTCAATTTGGTTATGCTGATCTTGTTCGTAAACAGCTTGAGAAGAACCCAAACGATCCCCGCATTGAAGTATTTTCAGATGTTGAACCTAATCCTTCTACAAATACTGTCTACAAAGGGTTAGAAATTTTCAATAATTTCCAACCAGATGTCGTTATTGCACTTGGTGGTGGATCAGCGATGGACGCTGCTAAAGGCATGTGGATGTTCTTTGAACACCCAGATACAAGCTTCTTTGGTGCTAAACAAAAATTCTTGGATATTCGTAAACGTGCTTACAAAATTGAATATGCAGAAAAAGCGACATTTATCTGTATTCCTACAACATCAGGTACTGGATCAGAAGTAACACCGTTTGCGGTTATCACAGATTCAGATGATCATACTAAGTATCCATTAGCTGATTATGCATTGACACCAGATGTTGCGATTATTGATCCACAACTTGTTATGTCAGTACCGGCAAGTGTTACTGCTGATACAGGTATGGATGTGTTGACTCACGCGATTGAATCCTATGTTTCAGTTATGGCTTCTGATTATACACGTGGTCTATCATTACAAGCTATCAAGATTGTTTTTGAATACTTGGAAAAATCAGTTAAGACTGGTGATGCTGAGTCTCGTGAAAAAATGCATAACGCCTCTACAATGGCTGGGATGGCCTTTGCCAATGCTTTCTTAGGTATTTCTCATTCCATTGCTCATAAAGTTGGTGGTGCTTGGGGTATCCCTCATGGACGTACAAATGCTATCTTGTTACCACATGTCATTCGTTATAATGCAAAAGACCCTCAAAAACACGCGATGTTCCCTAAATATGATTTCTTCCGCGCTGATAGCGATTATGCTGATATCGCTCGTTTCTTAGGACTAAAAGGTAATACAACGGCCGAACTAGTTGAATCACTTGCGAGTGCTGTATACAATCTTGGTATTGCCACTGGTATCGAGATGAACTGGCAATCTCAAGGATTGACTAAAAAACAAATGGATGCAGAAATTGATCATCTTGCTGAAAAAGCATATGAAGATCAATGTACAACTGCTAATCCAAAAGAACCATTAATTTCTGAATTGAAAGAAATCATCGAAACTGCTTATGATTATAAAGCTTAAGTCATAAAAAAAGACCATCGTGAGATGGTCTTTTTGTTGTGGATAAGTTGAGAGTTCAGCAAATATGTTAAAGCAGTTGAGAGTTGACTGACTGCTATATATTGCAAAATACATCATCATTAGGTGTTTTTTTGTCTGCCATAACTGTTTCAATAGTATAGCGTCCCCATTTTGAAATAGTTGCTATAAACTGTTTTAAGGTATCAGTAGAAAAATGACTAACAATCATATAGCATGCTTGACCCGATACTTTATAAAAGTGCTCAATCTCTGTAAAGGTATTGACAGTTGACTCAAAATGACTATAGTCATTGTTGTCCATAAAGATGCGAATAAACTGTTGGTGATCATGCGTAATACAAATTGTATAGTGCTTAATATAGCCACTATCAATCAATTTATTGATTCTACTACCGACAGCTTGTCCTGTCATATGAATCATTTCTCCGATTTTTTTATGTGTGAGTTGGGAATCTTTTTTTAAAAAGTCAATAATCTGTTGGTCAACAGTATCCATTGTTTATTTTCCTTTCATGTTGAAAACAACTACCTTTATATGCTTTCAATAGCTTATTTACGAGTATATTAAAAACAATTATACTTTATTTTATAGAAAAGAGGTAGCTTATGAAACAAGGACTTTTAGTCATCGACGTGCAAAATGATTATTTTGCAGGAGGAAAAATGGTACTGAAGGGTGCTGATGAAGCACTTCGAAATATCAATCTTTTAGAAGCACAGTTTAGTGCTGCAAAATTACCTATTATTTACATTCAACACATCAAACATCAAAAAAATGCTGATTTCTTTGAGCAAGGTACGAGTGGAGCTGAATTACATGCTAAACTGAAAGTTGATGACACTTCGATCATTATCGTAAAACACTTTCCTAATAGTTTTCTCGAGACTACACTAGCAGAAGTGCTCAAAAACGATCAAATTGATCAGCTTGTTATTTGTGGGATGATGACACATATGTGTATTCGTGCGACAACACCAGTTGCAACAGACTTAGGTTATCATCCTATATTGATAGCTGATGCGACAGCGACGAAAGATCTCAGCCAAGATGGCCTGATCATTTCGGCTGATCAAGTACAAGCTGATATCATTTCAGAGTTATCATTAGTTGCAGACATCCAGACAACGAGTCAGTTTGTAAGGGGATTTAACCCAAGAACGTAGAGTTATCTTCAGATGATACGTTAAGTTGATCATACACAACTCAGTTCTGGCTAATAAGTTATCCAAGCATTTCTTCAACATTTTTATCTGGGATAATCCATAATGAAAATATAAAGATTGACATTAATAACATAATGATTGGTGCGATAAAGTAGCCTAGAACAATACTGAGTAGATTGAGTAGCAAACTTATCCTGTTTTTGATGATAGTGGACGTCCCCAACACTTTACTTTTATTAATGTTTAGCAATTCTCTCGTCAAAAGGTAATAAGTCAAGTTAGCCAATGTCAGTAATATGACGTAGCATAGTTCAGGAACAAAAGAATTGAGATAATGTGAGACCCAGTTGGATACAAAAGGCATCAAAGACAAAACAAACAGAAAAAACATATTAATCCATAATACTTTTCCGTTTATTTTGTTGATACTTTGTAACAAATGATGGTGATTAACCCAATAAACAGCTAACATGATGAAGCTGATAAAATAAACGCCCAAATGAGGTAATATTTTAGCAAGACTTTCCCAAGTGTCAGAATCAGGTCTAGCTAATTCTAATACTAAAATGGTCATAATAATTGCAATAACAGCATCAGTAAAAGCTTCTAATCTTGATTTATTCATTATAGTTTCTCCTTTAAACTTCTTTATTTTATCATAATCTTAAAGCCTTATCATTTTTTACGACCTGAAAACGTGATAGGTAATTGCGTATAAGGGTTGCAAATTAAAGAGAAACCGTGTATAATTAAATGGTTGTCGCGAAAACATCGTGCAACATAAACCACATTTTAAGTAGATATCATCGTAGTGCTAGCGATAGTAGCGGTGATAAGTGATACTTGAAAGAGGAAAAACTATTTTAAAAGGAGACTAGCTCATGGCAGTCATTTCAATGAAACAACTACTCGAAGCGGGTGTTCACTTCGGTCACCAAACACGCCGTTGGAACCCAAAAATGAAACCGTTCATCTTTACAGAACGTAACGGTATTCACGTTATCGATTTACAAAAAACAGTAAAACTTGCTGACGATGCTTACAACTATGTTCGCGACGCATCTGCAAACGGCGCAATTGTTCTTTTTGTAGGTACAAAAAAACAAGCTGCTGAAGCAGTAAAAGAAGAAGCACTTCGTGCTGGTCAATACTACATCAACCACCGTTGGTTGGGTGGTACTTTGACTAACTGGGGTACAATTCAAAAACGTATCGCACGTTTGAAAGAAATCAACAAAATGGAAGAAGATGGTACTTTTGAAGTACTTCCTAAAAAAGAAGTTGTACTTTTAAACAAACAACGCGATCGTCTTGAAAAATTCTTGGGCGGTATCGCAGATATGCCTCGTATTCCAGATGTTATCTACATTGTGGATCCACATAAAGAGCAAATCGCAGTTCAAGAAGCAACTAAATTGAATATCCCAATCGTTGCAATGGTTGATACTAATGCAAATCCTGATCCAATCGATGTTATCATCCCTGCAAATGATGATGCAATTCGTGCGGTTAAATTGATCACTGGAAAAATGGCTGATGCTATTATCGAAGGTCGTCAAGGTGAAGATGCTGTTGAAGCTGAAGATGCAAACGTTGCAGAACCAGCATCAGCTGAATCAATCGAAGAATTGGTAGAAGTTGTGGAAGGTTCAAAAGAAGCCTAAGCTTCTTTTGAATTGACCAATCAGTAACATGCGTGTTACGACAACAAAGAAGCCTAAGCTTCTTTTGAATTGACTAGATGAGTATTATTCTCTATCTAGTTAGTTAAAAAATGAAAATTAAAAGAGGGCGGGGCCTACGCCTCGTACCTCTTTTTTATAACATATCAACTCGTAGATTGTTTGCTTAAAGTTGTGCGTTAAGCATGGCAATCAGAATTAAAAAGGAGAAAAAAAATGGCAATTACTGCAGCTCAAGTAAAAGAATTGCGTGAAAAAACTGGTGCGGGCGTTATGGACGCTAAAAAAGCATTAGTTGAAACTGATGGTGATATTGCAAAAGCAACTGAGCTACTTCGTGAAAAAGGAATGGCCAAAGCGGCTAAAAAAGTTGACCGTGTAGCTGCTGAAGGTTTAACAGGTGTTTACGTTGATGGTAACGTTGCTGCCCTTGTTGAAGTTAACTCAGAAACAGACTTCGTTGCTAAAAATGAACAATTTGTAACATTAGTAAACGAAACAGCAGAATTGATCGCAAAAAATAAACCTGCTGATAACGACGCTGCACTTGCTATCCAAATGTCATCTGGAAAATCATTGGCAGATGCTTATGTTGAAGCAACATCAACAATTGGTGAAAAAATCTCTTTCCGCCGTTTTGCATTGATTGAAAAAACAGATGCACAACATTTTGGTGCTTACCAACATAATGGTGGTCGTATTGGTGTTATCACTGTTGTAGAAGGTGGAGATGCTGCGCTTGCTAAACAAGTCTCTATGCACATCGCTGCGATGAAACCAACTGTATTATCTTATACAGAATTAGATGCTCAATTTGTTAAAGACGAATTAGCACAACTTAATCACGCAATTGAACAAGATAACGAAAGTCGTGCTATGGTTGATAAACCAGCATTACCTTTCCTTACTTATGGTTCTAAAGCTCAACTTACTGATGAGATCATCTCAGCAGCTGAAGCAGCGATTAAAGAAGAGCTTGCTGCTGAAGGTAAACCAGAAAAAATCTGGGATAAAATTATTCCAGGTAAAATGGAACGTTTTATGCTTGATAACACAAAAGTTGACCAAGCTTATACTTTGTTAGCTCAAGTTTATGTTATGGATGACAGCAAAACTGTAGAACAATATCTTGCATCAGTTGATGCAACAGTTGTATCATTTGCACGTTTTGAAGTAGGCGAAGGTATCGAAAAAGCTGCAAACAACTTTGAAGCTGAAGTACAAGCTACAATGGCAGCAGCACTTGAAAACTAATAATTCATTCAACTTATTTAAAGTCAAACATTCCGAAGACTTAAGTAAAAAGTAGTTTCTCATTATCTAATAAACAATTTTGTTTATTAGATGTCGAAAGATGAGGATGAGGATAAGGAAATACACCGAAAGTTAACTTGCGGTGTATTTTTTTGCCTAAATGTGGTATAATGAAACACGGAATTTATAATTTGAATAGTAGCTATTGATAGATAAAAAAATCAGTGATGGAGAGTAAATAAGAATGCCAAAAAGTATCGTAATTGCAATAGTGATATTGCTAGTGATCGTCGTGATGTTTTATGTGATAGCGATGATACTACGCAAAAAAACTGAGAATCGGATTATTGCACTTGAAGAGCGCAAAGAAGATTTATTTGATTTGCCTGTACAAGAAGAAGTAGATGCTGTAAAAAAATTGCATTTAGTTGGTCAAAGCCAAACGCTCTTTAGAGAATGGAACCAAAAATGGATCGATCTTTCAGCGAATTCTTTTGCGGACTTAGAGAATCACATTTTTGAAGCAGAAGAATTAAATGATTCTTTCAAATTTATGAGAGCTCGTACAGCGGTAGAAGCATCAGAAGAGCAAATTAAGTTAATGGAAGAAGATGTTCAGTCTATCCGTGATGGTATTACTGAATTAACGAAACAAGAAACGATTAATTCAGCTAAAATTCAAGATTCACTAGATTTATATGATACACTTAGAGCTGAAATAACTGATAATGCTGATAAATATGGTGTCGCAATTACAGAACTTGAAACACAGTTAGATAATATTGAAACTGAGTTCTCGCAATTTGTCCAACTTAATTCAACGGGTGATCCGATAGAAGCTTCTGAAGTTTTAGAGACAGCAGAAGAACATACGATTGCTTTAGGAGCAATCGCAGAACGTATCCCTGCTATTGTGGTTGATCTTAAAGAAAAATATCCACAAGAACTTGACAAATTAACTGATGGTTACAAGGAATTTATAGGTCAAGGGTTCAAGTTACCGGAATCTGTGAATGTTGATGACCGATTAGAAGAAATTCAAGATAATTTAGCACAGACTGAACGTTTTGTTGAAAACTTTGAGCTAGATCGTGCTGATGCTGAATTAGAAAAAGTACAACTTAATTTAGATAATCTGTATACTATTTTTGAAGATGAGTATAAAGCTAGACGAGATGTCGCAAATAATGCGACAATCATTAAAGATTATATTACGCACACACGCACTAACAATAAAAATTTATTATTAGAAATTGATCATGTTTCTCAAGCTTACGTCTTAACAGGTAATGAGATGGGGATCGTTCGCGGTTTCCAAGAAGAATTAGAGCAGATTGAAGCGGGTGCAACTGAGTTATTAGATGTTATCAAAGAAAATGCACAACCTTATAGCTTACTTGGTAAAGAAGTAGATACGATTATTTCAACACTTGATGATATTGAAAAAAATCAAGTGAAGATAAGTAATGACTTACAAAATTTACGCAAACAAGAAAAAGCTGCACAAGATTTAGCAGACACATTTGATAGAGATATCCGTATACTTAAGCGTTACGTTGAAAAAAGAAACTTACCTGGGTTACCACAAGCTTATTTAGACAAGTTTTTTGCAACATCAGAGCGTGTACAAGCTTTGTTTAAAGAGTTGAATAAAGTCAAAGTTAATATTGATGGTGTCAATCATTTAGTTGAAGTCACAACAGAAGACGTTTCTAGCTTAAAAGATGCGACAGATGAGTTAGTTGATCAAGCACGTTTAGCAGAAGATCTGATGCAGTACGCTAATCGCTATAAAACAACTAATGAGCGTGTAGCCAAGAGTATTGCTCGGGCGTATCAATTATTTGAAAGAGACCGTAATTATCTCGCTTCTTTTGAAGAAATTTCAACAGTTTTAGATGAAGTTGAACCAGGAGCTACAGAACGTATTTCAAATGTATACCATAACACAAAAGTAACACCAGACTATCGTTAAAAAGTTTACCATTATGGTAAACTTTTTTTACTATCATATACTGTGATAGTAATGAGCAAATAGCAGACACATACAGATTAGCATTTCTAATATTAAATATGATATAATTAACTGATTGATATTTTAGTCAAGGTGATGAAAGTTAGCGATGAATTGAAATGATTTAGCATGATGTTAACAGTTATCATATTATATAAAGTAGATAAAAGAAAAGAGGCTTTTTTATGACAAAAGGAATTATCTTAGCAGGTGGGTCGGGGACGCGTTTATACCCATTGACGCGTGCGGCAAGTAAACAATTGATGCCGATTTATGATAAACCAATGATATACTACCCACTTTCTACACTTATGCTAGCTGGGATAAAAGAAATTTTGATCATTTCAACACCACAAGATTTACCACGCTTTGAGGATTTACTTGGAGATGGGAAAGAATTTGGTATTGAGTTAAGTTATGCTGTACAACCTAGTCCTGATGGATTGGCTCAAGCTTTTATTATCGGTGCAGATTTCATCGGTGATGACAACGTAGCTTTGATCCTCGGAGATAATATTTACTATGGTCCTGGTATGTCTAAGATGCTAGCGCGTGCAGCAGCGAAACCAAAAGGTGCAACTGTGTTTGGTTACCAAGTCAAAGATCCTGAACGTTTTGGTGTTGTAGAATTTGATAAAGATATGCGTGCAATTTCTGTAGAAGAAAAGCCTGAGCATCCAAAATCAAATTACGCAATTACAGGGCTTTATTTCTATGATAATGATGTTGTTAACATCGCAAAATCAATTAAACCATCACCTCGTGGAGAGCTTGAGATAACTGATGTGAATGATGCTTATCTTAAACGTGGTGATTTGGATGTTGAAGTGATGGGTCGTGGTTTTGCTTGGTTGGATACTGGTACACATGAGTCATTATTAGAAGCAGCGCAATACATTGAAACAGTACAACGCATGCAAAATGTTCAAGTTGCAAACTTAGAAGAAATTGCTTACCGCATGGGATACATTAGCCGTGAAGAAGTGATTGCGCTTGCTCAACCGCTTAAGAAAAATGAATATGGTCAATATCTATTAAGACTTGTGGAGGCTGACTGAGTTATGACGACAGAATTTTTTGGTAAAACATTAGCAGCGCGTGAGATTAAGGCAATCCCAGGTATGCTTGAATTTGATATTCCAGTACACGGTGATAATCGTGGGTGGTTTAAAGAAAATTTTCAAAAAGAAAAAATGTTGCCATTGGGCTTCCCAGATCATTTTTTTGCTGAAAATAAATTACAAAATAATGTCTCTTTTTCTCGTAAACATGTCTTGCGTGGTCTTCATGCAGAACCATGGGATAAATATATATCAGTGGCTGACAGTGGACGAGTACTCGGTGCTTGGGTAGATTTACGTGAAGGTGAGAGCTTTGGACATGTTTATCAGACTGAAATTGATGCAAGTAAAGGTATTTTCGTACCTCGTGGCGTTGCAAATGGCTTTCAAGTATTAAGTGATGAAGTATCGTATAGTTATTTAGTAAACGACTACTGGGCTTTGGAATTAAAACCAAAATATGCGTTTGTAAACTATGCTGATCCAACTTTAGGGATCAAATGGGAAGATGTGGTGAATGCTGAGGTTAGCGATGCGGATAAGCATCATCCGCTGTTAAAGGATGTTAAGCCTTTGACTGCTGACTTGTTATAATTGGAGAAAGAAATGACTGAATTAAAAAAAATCATCGTAACAGGGGGAGCTGGATTTATTGGCTCAAACTTTGTACATTATGTTTACAATAACCATCCTGAGATTGAAAAAATCATTGTTTTGGATAAATTGACTTATGCTGGAAATAAAGCCAATATTAGTGAGATTTTAGGGGATCGTGTTGAACTCGTTGTTGGCGATATTGCTGATGCTGAGTTAGTAGATGAGTTATCTGCTAAAGTGGATGCGATCGTTCACTATGCTGCTGAGTCACATAATGACAACTCGCTTAAGTCTCAAGATGAATTTATTCATACTAATTTTATTGGGACTTATACATTGATTCAAGCTGCTCGTAAACATGATTTACGTTTCCACCATGTCTCAACAGATGAGGTTTACGGAGATTTACCATATCGTGAAGATTTACCAGGGCACGGTGAAGGTGAAGGCGAGAAGTTTACAGACCATACACCATATAATCCAAGTTCTCCTTATTCTTCTACTAAGGCTGCAAGTGATTTGATTGTCCGTGCCTGGGTTCGCTCTTTTGGACTTAAAGCAACAATTTCAAATTGTTCAAATAACTATGGTCCTTACCAACATATCGAAAAATTTATTCCTCGTCAAATTACAAATATTTTAGCCGGTATTAAACCAAAGTTATATGGCGATGGTAAAAATGTACGAGATTGGATACATACAGAAGATCACTCATCTGGTGTTTGGACAATTTTG
This sequence comes from Pseudolactococcus plantarum, assembly GCF_002441715.1. Taxonomy (GTDB): domain Bacteria; phylum Bacillota; class Bacilli; order Lactobacillales; family Streptococcaceae; genus Pseudolactococcus; species Pseudolactococcus plantarum. The sequence continues at coordinate 13,570 of NZ_JXJX01000006.1, forward strand.
ACTAAAGGTGAAATAGGTGAAACTTACCTAATCGGCGCTGATGGTGAGAAAAACAATAAAGAAGTTCTAGAAGAAATTCTAACTGAAATGGGTCAAGAAGCAACAGCTTATGATCGTGTAACTGATCGTGCTGGTCATGATTTACGTTATGCGATTGATAATACAAAACTTCGTAAAGAGCTTGGCTGGGCGCCGAAACATACTGACTTTGAATCTGGTTTGAAAGATACAATCAAATGGTATACAGATAATAAAGATTGGTGGCAAGCTGAAAAAGCAGCAGTTGAAGCTAACTATGCTAAGTCACAAGAGGTGCTTAAATGATTTTAATTACGGGAGCAAATGGTCAGCTAGGGACAGAATTGCGTTATTTACTTGATGAACGTGGTGAGGAATATGTTGCAACGGATGTTGCGCAATTAGATATTACAGACGTTAAGCAAGTTAATAAAGCTTTTGATGAGATTAAACCTACTTTGGTTTATCATTGTGCAGCATATACAGCAGTTGATAAAGCTGAAGATGAGGGTAAAGCACTAGATTATGCAATTAATGTAACTGGTACTGAAAATATTGCTAAAGCAACTGCTGCTCATAATGCGACCTTAGTTTATATTTCTACAGACTATGTGTTTGATGGTCAAAAACCTGTTGGTGAAGAGTGGGAAGTCAACGATAGACCAGACCCTCAAACTGAATATGGTCGGACGAAACGTTTAGGCGAAGAATTGGTTGAGAAATACGCAGAAAAATTCTACATCATTCGTACAGCTTGGGTTTTTGGTAACTACGGCGCTAATTTTGTATTTACCATGCAAAAATTAGCAGAGACGCATGATGCCCTAACGGTGGTAAATGATCAACATGGTAGACCTACTTGGACACGTACGTTGGCAGAATTTATGACTTATCTTACTGAAAATCAAAGAGATTTTGGTTATTACCATCTATCCAACGATGCAGCTGAAGATGTCACTTGGTATGATTTTGCGGTAGAAATTTTGAAAGATACGGCAGTTGAAGTCAAACCTGTTGACTCAAGCCAATTTCCAGCAAAAGCAAAACGCCCGCTCAATTCAACGATGAGTCTGACAAAAGCTAAAGCAACTGGCTTTATCATTCCAACTTGGCAAGAAGCGTTAAATGCGTTTTATCATCAACAAAAACCTGAATAAACTTTAATTAAAACATGCTGTGCAAGCATGTTTTTTGTTATGTCAAAGATAATCGAGATCATAATCACGTATTAAGAAGAAAATAATGAAATGGTAAAATGACAATGAAAAACAAATATGCTATAATTAGAAAGAATATCTTAAGAAATCAGGTGAATAATGCAACATGTTTTTATCATTGGCTCACGTGGTTTACCGGCCAAATACGGAGGCTTTGAAACTTTTGTTGATGAGCTTGTGAGTCATCAATCATCAAACCAAATCAAATACCACGTTGCATGTCTTTCTGATCATAATACGGGTAAACACTTTGATTATAAGATGGCTGACGTCTTTGAAGTTAAGAAACGCAACTTTGGAGGCGCCAACGTCATTTTTTATGATAGAGATGCAATCAATTACGCAATCAGTTATATCAAAAAAAATAATATTGTTAAGCCTATATTTTACATCCTAGGGAATACCTTGGGTGCATTCATTGGACGTTATATTAACAAGATTCATGATATCGGTGGAAAAATCTATGTTAACCCTGATGGTCTTGAATGGAAACGCAGTAAATGGATAAAGCCAATTCAGATGTACCTCAAGTATTCTGAGAAAAAAATGGCAGAAAAAGCAGATTTGATTATTTCTGATAATCAAGGAATTGAAGACTATTTAAAAAATGAGTACAAAGATGTAGTATCCACTGTCATTGCTTATGGGACAAATCCAGTATCAGAAAAAGGTCATGTTGATTTATCATGGTTTAACAAATATGACGTTCAGCCAAAAGGATACTATCTTGTAGTTGGGCGGTTCGTGCCTGAAAATAATTACGAAGCAATTATTCGTAACTATATGCTATCTGATACGAAACGTGATTTAGTGATTATCACTAATCATGAAGATGATCCCTACTTTGACAAACTGAGACAATTGACACATTTTGATCAAGATAAGCGGATAAAATTTGTTGGCACAGTATATGAGAAGTCTTTACTAGTTGCGATCAGACAAAATGCTTTTGCCTATATTCATGGTCATGCAGTAGGTGGTACAAATCCAGGGTTGCTTGAAGCAATGAGCTTGACGGATTTAAATTTAGTATTTGATGTGAACTTTAACCACAATGTCGCATTGGATTCTGCACTTTACTGGCAAGTAGATACCTTAGTTGAGTTAATTGAAAAATCTGAGCAACTTGACAATATAGCAATAGCTACACTTGCTAAAAAAGCACGCACCATTATTTCAAATAATTATATGTGGTATCAGATTGTCAATCGATATGAGAGGCTGTTTTTAAATGAAAGTTAATATTGTCCTCTCGACATATAATGGTGAGAGGTTCCTAACTGAACAAATCCAAAGCATTCAAAAGCAAACGTTCACTGATTGGCAATTATTAATCAGAGATGATGGCTCTACAGATCGTACGCCAGAAATCATTAAAAAATTTGTGGCAAATGATGAACGAATTAAATTTATCAATGAAGATAATCGTGAAAATTTTGGTGTGATTAAGAATTTTTATACTTTAGTTCATTATGAGGCTGCTGATTATTATTTTTTTAGTGATCAAGATGATGTCTGGTTACCTGAAAAAATGATGACAATGCTAAATGAAGCGAAACAATATCCTGTTGATCAATCTCTTATGGTATATATGGATTTGTCGGTTGTGGATGAAAATTTATCTGTTATTAACCCGTCAATGATTCGTAGCCAAAGTGGCCATGCGAATATTAGTTTATGCCCAGAATTAACAGAGAATACTGTAACTGGGGGTGTCTCTATGATTAATCATACATTGGCTCAAAAATGGGATAAAACTGATAGTATTATCATGCATGATTGGTATTTGGCGCTTCTAGCAACAGCTACAGGACGCTTAGTGTATATCGATCAACCAGGTGAATTATACAGACAACATGACGCCAATGTTTTGGGCGCAAGAACACTAAATAAGCGTATAAAAAAATGGCTCAATCCTTTACAAGCTGTCAATAAATATTGGGAGCTTATCGTAAACAGTCAAAAGCAGGCGGCAATTTTATTAAATCAAGCTGATCTGTCAGACGAATACAGGGAAATTATCGAGAAGTATGTTGGTATATTGAACCAAACAACGATGAACCGGATTAAGTATTTAAAGAAATACGAATTTAAAAAAAATAAATTATTCCACACAATTGTTTTTAAAACACTTGTTGTGACAAAGTTGGGATATACTAATCATTAAGTCTAGCATGACAGATGATAGTAACCGCTGTAAGCTCATAAAGTAAGGTCTAGATAATCATTAAAGCTTTTAATGATAAGGAGCAGTAGGCCTATTATGGTGGACAATATACCAAGGTTTTTTATGAGTATGTTTATGATTTAATTAACGACTATGGTGTGACATTTATCTTTGTACGTGGCTAATAACGTTTAGCATGCGCTGCTAAACCACTGGTTGTTGAAAGAAAAATGAGATTATCGTATAATTAACCTTGCTATAAGAAAGAGGAAAGTATGAACTTTTTTGATAAAAAAAATAAGATTCTATTAAAAGAATTGATAAAAACTGATTTTAAATTACGTTATCAGGGATCCGCAATTGGCTATCTCTGGTCAATATTAAAACCTGTACTACTATTTTTAGTTTTGTACATGGTATTTGTGAAGTTTTTAAGATTTGGTGCGGGAGTACCTCACTTTGCTGTTGCGCTACTTTTGGGGATGACGGTATGGAACTTTTTTACAGAAGTAACGAATATGGGGATGGTCTCTATTGTTTCTAGAGGCGATTTGATGCGAAAAATTTCTTTTTCGAAACCTATTATTATCTTTTCAGTTACTGCTAATGCTTTGATTAACTTTGGTATCAATCTTGTTGTCGTATTAATATTTGCATTAATTAATGGCGTAACATTTTCAGCTAAAGTTGTATTTTTACCTTTTTTAGTAGTTGAATTGATCTTATTATCTGTTGGGATTGCTTTTTTACTTGCAACACTATTTGTACGTTATCGAGACCTAGGACCTGTTTGGGAAGTATTTTTGCAGGCATTTATGTATGCAACACCAATCATTTATCCTGTAACGATGTTGTTTACTAATGGGACACAGGCGACTTGGTACGCTAGAGCTGTCATGTTGAATCCTATGGCACAAATTGTTCAAGATTTTAGATATACACTAATTGATCCCGTAAATATTACTTCTTGGCAGCTCTTGCCATTATCGGTTGTATGGGTACCATATATACTATCACCTATCATCTTCTTGCTAGGTATGGCTGTTTTCAATAGACAGTCTGATAGATTTGCTGAAATTATTTAAGAGGTGGAAAATGGAAAATAATAATATTGCAGTTAAAGTTGACCACGTCTCAAAATCGTTTAGACTACCGACTGAGAGTACGTCAAGTTTACGTACAACACTTGTTAATCGCCTTAAAGGAATAAAAGGCTACACAGACCAACATGTGCTAAAAGATATTTCTTTTGAAGTTGAAAAAGGAGATTTTTTCGGTATTGTAGGTCAAAATGGTTCCGGAAAGTCTACGTTACTTAAAATTATTTCGCAAATCTATAAACCAGAGCATGGACAGGTTCTAGTTGAAGGTAAGTTAGTATCCTTTATCGAGCTTGGTGTAGGATTTAATCCAGAGTTGACTGGTAAAGAAAATGTCTACCTTAATGGGGCGATGCTAGGGTTTTCAGTTGATGAAATAGCAGCTATGTATGATGACATTGTTGAATTTGCTGAACTTAGTGACTTCATGAATCAAAAACTTAAGAATTATTCTTCTGGTATGCAAGTCCGCTTAGCCTTTTCTGTTGCAATCAAAGCAGAAGGTGATGTACTTGTACTAGATGAAGTGTTGGCGGTAGGTGATGAATCTTTCCAAAGAAAATGTAATGATTATTTCATGGAAAGACGTAAGTCTGGTAAAACAACTATTCTTGTAACACATGATATGGGTGCTGTACAAAAGTATTGTAACAAAGCTATCATGATAAAAAATGGAGAAATCGTATCAAGTGGTAAACCAAGTGTTGTAGCAGCGAAATACCGTGCGGCAAACTTTGAAGATATAGGCAAAGATAAAACAAATAATCAAGAGAATCATATGACTTATCTGCCTGGTACGAATGCAGATGTGCCTAAAGTTGATATCACGCTACTAACAGAAGATGTACTTAATAGAGATGAGACTCTGAAGTTTGAAATTGTTTATGAAACAATTAAAGATATTCCAACTGGTTTTGGTTTTTCAATTATCGATTTAACTAGTGGTGGTCAATTCTCTATAATTGACGATGGTGCAGTAGTTGAAAATGTTTTCACACCTTGGTCAACTCAAAAGGGAGTTGTTTCAAGAGTTTATGAACTCCCATTAGCGATGTTCAATAATCGGGACTTCATGATCGTTGGGTCTGTATTTACAGGCACAAGTGATGTTGGAGATTTTAAACAAATCGGGTATATTTTTACAGATCGTGGCCCAAGATTTTTTGTAAGAAATGAGGATGGTATATCAGGTCCTTTACTTGTAGAAAAGGGACGATTTCTTGAATAGAAGAGGTTAAGATGTCAAAAATACTTTTTCAATCACCAGCTGGCGGCGTATTAAATGGTGCAGATATGGCAACTAAATGGCAGATGAAATATTTAGTTGAACAGGGTTTTGAAGTTGGTTATATTTATTGTGATAAGCATGGCATGACAGATGGTTTTAAGCAATTTTTATCTGATTATCAAATAAATGATTATTTTTTAGAATATAACTGGTGGATGAATCAATCTTTAGATGTTCCTGATTTTCAAGCTATATCTGAGATTGTTAAGATTATTGACGAACATCAATACGATGTAGCGATAACTGCTACTGCAAATATACCACATTTAGCAGTGGCAGCAGCGTTAACTAATATTAAACACATTTGGCTAATTCATGAATATCCTGAAGGAGAATTCGCTTATACCAAAGATAAATATGATATGATCAACCAATTATCTAATCGAATATTAACCCCTAATCAAGATCTATCAAAACAGATAGGTGAGTTAATAGCTGATAAAGATAAGATGAGTTATTTCTATCCATTTTCTGATGCAAATGCTCAAGTCATACAAAAAAGTCAATCACCTAGTAGATTAATTAATGTTAATGCATTTTCCGAGGGGAAGAATAGTTTAGAATTAATAAAGATTTTTCAAAAGTTGCAAAATCAATTTCCAGATTTGCAATTAATTTTTACTGGAAACTCTGATAGTGAATATGGTAAGCTCTGCCAGCAATATGTTGAAGAATATGATATTAAGCATATTAAGTTTCTGAACGATTTTACGAAAAATTGGTCAGCCGTCCAAGAAAATGATATTTTTGTTAACCCTTCTAAAATGGAGACATTTGGTTTAACACTGGTTGAGGCGTTAAAATTTGGTATTGTGACTATTGCTGCAACTAATCATCAAACAGGAAACGAGATGGCGAAGCTAGGTTATCTTGATGCACATCATCTTTATCAAAATGGTGATATAGATGATGCAGTAGCAAAAATCACAGTTATTTTAACTGAATTTGGGAAATATAAAACGGATGCTAGCGAGTTAGCTAAACGTGTGATAGAGGAACAAAGCCTTGAGGTGATTACAAAAAATCTGAAATTAGCGGTTGAGCAAAATCAAGAAAATTCTAGCAATTTTTTAAGACATCTTCATCGGATGTTCTTAACGAGTGGTGTGGCTTTGGAAGAACGCCTAACCGTCATCAACCAACAAAAAAACCTAATTGATGAGCGTTTAGCCATTATTGAGAATCAAAAAGTAATGTTAGACGACCAAAAACGTGTTATGGATGAGCGCATGTCAATTATTGACGAGCAAAAAACTGAACTTCAAACATGTAAAGCGCTGATAGATGATCAAAATCACATGCTCAATCGGATTAGAGGCACGTTGATTGGTAGAATATTTTTTAGAGGGAAGCTATGAAACGAGCGGCAATTTATTTCTTTTATGATAGTAAGGGGCTAGTACAAGACTATGTCTCTTACTTTTTGAGTGATTTAACTCAAAATGTTGACAGGCTACTTATCATTGTGAATGGTCGATTAGATGAAGAGAACAAAGATAAGCTAGCGCAATTTGGTGAAGTCTATTTTAGAGAAAATGACGAACTAGATGTTGGTGCCTATAAGTTTGGTTTGGAAAAGCTTAGTGAAACCATAGCTACATTTGATGAATTAATTTTACTTAACAATACGATCATGGGGCCAATCTATCCATTTAAAGAAACATTTGATAAAATGTTGACTAAAGATGTAGATTTTTGGGGATTGACAAAAGTTGGAGATTTAGGCATTGGTGAGACACTTCTCAGTAAGTCTAAATATGACAAGTACCATGAACATATCCAGTCACACTGGATTGCAGTGAGAAAATCATTATTTTTATCACAAGATTGGCAAAAGTTTTGGGATGAGCTACCTTATATTACGGATTATGATACAAGTGTGGGCATGTATGAGGCTGCGTTTACAAAATATTTTAGTGACTTGAATTATAAATGGGAAGTATCGGTTGATTCGGATAATATATACCCACATTCACCATGTCCAATCTATGATTTACCTAAACAACTAATCGAACAAGGCAGATGTCCGATATTCAAGAAAAGAGCTGTCTTTAATGATCTTGAAAGATCAGTTATTGTTGGATCTGGCGAGCAAAACCCTGAATTATTCGAGTATATCAAGACTGCTACTGATTATCCTATAGCATTGTTAGCTAAAGCGGTTTTACCATATTATCATTACGACTTAATTCATAAAAATATGGCTAATGTGTCTATTATGAGTCGAACAGAATCTAAGGTTAATGATAGTCAATCAAAGATTGCTTTAATCATTCATTTATATTTTGAAGATATGGTAGATGACTTCTTGAGTTATGCTAGCTATTTTCCTAAAACAGTTGATATTTTTATTACGACTAGTCAAGCAAATGTGAAAGCAAAAGTGACTGCTAGAAAACAAGATATCCAGCAAAATATAACGGTAGTAGATGTAGATAATCGTGGTCGAGACGTATCTGCGCTTTTAGTTGGGGCAAAACCTATTATTACAAGTGGGGATTATGATTTAGTTTGTTTCACGCATGATAAAAAGACGTTACAGCTAGGCAGTGAGACTTCTGGTTATAGTTTTGCTCACAAATGTTATGAAAATATTCATGGATCAGCGCAATATGTCTCAAATGTCATATCACTTTTTGATGATAACAAGCAACTCGGACTTGCTGTTGCTCCAGCACCAAATCATGGGGATTATTTTTGGACTGTGGAAAAAAACTGGACACCAGATCCTAAAAATTTGTCAAATACCAAGTCGTTGTTGGAGAGATTAGATGTGCATGTCCCAATAGCATTAGATCATCAACCGATTGCACCAATTGGATCTGTTTTTTGGTTTAGACCTCAAGCGATATCAAAACTTTTTGATCATGATTGGCAAATAGAAGATTTTCCTGGAGAACCGCTGCCTGTTGATGGGACAATTAGCCATGCAATTGAGCGGAGCTATCCATTTATTGCCCAAGATGCTGGATACTATACTCAAACGATTATGAACGACCAATATGCATCAATTGAATATTTAAATTTATCTTATTACCTAAAACGCGTATTGCAAGAGGTGGGTATTTTTGAAAATGTTTCAGAATCTGGTAATCTTTTAGGTAAACTCTATCAAATACAAGAAGTGAAACAACAAATGTTAAGTTATCAAGATCAAATATCAGATTATCAAAATCAAATTTCTGAGCTACAACAAATTATTCATAATAATAATTGGAATACGAATAACTTGTTAAGGAAACTAAAAACAGGTTTTAAAAAAATTTTTGGTTAGGTTAATATCAGAGAATATCGGAGGAAATTGCAGTGAAGATTGCAGTAACTGGTGCTGGTGGATACATTGGCGCGCATATAGTTGATGAGGCACTATCTCGAGGGCATGAAGTGCTTGCGATTGATGTCAGTTTGAAAAATATATCTGACAAAGCAATTAAAAAAAATATAGATATTTTTGCTACGCATGAGAATATCTTTGAAGCTCTTGGAAAACCAGATGTTTTAATCCACTTAGCTTGGCGTGATGGATTTATTCATAACTCTGAACAACATATGAAAAATTTATCTTCACATATCGAATTTATCAGAGACTTTGTCAAAGCAGGTGGAAAAAACATTGCTGTTATGGGATCTATGCATGAAGTGGGTTACCATGAAGGGGCAGTTGATGAAGATACTCCGACTAATCCGGAATCTCAGTATGGGATAGCTAAAAATGCTATGCGAGAGTCTCTGATGTTGGCAAGTAAAGAATTAGCGTTTAATTTATATTGGTTACGGGCATATTATATTTTTGGAGACGATGCCTACGGGTCATCTATTTTTTCAAAATTAACTCGAGCGGCTAATAATGGTGAAACTTCTTTCCCGTTTACAACAGGTAAAAATTTATATGATTTCATTCATGTCAAAGATCTAGCTAAAATGATAGTCGCAGCCAGTACACAAGACAAAGTGACGGGGGTCATCAATGTCGCAACTGGAAAAGCTAGATCTTTAGCTGATCAGGTTGAGTGGTTCATCAAAGAACATAATTGGCCTATCAAATTAGCATATGGTGCTTTTCCAGATCGACCATATGATAGTCCTGGGATTTGGGCAGATGCAACGAAAATAAATGAAATAATGGAAAATTATGATTAAAAAACAAAGATTATATAACTTAGACTTCATCCGAGCGGTTGCAGTTGTCATGATTTTGCTAACTCACTATAATGCTAATTTTATTGGGTTTAATGGTCCAGTCCAACTCAATAAAGTAATATTGACAGCCTTTCCTTTCAATATTTATATAGGAGATTTGGGTGTTGGCTTATTTTTACTTATTTCTGGTGCAAGCATGTACCATGTTTATGTGAATAAACAGCTGAATTTAGTATCATTTGCAAAAAAAAGGTTATTTCATATTCTACCTATGTTTTACATTTCTTATGTGCTAGCTTTCTTTTATAATTTTTGGATGAATAAAGGATTTAGTCATGAAGGTGTTTCTTTAAAGTGGGGAATTTCAACTATTTTTGGATTTGATTCTCTTATGCAGACGAGTGGCTTTCCCTCATTCATGCTTGTTGGGGAATGGTTTTTAGGATTGATCATGATTGTTTATCTTCTCTTTCCACTAATAAAAATCTTTTTTGAGAAACAAATGTTGTTGACACTTTGTATTGCCATTTTTTTGTTTGTTATTATTCAGTCTATACAAGATGTAAATAATCATTATTGGCTTTTAATTCAGTACACAGTTGGTCTGATACCAGTTTTTATATTTGGTATGGCTTTACAGAAATATGTAAAAGCATGTGCCAATTTACTTTCAGTTTGTCTATCAATTATGATTTTAGCTGTGACTTCACTAGTTAAATTTGAGTTTATTGCACCGAAAATCATGATGGCTATTGTTAGTATCGCAGTATTTATCATTTTATTGAATGTCTCAAAATATTTTGAACAAAAATTAATAAAAAGAGTCGTTACTTGGCTTGTCAAATATTCGTATCCAATTTTTTTAATTCACCATTTTTTGATAAATAAATTGGTTTTACACTTTGATTTATTAACAATTGGTAGACTTGACTCATATATATTATTTGCATTTTGTCTATGTTTAATTTTCCCAATTTCCGTTTTAATCTATCATTTAGAAAAAGCCATCGTTAATGTTAGATAAATTTTGAATTAATTTGCTACATTAGAATTAAGATTATGATTTTATATAGGTTTATAATTACGTTAAAAATAGTTATTATAATTATAATTTAAATTTTATAAAGTGTTTGGGGCTGCCATTCGCTAAAAGGAGAACACATTGAATCTGAATATCGGATTGAACTTAATTAAATTTGCTGCTGCTATTTATTTCATATCATTTATTTTATTTTTCCTTTTTAATAGTACTAAAAGAATCAAACTATCAAATCGGATTGGTATGGCGATATTTATATCAACAGTTACCAATAGTTTAGCGTGTGTTGTTTTATTTTTTTTGACACCTCTCAACCCACAAACAACAGGAAAGAAACATTATCTCGTCTATTTAATAATTGTTGGTCTGTTTACATATCTAATAAGAAGTATATTTATAAAATACAAATTTAAAATCAAGATTTATCCCTTAATCTTGTCTTGGACAGGATTTGTTGCAAGCATGTTAGTATTGGGTTCAAACTGGGTGATTCACATATTTAGCGATATTAATGTTGATCAAATTGTGTATACACTGGCTAATGCTGAAGGGACTGATACAACAAACATATATACATTTATCAATAATGTTTTGATTCCTTCTATTTTGATTTCAATTTTATTCTATTTTATCTTACATTTCATCTATAAAATAAACGTCATATCGTTTCCTAAATGGACGTCAAGATTCATACAAGTTATGATGGTTCTCTTGTTACTGATAGCTTCTACAACTTATGGATTAAAACACTTTGGATGGTCAAAAATTGTTAATTATTTTTCGGATTCAACATTTATCAGAAAAAATATAGTGAATGCTAAAGATACAACTGTTTCTTTTTCTGGAGAGAAAAGAAACTTGATATATATCTTTGTGGAATCATTAGAGACTTCTTATGCTAGCAAAGATAAAGGCGGAGATCAAAATTTTAATTTGTTGCAGCCTCTGATGGATGTTGATCCAAACAGTATTAACTTTTCAAATACTGAGAAGTATGGTGGACAACAGCAATTACCAGGGATGGATTATACAGCAGCTGGCATTATTGCGCAAACTTCTGGTCTACCCTTAAAATTTGGTGGAAATTATACACAAGAGGATTTGAGAGAAAATGCTTCAGGGAAAAAAATTAACAATATGTTACCTGGCATTAAAAGTCTTGGAGAAATACTTAAAGAAAATGGCTATACAAATTATTTTCTAATGGGATCATATCCAGATTTTGGTGGACGTGCTTCTTATTTGAAACAACATGGTGATTATCACATTACAGGTTGGTTTGATGCAATACAAAATAAATGGTTACCAAAAGGGTATGCACAAAATTGGGGATTTGAAGATGCAAAACTTTTCCAATTTGCAAAAAATATGTTAACAGACATTTCTAAAAAAGATACGCCATTTAACTTCTCTATGTTGACAGCAGATACACATTTTCCAAATGGATACACTTATGGTGATGAGAAAAAAGTGACGAATATGCAATATAAAAATGTTGTTTTTCATTCTAGTACTATGATTGCTCAATTTATTCAATGGTGTCAACAGCAACCTTGGTATGACAATACGACAATTGTTATATCTGGAGATCATTTGACGATGGATCAGCGGTACATTAACTCACTTGATAAGGGGTATGATCGTACGGTATTCAATTTGTTCATGAATACGGGGCTTATAGCGGAGACTAATAAAAATCGACAGTTTTCTAACATGGATATGTTTCCTACAACATTAGTAGCGCTCGGTGCTCAAATAGAGAATGATAAGCAACAACTTGGACTTGGTGTTAACCTATTTTCTGGAGAAAAAACGATGATAGAAAAATATGGCTATCAAAAAACTAAAGATCAGATTGAGCAACGGTCTAAATTTTATATTAAAAACTTGATAGAAGGAAAAAAATAAATGAAAAGGCTTTTGCTTTATGTTCACTATAATCGTGAAGATGCGTTATCTCAACATGTTGTTTTCCAATTAAAGGCATTGAGAAAAAGCTATGATCGTATTGTATTGATATCAAATTCTAAGTTAGCAACATCGTCAGTTGCACAATTACCTATTGATGATTTTTTACAACGTAAAAATGTTGGGTTTGATTTTAAAGCATGGTCTGATGGTATGGTTAAGGTTGGCTTTGAAACATTAAAACAATTTGATACGGTTACCATCATGAATGATACGACTTTTGGCCCTATTTTTGATTTTAATAGTATCCTCACAAAAATGGATAACTCAGATGCTGATTTTTGGGGGATTACAGATAATCGAGCACATGTAGCCGAGATTGGTGGGAGTGAGCATAACTTAAAAGCACATATTCAATCTTATTTTATAACATTCAATCAAAATATTATTTTACATCCAAGCTTTGAAGCATTTTGGGGAAATATTCAACAATATGACGATGTTAATCGTGTGATTTTAGAGTATGAAACTCAAGTCACTGATTATTTTTGCCAAGCTGGTTTTAACTATAGTGTGCTATTTAATACGCAAAATGAAGATATATCCGCTATGCAGAATTCAGATTTTTCAATTTTCGGTTTGACAAAATTACTGGAGCATGGTGTACCTTTTATTAAAGTAAAAGCCTTTATTCACAATGCAGAAAAAAATGATATAAAAGCTACTTTTATGGATATCATGAGATTATCGGATTATCCTACTGATTTGATTGTTGATCATATGACTTTTGCAGATTATCCAGATAGAAATTATATGTTACGCCCTAAAGTATTACGTTTTGAAAGTTTGAAATCAACTCACCAACAAGTTGGCATTCATATCCATGGTCAAGATATTGATGCTGTAATACGTGCGATTAACGATTTTGATTTATATTTATCTAAGTATGATTTATATTTGACGACATCTAATGTAGAAACAGTTCGTTATTTTGATCAGAAAGTAAAAAAAGTAGTTTTAGTTGATGAGCATTTAAATGACATCCTAGCTTGGCAGCAGATTCATAAAGCGTTAAGCTGTTATTCAGTTGCTGGACATTTTGTATTATCAGATTTTGATAATACGGTTGATGTGCTATTGAAACCTTCTGGTAAGATTATAGGCTATTTATCAGCTAATGATAAGGTTGGCTTAGTATTATCAGATTTGTCTTCTGGTGTTGAGGAGTTGAATTCAGATAGTACTTGGCCGGTTATGGCACAATTATGGAATACAATCTATCCTAATAATGAAAAAAATCTAAAAAAACAAGATGTATATATCAAAAGTAATACTACAAATCTTTGGTACAAGCCACAAGCGCTTGAGAAACTATTGGCTATTGAGCTTGATAGGGTCTTAGAAATTGCAAATCAAGATACTACGCTCATCGCTCAAAGCTTTGCAAATTTATTACCCTATGCAAGTTGGGCTAATGAGTTTGACTTTAGACTATCAGTTTTAGAAGATTTTACAGTATTTGAAACTAGCCGATTTATGGCTAGTCAGCAGAGTAAACTATTAGATAATACACCAAGACAAAAAACTAATCTTTCAACCATCAAAAAATTAGCTTCTCATTTGAAAATGCATTTTAGAGGAGTTTCAAACAGATAATATATAAATAACCTAACGTTTATTATTAAACTATACTAATCAATTGGTAAACAGATAAAAAAGGAGAAGCCTATGATATCAATTATCGTGCCAGCGTATAATGAAGAAAAATCCATTCCTATATTTTTTGAAGAAACTGAAAAAATTAGACATCAAATGACTGAGCAATTCGAGTATATTTTTGTGAACGATGGATCCAAAGATAAAACACTATCAGTATTGAAGACGCTATATCAGACAAATGACAACGTTCATTATATTGATTTTTCAAGAAATTTTGGTAAGGAGGCTGCTCTTTTAGCCGGATTAACTCAAGCAAAGGGCGAATTTGTTGCTGTAATGGATGCTGATTTACAAGATCCACCCGAGATGTTAATTGAGATGCACAAGTTACTAACTTCTGGAGAGTACGACGTGGTTGGGACTAGACGTGTGAGTCGAGAGGGTGAGCCACCTATTAGAAGTCTTTTTGCACGTTTATTTTACGTCATGATTAACAAAATTTCATCAACTGAAATGGTCGATGGTGCTCGAGATTTTAGATTAATGACTCGTCAAGTTGTGGCATCTATTTTAGAGTTAAGAGAGTATAATCGATTTTCCAAAGGTATTTTTAGCTGGGTAGGTTATAAGACTAAATATTTAGAGTATCAAAATCGACAACGTGTAGCTGGAGAAACGTCGTGGTCATTTTGGAGTTTATTAAAATATTCGATTGAAGGTATTATCAACTTTTCGAATGCGCCATTGCAACTTGCAACTTATGCGGGAATTTTATCTAGTTTGACAGCTATTATTTCTATTGTTATCATTGTTATTAGAACGTTCCTATTTGGTGATGCAGTTTCTGGTTGGCCAAGTCTTGTAAGCATTATCCTACTAATTGGTGGTATCCAATTATTTTCATTAGGTATAATCGGCCAGTATATCGGCAAGATATATCTGGAATCAAAGAAAAGACCTATCTATATTATCAAAGATCAAAAGTAACTACTTAGCGATAATCAACGTGTCCCAGGTATCAGGTATAAGTAAATATTTTGCAGTATTTTATTAGAGCTGAAGCAAACTCATGGGGTATTTTATAAATAAGAAGAGGGAATTTTGTCAACTAATATTTTATTTTATGTACATTATAATAAGTTTAACAGACTAAGTGATCATGTTATTTTCCAACTTGAGGCAATGCGTCAAATATATGATGAAATATATCTAATCTCAAATAGTCAGCTATCTGATAGAGATTTAAATTCTCTTGCTAATAATGGATTATATGACCATTTTTTACAGCGAAAAAATAGTGGCTATGATTTTTGTGCCTGGTCAGACGGGATTAAGGCATATGGTTATGACCAATTAGACAAATTTGATAACCTCACTTTGATGAATGATACTTGTTTTGGACCTTTTTGGGATTTCAAACCAACATTCGACAAATTTACTAATAAGACAAACGTAGATTTTTGGGGTATCACGAATAATCGGTCTCATACTGTGAAACCTGAAAACAGCTCTTCTGTTACTTTGCCTGATCATATCCAATCTTACTTTGTTACGTTTAAACGTCAAGTAGTAATCAGTCAGAGTTTTCATGATTTCTTTGCTAATATTAAAGTACTTGATGATGTTGTACAAGTTATCATTCAATATGAAACAGCAATGACAAAATTCTTTGAAGATAGAGGATTTAAATCAGACGTTTTATTTGATACAAGAAAAATGCCATGGAACAATATGTTGACACATGATTTTTCAGTGTTTAATATGCCTGCACTTATTCAGAGAAAAATACCATTTCTTAAAGTTAAAGCTTTCATGATTTGGTCAACGCATCCGCAAACACCATTATTGGTAAATAAATTGATTCAAGAATCTGAGTATCCTTTCGGACTTGTTGCCAATCATATGTCAGTTTATGATTATCCTGATCGTCCATATCTTATTTCCTATAAGGTACTCGATTTACCAGTGAGTATTGCAAGTGATAAACCTGAGTTGAAGATAGCTATTCATCTACACGCTTTTTATCCTGATTTAGTTCAAGATTTTGTCGATAATTTTGAACAATTTGTAGGTCAATATGATTTATATTTAACAACAGACACACTAGAAAAACAACAACAGTTAGAAGCGATGTCACTACCAAATGTAAAACAAATCGTATCAGGATTTAAAAAAGGTAGAGATGTGTTGCCATGGATGAGTTTGACGCGTACACTGTCAGACTACGATGTGGTTGGACATTTTCATACTAAGAAATCACTTGATAACGACTGGATTGTGGGTGAATCATGGCGTAATGATATTTCTGAGATGTTGGTAAAACCTGCTCAAAGCATCTTTGATGAATTTGTGAAACATCCTGAGTTAGGTATTTTTATCAATGATGTACCAACTACGTTTAACTTTAATTACGGACCGTCATATCTCGGTGAGCGTGAATTACTACCGTTTAAAGAAAAACTTTGGTCACAAATAAAATTTGATAAAAAAGCTAATTTACAAGAGAGCAGTACAACGGTTATGTCTTATGGTACGATGATTTGGTATCGACCAAAAGCTCTAGAAAATTTATTATCTTTAGAAATTAGTGATGATGTACCTGAGGAGCCACTGCCATATACATCCATCTTACATGCTTTTGAGAGATTATTAGTTTATGTTGCATGGGCAAATGGTTACGATTATCGCATTTCTAAAAATAAATCTTTAACCAATGGGTTTATATCAAATGTTGCACAAAACAACATGTTGAAAGTGGAAGCGATCAATGTGTTGAATAATGATAAAGGTTTGTATAGCAGAATTGGTCAAAAGCGCAGCTTAAACTTGTTATTTGCTACACCCAAATATGCTTTTAGAGCAGCTAAATTTTTAATTAAATATAATCTACTTCGTCTAAAAAACAAATTGAGGTAACTAGTTTGATTTAAACTATTTTATTGGTGATCAATCAGTTAGTCAGTTACATTTTAGATGAGTATGCCGTAGAGCCCAAAAAACATATCAATAATGATATGTTTTTTATTATCTTTAGATTTTTTAATATTTTTATTTTAAATAATTAAAAAGTATGTTATAATTTATATTATGATGAGAAAAATAAAAATAGCAGTCTATATAATGTCTGCGTTTGTTGTGTCGCTTTTTTTTGTAAATACAGTTTCCGCCAATACATCACAAGCCATGTATAGGCTGTATAACCCAAATAGTGGTGAGCATTTCTACACGTCAAGTTTTGTTGAGGCCAAAAGTATTATAACTGCTGGTTGGCAGTATGAACATGTTGGTTGGAATGCACCAAGTACTGGAGATCCAGTTTATCGACTTTACAATCCAAATGCAGGAGATCATCACTTTACATTAAATTCAAATGAAAAAGTGATGTTAGTTAACCAAGGATGGAGAGATGAGGGAATTAGTTGGTATTCGGATGCTAAAAAATCAGTCAAGCTTTACAGAGCCTACAATCCTAATGCCAAATCAGGCAGCCATAATTATACGACATTTTATGGCGAACAGACCAGTCTGATAAAAGTAGGATGGAGAGACGAGGGGCTTGCTTGGTATGGTACTAATATTAAACCTTTAGACAATAAAGATTCGATTTTAAAGGAGTTATCTGATGGTGCAGTTGGGCTCAATAAGGTGCGTTTTGATAAAGTTGGATCTGAAAAACGTAGGAATTGGCTTTATCAAACTATCAAATGGTCTATTCCTTTAGCGGCAGACGGTCGACTTTATCCATCAGTTATGACTGCACAAGCTATACTTGAAAGTGGTTGGGGTGAAAGTGGTCTTTCGGTTAAAGCCAATAACCTCTTTGGCATTAAAAAAGGAAACTGGTCGGGTGAAGTCTATCAAGCTGTAACTGCAGAAGCTGCCCACAAAAATGGGAAATATACTGGATACAGAACACAAGCAGAAGCAAATGCAGGTGGCAAAGCTCAAGTTTTAGACCTTAAAAAAGGACAATATTATTGGATTATCACACCATTTCGTAAGTATAGTTCCCAACAAGGTAGTCTGGCTAATTATGTATCTGTTTTATCTCAAAGTGGTTATGCTGATGTGAGACGTACACAGGCGAAAGATTATAAAGCATCTGCTAAAGCTCTAGTTGATAGGGTTGGATGGAAATACGCAACAGATCCTAAATACGCACAAAGTATTATTAATGTCATTGAGATGTATAACTTGCAAGCGTTAGATTAGGAAGTATAGGGGAGCTTCATGAAAAAAAAGATTTTAGGTGTCGTATGTTTAACGGCATTATTATTTACACAGAAAATAGCGGCACAAGATAGTGATTCTGCCAATACGCTAGTTAGTGAGACAAAAACACCACAAATTAGCGCAGCAGAACCCAATCAGTCAAGTTCTGATGTGATAAGTGCTGTTTCTAAGTCATCGGCAACATCAACTGAGATACCGTCATCTTCTACTACCTCAACAGAACAGTCAACTCCACCAAGTCGCACTTCTCGAGCTTTGAATAAAACTATTACAACTCAAGCTATGTACAGGTTATATAACACAAATAGTGGAGAACACTTTTATACGGCCAATCTTGTTGAGGCTCAACAAGTTATTAATGCTGGATGGAATTATGAGGGTATCGGCTGGTATGCACCGGTGTCGGGAGATCCTGTATATAGAGTTTATAATCCTCAAGCAGGAGATCATCATTATACACTATCTAGTTACGAAAAAGATAGCTTAGTAAAATTGGGTTGGCGGTATGAAGGTATCGGGTGGTATTCTGATACCAAGAAAAAGGTTAAACTGTATCGTGCCTACAACCCGAGTGCGAAATCTGGTAGTCATAACTATACTGCTAATCTCAACGAACAACGCCAATTAATTTCAATGGGGTGGCAAGATGAGGGGATTGCTTGGTATGGTAGCGATATCAAACCAAGCGAAGACAAAAATCAGCAACCTGTTCAGACTTACTTACCTAATCAGTGGTATACAGTAAATGGAGAAAAAAGACATACTGATCAAAAGAGTAATTGGATGACAGGCTTTCAATGGATATCAGCTAAAGTTTACTATTTTGACCAATCGGGTAATATGAAAAAAAATACAACGGTAACAGATCGTGGTAACACATACCGATTAAACGCTGATGGGATATTAACGTCTGGAGATAGCAGAATTGAGAAGGCTATCGCTTCAGGTATGACCAAAGTTGGTAAGTCTCCTTACGTTTTAGGAGGTGGTAGAACTCCTGCATCTATTGCTGCAAACCACTTTGATTGTTCATCATTTGTCTATTGGATGTATCAACAAGCGGGTGTGTCTTTAGGAAATCAGTCCTCGACAACTACTTGGACACAGCGAAATTTAGGGACTGCCGTAGCGTTTTCAAAAATAAAACGAGGCGATATTTTTATGATGAATAATATTGGACACGTAGGGCTATATCTTGGTGGTGGCTACTTTATTCAGTCTTCACCAAATGCTAAATATTCAACTGTTTATGGTGGTCAAGCACAGCCTAATCTGACGCATTCTTCCTATGATTATAATGGGGTATATTATGGTGGTGTAGGTGTTTCAAAATTATCAGATGTACTCTCAAAAGATCCAGCTGACGGGAAACATTGGGTGACGTATAAAACTTGGGAACAAATCCAAGATAATGTCGTAAGACGACTTGTAAAATAGGTGGTTAATATGAAACGGATAGCATTAATCGTAGGTGCATTACTTTTACTAACTGGATGTGGTAAACATGTCACTGAAAAAAAAGAAGCGAAGCATACAGATAATTCTAGTAAAATAAGTACTTCTAGGCCTAAAGATACAAAAGAATCAAAACAAACTGCTGACAAGCAAGCTAAAACAGATGTACCAGCATCTAGTAACAAAACATCGGAAAACCCTGTTGATAATACAAGTTCATCTCCTGTTATCGGTGAAAAGCAACCTACGATTTCGGAAACAGTTGCTAATTTACCAGCTGAGTATCTAGGCACCTGGGAAAATCATAATAATGGAGACTATTATAAGATTACAGAAACTCAGATAGAATCAGGAAGTAGTGTGGGTGCTACGACATCAGATATTAGTAAGGTAGGTAAAGATCATGAAGGTTACCTCGTGCAAACAGTCGATGGTAGGTCTTATTATTTCACGCTTAGAGAAAATAAACTTTATCCTATGACGTCTCAAGAAGATTTGTCTTCTGATATAGCTAACCAACTGATCTTCGAAAAAACATCAAAATAGTATATTTTTATCAAATTTTTAATATATGTTGTTATAAGTAGTTGATTACTATATAATTAAAAATGGTGGAAATATTTGTTTAGAGAAGAGATATGATTATGAAATATAATAAATATAAAAAGTATATACTAAGTGATATGGCAAATATGGTGTTGATATTTGTCATTTCTTTGTTCATTTGTAAGCTGATATTATTTAAGTCAGATGCATTATTTGATAATGATGTAGATTTTCATTATGCTAGAGTGATGTCTACCGTGCATGCGTGGATGGATCATCAATTCGTTCCGCAATTAGATCCCACAGCTGTCAAAGGTTTTGGATATTCATGGAATTTATTTTATGGTCCCTTCCCAACTTATTTTATTGCAGGCTTGTTTTTTATATGTCGAGATCTTGCTTTTAGTGTAAATTTAACAAGTGTCATTATTGTTTTTTGTATTGGATTGATGATGTATCGCTATATAAAATATCGGACACAATCCCAAGGAGCAGCACTAGTTTCGGCAGTATCCATGATAACAAGTACCTCAGTACTTCTTAATATTTATCAATACTCGGGATACGGCCCATTATTTGCCATGTTTTTTGCTATTTTATCTTTATATGGTATCCAACTTATTTTTGATAAAGAAAAAAATGGTTTAGGTGTCCTACTACTCGGGTTTGGTGGCTCTGGTATGTTACTTAGTCATACACTTAGTTGTTTAGTTATGGTGATATACATCATGCTACTGCTTATCTGTCATTTTAAAATCACTTTGAAAAGAATGAAGTCTTTTGTTCTGTCTGCTTGTTTAAGTTTGGGCTTATCTGCTTATTTTTTGTTGCCATTTATTGAATTGAAAAATTTAAATATTTACAATCTGTTTAATGAATCTTTTGTAAAAGTTTATATGTGGAAAAATCCAAACAGTATGAATTTTGGAAGAGTATCGTTTAAGCAAATGTTTTCTTTAGAACAATTAAATGTTGCATCTTTTCCAGTCGTGTCACTCATTATTTCACTTGTGTTGCTCTGCTTGATTTGTTCATTATTAGTGTTTAAACGGATAAAAAAAGAAGAATCAAAATTATTAAGCGATGTCTTTCTATTTTTCTTATTTGCCCTAAGTATTTTTGTACTTTGTAGTAACTGGATGGATTGGCATAAATTGCCCGGTTTTCTATGGACGATGCAATCACCTATAAGAATTATGTTTTATGCATCAGGTTTATTATTTTCTGTTTACATTGGCCTTTCTTATAGTTATGTCATTAGGAAAGCGCCACGCTTTATTACGATAATATTATCAATATTTTTAGTCGTTATCAATGTTATATTTAGTCAAAGCTTGATCGATTCCCCTCATAATAATTTCGCTAAATATTTCCATAATCTAAAGAAAATAGATGCATCGTATTCGATAGAAGGTGAACAATTTTTAAAAACTGCAATCGGTGAATTTTTTCCAACCAGTATAGGAACACAAGAGAAGTCATTGTCACAGATTATTTCTGAAAAGGATTTCGCATATTATTTTTCTTTAGGCTATATATATCCTGCACTAGATAAGCGTATACAAGAGGGGATAGTTAATACATCTGATAATCAACCTACAAATTTTAAAGTTCACGAACAAAAGTATAGTCGCTCGGAGTTTGTATTTGATGTGCCTAAAATGGTCAAAACAACTGATGTTGAGATACCAAAAATTTATTATCCGGGGTATAAAGCATATAGTTACATGAATGGTGAAAAAGTAGCCCTTCAGGTGGTACCTTCTAAACGTGGTTTCGTTCAAGTTAACCTTCCAAAAGAAAAAGCGGGCCGGATAATAGTCTACTATGGTTTATCTCGTGCGACCATTATTGGTGTTAGCTTAACATTACTATCTATCTTTATCTCTATCTGTTATCTTATTAAATATAGGAGAGATAAAAAAAGAGAAATAAGGCATGCTTCATTGAAGAGGAGAACGTTAAGATATAGTACTGATGCTTAAATATCTGAAGCATAGCTAATTTTTGAAGTAGCTAAGTAATGGCTGATAAAATAGAAGAATAGTCTATTTAGTATATAGATAAATTTTATAAAAAAAGATGACCGCTTAGTCATCTTTTTTGTTATACACCTTTTATCAAATCAACCGTACTGCGGTCTAATTTTTTAACAATTTCTCGTAAAAAGGCTTGTGCAGTATCAAAGTCTTCAAGTGAGAAGAGTGTTTGATGACTGTGGATGTATCGTGCACAAACGCCAATAGTTGTTGATGGAATTCCTGCATGTTTAAGGTGTGCTGCACCGGCATCTGTACCACCTTTAGACACATAATACTGATACTTAACCCCAGCTGATTCAGCCGTATCTAATAAGAAATCTCTCATAGTTGGGAGTAAGATATGGCCAGGGTCAAAAATTCTGATTAAGGTACCGTCGCCAATATGACCGTCAGCATTAGCATCAAACGTATCTTGGGCAGGTGAACAGTCTACCGCAAAAAATAAATCGGGATTAAATTTTGTCGTTGACACATGTGCACCACGAAGCCCAACTTCTTCTTGGACGTTGGCTCCTGCGATGAGTGTGTTGGGTAATTGTATATTTTGGGTACCTAAATGTGCTAAAAGTTCAGTGACCATAAGGCACCCATAGCGGTTATCCCATGATTTACTAATGACATTTTTCTTATTGGCTGTCAAAATTGCTTTGGTTTCAGGAATAATCACTGCACCAGGGTGTACACCAAATTGTTCAGCTTCAGTTTTGTCACTAAACCCTGCATCAAAAATAATATCTTCTAGTTTGGGGATACTTGGGCTACCATTTGATCCACGCATTAAATGCGGTGGTACACCACCTGTAATAACCGGTATTGCGACATCATTTCTTGCAAATAAAGTAAACCGTTGGGCTGAAATAACTAGTGGGTTCCAGCCTCCTAGCGCGACAACGCGCAGTGTCCCATCTGCTTTGATCGTGCTAACCATGAAGCCGACTTCATCCATATGACCAGCCACCATAATTCTCGGCGCATTGGGTGTTAATGTCTGTTTAATACCAAAGATCCCGCCTAAGTTATCTGTTTGGACCTCATCAACATAAGGCGTTATGTTTTGACGCATGAATGACTGTAGACGTCCTTCAAAACCAGATGTAGCTTGAATTTCAGTTATTTCTTTAATTTTATTAAATGTGATAGGCATGGTATATGCTCCTTAGGTTTATTGATCAACTTGCCTTTTTAACTAAAAAAATAATAGGTAAAGTAAGTCTTTCATTAATAATACCAAAAAATGTGATACTGGTGGTTTTTAAAGTCAATCTCACTCGCGATGCGTTAAAAAGTATGCTAAAATAGGGACATGAAAAAAATTTTGAAAATTGGTTTGAGCGCACTGTTAGGTGCAGGTGTAGCAGCGACTGCGACTGTACTTTATCAGAAACAACAAGACCAAAAGTTAGCAGATCTTTTGGCTGTTGCCAAACAACATTTTAAATTTGATGATGTCCTGACTAGCTGGCTTGTATCAGATCCTATTTTATTGCATATTTATGAAGGTGGGATTATTCGTGCAGACGGTACAGTCGTCAGATTTGAAATCGATGCTGATAGTTTAAGTATTATTGAGACAGTTATTGACAAAGATAAGGTAGGTGTTTAGCATGATTATTCCTAAAAGTATTGAAGAGTTAGCAACTTATGTAGAAAAAGGTAGACATGTATTTTTCTTTACAGCAGATTGGTGTGGGGATTGCTCTTTTATCAAACCATCAATGCCTGAAATTGAGGCAGCCCACCCCGAGTATATATTTGTCGAAGTTGATCGTGACGAGTATTTAGATATCGCGATTGAATGGGGCATCATGGGGATACCTAGTTTTGTTGTCATTGAAGATGGCAAGGAAACAGGGCGTTTAGTCAATAAATTAAGAAAAACAAAAACAGAAATTAACACGTTTTTAACAAATATAAAAGCATAGTAGCCTTAATTACTGCACCTTTATCGTGTGTTAGATACGGTTAATGGTTGTTGCAGTAATATAGGCACTATATTAAGGAGTAAAAAGATAAATGATTGCAATATATAACACCCACTTAAATGATGTTTTAATGTTGATTGTTGGAGATAATCAGGGTGAAAAATTGACGGCGACTAGACAGCAGAATGTTGCTAAAATTTCACGTCAAGATAATGACAAAGTAGTAGCTTGGAATTTTTTTGAAGCTTCAAAACTGATCTCAATCACTGGTAATGGAGAGGTAAAACTTACAGCGTCAGATGTTGACATATTAAATGAGGAAATTAAGAAATCTGGTTTTGATGCATCCATCTTTTATGATGCAGCTCCTAAATTTGTCGTGGGTGAGATTGTTTCATTAACACCACATCCTGATTCAGATCACTTAAATATCGCACAAGTGAATATTGGAGATGAAGAGCCTATACAAATCGTTGCAGGTGCTCCTAATGCGCGTGTTGGGTTGAAAACAATTGTTGTATTACCGGGTGCGATGATGCCAAACGGTGGGCTAATTTTTGCTGGTCAGCTACGTGGTGTACCAAGCCATGGCATGATGGCAAGTCCACGTGAGTTAGCGCTACCTAATGCACCACAAAAACGTGGGATTATAGAATTAGCTTCAACGGAAATACCAGGGACCGCATTTTCTCAAGCTAAACATTGGCAAAAATAAGATAGTGAGTAACATCATATAGACTTTCGTATAAATATCTAGGAGGATAGTTATATGATGAATAAAAGTTTATTAATTGGTCGCTTGACAGCAAAGCCAGAACTAAATAAAACAGCTTCTAAAAAATCTGTCGTACGGTTTAGGCTTGCTGTAAATAGGATATTTAAAAATACTGATGGTGAGCGAGAGGCAGATTTTATATCTGTTGTTATATGGGGCAAGCCAGCAGAACTATTTACATCCTATGCTGATAAAGGCAGTTTAGTTTCTATTGAAGGTGAATTGCGGAGTAGTCGCTATGATGATAAAGAGGGTGTCACACACTACGTTACAGAAATTTTGTGCCAGCAATTTAACTTGCTAGAAAGTAAGGCTGCTGTAGCATTAAGAGAAAATAATGTGGTATCATCAGCTGATGATGTAGAGACATTACCTTTTTAAAAAATAAGCATTATCCCGTCACACGATGGGATTTTATGTTAGATAACTAGAGGGATGAGTTGAGATGGATCATATCCGAAAAAAAATAAGCACAGTAAAGTTATGCGTACTGACTGGTGTGTTAGTACTAGGTCTTTTTAATGTTGTGTTGTCTAGTCAAACCGTAAACGCTGCTAGTGTTAAAACCAGTGCAGGTGTTAAAAACTGGTTAAACGCAGTAAAAAATAAACAAGTCAAAGCTGTTGGCGGGTTTGGTGGTGAATGTGTAGATTTGGCTAGAGCCTATTCTCAAAGATTTGTTGGAAAAGATATTGGTAGAGCTTCGATCAGTGGTGGTGCTAAAGATTATGCCAGGCAAGCTGTTCCAGCAGGCTATGTTCGCATTAATTATAAAAAAGGTGTGACAGCAAGGACAGGAGATATCGTTATCTGGGTGAAAGATGGCGGTGGCTATGGTCATATGGCTGTGGTTTACTCAGTAACAGGAAACAATATGGTCATCTATGAGCAGAATTATGCCGGTAAACGATATGTGATATCAAATGTTGTCAGAAATTATGACCGGATTTATAAAGGAACAGGTGGTCAGGTCACAGCTATTTTACGTCCGACCAATATATCTAGCTAAGCCATCAATAGGTGATTTCTCTTGATAAATGACGATACCAAGAAGGAATCATCAGTGTGCAGTGAGGCTTAAAAAATAAATAGTATTTCCTTGACTATTACTGACCAAATCAGTATAATAATAATTGTTAGCACTCGTACGTATTGAGTGCCAAAAATTAAAAATAATTGGAGGCTTACCAGATGTTAAAACCATTAGGTGATCGTATTGTTTTACGTGTTAAAAAAGAAGAAGAAAAATCAATTGGCGGCATTGTTCTAACAAGTAGTGCGCAAGAAAAACCATCTACTGCAGAAGTGATTGCCGTTGGTGAAGGCAAAAGAACTCACCATGGTGATGTAATAACACCAAGTGTTAAAGTTGGTGACATCGTTGTTTTTGAAAAATTCGCAGGCAGTGAAATCAAAGATGGATCAGATGATGTTTTGATTGTACGCGAAGGTGATATTTTAGCAATCGTAGAATAAACCAAAAGGTGTAATAGCTTAACGATATAAATATTTTTTAGGAGGTAAACATGTCAAAAGAAATCAAGTTTTCATCAGATGCTCGTGCCGCTATGGTGCGTGGTGTAGATGTATTAGCAGATACTGTAAAAGTAACATTGGGACCAAAGGGACGTAATGTTGTATTAGAAAAATCATTTGGCTCACCGTTGATTACAAATGACGGGGTGACGATAGCTAAAGAAATAGAGCTAGAAGATCATTTTGAAAATATGGGTGCAAAACTTGTTAGTGAAGTAGCATCTAAAACAAATGATATCGCAGGAGATGGAACGACTACTGCAACTGTTTTGACTCAAGCGATTGTGCGCGAGGGATTAAAGAATGTGACAGCAGGAGCAAATCCTATTGGCATACGTCGTGGGATAGAAAGTTCAGTAGCCACTGCTGTTGAAGCTTTGAAAAATATTGCTATTCCTGTTTCAGGAAAAGAAGCAATAGCCCAAGTAGCTGCAGTTTCTTCACGTTCTGAAAAAGTTGGTGAATACATCTCTGAAGCGATGGCAAAAGTTGGTAACGATGGTGTCATTACCATCGAAGAGTCCAAAGGGATGGAGACAGAGCTAGACGTTGTAGAAGGGATGCAGTTTGATCGTGGTTACCTGTCACAATATATGGTGACAGATAATGAGAAGATGGTTGCTGATCTTGATAATCCGTACATCTTAATTACAGATAAAAAAATCTCAAATATCCAAGATGTATTACCATTATTAGAACAAATTTTACAACAAAATCGACCTCTTTTAATCATCGCGGATGATGTTGATGGGGAAGCTTTGCCAACACTTGTTTTAAACAAAATTCGTGGGACCTTTAATGTTGTTGCTGTCAAAGCACCAGGATTTGGTGATCGTAGAAAAGCAATGTTGGAAGACATTGCTATCTTAACAGGTGGTACAGTGATTACAGAAGATCTTGGTCTTGATTTGAAAGATGCAACAGTAGACTCTCTAGGTCAAGCAAGTAAAGTAGTTGTAGATAAAGATACAACTACTATCGTAGAAGGTGTTGGTGATAAAGATGCTATTGCTAACCGTACTGCAGTGATTAAATCACAGATTGAACAAACAACATCTGATTTTGATCGTGAAAAATTACAAGAACGTCTTGCTAAGTTATCTGGTGGTGTAGCAGTAGTCAAAGTAGGTGCTGCTACTGAAACTGAACTCAAAGAGATGAAACTTCGTATTGAAGATGCCTTAAACGCAACTCGCGCAGCTGTAGAAGAAGGTATTGTTGCTGGTGGTGGTACTGCGTTGGTGAATGTCATTTCAAAAGTGTCTGAAATCGACTTAACTGGTGATGAGTTAACAGGGCGTAATATTGTTTTACGTGCACTTGAAGAGCCTGTTCGCCAAATCGCTAAAAATGCTGGGTATGAAGGCTCTGTTGTGATTGATAAATTGAAACAATCTGATACAGGTATCGGCTTCAATGCTGCTACTGGTACATGGGTAGATATGATAGAAACTGGTATTATCGATCCAGTTAAAGTCACACGCTCAGCTTTACAAAATGCTGCATCAGTTGCAAGTTTAATTTTAACAACTGAAGCAGTTGTTGCAAATAAACCAGAACCTGAAGCAGCGCCTGCAGGTATGCCAGGAGGCATGGATCCATCTATGATGGGCGGCATGATGTAATAGTCAAAAAGAACCCTTGTAAATAAAGGGTTCTTTTTATGTTTTAGTGCTGTTCTGTTATAGAAGGTGCAAGAAAAGGGCAAAATTTACTAAAAAATCTAGCAGAGAGTTACATGAACTCAAGCAATTTTTGAAAAATGGCTCAGATAAAATAGCTTGAACTGTGGTAATACTTTGCTAGATTTGATATAATTAAGTGTTGCAATTTTGCGAGTTTTTAAATTAGTATCGCTTAGGATACTAATCTTGAAGGAGAGAATATGTCATCAGTAGTAGTTGTAGGTACCCAATGGGGTGATGAAGGTAAAGGAAAGATTACAGACTTTCTTAGTGAAAATGCGGAAGTTATCGCGCGTTACCAAGGTGGAGATAACGCAGGCCATACCATTGTTATCGAGGATACTAAATACAAATTACATTTGATTCCATCTGGCATTTTTTATCCAGAAAAAATTTCTGTTATTGGCAATGGTGTCGTAATCAATCCCAAATCATTAGTCAAAGAATTAGCTTATTTACATGATGCTGGTATCGTGACAGATAACTTACGTATTTCTGATCGTGCACATGTGATTTTACCTTACCACATTAAACTTGATCAATTACAAGAAGATGCTAAAGGTGATAAGAAAATTGGTACAACGATTAAAGGTATCGGCCCAGCGTACATGGATAAAGCTGCGCGTGTTGGGATTCGTATCGCTGATCTATTAGATAAAAACATTTTTAAAGAACGCTTGAAAATCAATTTGGAACAAAAAAATCGTGAATTTGTTAAAATGTACGAATGTGATCCGATTGCTTTCGATGATGTGTTCGAAGAATACTATGAATATGGTCAACAAATCAAGAAATATGTGACAGATACGTCAGTTATTTTAAATGATGCTTTAGATGCAGGAAAACGTGTGTTGTTTGAAGGTGCACAAGGCGTTATGCTTGATATCGACCAAGGTACATACCCATATGTAACCTCTTCTAATCCAGTAGCTGGTGGTGTAACCATTGGTTCAGGTGTCGGACCTTCGAAAATTACTAAGGTTGTTGGTGTCTGTAAAGCCTATACATCTCGTGTTGGTGATGGACCATTTCCTACAGAATTAAATGATGAAATTGGACATCAAATCCGTGAAGTTGGACATGAATATGGTACAACTACAGGACGTCCACGTCGTGTGGGATGGTTTGATTCTGTAGTAATGCGTCATTCTCGTCGTGTATCAGGATTGACAAACTTATCATTAAACTCTATCGATGTCTTATCAGGTCTGGATGAAGTTAAAATCTGTGTTGCCTATGATTTAGATGGTGAACGTATCGATTATTATCCTGCAAGTCTTGAGACATTACAACGTTGCAAACCAATCTATGAAACACTACCAGGTTGGTCTGAGGATATTACAAGTGTTCGTAACTTAGATGATCTACCAGAAACTGCTAAAAATTATGTTCGTCGAGTATCAGAACTTGTGGGTGTTAAAATTTCTACATTCTCAGTTGGTCCTGGTCGTGAACAGACTAATATTTTGGAAAGTGTTTGGGGAATTTTATAAGAAAAATGCAACTCATCGAGATGAGTTGTTTTTTGATAGCCTCTAACACGCTTATGACAGTCGTATGTCAAGGATTTACATCGCCATCAGTGGTTGATTGATAGGGATTTTGCTATACTAGAGAAGACTAGTAATGAATAAAGGTAGTATGTATACCTTTTTATGGAGGCAATGATGCAAGCATTTAAACAGCTATATAATGATTTTAAACCAGAAAATTACAACATATTTTTAGATATTAATCGGGAAACAAAACGGTTTGAAGGGAAGGTAACAGTTATTGGTCAAGCCATGACAAATTCGTTAGCTTTTCATCAAAAGGGATTGTCTATTCAATCTGTTTTAGTTAACGAAAAAGCAGTTGCGTTCACAATCGATGAACCTGCTGAAACAGTTAACTTTTCAATTGCTGAATTAGGCAAAACTAAAGTAACGTTTACTTATTCAGCAGCACTTACAGATAATATGACAGGGATATATCCTTCTTATTATGAAGTAGATGGTGAAAAAAAACAGCTAGTTGGGACTCAGTTTGAAACGCATTTTGCACGTCAAGCATTCCCATCAATTGATGAACCTGCCGCTAAAGCAACTTTTGACTTGTCAGTAAAATTTGATGAAAAGGCTGGCGAGTCGATCATCTCAAATATGCCTGAGATTGCTAACGACAATGGAGTTCATACCTTTGACACCTCTGTGAAGATGTCTTCTTATTTACTAGCTTTTGTTTTGGGTGATTTGCAATCTAAATTAGGGAAAACAAAAACTGGTACGCAAGTAGGTGTATTTTCGACAAAAGCACATAAATTGGCTGCTTTGGATTTTCCGCTTGATATTGCCATTCGTGTGATTGAATTTTATGAAGATTACTTCAAAGTGCCTTATCCGCTGCCTCATTCATGGCATATCGGCTTACCTGATTTTTCTGCTGGGGCGATGGAAAACTGGGGTGCAATTACCTATCGTGAGGTAGCTTTACTTGCTGATCCAGATAATTCAACACTAGAGAGTCGTCAATATGTCGCTTTAGTCATTGCACATGAACTTGCGCATCAATGGTTTGGTGACTTGGTGACGATGCAGTGGTGGGATGATCTCTGGTTGAACGAATCTTTTGCCAATATGATGGAGTATGTGGCTGTTGATAGTATTGAGCCTGATTGGCATATTTGGGAACAATTTTCTATAGCTGAAGCACCTATGGCACTTAATCGTGATGCCATTGATGGCGTTCAAAGCGTTCATGTTGCAGTGAATCATCCAGATGAGATCAATACCTTGTTTGATGGCGCGATTGTGTATGCTAAAGGCGCACGATTGATGGTCATGTTACGTAAGTGGTTGGGAGATGAGGCTTTTTCAGCAGGTCTTAGTATGTATTTTGAAACACATCAGTATGGCAATACTGTCGGTGCAGACTTATGGCATGCTTTATCAACAACATCAGGTCGTGATGTCTCTGCATTTATGACGTCATGGATTGATCAGCCAGGGTATCCGGTACTTTCAGTATCTGTAGAAGGGGATGAGCTTGTCCTTCGCCAACAACAATTTTTTACAGGACAAGGTAGTGATCAAAATCGTTTATGGCAAATTCCACTCAATAGCAATTGGGTGGGGTTACCTGATGTCATGTCAGAAGCTGAAGTTCGTATCCCTGGGTTTGCTGAGTTATCAGATCAAAACGGTGGCTTACCGCTATTGTTTAATGCTCAAAATGCTGCGCATTATCTAGTTAACTACTCAGAAGACCTTGCTCATAAAGTGATGTCCAATCTTAGCACTTATGATGCGGTGACAAAAGTGCAATTGATTCAATCTGCATTGAAATTAGCTGAGGGTGGTTTGAGTGAGTATGCAGATTTGGTCAGTTTATTAGCAAATTGTCGCAATGAATCCTCAAAAGTAGTCAATACGGCAATCTCACAAGCACTAAACGCACTCAAGATATTTATCGACGAAGCAAGCGAGTCTGAAATAGAGTTTAAATCATTTGTTGACCAGCTGTTTAATACGCAATATAAACGATTGGGTTGGGACAAAATTCCCGGTGAATCATTTAATGATGAGCAGTTACGGGTCCTACCTATTTCCTGGGAAGTTTACGCTGAAGATGCTGATGCTTTAGCTAAAGCATCAGAGATTTTTGAAGCACACAACTCTGATATACACACGATTCCAGCAGATATCAGACAAGTTGTGTTGAAAAATCAGATTGTCAAAAAAGAGTCAGATGCGTTAATCAAACAGTATATTGATGCTTATGCTAAAACGACAGACCAAACTTTCCAACGTGAATTAAATGTGGCGTTGTCGAGTACGAAAAATATGGCAACTGTTGCATACATTATTAAACAGTATCACAATACTGACTTGGTTAAACCACAAGATTTACGCTTTTGGTTCTCTTCTTTAATTTCTCGTTCATTTTCACAAGATGCTGCCTTTAACTGGTTAGTGCAAAATTGGGATTGGGTTCAAGAAAAACTTGGTGGAGATATGGCATCTGGTGATTTCATTAAAATTATTGGTAACACTTTCGATACGCAAGATAAACTTGTGGCATTTACTGCATTTACTGATCGTTTTAAAGATGAACCAGCATTTAAACGAATTGTAGAGATGGCAAAAACACAAATCACAAGTAAGATAGCATTACTAGAAGCACAAAAAGATAAAGTACAACAAGCTATTGCAAAAGTGATATGATTATGATATAATTATAACGTTGTCTTTGTGAGTTTCATAAAGTGCAACCGCACGAGGTAAGGTTTAAGTGACTTAGTCCACCTGCTTAGGCGAGTCTAACATACCAAACTATAAGGAGGAAACACGCAAATGACTTATGCAATCGTAAAAACTGGCGGGAAACAAATCAAAGTTGAAGTTGGTCAAGCAATCTATGTTGAGAAATTGGACGTTGAAGCTGGCGCTACTGTTACTTTTGATGAAGTAGTACTTGTCGGCGGTGAAAAAACTGTCATTGGTGCACCATTCGTATCTGGTGCAACTGTTGTCGCAGAAGTTGAGAAACAAGGTAAGCAAAAGAAAGTAGTAACTTTCAAATACAAACCTAAAAAACACTCACACCGTAAACAAGGTCACCGTCAACCGTATACAAAAGTTGTTATCAAAGAAATTAACGCTTAATCGCGTCAATTAACATGATTAACATCAAGTTTACTCGGAAAAATGGTATGATTACACGTTTCGTGATTACAGGACATGCTTTTGATGGGAAACATGCACATGATATCGTTTGTGCTGGAGTATCTAGTCTTGCGATTACGACGGTTAACTCATTAGAATCACTAGCACATTTTCAACCTTTGGTTGAGATTGATGCAGTAGATGGTGGGTTTCTGGATTGTGAAATTATAGCAGAACTATCTGACAAACAAAAAGAAATTGCGCAAATATTATTGCAAAATCTTGAGAATGGCGTTAGTGCTATTGCAGATGAAGCAGAGTATCGTAATTTCATTAGTGTTACTGATCATGATCTGTAACCTATTAATAAATCAAGGAGGAAAAACCCTATGTTGAAAATGAATCTATCGTTGTTCGCCCACAAAAAAGGTGGTGGTTCAACTTCCAATGGTCGTGATTCACAATCTAAACGTCTTGGCTCAAAAGCTGCTGACGGACAAACTGTGACTGGCGGATCAATTCTTTACCGTCAACGCGGTACTAAAATTCATCCAGGTGAAAATGTTGGCCGTGGTGGAGATGATACACTTTTCGCTAAAATCGAAGGCGTTGTAAAATTTGAACGTTTTGGTCGCGATAAGAAAAAAGTTTCTGTATATCCAGTAGCTAAAAAAGCTTAATCTCAATTGATTAAGGTTAACAAAAAAAGAAAAAGTTTGACTAAAATCAGGCTTTTTCTTTTACCATAATAGTTAGATACTACCTATAGTTTGATAAGGAAATCATATGAATAATGGAAAATTATTACAACGTTTTTTACGTTATGTAAAATTAAATACACGATCTAACGAATTAAGTACGACTGTACCAACGACGCAATCTCAAGTTGATTTTGCTAACTTATTGGCCCAAGAAATGCGAGAAATAGGACTTGAAGCTGTACATTATTTATCTGAAAATGGATTTGTAGTGGGGACGATTCCTGCAACGACCACAAAACAAGTCCGTAAAATCGGATGGATTGCACATTTAGATACAGCTGATTTTAATGCTGACGGCGTAAACCCACAGGTGATTGATCACTATGATGGACAAAAAATTATGCTCGGCGATAGTGGCTATGTGCTTGATCCAGAAGAGTTTCCTAATCTGAACAATTACAAAGGTCAAACTTTGATCACAACTGATGGGACGACACTATTAGGTGCAGATGATAAAGCAGGAATAGCTGAAATCATGACAGCAGCAGATTACTTAATACGGCATCCTGAAATTGAACATGGCGAAATTCGCATTGGGTTTGGACCAGATGAGGAAATAGGTGTGGGTGCCGATCGTTTTGATGTGACCGATTTTGATGTCGATTTTGCTTATACGATTGATGGTGGTCCGCTAGGTGAGTTAGAATACGAGACATTTAATGCTGCGAGTGCAACGGTTACACTGTTAGGTCGTAACGTACATCCTGGTACAGCGAAAAATCAGATGATTAATGCCTTGCAACTCGCTCATGATTTTCATCATGCTTTACCAGAGGAAAAACGTCCTGAGCTAACAGAAGGACGCGCTGGGTTTTATCATTTAACAGCAGTGACAGGTACACCCGAAGCAGCCAAGATGACTTATATTATTCGAGATCACGACCGTCAAATCTTTGAAAAGATGAAGATAGCATTAAGCCAAATTGCTTCTGATATGAATAGTCAATACACGACACAACGTGTTAAAGTAGATGTACAAGATCAATATTATAATATGGCTGAAATCATCGAAAAAGATATGTCTATTGTGTCATTAGCTGAAACGGCAATGAAGCATGTGGGAATCATACCTAAGATCGCACCTGTTCGAGGAGGGACTGATGGGTCGAAACTATCATTTATGGGTATCCCAACACCTAATATATTTGCAGGTGGGGAAAATATGCATGGTCGGTTTGAGTTTGTTAGTTTACAGACGATGCAGAAAGCAGTTGATACAATGATTGAAATTGCCAAATTAAACGTAAAATAAAATCAGGACAGATATCTGTCCTGATTTTTTAATTAGCGAATAATTAATGTGTCACATGTTGCGTGTGTCACGATGTATTGGGCAACTGAACCGATAAATAAGCGTTCAATGTAGCTTAATCCTGTTGCACCAATCATAATCAAATCAACTTGTTCTTGTGTTGGAATGGTTGTGGCCATCATCACTTTTGGAGAACCAAACTCGACAATTGTTTTAATTTTTGTCACACCAGCTGCGCGTGCATCATCAGCAAAGTCAGTAATTAGTTGCTCTGCACCTCTTTTAGTATCTTCAGCGACCATCGTATCATAAGTTGAGATGCTTTGGAAAGAACGTAAATCAATGACATTAACTAATAGTAGTTCTGCATCATTACGTTTTGCCACAGCAACGGCTTTATCAAATGCTGCTGCTGACTCTACTGAACCGTCAATACCAATTAAAATCTTTTTGTACCCTTGAATCATTTCCTTATCCTCCGAGAGATTGTTTAAAATCCTGCTTTATTTGCGTTACGACCTGCACAATTTAATATGCAAGAGGTGTAATGGTGAAACTAGTAATTCATATATTGCCATTATATGCTCATTTTCTGAAAAAGTAAAAGAAAATGTCATACGATAGGCAATATTATTTTTTTACCAAGTAACAGCTCTCGGATGGGAGTTTAGAATTCTAAGTGAAAATATGCTATAATTAGCCTTATAAATTTAATTGGGGTTATGAAATGAAAAGATTATCTGATGATGACTGTCAAAAAGAGATTCAGGAGATGAGAAGACTATATTTAGAGAATGACGAACATCATGATCTAGATACGAATCTTAGTGTGAAAGCTTCTTTTTTCGATCGGTTTCGTAGTTTAGAAAATCAAAAAGAAAGACTACGTCGACAGTTGGCAGAACTAGAAGTTAAACGTTGTCGTGCTACTTTAGATAAAAAATCTGCTCAGAAAGTAGATGAAAAATTAGCGATTAAAAAAGCACTATTTAAAAAATTATTAGACGAGAAATAACTAGAAGTTTAAGCTATAGTGAGTAATCATGGGGATACCCCAAATAGATGTGTCCAGTATAAGTTGATTGCATTTGGGGTATTACTTTGCCATGTAGCAGATTAGGCAGGATAGAAAGGAGATACATACCAATGATTCATACTGTATTCTATGTCATCATATTTTTTGCGGCCTTAATCACATCAAATGTCATTAATAAAGTATTTCCTAAACTACCTTTACCACTGATTCAGGTTGTGTTTGGGTTAATTCTAGGTGTCCTTGGGGCTGGTAATGTGCTCAGACTTAACCCAGAACTATTTTTAGCTTTCATTATCGGTCCACTTCTGTTTAGAGAAGGTGAAGAAGCTGATATAAAAGGTATTTTAAAACATACGCCAACAGTAACCCTACTAGTTTTTCCAGTTGTTTTTATTACGACATTAGTCGTCGGTGTGATCAGTCATAGCTTTTATACGAGTATTCCTCTGGCTGCAAGTTTTGCCCTTGGTGCAAGTTTAGGTCCTACCGATGCTGTAGCAGTAGGGTCTCTATCCGAACGTTTTGATTTCCCCAAACGGACCATAGCTATTTTAAAAGGAGAAGGTTTATTTAATGATGCATCGGGCATTATCGCCTTCCAGTTTGCTATTTTAGCTTTAACGACAGGGGAGTTTTCTTTAGGTCGTGCGTCAACTAGTTTGCTATTTTCGGCAATTGGTGGGGCGTTGATTGGGTTTTCGGTTTCTTGGTTAAATCGTTTAATTCTTACTTTGATGGAGGATGTAGCCGCACAAGATGTGACTGGTTATCTGATGTTAGAGTTGATTATGCCACTGTTAGCTTTTTTTCTAGCAGAGGAGTTACATGTTTCGGGAATCATTGCTGTTGTTGTCGCAGGTGTTATGCAGGCAAGTGGATTTAAAAAAATTACCTTATTTGATGCACAAGTTGAGAATGTGACAAAAACAGTTTGGGATACCATCTCATTTATATTGAATTCCATCGTCTTTTTATTTTTAGGGATTGAATTAGAACAGATTATCACGCCAATCATCACAAATGCTTATTATGATAATGGTCGTTTGTTAGTGACTGTTATCGTTTTGACTATCACCTTGTTTCTAGTGAGATATATCGTATTAAGTGTTTACTACGCGATAATTGCTAAGAAAAGACGTCAGAAATTTAGCAGATACGTGGATGATATTTTGCTGTTAACGTTTTCAGGTGTTAAAGGTACAGTGTCTGTTGCCACTATTTTACTTTTGCCAGCAGCTATCTCTCAAAAATATTCTTTGCTTATTTTTTTGAGTGCGTCAGTTACGGTATTGAGCTTTTTAGCAGGTATTTTGATTCTACCGATTATTGCACCAAAGAAAGAAGAAAAAGTTGATAATGTTGCGAGAATCGCAATTCTAACGAGTGTCGTCACACAGTTAGAAAAAGAATCAGCGAATAATAAAAATCGTCTAGGCTATATTGCAACCATTGATAATTATCAAGCGCGTATTCAAAAGTTAATTATCAGTCAAGAATCAGCTAAGATGACTGCCGAATTTAATGACCTACAACTGTTAATCTTAAGATTAGAAAATGAAGGGCTTGAAAATGCTTTTCGAAATAATGAAATAACCATGAAAACATATCGCATTTATCAAAGATATCTGAAAGAGTTAGAACGCTCAATCGTTCACAGGTTTGTTTCAAGTTTAGCATTTGCGATAGCTATTTTCTTAAGAGCTATCAGGTTAGTGTTAAGTAATATGCTTCATATAAACATTGCATTTAGAGGTAAGAAAATTAGGAAGTTAATTGGTGATTCTAGGACAGAAATCCGTGAGTTATATTTCAGTAACACAACCCTGATTATGGAAGCATTAGAAAGTCTGGAAGGTGTTTACAATACAGAATTAATTAATTATCTGCAATCGGAGCGTCTGAGAACGTCAGAGCAGGTAGCATCTGGCGGGTTTATTAACAGGATTATCACCAAAGTTCGACCAAATAATCTGGATGAGATGATGCGTGGGTATTATCTTGAAAGAAAATTAATTTTTGAATATGAAGCAAAAGGTGATTTGACAGCAAGGGAAGCACAAATGATGCGAAAAAATGTCAATGCACTAGAAAATTATTCTATGAATGATCAACACAGTAACTTGCTTTATGATTTTCTAGAATATAAAACAAAATAAACCTTACTGTGCATGGGCGAGTAGCGATGTAAAATGAAGATAGTAAAAAAATTAAAAGTTGCTATTCACGTGTAAAAGGTATAATATAGTAGTATAGGTATGATTATAGTAAGCTAGCAACTCCTTATTTAGTTATAAATTTGGCTGTTAGCTTGAGCGTTCTGATGGTAATTATTATTGACAGATGAATGCTAAGATCTATAGGATACTAGATGTTAGTTTAAAACCAGAGGTGGTTTTTTTATTTGTTGAAATTGTTAAAGATTGACAGTGTTCACATTTATTAAAACATATGGTCTAGAGCTAAAAATTTCATGTCTAAAGTAAAAAGGAAAACAAAAGTGATATATTTAGATAACGCAGCGACTACAGCAATTTATCCTGAGGTGTTAAAAACCTATACTGACGTTGCGGTTAAAATTATGGGTAATCCATCTAGTTTGCATGATTTAGGAACAGTTGCTAGTCGGATGCTTATGGCGTCACGTAAACAAATTGCGGACTTATTAGAGAAAAAAACATCAGAAATTTATTTTACCTCAGGCGGTACTGAAGGAGATAACTGGCTGATAAAGGGTGTTGCTTTTGAAAAGAAAAGTTATGGTAAGCACATTATCATATCGGCGGTTGAGCATCCTGCTGTAAAAACGTCTGCCTTATGGTTAAAAACGCAAGGATTTGAGATTGATTTAGCACCTGTAGATAGCAACGGGTTTGTTAAACTTGATGCACTTGCTGCGTTAATCAGACCAGATACTATTTTAGTCTCTGTCATGGCCGTTAATAACGAGATTGGTGCCATTCAACCTCTTCAGGGAATCGCTAACTTGTTAAAGAATCAACCAAAAATATCTTTTCACGTCGATGCAGTCCAAGCGATCGGTAAATTAATGCCGGCTGATATGTTACCAGAGAGAGTTGATTTTGCAACATTTTCAGCGCATAAGTTTCATGGCCCACGGGGTGTTGGTTTTGTCTATATAAAAGAGGGTAAAAAACTGCAACCCCTGCTTTCTGGTGGAGGCCAAGAACAAAATCAACGCTCTACAACGGAAAATGTTGCAGGAATTGCAGCTACTGCAAAAGCACTACGCTTGTTCTTATCAGAAATGGCACACAAGCAAGAGAAAATACAAGCGATGAAATCAGTGCTTATGACTGCACTTGAGGCTTATTCTGATGTTGTGATCTTTAGCCAAACAGAAAACTTCATTCCCAATATTTTGACCTTTGGGATAAAAGGTGTCCGTGGTGAGGTATTAGTCCATGGGTTTGAAGCGCATAATATCTATATCTCTACGACCAGTGCTTGTTCATCAAAAGCTGGTGTCGCATCTAGCACACTTGGCGCGATGAATATATCGCCTAGAGTTGCAACCTCTGCGGTGAGAATTTCTCTTGATGCGAGTAATAATATGGCTGAAATAGAACAGTTCTTAACAATTTTCAAACAGTTACATGAAAAGTTTCAAAAAATAACCTAGTAAAATAGTTTACTACACGTCGTAGTAAACGAGGATAGAAAGTACTTATGACAAATTTAAATTACTCAGAAATACTAATTCGCTATGGTGAATTATCAACTAAAGGTAAGAATCGGATGAAGTTTGTTTCCCGATTAGCAAATAATGTACGAGAAGTATTGACGCAATGGCCGATGGTCTCAGTTAAATCGGACAGAGATCGTACGCATATATTTTTGAATGGTGCAGATTATAATCCACTTTCTGAAAAGCTGGCCAAAGTCTTTGGTATCCAAAGCTTTTCTCCAGCCATAAAGGTGGAAAAAAATATGCCTGCGCTTGAAGCTGCTGTGGCTGAATTGATGAAAAAAATATATCGTGAAGGGATGACCTTTAAGATTTCAGCTAAACGTTCTGATCATGATTTTGAACTAGATAGTACAGCATTAAATCGTGAATTAGGACATACAGTGATAGAAACCATTCCTTATGCAAAAGCACAGATGAAGCAACCTGACATTGATTTACGCGTTGAAATACGTTTAGATGCTGCTTATTTGAGCTATGAGACAATCAAGGGCGCAGGAGGATTACCTGTTGGTACAGCAGGTAAAGGTATGTTGATGCTATCTG
This sequence comes from Pseudolactococcus plantarum, assembly GCF_002441715.1. Classification (GTDB taxonomy): domain Bacteria; phylum Bacillota; class Bacilli; order Lactobacillales; family Streptococcaceae; genus Pseudolactococcus; species Pseudolactococcus plantarum. Next base: position 54,244 of record NZ_JXJX01000006.1, read on the forward strand.
GTGGGATTGATTCTCCTGTAGCAGGATACTTAGCGCTTAAGCGTGGTGTTGAGATAGAAGCGGTTCACTTTGCTTCTCCTCCTTATACAAGTCCAGCTGCATTACAGAAAGCTAAAGATTTGGCGAAAAAATTAACGGTATTTGGTGGAGATATCCAATTTATTGAAGTGCCATTTACAGAGATTCAAGAAGAAATCAAAAATAATGTTCCGATGCCTTATCTGATGACAGTAACACGTCGATTTATGATGCGTGTCGTTGATGAAATAAGAGCAAGACGTCATGGTCAAATTATTATTAATGGTGAAAGTCTAGGACAAGTAGCCAGTCAAACTTTAGGATCAATGGTAGCGATTAATGCTGTAACGACAACGCCGATTATAAGACCTGTTGTAACAATGGACAAGTTAGAGATTATCGAATTAGCTGAAAAAATTGATACCTTTAACTTATCTATTCAACCTTTTGAGGATTGCTGTACTATTTTTGCTCCACCGCAACCCAAAACAAATCCCAAATTGGATCATGCGGAGAAATTTGAAGCACGTATGGCAATTGATGAGTTGGTGGCGCGTGCTGTTGATGGTATGATGATTAATCGATTATCTAATGATGATAGGACAGATAAGTTAGATATGGATATTCAGGAGTTGCTATAAGAAAAGAAGGTAGATATGTTTAGTAAAGAAAAATTTCCAGGACTTTTAGCCCTAGGTATTTTCACATTCATGTCAACACTTGATGGGTCAATAGTTAATATTGCTTTACCAAGTATGGCACGTGAAATGCATCTTGAAATGAGTCAAGTGACTTGGTCGGTAACGATCTATTTAGTGGTTATTTCAGGGTTAATTTTGTTATTTGGTCGACTAGGTGATTTACTTGGAAAAACCAAAATTTTCAGTATTGGGAGTATCGTATTTACATTAGGTTCGCTACTTGCGGGGATAAATCTAGGGTTACACTTTTTACTTTTCTCAAGAATCATTCAAGCCATAGGTGCATCAATGACGATGTCTAACAGTTTTGGGATTACTAGTCAGCTATTTCCACCGGCACTTAGAGCCCGAGCGATGAGCATCATGTCAATGTTTGTTAGTTTAGGGGCGATTGCCGGACCTGCAATTGGCGGCTTTATCTTACAGTTTGCGAGTTGGTCTTATATATTTTGGATAAATGTGCCTTTAGGTATTGTGGCTTATTTGATAGGGCGCAAGGCATTGCCAAAAGACGAAGGAATTGGTAGGTTTAAAGATGCCGATTTATTAGGGGCTACACAAATGTTCTTAACAATTGTTGCCTTTTTTATCGCGATGAGTTTAGGGCAAGCACAAGGATTTAGTCACCTTCCCGTCTTGATCAGTTTTGTAGCGATGATTATCTTGTTTATTTGGTTTATTCATACAGAAAGAACCGTCGATAAACCATTGTTAAATCTTAATATTTTCCGCAGTAAACTTTTTTCTATGAGTGTCATTACGAGTATGACAATGTTTACAGCAGGTAGCTTTGTCAACATCTTAATGCCTTTTTATCTGCAAGATTATAGAGGGAGTGCTGCGGGATTTGCAGGTATGGTAATGATGGCTTATCCTGTTGGTATGTTTATCTTTAGTCCAATTGCTGGTGTTTTATCAGATAAATTTGACAAAGAAATTATCACATTTATTGCGATTACTGGTGTGCTTGTTGTGCAACTAGGTTATCTGATATTTGGTCAAACAACGGCGATAGCTTTTGTGATGCTTGTTTTATTTTTACATGGTGGTAGTGTTGGGTTCTTCCAAAGTCCTAATAATGCATTAGTGATGTCAACGGTTGAATCAAGATACTTAGGCATTGCTGGGTCTGTTAATGCACTCGCACGAAATCTCGGTTTTGTTTTAGGGACGACACTGTCGACAACAGTTTTGTTTGTTGCGATGTCATCTTTAGTAGGACATCGTGTATCTGGATATATAACATCACGTCCTGACATTTTTCTAACTGGTATGCATCATGCTTTCTATGTTGGGCTTGCTTTGGTTATTTTTGCTTGGTGTTTGTCAGGGTATCGATTAGTGACACGAAAAAAAGCAGTTGATTAAACAAGTGATAGGTACATAAAAAAAGCAGTTCATTTGTTGAAATGAATTGCTTTTTATTAAACCTTAAAAGTTAATAATGGTATATTTTTTCTTACCACGACGAATCACGGTTAATTGTGATTCCAGTTTATCTGCATCACCAATGACATACTCTAGACTAGTTTGTCTATCTCCATTAATATAAATAGCGCCATTTGAGATGTCTTCACGAGCTTGACGACGACTAGGTGAGATTTTAGCATCTACTAAGAGATTAACTAAATTACCATCAAAATCGGCAGCCACGGTAAAGTTAGGCACATCAGATAGGCCTGTTTTAATATCTTTAACAGATAATGATTTGATATGACCATCAAATAATTGTTGAGAGATATGTACAGCATTGTCGTAAGCAGTTTCACCATGAACAAGTGTTACAACTTCTTTAGCTAATGTTTTTTGTGCTAAACGTTCGTGTGGTGCTGCTTCGAATGCTTTAGCAATGTCATCTATTTCATCAAGGCTTAGGAAAGTAAAAATTTTGAGAAATTTTACTGCATCAGCATCGGCTACATTTAGCCAAAATTGATAAAATTCATAAGGGGAGGTTTTATCTGCATCTAGCCAAACAGCATTACCTTCTGATTTACCAAACTTTTTACCAGTAGAGTCTGTAATTAAAGGCACTGTAATGACGTGTGTGTCATTACCAGATTTTTTACGGATGAGATCTGTCCCAGCAATCATATTACCCCATTGGTCTGATCCGCCGATTTCTAAGGTAACGCCATAGTTTTCGTTGAGTTGATAAAAATCATAGCCTTGTAGAATTTGATAAGCAAATTCAGTATATGAGATCCCTGTTTCAATCCGTTTCTTCACAGATTCCTTACTCATCATGTAGTTAATTGTAAAGTGCTTACCAACATCTCGTAAAAATTCGAGAATATTCATTTGTGAAAACCAGTCATAGTTGTTAACGACTGTTGCAGCGTTCTCGCCTTCAAAGCTTAAGAAACGAGAGAGTTGTTGCTTAATTGCAGCAGACCAAGCGGCTACTGTTTCAGTTGTTTGAAGTGAGCGTTCGGCATCCTTAAAAGATGGGTCACCAATCATGCCTGTAGCACCACCGACTAACGCAACAGGTTGATGACCAGCTAACTGAAGGCGTCTCATGTTTAGAATCGGTACTAGATGTCCCAGATGAAGTGAATCAGCTGTCGGATCATAGCCAGAATAAAATTTAATAGAGTCTTCGGTTAATGCTTTGATCAAAGCAGCTTCATCAGTTGTTTGAAAAATCAAACCACGCGCTTTTAGTTCTTCAAAAATATTCATGTTAGTCATCCTTATGTACAGTCTTTTTCTAATTTTTATAAATTAAGTCTATTATACCAAAAATTAGCCGTTTTGTTAGTACTTATCTGTCTGATATCAGGTAATAATATTAGTCAAGGTATTCCTTTATTAAGACGATATATATCAATCATCAGGGGAGTTGTTCATCTTAAGCTTTATATGTTGCCATTTATTAATAAAATATCTCATAATTTAGTGCAATAACTGATGTGATAGTATGTAAAATAATAGAGTTATGTTATAATTTAACATATGACAAAAGAAATATCAGATAGAAAACGTAAGTCAAAAAAAACGTCTATAAAACATAAAACTCACCCCAAAAAGCAACAGACTGATAGTAAGACAATTTTAGGCACGACCTTTATTGTGGTGCGCGGATTATCTATTATTTTTGCTATTATGCTAAGCGTTGGTGCTGTTTTTGCGTTCTCAACAGGGACAGGCTATTTGATGAGCCTAATCACAGATGTAAAAGTCCCATCTGTCAATACACTGACCGATAAGATTAATACAATTCATGAAGCATCTGTCATCAATTATAGTAATGGTCAAAAAATTTCTGATATCTCGAGCGATCTCATCAGAACAAAAGTTTCTAGTGAAAACATTTCACAAAATGTGAAAAATGCTTTGATTGCAACCGAAGATGAAAACTTTAAATCTCATAAAGGTGTTGTGCCTAAAGCTTTTTTTAGAGCAATTTTAGGTGAATCAACAGGTGGCGCAAGTTCTGGTGGTTCAACGATAACGCAGCAATTAATTAAGCAGCAAATTCTTGGAGATTCACCCACTTTTAAGCGTAAAGCAACAGAGATGGTGTATGCACTAGAACTTGAAAAACACTTGAGCAAAGATCAAATTTTAACAGATTATTTAAATGTATCCCCCTTTGGTCGTAACAATAAAGGACAAAATATCTCAGGTGTTGAGGAAGCTGCGCAAGGTATTTTTGGTAAATCTAGTAAAGACTTAACCGTGCCAGAAGCTGCCTTTATCGCTGGACTACCTCAAAGTCCGATAACTTATGCGCCTTATAACGCTGATGGGTCACTGAAGTCAAAAGAAAATATGCAGTATGGGTTAGCAAGACAAAAAGAAGTTTTATTTAACCTATATCGTAATGATTATATTTCTAAGAAAGAATACACTGCCTATAAAGATTACGATATATCAACAGAATTTATCGCTACAGGTAGTGCAGAATCAGCCAGTCATGGTTATCTGTACCACGTTGTCTATAATGAAGCTTTCGATAAAGTTTATGACTATCTGATTAAAACGGATAAGGTGTCGGAATCTGATCAAGGTAATGATGCAGTTAAAGCAAGTTACCAAAAACTAGCAGCAAGTAAATTATCAGAAGGTGGTTATACAGTCACTGCAACGATTGATCAAAATATTTATCAAGCTATGCAAACAGCGGTAGCTAACTATGGTTATCTGTTACAAGATGGAACAGGTGAAAATCAAACTGGTAATGTCTTGATGGATAATCAAACTGGTGCAGTCATTGGATTTGTGGGTGGCTTAAATTATAACACCAATCAAAATAACCATGCCTTTGATACACATCGTGATCCTGGATCATCGATTAAACCGATTGTTGCTTATGGTCCAGCTATAGATATGGGATTAATGGGAAGCGCTAGTCGTTTATCTAACTATCCTGCTAAATATAGTGATGGCACGCAGATTATGCATGACACCTCAGCAGGGACACAAGAAATGATGACGTTACAAGATGCCCTAGATACCTCATGGAACGTGCCAGCCTATTGGACTTACCAAACAATTTTGAAAGCTGGTAAGTCTGTCAAACCTTACATGAGTAAGATGAATTATGGGATTAAAGATTACAGCATAGAATCTCTGCCGTTAGGTGGTGGTATTGAGCCAACTGTTGTGCAACATACAAATGGCTATCAAGCTTTACTAAATGGTGGTAAATATGAACCCTACTATGTTGTTGACAGCATCAAAGATGATACAGGTAAAGAAATCTATAAGCATGAGAGTCAACCAGTTCAAGTTTATTCGAAAGCTACCTCATCTATCATGGCAGAATTGCTTAAAGGACCGATTAAGTCTCAAAAAACAACGACGTTTTATGGACAGTTATCTGGTCTGAACCCAGCACTTGCAAGCGCAGACTGGGTTGGTAAAACAGGAACATCTAACAATTTTTCTGATGTATGGTTGATGGTTGGCACACCAGCAGTGACTTTAAGCTCTTGGGTAGGTCATGATGATAATACGCCTATGGCTGCCATGACTGGATATTTGAATAACTCGCAATATGTTGCACAATTGGCTAATGCTATTTATCAAGCTAATCCTGGTGTATTTGGCATCAATCAAAAATTTGCAATGGATCCATCAGTTACTAAATCAACAGTTTTAGTATCAACTGGTGAAAAACCTGGGACAATTACAGGTGGCGGTTTTAAAAATGTTGCAGTATCAGGTGCAACAACAACCTCTAACTGGGCAACACCTGATGGCGCCCCAAGCACACAATATAAATTTGCAATCGGCGGTAGTGATAGTGATTATGCTGATGCTTGGAGCAAGATTTTGGGTAAAAAATAGGACTGTAAGGTTCTAGAAGGATATCTACAATGTAAGTTTGTAGATATTTTTTTATGGATAACTATGGGTTGAAATAGTTGAAGTGTATGTTACAAGTAGAAGACTGTCATTTTTAAAAGAAGGTGGTTTTATGATAACAGGTATCCTTTACCGATAGGCATTAAGGAGGCGATCCTAATCATATGTTTTATAGTGTTTTTAGGACTTGCTGTACTTGATCGATGGTCTTGGTGGTATTTTTGTATGACTTTACTTTGATTCCTAATCTCATATTATGCAGGTAGCATAAAAAAGTAAAAAACTAGATGTCGTCTAGTTTTTTACTTTTTTTAGTTTATTTTATACAGTGCACACTAGTTTATCAACTATATAGGTTTTATATCATGTTTAATCTAATGTAGCAAAATTAGTCCTGCTTTAAAATTTCTCCATCGCTAACTTGAAACACAGTGAGGTTTTCAGGCAGATGTTTGAGATGATCTAACGTTGTGGTGGTAATAAAAGTTTGTGTTTTACCAATCACAAGAGACAGTAAATCAAGTTGGCGCTGATTATCTAATTCACTCATGACATCATCCAGTAATAAGATAGGGTATTCGCCGGTTTCTTGGAAGACAAGGTCAATCTCAGCTAATTTGATAGATAATGCAGTTGTACGTTGCTGACCTTGGGATCCAAAATTAGCGATATCGATGTCATTGACTACGAACTGCAGATCATCACGATGAGGGCCAACAGATGTTTGCTTACGAAATAGGTCATTTTGTCTCGCATTTCTTAATGCTTCTGCAAAATCTTGTTTAACATTTTGAGCATAAGTGATGACTAATTTCTCTTTACCATGACTGAGTTTATCATGTAATTTGGTTGAGATGGTCAGTAAATTGTCAACAAATTTCTGGCGATGTGCCATGACTTTTGTCCCATATGAAACAAGTTGATCATCTAAAACGTCTAGAAAATGAAGATCAATTTTATGAAGATCAAATTTTAAGTAGCTATTTCGCTCTTTTAATGTCTTATTATAAGACATTAAGTCGTGAAGATAGACTGGATAAATCTGACCAATTTCTATATCCATAAATCGGCGTCGTATACTAGGTGCACCTTTGATGATGGCTAGATCCTCTGGTGCAAACATGATGACATTCAAATTGCCAATATAGTCAGCTAATCGATTTTCTTTTAGATGATTGGCTTTAGCGATACGTCCTTTAGTAGTCAGGCTAACTTCTAACGGAATCGTCATGTTTTTTTTCAGCACATGAGCAGACACACGCATTTCCTTCTCGCCCCATGTAATCAAATCTTTGTCAGTATGTGTGCGATGACTTCTTGTTAACGCAAGAAAAAAAATGCTTTCGGCAATATTGGTTTTACCTTGAGCGTTTTGGCCGACAAAGATATTCAGGTTGGGATCAAGATCGAGATGGAGTTCTTGATAATTTCGGAAATGATGAAGAGATAAGTCAGAAATGATCATGTATTGTTATTTTGCACCTGGGAATTTTGGTTTGTTGGTTTTGCGTTTGAAATATTGTTCTTTGTTATTGGCAGCAGTTTTTTGACGTCCAGCAGCTTTTTTGTTATTAGCATTTAATGTTTTAACTATCGCTTTCACACGAGCTTCTTCTTCAAGTTCAGCTTGACGTTCAGCTATTTCAGTAGCAGTTGCAGCAACAATATTCAGTTTAAGCCCTAAATCTGGAAATTCAAGTACATCCCCATCAAAAAGTTTTTTTCCACGTCTATTTTCATAACTGCCATTATATAAGACATCATTATTGGCTAAAAAGTTTTTAGCAGCGCCACCAGTTTCAATAATTGCGGCATCCTTTAAAAGCTTGCCTAGTGTGATAAATTCATCGTAAATCGTATAAGTATTCATATCTCATTTTAACATAAAAACAGAGCTTGTAACCGAAATACAAAAATAAAAGATTTTAGGTTGTCTGGATAAGTTAAAGTAGATGAATTCTTATCTTGAATTGCTACAGTCAAGCTCATAATTTTGGTATAATGGAAACTATAAAAAGGAAAAGTATGAAACTTAAAACGAATGTTAATTTACATATTATAAAAGAAAAAAAGTTTAAAACAGTTCAATTTTTGGTGCGTTTTAGAACAAAAATGTCTAGAGAAACGGTCGCAAAGCGTGTGATCATTTCAAATCTGTGGGAGACTTCAAATGCTGTTTTGACAACAAGTCAACAGTTTCAAAAAAAATTATCTAGCATGTATGGAGCAAGTTTTACAAGTAGTGTGTCTAAAAAAGGCGATAACCACTTTTTGTCTATAGGTATGCGCGTCGTGCATCCAAAATACATAGCAGATGATACGGTTAAAGATGCGATATCTCTGATACGTCAAGCTATCTTTATGCCATTAGTTGATGAAATAGGTTTTGATGCAGCAACATTTGATCGTGAAAAGAAAAATCTAGTACACTATTTAGTCTCTACTCGTGAGGATAAATCGTATGTTGCATCGACAAAATTAGCAGGTCTTTTTTTTGATGATCAGGATGTAGCAACACCAAGCATTTCGAACGCAGTATTATTGGAAAAAGAAACACGCCAAAGTGTTTATGCCTATTATCAAGAAATGATTAACACAGACGCGATAGATATTATCGTTCTAGGGGATATAGATCCAGATGAAACGAAAGCGATCACGGATGCCTTTTCAAACTTCCCATTTACAGATCGTCAGTCATTGACGTCGATTTTTTATGAACAAGCTAATCATCACGATGTAAAGCTGTTAACTGAGAAAGAAGAGGTCAACCAGTCGATTTTGCAATTAGCTTATCGACATACAGTGCAATACGGAGATCAAGATTATTTGAGTATGCAAGTACTGAATGGTGTCTTAGGTGGTTTTTCACATGCCAAGTTATTTACGACTGTCAGAGAAAAAGAAAGTTTAGCTTATTATGCAAACTCAAGATTCGATACGTTTACAGGACTTCTGAAAATTTCAGCTGGTATTGATGCGTCAGATCATGATAAAGCATTAGCATTGATAAAAGCACAGGTCAACGCCATCGTACAGGGAGAAATTTCTGATAATGAATTAGCGCAAACAAAGAGTATGTTGAAAAATGCCTACTTTTTAGCCTTAGATTCTCCGACTAATCTAATAGAACAGGCTTACATAAAGTCGCTGTTACCAGAGCATTACCTGGATATGGTTGATTGGCTAAACAAATTAGATGCAGTCACAAAAGCTGATGTAGTTGAACTTGCGTCTAAGCTAAGGTTGCAAGCGGTATATTTTATGGAAGGAGACACGCTTGGAGATTAAACGCTATCCACAGGTTGGAGAGACGCTTTATAAAGAAGTACTAGATAATGGCCTCGTCGTCTACTATCTACCTAAACCGGACTTTCATAAAACATATGGTCTTTTTACGACAAATTTTGGCAGTCTAGATACCACATTTGTACCACGTGGTAGCGAAACGATGAAGACATTTCCAGAAGGCATTGCACATTTTTTAGAGCACAAGTTGTTTGAAAAAGAAGCTGGTGATGCCATGAACTTTTTTGGCGAATTAGGTGCCAACTCGAATGCCTTTACCAGTTTTTCACGGACATCCTACTTATTTTCTACTCGAGAACAAATCGACAAGAGTGTTGCTTTATTGCTTGATTTTGTGCAAGAACCTTATTTTACTCAGACTTCAGTAGAAAAAGAACAAGGCATTATCACACAAGAAATTCAGATGTACCAAGATGATGCAGACTTTCGCTTGTTTTTTGGTTTATTACAGAATCTCTATCCCAATTCACCATTGGCTTCTGATATAGCAGGGACGCCCCAGAGTATCAGAGAAATTTCAGCAGATGATCTTTATGACAATTATCATACCTTTTATCATCCAGCTAATATGACTTTGTTTCTAACCGGTCCTTTTGATGTCCCAAGCATGGCAACATTAGTTGAAAAAAATCAGGCTCAAAAAAAGTTTGGTACCGCATCAGACATCGAACGTGCGCCATTTAAACCTGGAAAACAGGTGATGTCAAATTCACTATATTTTGACGTTACGATGCCTAAACTTGCTTTAGGCTTTAGAGGCTATGATACATTACCAGCAGAAGACTTAGCGCGTTTTGAGTATAAACTTGCCGTTCAAGTGATGTTGACAATGCTTTTCGGAAATACTAGTAGTCAGTATGAAAGGCTCTATAACCAAGGCTTAATCGATGATTCTTTTGGATTTGATTTTGAGGTGACACCTCAATATCACTTTGTCAGTATGACATCAGATACCCTACAGCCAATAAAACTTGCTAAAATTTTGCGTGATACACTAAAAAGTTATAGAATAGAAAGTGATTTCAATTTAGCTCATCTAGATATGATCAAAAAAGAATTGTTAGGGGATTACTATAAATCATTAAATTCACCTGAATTTATAGCAAATCAATTTTCATCAAATTTATTTGACACTGTTAACTTTTTTGATTTCCCTGTTATGTTATCAGCCCTAACAATCGAAAAAATAGCACACTATGCAGATAGATTTGTAAAAGATATGTGTGCAACTGAATTTATTTTGATGCCCAAACAAGGTGAAGAAGATGAGGATTTTGTGTCCGAAAACTGAATATAAGATGATACAACAGTGAAATAAAAAGACATACATCAAACAAAGAAGGGGGTTCTCGTGGTAGAAAAAACAGTTGGTCAAGTTTTACGCGCAAAGCGTGCAACACTTGATATGACGCTTAAGCAAGTAGAAGACTATACAAAGATTCAAAAAACATATATTATTGCCTTGGAACAAGACGATTACGATGCGCTTCCAGGGGACTTTTATATCAAAGCATATTTAAAACAATATGCTGAGCGTCTAGGTCTAGATTCCGATCAGTTGATAGATGCTTATGAAGAGGGGGCGATGATCGAAGTAGATGAACCGATTGATCATTCTGTAAACTATCGGTTTATCAAGCCCTCAGAACGCGATGATCAAGAACAGGTAACGAATGCTCGAAAAACGTGGCGATATTATCTACCTATTACAATTCTAGGTGGTGTTGCTTGTTTGATTGTTATTGCTATCTCAATCGTCGTACTCTTGAATAATCCTAAAAAAGATGACATAGCTGAAAATTTATACACTGTTTCCGCATCATCTAGCGTGTCTACGAAAAGTAGTCAAAAACAAGAAAAAAAATCAACTCCTGAAAGTTCGTCGGCACCTACCCCAGCAACTCCTAAAACAGAGATTCAGGTGACAGGACAAGGTCAAACGTTGACTGCAAAAGTGAAACATGCACCTAACCCTGTTAAGGTGAATCTGAGTGTCGCTGAGAACACAGAAATCTGGTTAGGCATGACAAATTCTGATTTAGCTGGTGGACAAGTCACACTAACTAGTCAAACACCAGTTGTCGCCACCTTGAGTGATAAGACAACGGTATTAACAGTTGGTAAAACATCAGGGTTAATGATCAACATCGGTGATACCCCACTTGATTTATCTAGTATTGGTGCACCTGATACACCTGCAACCCTAACGATTGAAATAGAATAGAGATAAAGATGAAATTTACCAAAGAAAATTTACCAAATAATTTAACGATTGCACGTATTTTTGCAATACCAGTTTTCCTTTTGATTTTAGTATTGGGCGGACAGTCGCAAAGTTGGCAAATTGTGGCAGCCATTTTGTTTGCAATCGCATCTGCAACGGATTGGTTAGACGGTTATTTAGCTAGAAAGTGGAATATCGTCTCTAATTTCGGGAAATTTGCGGATCCCTTAGCTGACAAAATGTTAGTGATGGCAGCGTTTATTATGCTAATACCACTTAACTTGGCACCAGCATGGGTGATTGCAATTATTATTTGTCGTGAATTAGCTGTGACTGGTCTACGCCTACTCTTGGTAGAACAAGGTGGTGTTGTCATGGCTGCAGCCTTACCTGGGAAAATTAAAACATTTACACAAATGTTATCAATTATTTTCTTATTATTAGGATTGACGATGATTGGCACTATTTTCCTATATATCTGTCTTGTTGCTACGATTTATTCAGGCTACGATTATTTTGCAAAAAATATGGGTGTTTTCAAGGATGTAGCGTGATTTTTTCTCGTTAAAATCTTGCAAATTAGGACTGACTAATATATAATTAAGTGAAGAGAGCGGCGGTATCTGAAAAGCCGAATGAACGTGACAGATAACTGATAGGTGGCGACTTTATAGCTAAAAAGCTAGGTATTTCTAGGAAACCAAGGTGGTACCACGATATTATCGTCCTTGAGCGTGTGTTTTTTGCGCTCTTGGGCGTTTTCTTATAGATAGTTGAGAGGATATAAGGTAAGGATGAAATTACAAAGACCTAAAGGGACAAATGATATTTTACCCGGAGAAAGTGAAAAATGGCAGTTTGTAGAAGAAAAGATGAGACAAGTATTTTCTGATTATCATTTTAGTGAAATTAGAACACCAATTTTTGAACATTATGAAGTGATCTCACGTTCTGTTGGAGATACGACTGATATTGTGACAAAAGAGATGTATGATTTCTATGATAAAGGGGATCGACATGTCACGCTTCGCCCTGAAGGGACAGCACCTATCGTTCGCTCATATGTTGAAAACAAGAAATTTGCACCAGAAGTTCAAAAACCTTTTAAGGTATACTATACTGGACCTATGTTTCGTTATGAGCGTCCACAAGCAGGTAGACTCCGTGAATTTCATCAAATTGGTGTAGAAAATTTTGGTTCAAATAATCCAGCTACAGATGTCGAAACAATTGCGATGGCTAAAGCATTCTTTGATGCATTAGGTGTTAAAGATATTAAACTTGTGATTAATTCATTAGGTGATAGTGAAACGCGCACCCAATACCGTGAAGCTTTGATCGCTTACTTATCACAACATTTAGATCAGCTGTCATCAGATTCAAAACGTCGATTACATGACAATCCATTACGTGTATTAGATTCTAAAGAACAAGCGGATATTGCTATCGTAAAAGACGCACCATCTATCTTAGATTTCCTATCTGAGGCGAGCCAACAACACTTGAGTGCTGTTACAACAATGTTAGATAGTTTAGGCATTGCTTATCAGATAGATCAAAATATGGTACGTGGTCTAGATTATTATAACGATACGATTTTTGAGTTTATGACAACGATAAAAGGAAAAGAGTTGACATTATGTGGTGGTGGACGCTACGATGGGCTTGTTAGTTACTTTGGTGGTCCGGATACACCAGCTTTTGGCTTTGGTCTTGGTGTAGAACGTCTACTGTTGGTATTAGAGGCACAAAATATTGCATTACCTGTCGTCAACTCATTAGCTGTTTATGTTGTTGTTTTAGGGGACAGTGCGAATATCGCTGCATTGAAATTAGTGCAATCGTTACGTAACCAAGGATATGCAGTAGAGCGCGATGTCCTTAATCGTAAGATTAAGCAACAGTTTAAGTCAGCAGAGGAATTTGGTGCTAGAACGATTATTACTTTAGGAGAATCAGAAGTCGCTTCAGGTGATGTTACTGTTAAAAATAATGTGACGCGTCAGTCAGTTAACACAACCTTAGCAGAAATCGAAGAGAATTTTGATGATGTATTTGAGAAAGTTACAAAGTAATGGCTGATAAACTGAAACTATTAATGGGATTATCAGCGCTATCCATAGCTGCTAGTCTTTATCAAATGCTTACAAGTACACATCGTGTTGGTAGTACGTTTTTGGTCATTTACTGTGCTGTGGTTGTGCTTTTTAATAGAGATAGGGCAATTTCTAAAAGTAAACTTGCGATGGTGGTTGTAATCCTGACACTTGTATTACAATTTTGGGTCACAATCTCTACACGATAAAACAGGCTATTACTTTAGTATTCAATTTTTAAAAGTTCAGAAAGGACAAAACATATGAAGCGTACCATGTATGCGGGAGCAGTTCGTTTAGCACACTTAGAACAGACGATTACCCTTAAAGGATGGGTATCACGACGTAGAGATTTGGGCGGTTTGATTTTTATTGATTTACGTGACCGTGAAGGGATTATGCAGCTGGTTGTTAATCCGGAGCTTGTATCAAAAGAAGTATTAGCTACAGCAGAAAGCCTAAGAAGTGAGTATGTGGTTGAAGTCACTGGTAGAGTATCGGCAAGAACGCAAGCCAATCATAAATTAGCAACGGGTGAGGTTGAACTTGAAGTATCAGCGTTAACGATTTTAAACACTGCAAAGACAACACCATTTGAGATAAAAGATAATCTTGAAGCTAGTGATGACACACGCCTGCGTTATCGTTACTTAGATTTACGTCGCCCTGAGATGTTAGCTAATTTAAAATTAAGACATCAAGTGACAAAGTCGATTCGTCATTATTTAGATGATCTTGACTTTATTGATGTTGAAACACCAATGTTAACAAAATCAACACCAGAAGGTGCGCGTGATTATCTGGTACCTAGTCGTGTGTCCCAAGGACATTTTTATGCCTTACCACAATCTCCACAAATCACCAAACAGTTGTTAATGAATGCTGGTTTTGACCGCTATTACCAAATTGTTAAGTGTTTTAGAGATGAGGATTTACGTGGGGACCGACAACCTGAGTTTACACAAGTGGATTTAGAAACTGCCTTTCTAGATGAAACAGAGATTCAAGAGTTGACAGAAGGCCTGATTGCAAAGGTCATGAAAGAGACTAAAGACATCACCGTAAGTTTGCCATTCCCACGGATATCATATGATGATGCCATGAATCGATATGGCTCTGATAAGCCCGACACTAGGTTTGAGATGGAGCTTGTAGATATCACAGCTATTGCGAAACGCGCTGATTTTAAAGTGTTTACGCAAGCATCAGCCATCAAAGCAATTGTTGTTAAAAACCTGGCAGATCGTTACTCGCGTAAAGATATTGATAAACTAACAGAATTTGCTAAGCAATTTGGCGCTAAAGGACTTGCTTGGGTGAAATTCTCAGATCAAGTTTTTGCAGGACCAATTGCTAAATTTTTACCAGATATTGCAGATGATTTAACAAAAGCCTTGTCCTTGACAGAGAACGATCTCGTCTTATTTGTGGCAGACGATCTAGACGTTGCCAATACAACCTTAGGTGCGATACGTAGTCGAATAGCTAAAGAACAGGACTTGATTGCGCCAGATCAATATAACTTTTTATGGGTAGTTGATTGGCCAATGTTTGAGTGGAGTGAAGAAGAATCTCGCTATATGAGTGCGCATCACCCTTTTACATTACCAACACAAGACAGTGCTCCTGAACTTGAAGGGGACTTGTCAAAAGTTCGTGCAGTTGCTTATGATATTGTCTTAAATGGCTATGAATTAGGCGGTGGTAGCTTACGGATTAATCAAAAAGAGCTTCAAGAACGTATGTTTACAGCACTTGGTTTCACAAAAGAAGCAGCTAATGAACAATTTGGCTTCTTATTAGAAGCGATGAATTATGGTTTTCCACCACATGGCGGACTAGCACTTGGACTTGATCGATTTGTCATGTTATTAGCTGGTAAAGATAATATACGAGAAGTTATTGCATTTCCAAAAAATAATAAAGCAACTGATCCGATGACACAAGCACCTAGCGATGTGTCAGACCAACAACTTGATGAACTTAATTTAAAAATTGGGAAATAAAGATGATGAATCTGATTAGAAATATATCTGTCGAGAAATTGATGCAAAAGTTTTCAGCATCAGTCGTTTATGCGATACTATCAGCTGTCGCGCTAAATTTATTTTTTCAACCGGGACATGTCTATTCAAGTGGTATTACAGGTTTAGCACAAATATTTACAACGTTATCTGTGAATATCATTGGACAGAATTTACCGGTGTCCATTACTTTATACTTACTGAATCTACCTTTACTGATACTTGCCTGGTTTAAGATTGGTAAACAATTTACAATTTATACTGTGCTTACGGTTACTTTAAGTTCAGTATTCATTCATATTATTCCTCAGTATACCTTGGCTACTGACCCAATCATTAATGCGATTTTTGGTGGTGCTATTATGGGATCTGGCATTGGCTATGCTTTACGTAGTGGTATTTCCAGTGGTGGAACAGATATTATCAGTTTATATATCCGTAAAAAAACAGGTCGTCAAGTCGGTAACATCAGTTTAATATTTAATGGTGTGATTGTTATCGTGGCAGGAATACTTTTTGGCTGGCAATATATGTTTTATTCGCTTTTAACAATCTTTGTTTCAAGTCGTGTCACAGATGCGATTTATACGAAACAAAGAAAACTGCAAGCGACAATTGTGACTAAAAATCCTGAGGTAGTCATTCAAGCACTACACGAATTATTACATCGTGGTGTCACGGTTGTCAACTCTGCTGAAGGTGGGTATTCACACATCGATATGACACTGTTGATCACGATTATTACACAAGCAGAATACCAAGAGTTTAAATACATCATGAAAACAGTTGATCCACATGCTTTTGTATCAATAGTTGAAAATGTTAAGGTGCTAGGACGCTTTGTTGAAGATGAGGCGTAATCGGATACAGCGTTTTTCATAAAATTATGACCCTATCATGAGTTAACCTTGGTACTAAAGATAGGAGCATTAGATGATAAAACAAACTAGATTTCATCCAATAAATTTTATAATGATTGCTTTAGGGACTGCGATCTATGCGTTTGGATTTGTTAATTTTAATATGGCTAATCAGCTTGCAGAAGGTGGTATTAGTGGTTTTACCTTGATTGGCCATGCACTTTTTAATATCAATCCAGCTTACTCACAGTTGCTACTTAATCTACCTCTATTTTTCCTCGGTAGTAAAATATTTGGTAAGAAAGAGATGATTTATACCATACATGGCACGATTTGTATGTCACTTGCCATCTGGGTTTTTCAAAAGATTAATTTTAATATCGATATCAGCCACGATATGCTGATTGCTGCTTTACTTGCTGGTATTTTTGCTGGTATAGGTGTTGGTATCGTCTTTCGATTTGGTGGAACGACAGGTGGTGCGGATATCATTGGTCGTTATGTAGAGCAAAAAAGAGGGATTGCTATTGGGCAAAGTCTCTTCATACTAGATATTTTAGTGCTGACACTTTCTTTAAGCTATATAGATGTACAACATATGATGTATACAGTGATTGCGAGTTTTGTATTCAGTCAAGTTGTTGCTGTTGTGCAAAATGGTGGCTATACTGTTCGCGGTATGTTAATTATTAGCGAGCATCATGAAGCAATTTCTGCTAAAATCATGTCAGAAGTTAAGCGTGGAGCAACTTATCTAAAAGCAGAAGGCGTTTACTCAGCCCAAGATAAAAAAGTGATTTATGTTGTCTTAAGTCCTAGTCAGGTGCTTATCGTCAAAAACTTATTAGCAGAAATTGACCCAGATGCGTTCATCTCGATTATTAATGTTCACGAGGTGATAGGCAGTGGCTTTACCTATGAATAAGAGCATGTATAACAGCATATTACGATGGGTTGGCAAACAAATAAGTTAAGGCATAATATGAAAAAACCTATGATACCAAGTATCATAGGTTTTTTAAATAGTCATCAAAGATTGCAACTATTTCTGCAGACGTGTTAGCTTGATTAATGGCTAATTTGACTTTGGCGGCACGTGGTGCCCCTTTAAGATAATAGGCTGCGTGCTGACGAAACTCACGAGAACCAGTATCATCTCCTTTTAGATCAGTTAAACGTACGAGATGTATCTTAGCGGTTTCAATTTTTTCAGCAATTGTTGGTTCTGGGAGATCCTCTCCTGTTTCAAGGAAATGACTTGTTCGTTTTAACATCCATGGATTGCCCAAGGCTGCTCGACCAATCATCACAGCATCAACGCCTGTTTCATCAAGCATTCTTTTGGCATCCTCAGGTGTTCTAACATCCCCATTACCAATAAAAGGAATCGTCATTTTACTCGCTACTTGTGCTAAGATATCCCAATTTGCACTACCTTCATACATCTGTGCACGTGTTCTGCCGTGCATCGCAACAGCACCTGCTCCGGCTTTTTCAGCTGCTAAAGCATTTTCAACAGGAAATAAATGCTCATTATCCCAACCAGTTCTCATCTTAACAGTGATTGGAAGTGCTACTGATGATGCGACAGCAGATACGACATCGTAAATTTTGTCGGGATCAAGTAGCAAACGTGAGCCAGACTCGTTTTTAGTTACTTTAGGAACTGGACATCCCATGTTGATATCAATGATATCAGCAGTTGTATGCGCTTCTACAAATTTAGCAGCTTCTACTAATGTTGTTGCATCACCACCAAAAATTTGGATGGATAGTGGGTTTGGAATGCCATCAAAATCGAGCATAGAGAGTGTTTTCGCATTTCGATGTTCAATCCCTTTATCAGAAATCATCTCTGTGACGACGAGTCCTGCACCAAATTCTTTAGCTAAACTTAAGAATGCTTTATTTGAGATACCGGCCATAGGCGCAAGTACCATTCTTTTATTGATCTCAACATTGCCAATTTTCCATGGCGTTGTATAGTTATTCATCATTTTTTATCAATTCTTTCAAATCATTTTCGGAAAAATTGTATACTGTTTCGCAAAACTGACAAATAATTTCAGCGCCGTGATTTTCAGTAATTAATTTTTCAATTTCGGTGTTGCCTAAACTTTGAATCCCATCAGAAAACCTTGATTTTGAACAATCACAGTGGAAAGCTAAATCAGATTCTGATAATATTTTATATTGGTCCTGCCCGTAGATGGCATCTAAGATCGCCTTAGAATGATCGTACGATTGTAATAATTTAGAAATGGCTGGCATGGCTTGAATTCTTGATTCAAAAGCAGCAATTTCTTTTTCAGGGGCATCAGGCATGACTTGAACTAAAAAGCCACCTGCAACTTTAACAGTTTCATCCTCATTTAATAAGACATTTAATCCTATAGCAGATGGTGTTTGTTCAGAGGTCGTTAGATAATAGGCTAGGTCTTCTCCAATCTCACCTGAAATTAAAGGTGTCTGACCAGTATAAGGCGTTTTGAGTCCCATATCTTTGACTACTGAAAACCATCCTTGTCCAACTAAGTCGCCAACGAGTACTTCACCTGTTGAGCCACGTTTATAATCCACGTTTGGTTCTTTGATATAGCCCTTAACGTTTCCTTTTGTATCTGCGACAGCAATTATCATCGTGATGGCGCCATTACTTTGGACGCGTACAGTGATTGTATCATTCCCTTTTTGGTTTGCACCCAACATTTGTGCTGCGATCAAGGTCCGCCCTAAAGCAACTGTAGAACTCGACCAAGTGTTGTGGCGTTTTTGAGCTTCAGAAACAGTTTGCGTGGCATCAAGCGCATATGCTCTAAAATAACCGTCGTTCGATAGTGTCTTGATAATCTTATCCATACTAACCATTTTATCATAAATGTTGTGTAACTGCAGAGAGGTTGACTGATAAATCTAGTCGTGTTAGTAGCTAAACTTAGTAAATTAATCATAAAAAGACCACAAAGGGTCTTTTTATGATGCTTATCAGCATGGCCTAGTCATGACTAGGAAGGGAGAGGTATTTTTCAGCAATTTTTCGATCACCAGGATAAGGAACACGACTGCCATTTACGATCTGAAAAGCATCTACGCCTTTTCCAGCAATGATGACCGCATCGTCTGCTCCTGTAGTTTGGTTAAGTGCCGTTTCTATTGCAAGTTCTCGGTCTACGATGATCGCAACTTCTCGGGTGATAAACCCTGAAATTTCGCGAGCAATCTCAGCAGGGTCTTCAAAGTTAGGATCATCAGCTGTTAAAATAACTTGAATATCAGGCAGCGTGTTTAAAAGTTCACCGATACCTTGCCTGCGACTTTCGCCTTTATTGCCAGTTGTCCCTATAACCACAATGAGTTTACCAGTTTGATGTGGTCGTACGACATTAATTAATTTTTCTAAGCTATCAGCATTATGTGCATAGTCTACAAAAATTTTGGCACCGTTATGTTGAGATAGTACCTCCATACGTCCGGGGACGGTTGTTTCTGCGATACCTAGTTTAATATCTGTTAGACTAGCCCCTAATTGTTGTGCAGCTAGAGCAGCAGATAGTGCATTTTCCTGATTGAAATGTCCGATTAACTGGATGTCAAACCTTTCTCCCATCGCCTCAAAACTAAATGCTTTAGAGTTTGTGATCGGATAAGGAGAAGTGTCGCCATAAAAGGTATGTTCACATGTTAATTGAGACTTAATGAACTCGATATGTGCCATTTCAGCATTGACAACAGCGTACTTTGAATTCGCAAGTAGCTGTCGTTTACAGTAAAAATAATCTTCAAATGTAGGATGTTCAATCGGACCGATATGGTCTGGAGAAATATTTAAGAAAACACCAACATCGAAAACTAAGCCATAAACGCGTGCAGTTTTGTAGGCTTGCGAAGAGACTTCCATGACTAGGTGTGTCATCCCATTGTTAACGGCCTCGCGCATCATACGAAACAGGTCAATACTTTCAGGTGTTGTCAGCTTAGATTTGAAAAACGTTCTCCCATCAAGTGTCGTATCCATTGTTGAAAACATAGCTGTCTTATTGTGATTATGCTGATCTAATATGTTTTTGGCAAAATAAGCTGCAGTTGTTTTGCCTTTTGTACCTGTAAAGGCAAGTGTTTTGAGTGAAGTTTGTGGATGATCATAAAAACTCATGGCAATTAAACTCATGGCATGTTTGACATCATGAACAATGATAGCTGGTATATCAACCTCATAGTCAATTTCAGAAATATAAAACGGAATCGCTAAATCAATTAGAAATTCTCGCTTAAACTGTATGCCTTTAGCAAAAAAAAGAGTTTGACTTGATGTGTCGCGACTATCATAAGATAGTTTATCAAACGATAGGTCAACACATCCATCATTAAAGTATTCTCCTTTAATAATCATATCTCGAAAGTTTTCATCAGTTTTTAAAATATCTAGCACAGTTGTCAAAGTTATCATACCTTCATTATATCATATCTCTGTATGCATATGGTTTGGTAATCGGCTGCCTTTTCCTAAAAGAAATGCATCATATAACTTATGATCACTTGTGTTAATAAGTTAAAATATAGTCAACTTCGGTCTGATTTTGGTAAACTGGTTCATAAGGAGTATGTGATATGCCAGAATTACCAGAAGTCGAAACAGTGCGTCGAGGTCTGAATAACCTCGTACGTGGTCAAAAAATCATGAGTGTAAAGCTAAATTATCAACGGATGATTCAGTCTGATTTAGCTGAGTTTTTATCATATTTACCTGGAAAAGAGATCATCAACATTGGCCGACGAGGTAAATACTTACTATTTGAGTTGTCTGAAAAAACGTTAGTTAGTCATTTGAGGATGGAAGGAAAATACCATCTTTTTCCCACACAAGCGTTACCAATTAATAAACATTTTCACGCTTTTTTTGAGTTATCCAATGGACAAACATTGGTTTATCAGGATGTGAGGAAGTTTGGTACCATGGAGTTGGTTGATAATTTAAATCTAGAGCAATTTTTTAAGACTAAGAAATTAGGTCCAGAACCTGTTGCTTCAGACTTTTTACTCGCACCTTTTCAAGATAAACTGATCCATAGTCAAAAAAAAATCAAACCCTTTTTACTAGAGCAGTCGCTTGTGGTGGGGCTGGGAAATATATATGTGGATGAAGCATTATGGCTGGCCAAAATTCATCCATCAGAACTCGCAAAAAATTTATCATCAAACGATGTGTCAGTGCTTAGGGAAAGTATTATTAATGTATTGGCTGCAGGGGTGAAAAGAGGTGGATCAACCATACGGAGCTATAAGAACGCATTTGGCGTTGCTGGTAATATGCAAGATTACTTAACTGTTTACGGTAAAAAATCTCAGCCTTGTCCAGTATGCGGTACACCCATAGAAAAATATAAACTTGCAGGCAGAGGGACGCATTTTTGCCCGACTTGTCAGAAATTAAAGAAAAGTTGAGTAAGTTGTGGCTATTTTACATATATATATATGTAGACGAAAATGCTATAATTAAAAAGATTTGACAGTTTCTTTATAAAACTATATACTAGTGTTAGTTAAAAAAACTAACACGAATTGTGAAACAGACTAGGAGAACTAAAGTGGCAAAAAAAGCTAAAAAAAATCTAGATGATGTGACTAAAAAATTTGGTGATGAGCGTGAAAAAGCACTTAACGATGCCTTAAAAACGATCGAAAAAGACTTTGGTAAAGGTGCCTTGATGCGTTTAGGTGATAAGGCAGAACAAAAAGTCCAAGTGATGAGTTCAGGCTCTTTAGCGCTAGATATTGCATTAGGTGTAGGTGGGTATCCAAAAGGCAGAATCATCGAAGTC
This sequence comes from Pseudolactococcus plantarum, assembly GCF_002441715.1. GTDB lineage: Bacteria > Bacillota > Bacilli > Lactobacillales > Streptococcaceae > Pseudolactococcus > Pseudolactococcus plantarum. The sequence goes on from NZ_JXJX01000006.1 coordinate 76,608, forward strand.
TATGGACCTGAGTCTTCAGGTAAAACAACGGTTGCACTTCACGCGGTTGCACAAGCACAAAAAGAAGGTGGTATTGCGGCCTTTATTGATGCTGAGCATGCGCTTGATCCAGCTTATGCAGCATCGTTAGGTGTTAATATAGATGAATTATTATTATCTCAACCAGATTCAGGAGAACAAGGCCTTGAAATTGCAGGAAAATTAATTGATTCTGGTGCGATCGATCTTGTTGTTATTGACTCAGTAGCCGCATTGGTACCACGTGCTGAGATTGATGGTGACATTGGAGATTCTCATGTCGGCTTACAAGCACGTATGATGTCTCAAGCCATGCGTAAACTCTCATCTTCGATTAATAAAACTAAAACCATCGCTATTTTTATCAACCAGCTACGCGAAAAAGTCGGTGTCATGTTTGGTAATCCTGAGACAACACCTGGTGGTCGTGCCTTAAAATTCTATGCGTCTGTTCGTTTAGATGTTCGTGGTAATACACAGATAAAAGGGACGGGTGAAGATAAAGATACGGCGATGGGTAAAGAAACTAAAATTAAAGTCGTCAAAAATAAAGTCGCTCCACCATTTAAAGTTGCAGAAGTAGAGATTATGTTTGGAGAAGGTATCTCTCAAACTGGTGAATTAGTCAAAATTGCAACAGATTTAGATATTATCAAAAAATCAGGAGCCTGGTTTGCGTATAATGATGAAAAAATAGGTCAAGGTTCCGAAAAAGCTAAGTTGTACTTGAAAGAACATCCTGAAGTATTTGAAGAGATTGATCATAAGGTCCGCAAGCACTTTGGTTTGATTGATGAGGCATCATTACCTGAAAAATCTGATAAAAGTAGTCAACCTAAAGATGAAAAATCTGAATCAGAGCTTGTATCCCTTGATCTTGATACGATAGAAATCGAAGATTGATATATCGTTAGAAAAATACATATTTAATGATATTTTGATGAGATTTAAAAAAATATTACATTAAATCTTAGTTTTATAAAGAATAGGTCTTTTGACTGATGACAAACTGTGCTATAATTGGTAACATATAACTAACTCGATCAGTTAGTGTGTTAACTGGTGGTCTAAAACTAGATATGTGTTAGTAGTATCAGTACGGAGGAAATACATTGATAACAATTTACACGGCGCCATCATGTACCAGTTGTAAAAAGGCGAAACAATGGTTGGCAGTTCATGACATTTCATATGATGAAAGAAATATCATGTCTAGTCCTTTATCGGTTGAAGAGGTCAAGCACATTTTAGAAAAATGTGATGATGGCATTGAGTCATTGATTTCTAATCGAAATCGTTTCGTCAAATCTTTGAATGTTGATTTTGAAGAGCTTTCGCTTTCAGAAGCAGTGTCAATTATTTCTCAAAATCCACAAATTTTGCGTCGTCCCATCATATTGGATGATAAGCGATTGCATATTGGCTATAATGAAGAAGAAATACGTGCCTTTCTCCCACGTAATGTCCGAGTTTTAGAAAATGACGGTTTAAGATTACGTGATGCGATATAAAAATAACCCCCTACTGTCTATATATGGCAGTGGGGGTTATTTATTGTTAAAATATCTAAAATAGATGATGTCTCAATCAAACAAGACAGTTTTACTTATTAATTCATTGGAAATTATTGATAAACATTAACAATACGTTAAAACTTTAATTTAATTATGATATAATTAAATTGTTTATATGTATACCATGAGATGTGAAAATAGGAGAGAATGGCTTGCAACAATCATTGAATAAAGTTATCCGATTTGTCGGAGCACAAAAATGGATACTCATTTTTATTCCGGTGTTTTTTATATTACTTTTTTTACTCACTTTACCCCGTATGCATAAGGGGACCATTAAAGATGACCAATTCACCTATACAGGGACGCTTTTAAAAGGCGTACCTGAAGGTAGTGGGACTATGGTATTCCAAAATGGCGATACCTATACTGGTAATTTTAAATCTGGAAAGTTTAATGACCAAGGGACATTTACATCTAAAAAAGACAAGTGGACTTATAAAGGTAGCTTTAAAAATGGATCCCCAGATGGCAAAGGTGAGATGATAAGTTCAGGTAAAACACAAAAAATTAGCATGAAAAACGGAGTAATCATCAAATGACTGTTGCAGATATAAAAAATAAGTCAAATGACGTGATCGAAACAACAGAACATTCACTAGAGACGCCTAAAAAGAGTAATGTCCATATTCGTCATTTTGGCTACATAAGAACGTTAGGTCTAGCATTGGTATTACTGTATCATTTTTTTCCTAAAGCTTTGCCAGGTGGCTTCATAGGGGTTGATATATTCTTTGTCTTTTCGGGTTATTTGATAACCGCTCTCGCTTTAGAAGAATACCGGTTAACACAAACCTTTAATCTTAAAACATTTGCTGAACGCCGTTTTTTTAGAATTTTTCCAACGGTCGCTTTTGCGATACTTATCGTGTTACCGTTGACCTTACTAGGAAATGATGATCTGCGCTATAATCTTTCAAATCAAGTCTTTGCTGGTCTAGGCTTTATCAGTAATCTGTACGAAGCGAGTACGGGTATCTCTTATGCGACTAATTTTGCACCACATTTATTTGTACACCTGTGGTCATTGGCACTAGAAGTCCAATTTTATCTTGTATGGGGCTTACTTATCTTTTGGTTATCAAAACGATTTAAAAAAGCCTTATCTATTTTTATCTTTTTGATTGCTTTTGTCCTTTTTGTGGTGAGCAGTTTATCGATGTTTATTGGTAGTTTGATGACCACGACTTATTCAGGACTGTATTATAGCCCAATGACTCATGTCTTTCCGTTTTTCTTGGGTGCTATGCTGGCTTCTCTAGCTGGCATCAAGACGACCCCTTTATTACGCAACTTATCAAGTAAATTTTCCATTAAGCAACTGATAAGTCGTAGTGTGATTGCCGCAGTCTTGTTGATTTTAGGTGCATTAATCCTACATTTTGACAGTAAATTTACCTATTTGTTTGGGTTTACGATTGCTTCAATCGTAACACTGTTATTAATTTTATATTTGCGTTTACTCCATGATAAGACAACGAGTCAAGAGCCGCGTGTCATCAAGTACATTGCCGATGTGTCGTATGGTGTCTATATTTTTCATTGGGCATTTTTGATTATTTTTTTAAACTTTAAGGTCCCGCATATTTTAGCAGTGCTGTTAACACTGATTGCTTCATTTTTATGTGCAACGATCATGTTCTATGGGATTGATCCGATGCTGAAAGGCAGAAAAAGTTTTCTATCAGCATTTTTATCTGATGAGAGATTTGCTACTGTATTAGTTTACGCAAAACCGATCATCCCTACTTTTCTTGTGCTGTTGTCACTCATTGCCTTAGCTAAAACGTCAGCTCAGACGACTTTATCAAAAACATTATGGACAGGTAGTAATCAACAAGGAATTCAGCAATTAACGCTTGGAGAGCACGCGATAAAGACTGGTACAGCGGGTGCAGATACATTAATCATTGGAGATTCTGTTACAATGGGAACGACTGTTGCTTTTGATGGCGCACCACAAGTTCAAAATCTTATCCCTACTGCTTACGTAGATGCAGCAGGAGATCGAACGATTTCAGAAGCCTATCAAGATAATCTAAAATCAGATCTTAAAATGCTGCCTGATAATGCTACCATCGTTTTTGCTTTGGGGACTAACTCTGTTGATGCAACGAAAGATATGAGTCATATCGATGACTTGATCAATACCTATGCGTCAAAACGCAAGATTGTATTAGTTACGCCTGCAAACTGGGGAGCTGGGGGACCATTTAATTCTGATAAGATTGCTGATTACGAATTAACGTTAAAAGGGAAGTATCCTAATGTTAAAATAGCTGATTGGCGTGGCCTTTCTCAAGGTCACACAGATTGGTTTGATGTAGACGGTATCCATATCGCGGATCGTATTGAAGGCCGTAAGGCATGGATAAATCTAGTAAAAGAGACGATAGCTGAAAAATAACATCAAGCATATGCTAACTACAAAACAAAAATCGTATGAAGAGGAGCATACGATTTTTTTAATGACATACCTAGGTGTATTTGTATGCCAGCTATACAAAAAGAGCACAAAAATGATAGCGTCGTTTGAGCTATCTACTTTTGTAAGATACATCTATAAATAAATGTTATACTATAATTAGCAATAAACCAAAAATAGCATTAATCAGCAACTCACAAACCAAGAAGAGTTGACTTATAGCTAGAAGATGAATTTAAAGAGGAACACATGATATTTGATACACATACGCATTTAAATGCTGAACAATTTTGGGGTCGTGAAGCTCAAGAAATTGATAAAGCGCTTGAATTTGGTGTTACAAAAATGAATATTGTTGGATTTGATGCCCCAACGATTAAGAAAAGTTTGGCTTTAGCTACTGAATTTGATAATTTATACGCAACAATAGGATGGCATCCCACTGAGGCGGGTTCTTATTCGTCTGAGATTGAACAGATGTTAACAGATCATTTAGGGGATCCTAAGGTAGTGGCTTTAGGAGAAATTGGTCTGGATTATCACTGGATGTCAGATCCCAAAGAAGTGCAAGAAACGGTTTTTCGTAGACAGATACAGTTATCTAAAGATCATGATCTACCTTTTATGGTACATACACGCGATGCACTTTCTGATACCTATGAGATTATCAAATCAGAAGGAGTGGGGCCACGAGGTGGGATTATGCACTCTTTTTCTGGAAGTTATCAAGAAGCGATGCAATTCATTGACTTAGGGATGATGATTTCTTTTTCTGGGGTCGTTACCTTTAAAAAAGCGCTGGATATTCAAGAAGCAGCAAAATTGTTACCGCTAGATAAAATATTAGTAGAAACTGATGCACCCTATCTTGCACCGATGCCTTTTAGGGGGCGTGAAAATACACCTGCCTATACGAAATTTGTGGTAGAGAAAATTGCTGAACTTCGTGGGATGTCTGCTTCAGAGGTTGCACTAGCAACTTATCACAATGCCTTGAAAGTGTTTGATATCGATGAATGATAAAAAAAGAATTTCAGAGGTTATCGTAGTAGAAGGAAAAGATGACACAGCTAATCTTAAACAATACTATCATGTAGATACATATGAGACACAGGGATCTGCTATTTCTGAAGAGGATATCGCACGGATTGAGCGCTTAAATGCGTTACGTGGAGTCATTGTCTTTACAGACCCTGATCATAGTGGAGAACGCATTCGTCGTTTGATTATGACGGCTATTCCAACGGTTAAACATGCTTTTTTGAATAGAGATGAAGCAAAGCCAAAATCTAAAACAAAGGGGCGTTCATTAGGTGTAGAACACGCTAGTAAGCTGGATTTAGAAAAGGCACTAAACAACTTAACATCGAATTTTGAAGATGAAGATGACTTTGATATCACACATGCTGACTTAGTTCGCTTAGGCTTGATAGGACATGTAGATAGCCGAATAAGAAGAGAATATTTAGGTGAAGCACTACGGATAGGGTATTGTAATGCCAAGCAACAGCTAAAAAGATTAAAGTTGTTTGGTGTAACATTAGCAGAGGTTGAAGAAATAATGGAGAAATTTTAATGCATATAGCAGACTATCGTGTAACGAAAGCGATTTTAGATCGTCACGGCTTTTCTTTTAAGAAAAGTCTGGGTCAAAACTTTTTAACAGATACAAATATATTACAAAAAATAGTCGATACAGCAGAGATTAATCAAGACGTTAACGTGATTGAGATTGGACCAGGCATTGGTGCACTGACTGAATTTATAGCAGAAAATGCTGCAGAGGTGATGGCATTTGAGATAGATGATCGACTGATTCCAATTTTGGCAGATACATTACGTGATTTTGAAAATGTAACGATTATTAATGAGGATATTCTCAAAGCAGATTTACAACAACGCATTTTACAATTTAAGAATCCAAATTTGCCGATAAAAATTGTCGCTAATCTTCCTTACTACATCACAACACCTATTTTGATGCATCTCATAGAAAGTAAAATTCCTTTTTCTGAATTCATTGTGATGATGCAAAAGGAAGTTGCTGATCGCATCTCTGCCGAACCTAATACCAAAGCTTATGGTAGTTTGAGTATTGCTGTACAGTATTATATGACAGCTCAAGTTGCTTTTATCGTACCGAAAACCGTATTTGTGCCTGCACCAAATGTTGATTCTGCTATTTTGAAAATGACACGACGTGATATGCCTATGGTAGCTGTCTCTGATGAAGACTTTTTCTTTAAAGTAGCTAAACTAGCATTTGCGCATAGAAGAAAAACGTTATGGAACAACCTTCAAGCAGTTTTTGGTAAGACTGATGAGGTTCGTGAGCAACTCACAAAATCTTTAGAGGAAGCTAATATCTCTCCACAAATCCGAGGAGAGGCTTTGACAATACCAGAATTTGCAAAGTTATCCGAGGCACTTTTGCCACTAAAATAAAAACAATCTGACAAAAACTTGTCAGATTGTTTTTTTCATCGCCATGTGCGATATATCAGCATCTAAAAATTCTGAACCAAAGGCCTGAAAGCCTAATTTTTCATAAAAGGGTATAGCTTGTAGTTGAGCATGGAGTTCAACACACGTGATATTTTTTGTTTTCAGATACGCTAAAGCAGCAGTTACTAGAGAAGCTGCATACCCATTTCCCCTATGGTTTTTAAGCGTCGCAACACGTTGGATTAGCACGTCATCGTCGTCTTTAGTCACTAGAGTGCGTAAGGTGGCGACAGGTAGTTGTTCCGAGGTATATAAGACAAAATGTGTGCAGTCTGCTTCATACTGGTCTATCTCTAAATCTAGAGGGACTTGCTGTTCGACAACAAAGACAGCACGTCGTATATCTAGCGCATCTTTGTAAGTGGTTGAGGCTGTATCCTGTGTTTCTTTGATTTCCATATCTCTTTTTATAGTCCTTTACAGGTATTTGATATGCTTTAAACTATTCTTTAGAAGTAAAAAAGCATAATAGGCTAAAAAATCTGCTATAATTAAGGATATTATAGCAAAAATATTGTAGATATAAAAGGAACTGAAATGTTTAAAAATTCAAAATTATTTTTCTGGACATTAGAAATACTGGCATTCGTCATTTTGATTTGGGTATTTACACAAATCGGATTTGTCTTTAAGCCTGTAACAGCATTATTTTCGTTAGTATTTATCCCTTTCATCATAGCGGGGTTTCTTTATTATGTCTTCAATCCTGTAGTGCTTTATTTAGAGAAAAAATTTAAGTTACCTAGCATCTGGGGCATTGTAATTGTTTTTATATTGCTTATTGGCCTATTTGTTTATACAGTTGTGTCTTTAGTCCCTAATGTAATCACGCAACTATCGGGTCTGATTTCAGCATCTGGATCACTGGTACCCAATTTACAAAAGTGGGTAGATCGTTTATCACAAAATCCAGCTTTCAAAGACGTTGATTTTAAAGCCTTGATTGATAAAGCCAATATTAGTTATATGGATGTGTTACAAAACTTATTATCGGGTGTTACCTTTAGCTTATCAAATGTTGTAGGTGTTATCTCCAAAGTTGTGATGATTATTGGTTTAGTGCCTATCTTACTATTTTATATGTTAAAAGATGGTAAGAATATGTTACCGTTCTTGAAAAAAACGATTTTAAAAAGAGACAAATTAAATATCGCATCTTTGTTGGATGACATGAACAAAACAATCTCCAAATATATCAGTGGTGCCTCTATCGATTGTTTATTTATTTTTGTCACGGTTTTTATTTCCTATCTCATTATTGGGATTCCTTATGCCTTTTTATTTGCGGTGTTTGCAGCAATTACCAACTTAATTCCTTATTTAGGGCCATATATTGGCTTGACTCCTGTCGTCTTATCAGTTGGTTTTGCTCACCCTGTACAAGCCTTGATTGCGATAGTGGTCGTGTTAGTATTACAACAACTTGATGGCAATATCATCTATCCTAGAGTTGTCGGTTCAGCTGTAGAGGTCCATCCAGTGACGATTATGGTACTCATGTTAGTGGCAGGTAGTCTTTACGGATTAGTAGGGATGTTGATTGCTGTACCGTTCTACTCTTTAGTGAAAGAGGTAGTCAAGTTTTCGTGGAAATTATGGGAAAATCATAGGCAAATACAACTAACTAGCGATGGTTTGAAGAAGTATGATATAATAGATAAATAATTATGTTAATCTTAGTGTCGTGCTTAGCTTAACTATTTGTGAAATATGGAGGAATAATATTCATGCACCCTGACCCTGATAGTCAGTCCCTACTACTGCAAATTGCTTTATTGATCATTTTGACGATCATCAATGCTCTTTTTTCTGGCGCTGAAATGGCGCTAGTATCTACTAGTCGCTCAAGAGTTGAGCAACGAGCAGAAGAAGGGGATAAAAAATATCAAAAATTACTTGCTATCTTAAATCAGCCTAGTAATTTTCTATCAACGATTCAAATCGGTATCACACTGATTAATATCTTATCTGGGGCAAGTTTAGCAGAAAGTCTTGCATCTAGATTGACACCTTTGTTGGGTGGTACACCAACAGCTAAAACCTTAGCATCGATTATTATTCTTGCGATTTTGACGTACATATCCATTGTATTTGGTGAACTTTATCCAAAAAGGATTGCGCAAAATTTAAAAGAAAAGTATGCACTTGCTGCTGTGACTCCTCTTAATATACTAGGCCACATCATGCATCCTTTTGTTTGGTTGTTAGCAACATCCACAAATGTTTTGAGTAAGTTAACACCCATGACATTTGATGATGATAGTGAAAACATGACACGTGATGAAATTGAATATTTGCTTAATACGGATAATACAGTATTAGATCAAAATGAACGTGAGATGTTGGCAGGTGTGTTTAGCTTAGATGAGTTGATGGCGCGAGAAATTATGGTGCCGCGAACAGACGCATTTATGATTGACATCAATGATGATGTGCATGATAATATTATCGCAGTTCTGGGACAAAACTATAGTAGAATTCCAGTGTATGATGATGATAAGGATAAAATCGTTGGTGTATTGCACACTAAAACGCTACTTAAAAACGGCTATACACAAGGATTTGATAAACTAGAGTTGGCAAATATTTTACAAGAGCCGTTGTTTGTTCCTGAAACAATATTTGTTGATGATCTCTTAAGAGAGTTAAAACATACACATAATCAGATGGCTGTTTTGCTAAATGAGTATGGTGGTGTTGAGGGTATTGTAACGCTTGAAGATTTGTTAGAAGAAATTGTTGGTGAAATTGAAGATGAATCGGATATAGCCGAAAAAGATGTCTTTAAAATCAATGACAATATGTTCGTTGTCAAAGGTGGATTGACTTTAAATGATTTTAATGAATATTTTGATACGCACTTAGAATCTGACGATGTTGATACAGTTGCGGGATACTTTATGGCTGGTATTGGTGCAATTCCCGGTGAAAAAGAACAGATTGACTATGATATTATTACAGAAAAAGACAATCTGACGTTAACAAGTTTAGAAGTTGATGGGACAAGATTAGTTAAGCTACGTGTGACATTTCATGGAGAAGAATTAAAATCCATAGCAGAGCACCTATCTTAAGACGCGTCAGATTACCTAGTAAACGATAAAAAAGGATGATATCTTAGCATATCATCCTTTTTTATGGATTAAAAAACAAAAATAGTGAGTCAATTATGATTACTGATGGTATATTATTGTCACTCATGCATTATAAATGTCATATTTGGCATATTTTTAACCATTTACAGTATGTTGAATACAAACGATCTTTTTTTCTGTAAAATTAAGATAAGAAAAGTATATCAAATAGCTCAGCGATTTTCTCTAGAGTGGTTGCAAACAAACACCCTTATCAGGATTAGGGAAAGATGTTATTAAAATGAATTCAGGAAAAATCTAATTATTTATAGTATAATTAAAATAACAGAATATTGAGCTAGAATTGTTAATTAAAAAAGTAAAATAATGAATAACTGACTACTGATAAAGTGTTAACTATTAGGGGGGTAGGAAGGTGATCATATTAAATGGGGATATTTTTTTATTTGTTTTTTCTATCTTGTTACAGAGTGTCGTCTCTCTTTATATCTTAAACAAAATGATGTATTTGAAAATGAAGCACTATTGTCTGTTGTTTTTTGTATTAGGACATCCTTTTTTTGTATTGGGTGCTGTTTTTCTACTCAAAACACCAAATTTATTACTGATACTATGCGAGTTAATATGCTATATGCTTTTTTGGTGGGCTATAGTTGATAAAAATATAGGTGTTAGTCTGTTTTATGTCCTGTTCGCTTTGAGTTTGTCTTTCTATGTAAAAGAGTTTGTCAGTAGCTTTATGCTAAACGGCATATTCACTTTTCAGCAAGCTACGACGACTACCCTGATTGGCTATATAAGTGTCATTCCTATTTGTCTTTTAATGGTCAAATACACGAAAATAACACCAAGACAATTCATCATTTGTGAACAGCTTGTTGAAGAATATCAGAAAGCAGTAGGGTTATCCGATACGGTGCAAGGACAGAGGCGTGATTTGGCAAAAACGCAACATCATGTGATGATTATATGTAACATCGTCATGCTATGTTGCTATAGTTATAGTACTTACATCGGGTTGATTTCAGATAGGCGTAACGTTCATTTTGGTTGTACGATTATGATTTGTATGCTGTTATTTATTTTGATCGTATTCATGATGCGTGTCAACTATAGAGAGTGGGAAGTGCAAGAACTGATTAACCGCAAAGATGATTTGGTATCAGGATTGGCAATCTATACCAAAGAGGTGGAAACTGCGTCCGAGTCTGCTAGAGCTGTTTATCATGATTTTACAAATATTTTATTATCCATGCAAGAAACTATCTCTACTAAGGAAGTTGGTGAAATCAGAAGCATGTATGTTGAGATTTTAAAAAAGTGTCATATTGGTTTCATGGAACATAAACAAGAGGTAGGAAAATTAAGTCACATCAAAGTTTTAGAGGTCAAAAGTGTCATTACTGCAAAAATACTGCAGGCAGAAAGTCATAATATTAGTATGGAACTAGAGATACCACAGGTGATAGCGCATTTACAAATTGATAACCTGGATATTGTCAGATTGCTCGGCATCATGTTAGACAATGCGATTGACGAAGTAAAAACTTTGGGGACTACACAACCCGTTGTGCGACTGGCTATCTTTGACAAAGGCAACTCTAGATATTTTGTCGTTGAAAATGAGATGCGACAAGAAAGATTACCAACACATTTAATTTTCGATAGGGGATATTCTACAAAAGGCTGTAAAAGGGGACATGGACTGGCTAATCTTGAAAAAATCGTCGCATCATATCCATGGGTTAGCTACCATATCCAAGCTAAAAACCATAAATACAGAATTGAGTTAGAGATGAGGCAAAGTTGAAAATTTATATTTTAGAAGATGATATTGTTCAGCAATTTAGACTAGAAAATTTAATCAAACAGTATTTGAAAACAAAGAAGTACCCGATTACAGAAGTGATAACATATGATAAAACCAGAGACTTTTTAGAGAGTATCACACATCTAACGCAAAATAATATTTACTTTTTAGATATTGCGATCAAAGGTATGCAGAATGCTGGCTTAATTATTGCTGAAAAAATAAGACAAAAAGATGCGATAGGACAAATTAGTTTTGTGACTACTCACCTTGAATTTGCGCCGATTACCTATGAATACAAGGTCAATGCACATGACTTTATTGACAAAATGATGCCTCAAGCTGAATTTGATCAAAAAATACAAGAAAATATTGACCACTTCATTGATATTAATAAACTAAAACCATTAGAAGCTATTTTTTCCTATACTTCTCGAACAGGAAAGGTGATAGAAGCAGTTTATTCAGATATTTTTTACTTTGAGACGACTGGTATTCCACATAAACTTTTACTCCAAATGGATGGTGAGACTTTGACCATGTACGGCAACATGAACGACATATCAGAAATGTCTGAGCGATTAGTCAGAGTGCATCGGTCGTATTTGGTTAACCGAGAGTGTATCAAACGGGTCTACAAAAAAGAAAAAGTGATTGTGTTGGATGATGATACAAAAATTCCAGTGTCAAGGGCAGGATTTAAGCTAATGAATCAATTAGGGATTACGTGAGATATGTCACAATTACTGATTATCTGTGTTTGTCGTCAAGTAGTATCTGTGTCAACGTGGAGGTGAAAACAAGATAATCGTGAAATCCCTGTTTATACAAATAGTTGTCAACGCTTTCAAAATAACGTAGAATAGAATTAGAGATAAATTGATAGATACAAGCATTGATCTGTTTAAATAGCCTAACTAGTGCTAGCATATCAATTAAGTGACGTAGCACTTTAAAGTTTACGACTAGAAAGTAGTGTTAAATATGGAGAACATAGGAGATGTGACCGGTCTTGTCCATTCGACTGAAAGTTTTGGAAGTGTGGATGGACCAGGTGTCAGATTTGTCATTTTTATGCAAGGCTGTAAAATGCGTTGTAAATTTTGCCACAATCCAGATACTTGGGCGATGCAAAATGAAAAAGCTAAAGAACGAACGGTGGATGATGTCTTATCAGAAGCTTTGAAATTCAAGTCATTTTGGGGAACACGAGGTGGCATTACTGTGTCAGGTGGCGAGGCGATGCTACAAATGCCATTTGTGACAGCTTTGTTCACAAAAGCTAAGGCCTTAGGCATTCATTGTACCTTAGATACTTGTGGTCTCCCCTACTCAACTGAGCCAGAGAAGCTTGAAGAGATTGACCGTTTACTTGCTGTGACTGATTTAGTGCTATTAGATATCAAAGAAATTAATGATGTGCGACATCGCGACTTAACGGGCCATAAAAATAGTACAATCGTAGCATTTTCAAAATATCTGTCAGATAAACAAGTCCCAGTTTGGATAAGACATGTATTAGTACCGGGTGAAACTGATTTTGATGAAGATTTGGCTGCGCTAGGAGAGTATGTCAAGACCTTATCAAATGTGCAAAAATTTGAGGTGTTGCCTTATCATACGATGGGCGAGTTCAAGTGGCGTGAACTTGGGTGGGACTATCCTTTAGCAGGTGTCCAACCCCCAAGTGCTGATCGAGTAGCGAATGCTAAGGACCTGTTACATACTGAAGATTATCAGAACTATTTGCAACGTGTGAAAAATTGAGAAGATAAAAATAAAGTCTAATGCATTTAGGCTTTATTTTATCTATTGGCTATTATTTGTATCAAGAACGTCACAAGTTTGGACAGTAGATGATGTGTTTCATTTGGAGAGGTATTTAATAGTAGAAACTGAGTTTGTGGTATAATGGGCCTATAAGCTTTTTTATGAACGTTAGAGAGAGTTAAAATATGACAAAAATAATATTTATGGGTACACCAGCATTCTCAGTGCCAGTTTTAGATGGTCTTATCGAAGCTGGTTATGAGGTTGTTGCAGTAGTCACGCAACCCGATCGTGCAGTTGGCAGAAAAAAAGAAATAAAAATGACACCTGTCAAAGTAGCGGCACAAAGATATAGCTTGCCAGTTTATCAGCCAGAAAAAATTTCAGGATCTGATGAAATGGCAGACCTAATGCAACTTGGTGCTGATATTATCGTAACGGCTGCTTTTGGCCAATTTCTACCAGAGAAGCTGCTTAATTCAGTTACGCACGCAGTTAATGTACACGCTAGTTTGTTACCAAAGTATAGAGGCGGAGCACCCGTTCATTATGCCATCATAAATGGTGATGAACAAGCAGGCGTCACAATTATGGAGATGGTCAAACAAATGGACGCAGGTGATATGATTTCTCAAAAAGCCATTCCCATCACAGATACAGATGATGTTGGTACCATGTTTGAAAAATTGAGCATCGTTGGTCGTGATCTTTTATTAGCAACTTTACCAGATTATTTATTAGGAAAGTTACATCCGACACCTCAAGATGAAAAACTGGTGACTTTTTCTCCAAATATTACATCTGAAGAGGAGAAGATTGATTGGTCTGCCTCAGCACGTGATGTTTTTAATCAAGTTCGAGGCATGTCTCCTTGGCCAGTTGCACATACTACTTGGCAAGGCGCGAGGTTTAAGTTACATGCTGTTAGGGTAGCTGAAGGATCAGGAAAACCGGGTCAAGTCATCGATAAAACTAAAAAAAGTTTAGTGATCGCAACCCATGACGGAGCAGTTAGCTTAGTAAGCGTTCAACCTGCAGGAAAACCAAAAATGCCTATCCAAGATTTTTTAAATGGCTTAGGTAAAATGATTAATATCGGAGATCAATTTGAGTAATAATCCACGACGCGTAGCACTTTCAATTATAAATGACGTGTTAAACAATAATGCTTATGCAAATATTGCGCTTAACGAAAAAATTAAGTCTGAAAATCTGACAGAATTAGATAAAAATCTGGTGACAACGCTTGTCTATGGTACAATTTCAAAGAAATTGACACTAGATTGGTATACGAAACCATATGTTAAAAAAACTAAAAAATGGGTGAAAAATTTACTTGCTATGACGGTATATCAAATCGTCTACATGGATCGAATTCCGACATCAGCAGCAGTTGATGAGGCGGTTAAAATTGCTAAAAAGCAAGGGGATCAGAGATTATCAGGATTTGTCAACGGTGTCTTACGCAATTTTACGCGTTCGGACTTACCTTCATTTGATGAAATTTCAGATTCAACACAAAAATTATCCATCCAATATTCAATGCCAATTGAGTTGACTAAAAAGTTTATTCAAAATTTTGGATTTGACAAAACGGTTAAGATATTTAAAAGTATCGAAGAACCAAGCAAAGCAAGTTTGAGAGTTAACACGAGTTTAACAGATGTGACAACTGAGTTTAATAAGCTTGCTAAAGAGTTTGAGGTTAGCTTATCAGAAATTTCACCTACGGGTATTGTTGCGCCATCCGGTCATTTTTCAGATTTACTAGACTTTAATGATGGGTTAATTACAATTCAAGATGAATCAAGTCAGCTAGTTGCAACTGTTTTAGATGCGCAACCGTCAGATAAGATTTTAGATGCTTGTGCAGCTCCTGGAGGCAAGACTGTTCATATTGCAGAATACTTGTCAGAAAAAGGGCATATAGATGCTTTAGATCTATATGATCATAAACTACGCTTGATTCAACAAAACGCTGAACGTTTGCATCAAATAGATAAGATCAGCTTAACAAAATTGGATGCAAGAAAAGCATTCGAAACGTTTGGCCCTGATCATTTCGATAAGATATTGGTTGATGCACCTTGTTCAGGAATTGGGCTAATTCGCCGTAAACCAGATATTAGATATCGAAAAGAAATAACAGATTTTGATGCATTGCAGGAAATCCAGCTTGAGATTTTAGATAATACTTGCAAAACGCTTTTAAGTAGTGGTATCATGGTGTATAGTACATGCACTATCTTTGATGAAGAAAATTACCAAGTAATAGAAAAATTTTTGGCAAAACATCCTGAATTTGAACAAATTCCTCTGACACATGAGCGGTCAGATTTAGTCAAAAATGGTTGTATTTTTATAACGCCAGATGCTTATCAAACGGATGGTTTCTTTATTGCAAAATTACGTAAAAAATAAGAGTTAGTTTTTTTGACAGTATTGGACGTAATTTAGCCGACTGTCAACTATAGACGCACTTAACTATCAAAAGAAATTGTATGAAGTTAACACGAGTTGTTAGCTTCATAGCTTGGATGAGGACTTACATGAAGTACAGTATTTTGTCAGATGTTGGGCAAAAACGGACCAACAATCAAGATCATGCCGACACTTATGAAAATCAGCAGGGTGAGCGGATTTTTTTGCTTGCTGATGGTATGGGTGGGCATAAAGCAGGAAATGTTGCAAGTAAGCTTGCTGTCGAAGATTTAGGGAAATTATGGGAAGAGACGACTTTTACAAGTCAGACCTCTTCGGATGAGATTCAGTCTTGGTTACGGACACAAATCCGTGCTGAAAATGAAAATATTTCCAATCTTGGTAAATTAGATGATTATAAAGGTATGGGCACAACACTAGAAGCTGTTGTGATTCAAAAACATCAAATCATTTGTGCACATGTTGGTGATTCTAGAACTCAGATTATCAAAAATGGTGAATTGATTCGGATTACACGTGATCATTCATTGGTTCAAGAATTGGTGGATGCAGGTGAAATCACACCAGATGAAGCTGAAAAACATCCTAATAAAAATATTATCACGCGTTCTCTAGGACAACCGACAGAAGTTGAGGTTGATATTTTATCAGTAGAGATTGATGCAGATGATGTGATTATTATGAGTTCAGATGGGCTAACTAATATGGTTGCGCCACATGACATTATCGATATCGTTCAAAAAGATATTGAATTGTCTAGCCAAACTGAAGCACTCGTAGAGTTAGCTAATGTGCATGGTGGCTTAGATAATATTACGGTGATTTTGGTGAAATTTGATAAAGGGGACCTGTAAGATGATACAAATCGGAAAAATCTATGCAGATCGCTATCGAGTGATAAAAGAAATTGGTCGTGGTGGCATGGCCAATGTTTATTTAGCAGAAGACACTTATCTGGATAATCGTCAAATAGCGATTAAAATTCTGCGCTCAAATTTTGAAAATGATAGTTTGGCTATTGCACGCTTTCAACGCGAAGCATATGCAATGTCAGAATTGAATCATCCTAATGTCGTCAGTATTTCAGATGTAGGTGATGCAGATGATCAACAATATATTGTGATGGAGTATGTGGATGGTTTAACACTCAAACAGTATATCAATGAACATGCACCTCTATCTAATGAAGAAGCGATTCGAATCGGTGATGAAATTTTAGTTGCCATGGATTTAGCGCACAGAAGTGGCATTATTCACCGAGATTTGAAACCACAAAATATCCTGATAACAAAGGATGGCACTGCTAAAGTCACTGACTTTGGTATCGCTAAAGCCGTGTCAGAGACATCTCTAACGCAAACAAATTCGATGTTCGGCTCTGTCCACTATCTTAGTCCGGAACAGGCACGTGGTAGTAATGCAACACCTCAGAGTGATATCTATGCGATTGGTATAATTGTATATGAGATGTTGACAGGAAAGATTCCTTTTGATGGTGATAGTGCAGTGACGATCGCCTTGAAACATTTTCAAGAAGATTTACCTAGCATTATTCATCAAAATAAAAATGTGCCACAATCATTGGAAAATGTTGTGATAAAAGCAACAGCTAAAAAATTATCAGATCGCTATGCAACTGCTGCAGATATGCGAAAAGATTTAGATGAAGCTTTGAGTGACGCGCATGCACATGATCCGAAACTTTTGTTTGCTGAAGATCTAGATGCAACAAAAATTTTACCTACGATGGCTATTCCTGATAACGGTAATACTGATAAACTCGTACATAAAGTAACTAAAACACCAGATGCTGCTGGGAAAACGTCTGGGCTTGAACCTCTAGGAACAACTTCTAAAAAAAGACGATTAACTAAAGGGCTTATCATAGTTGGTGTGATTGCTGTGCTTCTAGCAGCTGCCGTTGCTGCCCTTGTTTTGACGACACCTACAGAAGTTAAAGTGCCAGATGTTAGCAAGATGACAGTATCTGAGGCTAAAGCAAAACTGGAAAGTAAAAAACTTAAAGTTGGTAAAGAAATTACAGAAATCAGTGAAATCGACAAAGACCGAGTCATTCGGACAAACCCAGAAGCAAATACAGTCAAAAAAGAAGGATCTAGTATTGATTTGTATGTGTCCAAAGGTGGTAATGTTGTCAGATTAAAAAATTATGTCGGCTGGAATATTTCTGAGGCAACTGACGATTTGGTACTGAAATATAATGTAGCTGAAAGTAGAATTAAGAAAAAACTTGTTAAGTCAGATGCTATCAGCGCAGGTAAAATCGTGAAACAAACGCCTGGTAAAGGAGAATTAATTGACTTAGATGGCTCAGGTGATATTGTGTTTGAGGTATCTGAAGGTAATGAAGTGACTATGCCTACTTATCTGCAAAATGGCTTGAGTATCAAGACGGTTGCGAACTTGAAAGCAGAGCTGCAAAATCTAGGTGTAGCTGCGTCTGATATTACAGTTGAGTATATTCCAACAACGGATCAAAGTGCAGATGGTTATGTAATTAGATCTACCCCTGCGCAAGGAGATACGTTTAATATTGGCGATAAGATCGTGTTGTCTGTCCTTCAGTTTGATGCCAATGCAGCAGATAAAGCTGCATCTGAATCAGCATCAAAATCAGCAAGTACTTCAGCAAGTGAATCAGCCTCAGCGAGTGCTTCAGCAAGTGCCTCGGCGAGTGCTTCAGCAAGTGCCTCAGCGAGTGCATCAAAGGCGTCTGATGAAGCAGCTAAGAAAAAAGAAGATGGTAGTACAAATCCATCTCCATCTCCTACCCCTCCTAAATCATAATCAGTTGACACCTACAAAAAAATCTGTATAATAGATAAAGTACCAACTGTGTCTGAGCTCTACGAAAGCCAAACGTTTAGCACGGAGACAGTAATAAAAAAGGGTTGAGCTAAACTCAATCATTAAAAGGAGAAACACATGGCAATCTCAAAAGAGAAAAAAACTGAAATCATCAAGCAATACGCACGTACTGAGGGCGATACTGGTTCACCAGAAGTACAAATCGCTGTATTGACTTGGGAAATTAACCACCTTAACGATCATATCCAAAATCATAAAAAAGACCACGCAACTTACCGTGGTTTGATGAAAAAAATTGGACACCGTCGTAATTTACTTGCTTACCTACGTCAAAAAGATATTCCACGTTACCGTGAATTAATTTCTTCACTTGGTCTTCGTCGTTAATCTATTAAGACTCTGAAAAATGTATGGGAATTTGCTTTCCATGCGTTTTTTTGTATCATCTTTGTTGGCCTATTTTAGTGCATTAGCTCATACGCAAGGTATAAATTTGCTATCAAAATATGATAAACTAGTATTAGTTGTATTTTTAAAAACAAGAAATCAAGAATTTAGGAGCAACGATGGGTAAAATCCAAATTACAAATATGCGCTTTTATACCTATAATGGCGTATTTTCTGAAGAAAAAACACTTGGTCAACAAATTTCAATAGATGTGACAGTGCATTATGATATTGAAGGCAAAGTGAAAGACGATGATTTAACGACAACAATTTCTTATGCCGATGTTTACGATATTATTCAAGAGTTTGTTACCCACCATCAATTTAATTTAATGGAGTCAGTCGCTAATGGCACCCTTGCTGTGTTATTAGAGAAGTTGCCTAAGGCTGAAAGAATTGAGTTATCAGTTAAGAAGTATTCAGTGCCTATTGCTGGTGTCTTTGATGATGTGATTATCACGGTGGAGGGAAGTCATGCCTAAGGTGTATGTGAGTATAGGCACAAATATTGGTGATAGACTAGCGAATTTACAAACGGCGATCACGCATTTGAAAGATCACTACAGTATATTAGCTATCTCAAAAGTATATGAAACACAGCCAGTTGGTGAAGTTGTTCAGGATGATTTTTATAATCTAGTTGTTGCTTTACGACTCCCAAAAACTGTTACTCCAGCCGATTTCCTGATTCAGACTCAAGCTATCGAAAAAGCAATGAAACGGGTTAAGACGGTTCATTGGGGACCGAGAACGATTGATTTAGATATTTTATTATTTGATGATGTAGAGCTCGTGACAGATACTTTGAAAATTCCTCATCCGGAGATGGCCAATCGCCTTTTTGTTTTACAGCCATTACTTGAAGTCGCACAAGTTATAGACGACCAACAAGTTATCAACACAACTACTCAGTTACTAGCTGAGACACGTGATCAAAATTGGGTTAGAGCTATTCAGCCAAGTATTAATTATTGATAATAGCGATGAGCGTTATGCAACGTACGACGTGGTTTGATTAGCGAGTGGTTGATGTGACAATAACCCCTTTTAACATTTTGTAACGCATCGCTATCAGATGATATCGCGACATCATTAGAAAGAAAATTATGACAAAAATTTCTCATGAACACAAAGAACAAATAGAAACAGGTACAAGAAATCTGTTACAAGCAATTGGCGATAATCCCAATCGTGATGGGCTACTTGAGACACCAGAGCGTGTATTCAAAGCTTATTCAGAAATATTTGCTGCAACTGGTGAAACACAATTCAACAATTATAAGTTATTTCCTACCGATCAAGAAACAGATATGGTGATTGTTGCAGATATCCCATTTTATGCCATGTGTGAACACCACTTGCTTCCCTTTTTTGGGACAGTCAGTGTTGGATATATACCTGATGGGGAAATTATTGGGTTAAGTAAAATTCCTAGATTAGTAGATTGGGCAGCACGCAGACCGAGTGTTCAGGAAAATATGACTGCCTTGATTTGCTCAGAAATGGAACGTATCACGCATCCTAAAGGCGTGGCGGTCTATATTCAGTCTAGACATATGTGTATGGAAATGCGTGGGATCAATAGACCGGGAACCTATACGACAACGAGTCTTTATAAAGGACTTCTGAAGACAGATACGTTGTTGAGACAAGAATTTATGATGAAGGTGCGTGATTAATGGGATTACCAAATCGAATTGTTTTTGCTTCTAATAATTCTGCTAAGACAGCTGATGTTGCTAAATTTTTCGACTTGTATGGGATTGCGCTGATTAATTACCGAGAATTGATTGATGAGCAGGTGTTTCCAAAAGAAACGACAGATGATCAAATAGGTAATGCTAAAAGTAAAGCCGAGTTTATACATGATTTATTGCCAGATGAATATGTACTAGGTGATGATTCTGGGATGTTTTTATCTGCGTTTCCTGATCGATTTGGCTTAGTGACTGGCCGTGAATTTAAAAGACTTAATTTTGCGTCAGTGCAGGCAGAGAATCAGTACATATTAGACTTATACCAAGCTGTTGGTGATCGTAGTGGCTATTTATCTGCTATTTTTGTTTTGATAACGCCTGAGCAACACATTCTGATTTCTCAAGGGCGTGGTGGTGTTGCAGTTTCTACAGAAGCACGAGGCGAGTTTGGTCTTGGATTAGATACTATTTTTGTAACCGAAACAGGGAAGACCATCGCCGAGTTGACCACTTTAGCACAACTCAATTATCAACATCGTGGTCGTGCAACCAAGAGTATCATTGCTAAATTACAAGGAGATCGTGTTGTTTGGGAGGCAAACGGACATGAGTTAGGGCAAGAAACTGGTATCATCTATGGCGTATTAAATGTGAGTCCGGATTCTTTTTATAACGGAGAGGCTGTTGGGACGGTAGCGCAATCTGTAGCACAGGCCACACAACAACTGGCTGATGGCGCTGATATCATAGAAGTTGGTGGTCAGTCTACAAGACCAGGCTTTTTAGAAATCACAGCAGCAGAAGAAATTGCACGTGTTGTCCCAGTGATTCAAGAGATTAAAGCCTTACATCCGTACGCAATTATTGCTGTCGATACTTATAAATATGATGTCATGGAGGCAGCGATTGCGGCTGGTGCAGATATTATAAATGATATCAATGGCTTTACAGATGATGCGCGAAAATTAGTTTTATTAGCTAAAACAACAGTTGGCTTACTAAGTATGTTTAACCCTCGTCATAAACCGATCTCCAAAGATATTTCAGCAGATATGTTGGCGTGGTTTTCTGAAAATCTGGCTTGTCTGGAAGAAGCGGGCATCAAACGTGAGCGTATTGCACTTGATCCAGGGATTGGCTACTCTAAAGATTCAGATGTACATCAGGATCTGGCGATGATGAACACAGTAGGGAACTTAACCCTTTTTGGTAGACCGATCATGACAGCTATTTCAAATAAAGGCTGGGCCAAACAGCTATTTGATTTACCCAAAGAGTCACGTGCTAATCTATCACTTGTTGCGGCAACAGAAATGTATCGTAGAGGGGCAAAAATACTACGTGTTCACGATGTTAAATCAGCTAGAGAGATGACAAGTTTTGTTGAACGATTAAAAAATTCACATTAAGCACTTTGCTTAATGTGAATTTTTATATTTTGTTACTTAAGGGTCCAGCCTCCGTCAATTTTTAGGATTTCACCATGCATGTAGCTGGCTTTTCCAGAAGCTAAAAACAAAGTAAGCTCAGCAATTTCTATAGGATCAGCCCAACGGCCTACAGGGGTTTCATTTGCAACCCACTCAGCCATTTTTCCATTATTGTCATTAAAATCTGCTTGTGTCATGCCTGTTTTTACGGCACCTGGTGCGATACCAAAAATCTGCACGCCACTTCGAGCATAGTCTAGAGCAAGTTGTTTGGTGAAGCCAGCTAAGGCGTGTTTAGCAGTGGTATAGGCGGCGCCACCGCCACCTGCGACAAAACTAGCGATCGAGCACATATTGATGATAATACCTGATTGTTTGTCAATCATCTGGGGTAAAAACTGTCGTGTGATGTTAATGACAGCAAGCAGATTGGTTTGAAAAACAGTCTCAAACTCTGTATCTGTTAACTCGAGTAAGGGTTTATAATCATCTAAGATGCCAGCAGTATTACAAATGATATCAAATGTGTGAGGGAGTGCAAAAAAAACTGAGGTTAAATCAGTCGTTAGATCTGCTTGGATAAAGCAAAAATGAGGGTGAGTCAACGAACTGGGTGCTTGTTTGTCAATCCCAACTACATGATCCCCATTTTCTAAAAATAGTTCAGTTTGTGCGCGTCCAATTCCTGAGGCACAGCCAGTGACTAATACCTGACGTTTTGCTGGTGTATTTTTCATACATAAAAGACCATTATTGGACAACTTTCCAGTCATTTGCAAGGACATCGCAAGGTGTTGGACTCCACATAGAGTATCCCTCTCCCTCTCCTGAGACATGGATTAAGAAATAAGGGGTAACATCTAATGTTTCTCCTGTTTCCAAGGTGATCGTGTGGTAGAGTTTCACGAAGTTTTCTGCGCCACCCCACCCTTGTGTCCGGACTGCTTTTCCACCGTCTTTAAGGTGTGGTAATATCTGTTCAAAATTCATAATTACATTATATCAAAATTTTGGTATAATGAAGAGACTACTAACTTATTAATTAGTGAAGTGAGATGATTATGATTAATTTATATTTATCACCGAGTTGTACCTCTTGTAGAAAAGCACGTGTGTGGTTTAATAGCTACGGTGTGCCATTCGAAGAGCATAATATATTAACACAACCGATGACAGCTGACGACTTGAAGGCTATTTTAGCTAAGACTGAGAATGGGACAGAAGATATCATCTCAACACGTAGCAAGGTTTTCCAAAAGTTAAACATTGACGTTGATGAGTTGACAATGAATCAACTCATTAACTTAATTTCGGAGCATCCAAGTTTACTGCGTAGACCGATTATTGTGGATGAAAAAAGAATGCAAATTGGCTTTAATGAAGATGAAATTAGAGCATTTTTACCACGCTCTTATAGACAAGCAGAACTTCGTGATGTGATGAGTTCAGGAGCATAAAAGATGCTAGACAATCGTAATTATCAGTATCCCTTAGATTTATCATGGACTAGCATAGAATTTGCACAAGTCATTTCTTTTTTTAATCGGGTGGAAGATTTCTATGAAACGCAAGTTTCTCGAGATGAGCTGTTAGCAGCTTATCGTGTTTTTAAAACAGTTGTCCCATCTAAGATGCAAGAAAAACAACTTGATCGAGACTTTGAAAAAGTATCTGGCTATTCAACCTATCGTGCCTTACAGGAGGCTAAAAGAAGTGAACGACAAACGATTAAATACAAAGCTTGAATTTGCAAAAACAGTCGTTAGAGATGCTGGCGCTTATTTAAAAGCACATTTAGCAGATGACTTAGAAATTTCTGAGAAAACACATTTTGATGATTTAGTAACAAATCTCGACGGTGAGGTTCAAGATGCTATTATTGCAAAGATTCAAGAAACCTTTCCAGATGATCATATTTTGGCTGAGGAAAATGATGTCAGACATGATATCAACGATGGTAATGTTTGGGTATTAGATCCTATTGATGGGACGACAAACTTTATCGTGCAAAAAGATAATTTTGCGGTGATGTTAGCCTATTATGAATCAGGTGTTGGTAAACTTGGTATTATTTTAGATGTCATGAATGACAACTTGTATTGGGGTGATGGTCAAACATCTTATAGAAATAGTACTGAACTTCAGTTGACAGCTAAACCACTAGCACAAAGTTTGATAGGTGTTAGCGCGTATATGTATCGCACAAATGCAGGTGGGTTATTTGACTTAAGTCACAAGTGTTTGGGTGTTCGGGCGATTGGTAGTGCAGGGATAGAATATACCAATATTTTAGATGGTAAGATTTGGGGTTATTTTAGTAATTTATCCCCTTGGGACTACGCAGCAGGTGCGGTATTAATAGCACCATTCGGCTATACGACTTTAAAACTAGATGGCAGTCCTCTAGATTTTCAAGGACGCCAAATGGTCATGTCAATCCCAGAGAATTACCGAATAGTATTAAGTGAAACTAAGTCAATATAAGCAAAAAGACGGAGGGTTTCCTCCATTTTTTTTTAATCAATCTGCAATTTGAACATAAAAAAAGAAATATGATATAATTTTGTAAAAGATAGAATGTGGAAGTAGAGCAATGGATAAAATAATAATCAATGGTGGTCATACACAACTAAAAGGACAAGTTGAGATTGAAGGTGCTAAAAATGCAGTGTTGCCACTTTTAGCTGCTACAATATTACCATCTGAGGGAGAGACAGTCCTACGTAATGTGCCAATTCTGAGTGATGTTTATACAATGAATGCGGTGATTAGCCACTTAAATATTCCCTTGGTATTTGATAAACAACAGAACACTGTTGTGACACAAGCTGCCGAATCAGTTGCTATTGAAGCACCTTATGAATATGTGAGTCAAATGCGTGCATCTATCGTTGTACTTGGCCCGATACTCGCTCGAAATGGTCATGCTCGTGTCTCTATGCCAGGTGGCTGTACAATAGGGTCTCGTCCAATTGATTTACACATTCGTGGGTTACAAGCAATGGGTGCTGAGATTACGCATAATGGCGGGTTCATCGAAGCAAAAGCAGACGCCTTACATGGTGCTCATTTTTACATGGATTTTCCATCAGTGGGTGCGACCCAAAATATCATGATGGCTGCTACACTAGCTAAAGGGACTATGGTTTTAGAGAATGCAGCACGGGAACCTGAAATTGTTGATTTAGCAAATTTACTGAATAAGATGGGTGCCGATGTTAAGGGTGCTGGTACGGATACGATTGTGATTAAAGGTGTTGAAAAAATGCATGGCACAACGCATCATGTCGTCCAAGATAGAATAGAAGCTGGAACCTTTATGGTAGCTGCTGCGATGACACAAGGTAATGTGTTAATTCTTGATGCGGTTCGTGAACATAATCGCCCATTGTTATCAAAACTTTCTGAGATGGGTGTTGATATTATTCAAGAAGAGGATGGGATTAGAGTGATAGGACCAGAAACGTTAAAGTCAGTTAACGTGAAGACCTTACCACACCCTGGATTCCCAACAGATATGCAAGCACAGATGACAGCAGCACAAGCTGTAGCTAATGGTGAATCTACCATGATAGAAACAGTATTTGAAAATAGGTTTCAACATCTAGAAGAAATGCGTCGTATGGGCTTATCAGCTGATATTTCTAGAAATTCTGCAAATATTCAAGGTGGCGGTCCGTTTTCAGGTGCTGAGGTTCGCTCAACAGACCTTCGTGCTAGTGCTGCCTTGATCCTACTAGGTATGGTAGCCCAAGGTACCACAACAGTAGGACATCTTGAACATTTAGATCGCGGCTATTACAAGTTCCATGAAAAACTCGCAAAACTAGGTGCTGATATCAAGCGGATTAACCCAAAGGAGTCATGTCATGTTTAAAAAAACGGTTAAGTTTCTAGGGATACGTATTTCATTAATTTTATTAGTTGCGATCTTAATGACGTTAGCAGTTATTTTAGGGTTAATGTTAGGCTATGGCGGTTTAGGCGGTGGCAATCCAGGAGATGTATTTAAACCAAGTACTTGGCATGATTTCTTTAGTAAGTTAAGTGCTAAGTGACCATCCGTATCTAAACAAGTGTTCAAATGGTAAGATACCATATCAATATTTGATTTTTTGACATTATTATGCTAAAATGAACAAGTTGAACTGAAGTTTATCTTTAAGTTTCAAAGTGATATTACCATAAAGGTAAGCTCAAATAGATTATAATTTAGGAGAAATACAAATGACTGCAAGTTTTGAAAAAACTGGTGTAAATAATGGTACTTTAACATTTACGATTGGCCAAGAGTTAATCACTAAAGGTCTTAATGTTGCTTTTGATAAAGTTAAAAAGAATCTTAACGTACCTGGATTCCGTAAAGGTAAAGTGTCACGTACTGTTTTCAATAAAATGTACGGTGAAGAAGCACTTTATGAAGAAGCTTTGAACGCTGTTTTACCAGAAAGTTACGAAGCTGCTGTTGTTGAAGCCGGCATTGATCCAGTTGCACAACCAAAAATTGATATCAAATCAATGAATAAAGGTGAAGATTGGGAAATTACAGCAGAAGTTGTTGTAAAACCTGAAGTTAAACTTGGTGAGTATAAAAATCTTGAAGTTTCAGTAGATGTGACTAAAGAAGTTACTGATGCCGATGTTGATGCTAAAATTGAAGCAGCACAAAAAAATCTTGCTGAATTAGTTATCAAAGAAGATGCAGCTGCTAACGGCGATACTGTTGTGATTGACTTTGAAGGTAAAGTTGATGGCGTTGCTTTTGACGGCGGAACTGCTGAAAACCATAGCTTAGAACTTGGTTCAGGATCATTTATTCCAGGATATGAAGAGCAATTAGTTGGTCATAAAGCTGGCGAAACTGTTGAAGTAAACGTAACATTCCCTGAAGATTATCAAGCTGAAGATTTAGCTGGGAAAGCTGCTGTCTTTACAACAACTATCCACGAAGTTAAAGCAAAAGAAGTTCCTGAAATCGATGATGAATTAGCAAAAGATATCGATGAAGAAGTGTCTACTTTAGCTGAGCTTAAAGAAAAATATAAAGCACAATTAACTGAAGAAAAAGAAACACAATACACTGATGCAGTTGATACTGCTGCTATTGAAACTGCAGTGGCTAATGCAGAAATCGTTGAATTGCCAAGCGAAATGGTACATGATGAAGTACATCGTGCAATGAATGAATTCCTTGGCAACATGCAACAACAAGGTATTTCTGCTGACATGTATTACCAATTAACAGGTACATCTGAAGACCAACTTCATGCACAATTTGAAGGTGATGCTGACAAACGTGTTCGTACAAACTTAGTTATCGAAGCTGTAGCAGCTGCTGAAAACTTTGAAACAACTCAAGATGAAATCGATATTGAGATTTCTGAATTAGCTGAAAACTATAACATGCCTAAAGAAGAAGTTAGCAAACTTTTACCAGCTGACATGCTTAAACATGATATCGCAGCTAAAAAAGCAGTTGAAATCATCACATCAACTGCAGTCGTTAAATAATTGTATTGAGAAAACAATTTCGAAAGAAGTTGTTTTTTTATGCTCATGTTGATCAGATAACGACAATCAGTGACATGTAAAGCATAATAAAAAAAGCCGGATTAACGAATCGTAATCTGGCTTTTTTTGATGGTGTTAAGGTGAGTTATTGTCTCATTTGATTGTTTTTTTCAACTGTTGCTGTAATCGCATCAATAACTGTTGCCACAAAATTATGTTGTTCTAGGCTAACAACTCCTGCAACAGTAGTCCCCCCGGGACTAGAGACGTTATCGACGAGCGTCCAAGGGTTTTCTCCAGATTTAAGTACCATCTCAGCACTTGCCAAAACAGTTTCAGAAACGATTTTTGTGCTAACATCTTTAGGCATACCATGCAGCACACCAGCACGACTCATCGCATCGATAAACATGTAAATATAGGCAGGGGAACTACCTGCTAATGCAGTAAAAGTACCAAAATCTTTTTCAGCAATCTCATGTACACTGCCAACACGTTCAAATATTGACACAACAGTGGCAAAAGTATCATCAGAAACATTTTCGTTTCTAGTGATGCCCGTAGTTGCTTTTTGAATGGTTGCATTAATATTAGGCATGACTCTAATAAGTGGTTGTGTAGGGGATGTCAACTCTGCTAAATCAGACAATGTCATCCCTGCTGCAATAGATACTATTGGTTTATCTATCTTGTGTTGTGTTAAAACACTTGGGATGATATGAGGTTTAACAGCAAGCACAATGATATCACTGCTTTGGATTAAGTCATTGTGACTTGCTGCTGCTGTGACGTTTAGTGCTTGTGCGTGTTTTTGTGTTGAATGAGCAGAGCTAGCTGATAGTTGAATTTGGCATTGTTTTTTATCCAATCCATTAATGATAGCTGATGCCATTTTTCCTGCACCGATAAAACCGATAGTAATCATGGGGTACTCCTATTTATATAAGTCTGATGGTCGTGTTGAGCTGATGGATTCAACAAGCCCTTGTTACTGACTAATAATGTCATCATTAGTCAGTTAGTAATTTGAAAACTAGTTGATTTTGTTTCACATCTATCATTCTACCATAACCTTAGCTATTTGAGAAAATCCTAATCCGTAATGGAGATGAAACGATTGCGTTTTAGAAGTGTCTCTTTTTTTAGATGCTAAATGAGAACCATAGTGAATGCGACAGTCAACCAAACGGTATTATATAAGACAAAGCAAGAGATTACTGGTATAATAGAGGGGATAAAATTTTATTATAAATAAGTTATAAAATTGAAATAGGGTACGTTAAGTAAAAAAGGAGCCGTAATGGATAAATATGCAATTATTTTAGCAGCTGGTAAAGGGACACGTATGAAGTCTGAATTACCAAAAGTGCTACATCAAGTATCGGGGAAAGCGATGATCAGTCACGTATTGTCAGCGACGCAAGCGATTAATCCAGAAAAAACGCTTGTTATCGTGGGACATGGTGCCAAAGAAGTGCTCAGTATCCTGCCAGAGGATATTTCGTATGTTAAACAAGAAGAGCAACTGGGAACAGGTCATGCTGTCAAAATTGCTGAATCACTACTAAAAGATTTGACAGGGACTACGCTTATCATAGCTGGAGATACGCCTTTGATTAAATCTGAAACTTTAGCTGAATTAGTTGATTTTCACCAATCAGAAAAAGCTACAGCAACAATCCTGACAGCTATCGCTGAAGATCCAACAGGCTATGGCCGTATCATTCGTGAAGATGGACAAGTCTCTAAAATCGTTGAACAAAAAGATGCAAATGATTTTGAAAAATCTGTTCAAGAGATTAATACAGGGACTTATGTATTTGATAATCAAGCATTATTTGATGCGTTGTCAGATATTACAACTGACAATGCGCAAGGTGAGTATTACTTGACTGATGTCATTGAAATTATGAAAGAAAACGACGCAAAAGTTGGCGCCTTTGTCTTAGATGACTTTGAAGAATCGATTGGTGTCAATGATCGTATTGCCTTATCTCAAGCTGAAAAAATCATGCGTCACCGTATTAATCACCAACATATGGTGAATGGTGTGACATTAATTGATCCAGAGACAACCTATATTGATGCTAGTGTTCAAATAGGGTCTGATACAATCATTGAGCCAAACGTTGTCATCACAGGAACGACTGTTATAGGAAAAGACGTCTATATCACATCAGGCAGCCGTATCGAAGATTCGATACTTGATGATCACACGCAAGTCCGTAATTCTACAGTTGAGTATGCTACTTTAAAAGAAGGTGCAAATGTTGGCCCTTATGCACATCTAAGACCAAGTACTGTGCTTCATGAAAATGTCCATATCGGTAACTTTGTGGAAGTTAAAGCATCTTCATTAGGCGTTGGTACAAAAGCAGGTCATTTGACATATATCGGGAATGCGACAGTAGGTGACGGCGTTAATTTTGGTGCTGGATCGATTACAGTCAACTATGACGGTAAAAACAAATTCAATACTGAAATCGAAGACTATGCTTTCATTGGTAGTAATTCAACCTTGATCGCACCGTTGTCAATTGGTAAAAATGCAGTGACAACTGCTGGGTCAGTTATCACATCGGATGTATTTGAGGCGGACGTAGCCTTTGGTCGGGCAAGACAAACAAATAAGACTGGACGTGCTAAGCACTTGCCAAGTTATCACGTAGACTAAAAATCTGCAAGATGAATGAAATGAGAGACGGAAGTAGCGATGAAGTTTGAAGATTTTGAAGAAAAGACACTATGTCGACAAGATATCTTTAAAGGTCAGGTGATTGATGTAAAATGTGATACTGTTACACTGCCTAATAACTCAGGTACCGCCAAAAGAGAACTTGTTTTTCATAATGGGGGTGTCGCAGTACTTGCAATTACTAATGACAATAAGATGATTCTTGTGAAACAATTTCGTAAGGCACTCGAAAAGGTGATTTATGAAATTCCTGCTGGAAAGTTGGAAAAAGGAGAGGATGTAGATCCTCAAGCTGCGATGAGTCGAGAACTTGAAGAAGAAACAGGTATGTCAGCAGCGAAGATTCGAAAACTTAGCGCTTTTTATACTGCACCAGGATTCTGTAATGAATTGTTGCATCTATACAAAGCTGAGGAATTGACAAAGCTTGACAATCCTCGCGCACAAGATGATGATGAAAATATAGAACTTTGTGAAGTCACATTAGCGCAAGCAAAAGCGATGGTTAAATCCGGTGAGATATCAGATGCGAAAACAATCATTGCGATTCAGTATTGGGAGCTTGAAACATATGACTAAACCGTTATTGACTGATGAGATTATTAAGGTCGCTAAACAAAATAAACAACGACTGGAACAAGAGTTCGAGAGAGCTAAGCAAGATGATACGCAACTGATCAAAAAGTTTTCATCTGAGAAAACAAAATTAGCAAAAAATCAAGTTTATAAAAGTCGTCGTATTGAAACGCAAAAGCGAGAAGAGCGCGGCAAAAAAATTACACGATCAATTGTTATCTTGGGTATTTTATTGATCATTGTGATTATTATTGTATTTAAGTTTTAACAATAGATAGCATTTTAAAAACATAATAGTTTAGTATAAGAGATGAGGCATTAGCATGAAAATAGGCATTATTGCAGCGATGGATGAGGAATTAAAAATATTAACCCAAAACCTAGAGTCGATGACAAAATCGAGCCATCATGGCGTGATTTTCTATGCAGGAACGATTGGCCGTCATGATGTGGTATTAGTTAAATCAGGTATTGGTAAAGTGATGAGTGCGATTGCCGTGACTTTACTAGTAGAAATTTTTGATGTTGACGGGATCATTAATTCTGGTTCAGCTGGCGGTGTCGGTGAAGGTTTAGCAGTGGGTGATGTGGTTATTGCTGATCGCTTAGCTTATCATGATGTCGATGTGACAGCGTTTGGCTATGCCTTTGGTCAGATGGCAGGTCAAGAGTTGTATTATCATAGTAGTAAGTATTTTGTATCAGAACTTAAAAAAGCTGATAAAACAGCTAAAACAGGGCTAGTCACTTCGTCTGATTCATTTATCGCATCAAAATCGCGTCAACTTGAGATCAAAACACATTTTCCTGATGTATTGGCTGTAGAGATGGAAGGGGCATCGATTGCACAAGCTGCTACAGCTTTGAACAAACCCTTTGTTGTGGTTAGAAGTATTTCAGATACTGCAGATGGCCAAGCGGCGGATAGTTTTGATGATTTCATTATTCAAGCAGGAGAGAAATCTGCAACAACATTGATCAAGCTATTAGAAGTGATGGTATGAGATGGGTGATAATTTAGTATTACATACAGATTTGTATCAGATAAACATGATGCAAGTCTATTTTGAGAAAGGGATTTCTGAAAAACGTGCTGTATTTGAGGTGTATTTTCGAGAAATGCCTTTCAAAAATGGCTATGCTGTTTTTGCTGGTCTCGAACGCGTTGTCAGCTACTTAAAAGACTTACATTTTGATGAAGCGGCTATTGCGTATTTAAGAGAACTTGGTTATCCAGAAGCGTTTCTAACTTACTTATCAGCTATGCGCTTTACTTGCGATGTCAAATCTGTTAAAGAAGGTGATTTAGTATTTGCCAATGAACCGATTATGCAAATTGAGGGACCACTAGCACAATGCCAGTTAGTTGAAACAGCAATCCTGAATATCGTCAATTTTCAAACGCTTATTGCGACAAAAGCAGCGAGAATTAAGTCTGTTATCGGAGATGCCCCTTTACTTGAATTTGGGACTAGACGTGCACAAGAAATGGACGCTGCGATTTGGGGGACACGTGCTGCCGTTATTGGTGGGGCCGATGCAACGTCAAATGTTCGAGCAGGTCAGTTATTTGGCATCCCGGTTTCAGGCACTCATGCCCATGCCCTAGTACAAGCTTATGGTAATGACTATGATGCGTTTATGGCGTATGCGACGACACATCGAGATTGCGTATTTTTGGTGGACACCTATGATACGTTAAAAATCGGTGTACCTGCTGCGATTAAAGTGGCACAGGAAATGGGAGATAAGATTAATTTTTTAGGTGTTCGGATTGATTCGGGCGATATGGCTTATATATCTAAAAAGGTACGAGAACAACTAGATGAAGCAGGGTTTACGTCAGCTAAAATTTATGCGTCAAATGATCTTGATGAAAATACCATCCTCAACTTAAAAATGCAAAAAGCTAAAATCGATGTATGGGGTGTCGGTACCAAACTGATTACTGCTTATGATCAACCTGCTTTAGGTGCCGTTTATAAGATTGTCTCTATAGAAAAAGAAAACGGTGAGATGCGAGATACCATCAAACTGTCAAATAACGCCGAGAAAGTTTCTACTCCGGGTAAAAAGCAAGTCTGGCGAATCAGGAGCTTGGATAAAAACAAATCTGAAGGAGACTATATTACTTTTTCAGATGTCGATCCAAACGATTTATCAG
The DNA here is from genome assembly GCF_002441715.1 of Pseudolactococcus plantarum. Taxonomy (GTDB): domain Bacteria; phylum Bacillota; class Bacilli; order Lactobacillales; family Streptococcaceae; genus Pseudolactococcus; species Pseudolactococcus plantarum. The sequence continues at coordinate 109,596 of NZ_JXJX01000006.1, forward strand.
AACTTGTCATGTTTCATCCGACCTACACGTATATCAATAAAAAGTTGACTAATTTTACGGCACGTCCACTTTTAGTACCGATTTTTGAAAAAGGTAACTTAGTTTATGACTTACCTGATTTGGTAGCCATAAAAGCCTACTTCAACGAAAAGTTAGATGATTTGTGGGAAGAATATAAACGTGATTTAAATCCTCAGGATTATCCGGTTGATTTAGCACAAGATGTATGGGATCATAAAATGAAATTAATAGATGAAGTGAGAAAGGATGTCTATAAATGAGTTTACAAGAAGAAATTATTTCAGAGTTAGGCGTTAAGTCAGAGATATCCGCAGCCCAAGAGGTAACACGTTCAGTTGACTTTTTGAAAGATTACTTAAAACGTCATCCTTTCCTAAAAACGTTAGTTTTAGGTATTTCTGGTGGTCAAGATTCAAGCTTAGCAGGGCGCTTAGCACAATTAGCAGTCGAAGCATTACGTGCTGAAACTGGCGATGCGTCTTATCAATTTATCGCTATTCGACTACCTTATGGCGTACAACAGGATGAAGCTGATGCACAGCGCGCACTTGAATTTATCAAACCAGATCAAAGTTTGACAGTAAACATTAAAGCAGCAGTAGATGGTGAGGTTGCGGCTTTAGCAGCAGCTGGTGTTGACATTTCTGATTTTAACAAAGGAAATATCAAAGCACGTCAACGTATGATTACACAGTATGCAATCGCTGGTGCCAATGCTGGTGCAGTGATTGGTACCGATCATGCTGCTGAAAATATCACTGGGTTCTTTACTAAGTTTGGTGATGGTGGCGCTGATATCTTACCACTTTTTAGACTTAACAAACGTCAAGGTAAAGCATTGCTTGCTTATTTATCAGCAGATGCTGCAATTTATGAAAAAATACCAACTGCCGATTTAGAAGATGGTAAACCAGGTTTGGCTGATGAGGTAGCCCTTGGTGTCACTTATGATGAGATTGATGATTATTTAGAGGGTAAAAAAGTAAGTGAGCAAGCGCAATCTGTCATTGAAAATTGGTGGGTAAAAACGCAACACAAACGCCACTTGCCAATCACTGTTTTTGATGACTTTTGGCGCGCATGAAAATAGGTATTTTAGGTGGCAATTTTAATCCTGTTCACAATGCACACCTGTTTATTGCAGATCAAGTACAACAAAGATTAGGACTAGATGAGGTTCAGTTGCTACCTGAAAACGAACCACCTCATGTAGATGCTAAGGAGACGATAGCAGCGCACCATCGTGTTAACATGCTAACTTTAGCACTTGCTAACTATCCAAACTTAACCATTAATCTATCGGAAATTGAACGTGGTGGAAAATCTTTCACGTTCGATACAATGACACAGCTCACAACCCAACACCCAGAAAATGAGTATTTTTTCATCATCGGTGGAGATATGGTTGATTATTTGGAAAAATGGTACAAAATTGATGCGTTGATGAATCTAGTCACATTTGTTGCTGTAAGACGTGACCAATCGTCTGAATTAAAGACGAGCTATCCAGTTCAGATAGTTGATCTGCCGATTTTGTCTACATCATCAAGCTATATTCGTGACTGTATCGCAACAGATATAGCCCCAAACTTTTTGCTACCTGCCGAAGTACTTGCTTATATTAATCAACATGGCATTTACCAGTAAAATGGGATGCTATGCGTCGGAGGATATTATGCTAGAATTAACACAAGAATTTACACAATCATTATTTGATACCTATAAGGCGACTCCTAAATTTGGTGCAGTAGAAAATGCTGTGACTAAAAATGGCTTGCTTAATTCACTTGAAAATCGGGCATCACATGCTGCAAACTTACCTGTTTTTTCAATTGATTTGACAAATGATCCTGTCAGTAATCAAAAACAATCTGGCCGTTGCTGGATGTTTGCTGCCTTAAATACATTTCGTCATAAAATTTTAACAGAATTTAAACTTGAAAATTTTGAATTATCACAAGCCTATACATTTTTCTGGGATAAGTATGAGAAATCAAACTGGTTTCTAGAACAAATTATTGGCACGAGTGATCTTGAACTTGGTGATCGAAAATTAAAATTTTTGCTTGATGTGCCACAACAAGATGGTGGACAATGGGATATGGTTGTGGCACTTTTCCAAAAATATGGTGTCGTACCCAAAGCGATCTATCCAGAATCAATCTCATCTAGTGCTAGCCGAGAACTCAATCAATATTTAAATAAATTATTACGTCAAGATGCGCAAATTTTACGTGAGTTGATCAAAACAGGTGGTGACGTAGCAGCTAAAAAAGCTGAGTTGTTACAAGAAGTTTTTAATTACTTGTCGATGACATTAGGCTTGCCACCACAAGCATTTGAGTTTGAGTATCGTGATAAAGATAACGCATTTCATAAATTATCTCATGTGACACCACAAGCGTTTTATGATCAGTTTGTGAATCTCAATCTAGATGATTATGTGAGTGTGATCAATGCACCAACTGCAGACAAACCTTATAATCAATCTTATACAGTTGAATTTTTAGGCAATGTCGTTGGTGCGCGTGATGTTAAACATTTGAATGTCGATATGGAGCGCTTTAAACAATTAGCTATCGAACAACTGCAAGCCGGTGAAACAGTCTGGTTTGGCTGTGATGTTGGACAAGAGTCAAATCGTAAAGATGGTCTTTTAACACTAGATGCGTACGATTTTTCAGCCATGGATATCGCCTTTACACAAGATAAAGCAAGTCGACTAGATTATTCTGAGTCTTTGATGACACATGCAATGGTGTTAACTGGCGTTGATTTAGATGATACTGGCTATCCACTAAAATGGAAGGTGGAAAACTCATGGGGAGATGCTGTCGGGAAAAAAGGTTACTTCACAGCATCTGATGCTTGGATGGATGAATATACCTATCAAATCGTCATCAGAAAAGACTTTTTGAATGACGTAGAACTAACAGCCTATGACGCACAGCCAATTTCTCTATTGCCGTGGGATCCTATGGGTGCACTTGCATCAAGATAACAATCAGTAAAAAAGAACTAGTTTTTATCTAGTTCTTTTTTTCGTTATGAAGCCTATTTTATTTTAGGGAATTGAGCAGTTTTTTGTGATATTCGAAGAATGCCTTTATTATCCTTATCAAGGATTAATAATCACTCGTGTTCCTACAGGAAGCACCCCTAAATTAGCCTGTTGATATAACCAGTGGCTATCAGCTACTGATAATCGAACGCAATTAGATTTTAAATAAGTCCTAATTAGATTTTAAATAAGTCCTATTTTTCGAGATACTTGTTTCTATAGACAAATTTGTAAATTTTGTTAAATCAGGATAATTCATCACTTCAGAAGAAAGTTGCCAATAATCCCCCGTCAAATGTCGCATCGGTGAAGTAGTATGTTTTTTTATATTTTTTGATGTTGATGTTTTATGAGCTTTTGCTGCAGCAGTATCAGATTGATGGTTAGTACATGCTGTTTAAGAAAGTAGTATCATGACAATAAAACTAATTGAAATAATTTTTTCATCAGGTCCTTCTTAAATTTTTTTATGTTAGTGAAAAGATAGTTGGTATATGATGTATTACTTTTTAGTTTGCTGATGGATAATCGTTGCAAACTATTAAGATTTAAAAATCTATCAGTATCGCTTGATTAATGTTGTATGTTGAGTTTAGTATTAATGAGTTACCAATCTGTTCAGTTTGATTGCCCATTCCTCAGCATTTGCAACCCCTATAATTAATCTTTTGAACTTTTCGTTACGTAATGCAATGACTATGGGTGTTTCAGTTCTAGTCACGTTCCAAAAATTCTTTTCTTTTTTTGAAATAAAAGTACCAGACCATTTACTAAAGGTTGCAAGTCCAAGCAGTCTAATTCCTTTACGTTCATTTGTAATCTTTTTATCGATAGATACACTTATGATATTTTTAAATGGTATTTCAATTTTATTTGTAAAAGACCATATTTTATCCAACCCCTTTGGTTCAATAATTAGTCTATCTTTTTCAATAGTTAACAGGTTCATTTCTATACCTCGTAATTCATTTATGCAAATTATCTAATTCCAGCTTACATATATATCGGAATATGTGTTTAAAGAACTGTGATAGTCTACAAATCACATTTGTTGTAATCTAACAAGAGCATTGGCTAAGTAGATGAGTTTTTTATTAGGCTCTAAAAATTTATCAATAGCAGTTAGCGAGACGTTATTCATTTTACCTACTTTTAATAATGTATCAATTCATTTTAGTTGTGAAGTACTTTAATATCTTGGACAAGTTATCAAAATACGATTGCAACAAAAAAGTCCCAACTAGCCAAAATAAAGATTTTAAACTTAGCAGAGAAACTCTTGCAAGGCTTTACTTTACTCATAGTTTAACAAAAGTATGAAAGTTACACAAATGAGAAGGACAAGATGCTCTTAGGGATTAAATAATTTTAAATAAACCGTAAAACTAGATGTGTTATTTTTGACCTAGCTGTGAATGTATGGAAGAGTTATGTCGGGATAAGAAGTTATTGATAGTATACATCAACTAAAAGTAGCTATTCGTTTTATTTTTTTATTGTTTAGTGCTATACTATAATCTATCATCAAGAAATGAGGAGAATATTGTGAAACAAGATGAGAGGTTTAATGAATTAGCTGAACAATTTTTTAAGATAAATAACCAGTTGACTAAAATACAACATAAGCCTATTAATATCAAAGATGATATTAATATCAGTACCAGTCAGCTACATTTACTGGAGATGATTGCTAAATATCCTAAGCTAACTATCACCTCTCTTGCAACTTGTTTAGGTGTCACAAAAGGAAATATTTCTCAGCAGATACCAAAATTATTAAGTCTGGACTTGATTACTATCGTTCAAAAAAAAGAAAACAAAAAAAACAAAGCAGTGCTGATTACCTCCTTAGGCGAATCAGTACTAGCGTCTCATAATAGTTTACATGAGGCTTTATATCGATCCATCACAAATGATCTGTCGGCATTTTCTAGCGATCAAATTGGGATATTAATAGACATTTTTCAAAAAATAGCTTTGAGTATAGATGAATACCAGCTCATGTTTCAACAAAAGGAGGCCGAATATGGAAATAGTGATAAATCATAAATTAATCTCTAAAGAAGAAATAGACAAATGGGAATTAAAGCGTTTGAGGTATGAGTATAACTTTTTGATAAAAAAGGGATTTAGATTAAATCCTGACTTGTTATCCTTAGCGCATATTGATCAAGCTAGGGAAGCATTAGGGAGAATGAAATCTTCTCAAGATCCTGAAGTATTTCGAAGTTTACTAAAAAAACGGTATACATTCGGAAATTTCGTCTCAAAAATTGCAGCTAAGCTCTCAAGAGGGAACAGAAAGTTTAGTATGGCTGAACTGATAATTCAGCATACTGATATGACCCCTGAGGAAGTCATGGAAAAGATAGAAACCATCATGTTAGTCAATAGTGCTGAGCATCTATTTATGAATTTAGCTACAAATCCGGATCATTTTGTCTTAACTGCTACAGATAAAAATAGACAAGAAGTGATTGAATATACAGGGGGATCGCCTTTACCAACTAGATTTTTTGCGCATTATGGGGATGTTCAGGGCTTGCGGTCTAGTTTGAGTCAAGACTATCAAGTGCAAGCCGCTGGCACTGCAAAGCTTGAAGATGGTACGATTATTGGTGGCGTGCGGCACCAAATAAAGCAAGAAAAAGATGGGTTGCGTTTTAAAGCATTGGTAGAATTTCCATCAGTTCTACCGCGTTATATGATCAGAAAACATCAATACCATTTGGCTTGTGAATTTAGAAGATGGATTGGCTATGTCATCAACGCGTAACGATGGTCTGCTTTTTTTGTCATCTATTAATGTTTAAGTCACGAGGCGGTGGTTTACGGCGGTCGCATTGAACTCCATTGTTTTTTATTGTGTACCCTATTTTTAACAATTGCTTAACAAGCGAGTTGTGCCCCCTATTGCGGTTTAGTGAGCTTGCGTGGTATAATCACAAGATGAAGACATTTGATACTTTAAATATTAGTCATAAAACAAAGCAAGCATTGACTGCGCTGAATTATATTGAACCTACGCAAGTACAGGAGTCTGTGATTAGTGAGATGATCGCAGGTCATGACCTACTTGTTAAATCACAGACAGGTAGTGGTAAAACAGCTGCATTTGCTATTCCAATCGTGGAAAGCATTGCTTGGGAAGAACGCCGCCCTCAGGTACTTGTACTTGCCCCAACGAGAGAGTTAGCATCACAAATTAGCGAAGAAATTTTTAATATTGGCCGTTTCAAACGTATTAAGGTTGAAACGTTAATCGGCCATGCTTCTTTTCAAGCACAAGCCCGTAATTTGAAGGAACGCACACATGTTGTCGTTGCCACACCTGGTAGATTATTGGATCATATCGAACAAGGGACGATTCAGCTAGGGTTAGTGAAACTGATGGTACTCGATGAAGTTGATGAGATGCTTAGCATGGGGTTCATGGATCAAGTTGATGCCATCTTTGATGCCTTGTCAAGTCGACCACAAGTGGCACTGTTTTCGGCCACATTACCTCAGGAAGTAAAAGATATCGCCGATTTTTATGTCAAAAATCCTACTGTAGTCGAAGTGGAGGCAACCAACGCCGTATCAAAACGAATTAATCAGTCTTTCTACTTAGTAGACCAAGCAGATAAGCTTGAAAGCCTTTATCAGCTACTGGTCATTGAAAATCCAGATTCAGCGATTATTTTTGCCAATACTCGCGCTGCTGTTGATGATATTTCGACATTTTTACAGCAAAAAAATGTGAATACTGAAACCTTACATGGCGGAATGGAACAACGTGATAGAACTCGGGTTATCAATGACTTTAAGCATAATTATTTCCGCTATTTGATTGCAACTGATGTTGCAGCACGTGGGATTGATGTGGCAGATATTGCAGTTGTCTATAACTATGATCTACCTGACAATCCAGATGCCTATACACATCGCATCGGTCGCTCAGCACGTTTTGAAAAAACAGGACAAGCGATTGCTTTAGTGAGCCCTGCGCAACGCAGTGATTTTGCTAAAATCGAGCAAGCTCAAAAGCTACTTGGTGCATCAATAGTTGAGATGCAGCTGCCAAGTATCAGTTTAGTTGATAAACGTCTTTCGTCCTTTATCGCCAAACAAAATCGTGCCTTAGTGTTAAAAAAAGATAAGAATACGCTGTTTAAAGACGAGATTATGAAACTGCATATTAATGCAGGCAAGAAGACAAAACTCAGAGCTGGTGATGTCGTGGGTGCAATTACGAGTATTCCAGGGATCACGGGTGATGATGTTGGCGTGATTTCGATTGTTGATGTGTCGACTTTTGTCGAAATTTTAAATGGCAAAGGCGCCAAAGTATTAAAGGCGTTGCAAACTGAAAAAATTAAGGGTAGAGTTCGTAAAGTATCACGAGCAAATGCGGGGAAATATGAGTAAACGCATAGCCTATCTGAGGATTGAGGGATTGTCTTAGGGTTAAAGATTAGCTAAAGTATCACTCGTAGAGTTCTTATCAGACTGAATCAAGTTAAGCTAATATCCCTGAAAGCAAGTAAAGACTTAATTTAGCTTACCTAAGTTAAGTCTTTTTGCTATAATGAGTTTATGGAAAATATAAAAAAAATAGTTGGTATTGAGGCAGCAAAATTTGTCAAGGATGGTATGATTGTCGGGCTAGGGACGGGATCTACTGCTGCTTTTTTTGTTGAAGAATTGGGACGTCGTGTTGCACAAGAAAATCTACAGATTACGGGTGTGACAACGTCTAGTGTGACGAGTGAGCAGGCCAAACGTCTTGGGATAGCATTAAAAGATATCGATGATGTTGCCTATATCGATTTAACTGTTGATGGAGCTGATGAAGTAGACCTTGATTTAAATGGTATCAAGGGTGGCGGCGCAGCACTTTTGATGGAAAAAATTGTTGCAACGTATAGTAAAGATTATATTTGGATTGCAGATGACTCTAAGATGGTCAAACATTTGGGGGCATTTCCTTTGCCAGTAGAGGTCGTTACTTTTGGTAGTGGACAAGTATTTAGATTGTTTGAGACATTAGGTTTTAATCCTAGATTACGTGTGGATGCTAATGACGTAGCAGTTGTTACAGATATGGGCAATTACATCATTGATTTACATATGAAGGAAATAAAAGAACCGCAACGTCTAGCCAAATTATTAGATGAGACAGTTGGCGTCGTAGAGCACGGGTTATTTAATGATATGGTAAAAACAGTTATTGTTGGTAGTGCAGATGGCAATGTGAAGATAATCACAAATAACTTGTAATCGTTTCCAAAATAATGTAAAATGGATGTTAAAGTGATCAATCAACTAGATATTTCACGAGCTAGTGCTGGTTTTGAGGTGATCCTTGTAGCAGTTGTCATTATTTAGAAAAGAGTATTGTTAAGGTATGTACACACCAGAAGAAATTTTAGAACAAACTGCAATAACTGCAGTCGTTAAAGTAAACAAACCATTACTAACTAAAGTAATATTGGGTTTTATCGGTGGGGCGATGATTTCTTTAGGGTATCTAGCCTATCTACGGGTCGGTGGTGGTATCGTTGGGGCAGCAGTTTTTCCTGTTGGTTTAATTGTGATTTTACTTGCAGGAGGAGAGCTGATAACTGGCAATATGATGGCAGTTGCAGTTGGGTATTTTAAAAAACGTGTGACATTATCAGAGTTACTAAAAAATTGGTTTATCATCACAGTAGCTAATGTTTTAGGTGCTATATTCGTTGCTTATGCGTTTGGCGTATTGGCAGGTACGCTTACCTCAGGTGCTCCGCTCAAAGAAGCCGTTCATGTTGCCCAAGGCAAATTAGATGCTAATTTTTTGACATCCTTTTTTTCTGGGATTGGCTGTAATTGGTTTGTTGGATTAGCGGTATGGTTGAGCTATGGTGCTAAAGATTTTTCAGGAAAAATACTTGCCATCTGGTTTCCTGTGATGACGTTTGTCGCGATTGGGTTTCAGCATAGTGTTGCAAATAGCTTTTTAATTCCGTTTATTATTTTTATAGGTCATGCGAGTTGGCTGGATTTTGTAGCGAATTTTATTCCTGTTTACTTAGGTAATATTGTGGGTGGTGCAATTTTAATCTCATTATTTTATACACTAGCTTATCAAAAGCATGAAAGATAAAAAAACTGTCGATTGACAGTTTTTTATTATAATGAATTGAGATAGTCTTGCCATACTTGAATGCCCCATTTGTGGCTACCTCTTTTTAATTTAGTGATCGCGATATCAACAGGAAACCAATCAATATGATTAAAATCTTCAAGTGGTGCCCCTAACACTTCGTAATCAATTGTTTCATAAATATAGGCTGGATTATAGTAATAGGTATCACGATGAGATGAATAGAAGTACTCATCTGCTTGACCAAGATATTTACCTAATTTAGCTTTAGCACCAAGCTCTTCATGTAATTCTCGAACGAGTGCTTTTTTGTGATCTTCACCAGCCTCTATTTCACCACCAGGTAAGAAATAAGCGCCATTTGGAGCTTGTACAAGACAAATCTCAGAATTATTGTGTCGTGATACAATACCATAGACGCCATAACGTGCTTGATATTGTTTATGGTCAAGTTTGCTGCCAAAAGTTGGGATCATATTCTTTTCTCCGTTAATTTTCTTAAGTCTATTCTATCAAATTTTGATAAAATTTGATAAAATAAATTAAGTTAAGTTAGGTAAATGATAGTGTTTGTGTAAAATGCTAATGAAAAAGATAACAGTAGGCGTTTGATATGAGAAATAAATCAAACCCTATATCAGATGAGTCTGACAAAAGGCTTATTTTATCGAGTGATTTGGAGATAGTCGTAAAGTGAAGAAGATAAATTTTAGTAAAATAATTATCATGGCATTGATCATGATGATTGCTGCCTGTATTGCTATCTTAGTGTCAGCACAGCATTATAAGGAAAAAAGATCCCCCTCTGCCATGAGTGTCGTAATTAATGAAAGTGTCGGTGGCATTGATCGGGTGATTGGCGTTCCTTTTAATTTTTTCCAAAATAAATTAAGTGATTTAGGTCATTTTATGGCAACGTATGAACAAAATGCCAGTTTGAGTAAACAAGTCACTAAATTATCGGATGATTCGAGTGACGTTAGTAGTCTTAAAGCAGAAAATAAGGCACTCAAATCAGCTCTGGCTTTACAAAACACGTTGACAAACTACGATAAACTTTCAGCTAATGTCATTGTTAGAAGTCCTAATGCTTGGAATGATACGATGACTATTGACAAAGGGAAATCAGATGACTTAGCCCAAGATATGATAGTGATGAGTAATGGTGGGGTTGTTGGACGAGTTGTACAGGTCAACCAAACAACATCGAAAGTCGCACTTTTAACATCTGATAAAGCCTTAGAGAGCAAAATTCCAGTTAGACTTGGGACTGCAGAAAATCCTGCATTTGGCCTAATTACTGGGTACGATGCACAACAAAATGCTTTTATTGTGACACAAATTTCATCTGATCTCAAATTTAACAAAGGAGACGCTGTAGTAACATCAGGTTTAGGTGGTAATTCACCAGCAGATTTGAATGTTGGTGAAATCATTGGTGAAAAACCAAATACTAAAAGTGTCGATCGCGAAGTTTATGTGAAACCAGCTGGACAATTTAGTAACATGCAATTTGCCTTTGTGATTAAGCGTGGCTTACAATAAAAACAACTTTCTGTAATAAAAAGTTGTGCAAACGATAGTTGACTAGAGATAGTAAAGGTTCACTCTAGTCAACTATCGTTAGGCCGACTACTAGTCGGTTAACTTTATCAGTAATGCAGACGTTTTATTGCCAAAGCAATCTAAGTAAACAATACGATATAGCGCAAGTGATGTTACTTATCTTGTGCCAAGTACTACTTAGCTTACTTTATAAAAAAAAGTTGAGCAAGACTGATTTTATGTTGGGAAGGACCAAATTTGAGTAGAATTGCATTCCAATTTTTGACCCCATTTATTTTGTTATTAAGTATGTTATTGGACGGTCAAATGACACAATTATTGAGTCACCATGCGTTGATGATTACCTCATGTTTATTTTTGATTTTTTTGACATACAGTATCTTGCAACATAGCTATCGTTATATGATTATCGTGGCTTTTGTAATGGGTGTTATCTATGATAGCTATTATATAGGAGTTTATGGTATAGCCAGTCTTTTGTTTCCACTGATTGTGCTGTTTGTCTATAATATCAGAAAGACAGTTTTTGAAAATAGATTGACACGTATCTTTACAATTATTATTATTGTATCTGCATTTGAGTTTTTTTCAGCAGTCATGATGTGGGCATTTCAATTATCTAATTTTAATTTCGGTGAATATATCATTTATGAGATGGCGCCAAGTCTTGCGTTAAATATCTGTTACGCACTACTACTGCAGTTTCCACTAGAACGTTTTTATGGTATGACAAAAGCATACGAAACATTACAAAAAAACACTAAATTGTAACAATGTTGTAACATAATATAAGCTATGAAAGCGTATAATGAATTTTGAAGCTAGTTATTTTAGCTAATTTGAGGAGAAAAACGTTAAAATATGAAGAAAAGACTTATCTCGGCGGTTTTATTATCTACCGTTATCTTATCGACAGTATCGGCAACATTCACAGTTTCTGCAGATGACACAGATGCTAAAATTGCTGCACAAGATGCTAAAATTGCCTCGACAAAGAGTGCTGAATCATCAGCACAAGCAGAAGTATCTACTATCCAATCACAAGTTGATAGTTTAAAATCAAAACAAGACAAACTTAAAAATGATACAGCAGATTTATTAAAAGAATCTCAAAAACTACAAGTTAAAATTTTATCTTTAACTAAAGAAATTGCAGAACGTGATGAGTCTCTTAAAGCACAAGCAAGATCAGCACAAACTGATGGTGCTGCAACATCATACGTTGATGCAGTTGTGAGCTCTAAGTCGCTTTCAGATGTTGTGACACGTATCTCAGCTATGAGAACAATTGTTAAAGCAAATGATGATATGCTTAAACAACAAGAAGCAGCTAAAAAAGAACTTGACGAATCAGTTAAATCTAACCAAGCTAAAGTAGATGAAGGTTATAAATTAATTGATGAAATGGACGCTCAAGCTAAAACGCTTGATACACGTCAAGCTGAGCTTAAAGTTGCACAATTGAACTTGTCAGCTGAACGTGCATCTGCTGAAGGTGAAAAACAATCACTTTTAGATCAAAAAGCAGCAGCACAACAACAAGCAGCCCAAGCAGCAGCAGCAGAAAAAGCTTATAACGATCAAGTAAAAGCAGCAGCAACAACAAATGCGGATACAACTGCAGCTATTAACACAAACACTAATACTAACACAAATACAAACACAAACACAAACACTGATGGTGGTGGTAGTGCAACACCAACACCACAACCTACACCACAGCCAACACCAACACCAACACCACAGCCTACACCAACACCACAGCCAAGTAACAATACTTACCCTGTAGGACAGTGTACTTGGAGCGCTAAAGTCTTAGCACCTTGGGCTGGTAACAACTGGGGTAACGGAGGCCAATGGGCTGCTTCAGCAGCAGCAGCAGGCTTCAGCACAGGTAGTCAACCACGTGTTGGTGCAATTGCATCATGGAACGATGGTGGCTATGGTCACGTAGCAGTTGTAACAGCTGTTCAAAGTGCAACAAGTATTCAAGTTAGCGAATGTAACTATGCAGGTAACCAAAGTATTGGTAACTATCGTGGATGGTTCAATCCAACGAATTGCCAAGGTTCAGTAACTTACATTTACCCATAAATCGATTAACCTATAACCTATAACAGATAACTGTTATAACGTGATCATATGAAGTAGTAAAACTAAGTTTTACTGCTTTTTTTGTATCAAATTTAGGGTCTGTCCCTTTAAGAGGTGATAAATATGGTTATATTTAAAATTTATACAGTAAGATGTGATTATTTGTTTGTTAGGTGTTCTATTTTTTCTTCTATTTCAGAGGCTAAGATAGATATTTTTTAAAAAATAAAAGGCAGATTATATCTACTATGAAGTACATATTGTCTATTATTGTATTTGAACTTAATCTAATAAAATGGTAGAATTAAAGGAAGTATTCTGTTTTAGAACAAGTGCTAAAATGATCTAGGAGAAAAAATGGCTAACATTATTCAAAATTTAATTGAAAATGATAAAAAACAGTTAAAAAAATTACATAAAATGGCTGAAAAAGTTGAAGCGTATGAAGTTGACTTTGCAGCATTGCCTGATGAAGTACTTCAAGCAAAAACAGCCGAATTCAAAACACGTTATCAAAACGGTGAAACGTTAGACGACCTGCTTTATGAAGTATTTGCAGTCGCTCGTGAAGGTGCTAAACGCGTACTGGGTCTTTTTCCTTACCATGTTCAAATTATGGGTGGGATCGTTTTGCATAATGGTGATGTACCTGAAATGAGAACCGGTGAAGGTAAAACGTTGACCGCAACTATGCCTGTGTATCTAAACGCAATCGCTGGTGAAGGTGTGCATGTTGTGACAGTTAATGAATACCTTTCTGCACGTGATGCGACTGAGATGGGTGAACTTTATAACTGGCTTGGCTTAACTGTAGGGATTAATTCAGCTACTAAGTCTGCAGCTGAAAAACGTGAAGCCTATGCGTGTGATATCACGTACTCAACTAACTCAGAATTAGGTTTTGATTATCTGCGTGATAATATGGTGACAACATTTGAAGAAATGTCACAACGTCCACTAAGTTTTGCCTTAGTTGATGAGGTCGATTCTATTTTAATTGATGAAGCTAGAACACCTTTGATTATTTCTGGTCAGGCAGAAAGTTCTAGTGCACTTTATTATCGTGCAGATCAGTTCGCAAAACAGTTGAATGGTCGTGAAGACTACGAAGAAGGCGATGATTATAAGATTGATCTTCAGTCTAAAACAATTGGGTTAACAGAAGAAGGAATCGATAAAGCAGAAAAATTCTTTGCTATCGATAACTTATATGACTTAGAAAATGCTGCATTAACGCATTATGTCGATAATGCATTGCGCGCTAATTATATCATGTTGCATGATTTTGACTACATGGTTGACGAAAATAAAGAAGTTTTGATTGTTGACCAATTTACAGGTCGTGCTATGGAAGGTAGACGTTTTTCTGACGGCCTACACCAAGCGATTGAAGCTAAAGAAGCTGTGCCGATTCAAGACGAATCTAAAACGATGGCATCAATCACCTATCAAAACTATTTCCGTATGTATAAAAAACTCGCAGGAATGTCTGGTACTGCTAAAACAGAGGCAGAAGAATTCCGTGAGATTTATAATATGCAAATCATCCCAATACCAACGAATGTACCGGTTATTCGGGAAGATCATCCAGACTTGTTATATCCAACGATTGAATCTAAATTTACAGCAGTTGTCGCTGATGTTAAAGACCGTCATGATAAAGGGCAACCTATCTTAATTGGTACAGTTGGTGTAGAAACATCCGAAGTGATTTCTAAACGATTAGTACAAGCTGGTATTCCGCATGAAGTCTTAAATGCTAAAAACCACTTTAGAGAAGCACAAATTATCATGAATGCCGGCCAAAAAGGTGCAGTTACGATCGCAACCAATATGGCTGGTCGTGGTACCGATATTAAACTCGGTGCGGGTGTTGTAGATCATCCAGAAGCTGAGTATAGAGGTCTTGCTGTTATCGGGACTGAACGTCATGAATCTCGCCGTATAGATAATCAGTTACGTGGACGTTCTGGTCGTCAAGGTGACCCAGGTATTTCTCAGTTTTATTTGTCATTAGAAGATGATTTGATGCGTCGTTTTGGTAGTGAGCGTGTTGCTGCTATTTTAGATCGTTTCAAACTAGAAGGTGAAGATGCGGTGATAAAATCACGCATGATCACAAATCAAATCGAAGCGTCTCAAAAACGAGTTGAGGGGAATAACTATGATTCTCGTAAACAAGTCTTGCAATATGATGATGTAATCCGTGAGCAACGTGAAGTTATCTATAAGCAACGCTATGAAGTGATTACTGCTGACAAGGATATGACCCCGCAATTATTAGGGATGTTCAAACGTACAATCGACAGATTAGTTGATGGGCAAGCGCCATTAGGCAAATTAGATGAGACGGGCACACAGGATTTAATTGTCCAAGTTGAGAGTAACTTGTTACCAGATGGGGCAATTACTACAGCTGAAATTGATAAATTGAACTTAGATGAAATCAAAGTTTTGATTTTTGAGAAAGTCAAACTTGTCTATGCTGAACAGATGGAAAAATTATCTGACTCAGAACGTCAGTTAAGTTTCCAACAAGCTGTTATTCTTAGAACAGTTGATACAAACTGGTCAGATCATATCGACCAATTAGATCAAATGCGCCAAAGTGTCGGCTTACGTGGCTATGCACAAAACAATCCACTTGTAGAATATCAACAAGAAGCTTTTGCTATGTTTAATAATATGATCGGTGCGATTGAGTTTGAAGTAACACGTTTGATGATGAAAGCACAAATACATCCACAAACAACGATTCAGCAAGAAAACGGGCCTAAAATTGTCACAACGGCATCTCAAGAAAATCTAACGACTGTGGCTGCAGCTAAAACTGCAGATACTGAATTTGATTTTTCAAAAGTTGGTCGTAATGAGATTTGTCCATGTGGTTCTGGTAAGAAATTTAAGAATTGTCACGGACGTGCAGGTGCGCTTTAAGCTGAACGACATGATTAGAAAATTGAAAGTATAAAAATGACATTTAAACCATTATCGAAAAAGTTAGAAATAGAAGATATCAAAGAATTAGGTAAACTCTCTGAGGCTACAAAAGCATTAAAAGCTAGTCGCGATTTAGAATTAGAGGCAATTATCAAAGGTGAAGATGATAGAGTCTTGTTGGTCATCGGCCCATGTTCATCTGATAATGAAGAAGCTGCACTTGAATATGCTAGACGTTTAGCTAAACTTCAAGAAGAAGTTAAAGATAAAATCTTTATGGTGATGCGTGTTTATACGGCAAAACCTCGTACAAATGGTGATGGCTATAAAGGGCTAATCCACCAACCTGATGCAACAGCACAACCTAATTTATTAAATGGGATCAAAGCTGTTCGTGAATTGCATTATAAAGTCATTACTGAGACAGGCTTGACGACAGCAGATGAGATGCTCTATCCTGAAAATCTTCGTATTATTGATGATTTAGTCAGCTATATTGCTGTAGGTGCACGTTCTGTTGAAAATCAACAACACCGATTTGTTGCCTCAGGTATTGATGTACCTGTTGGGTTGAAAAATCCAACATCTGGTAACCTTAACGTGATGTTTAATGGTATCTACGCTGCGCAATCCCCACAAAACTTTTTGTTTAACCGTACTGAAGTAGAAACTGAAGGAAATCCTTTAGCTCATGCTATTTTACGTGGTGCCTTAAATGAATATGGCAAAAATATCCCTAACTATTACACAGATAACTTGTTAGATACGATTGCAAGCTATGATAAGATGGGGCTTGCTAATCCATTCATCATGATTGATACGAATCACGATAATTCAGGTAAGCGTTATTTAGAACAAATTCGTATTGTTCGCCAAACCTTAATTAATCGCAAATGGAATCCATTGATTCAAAAATATGTTCGTGGCTTTATGATTGAATCGTATCTAGAAGATGGTCGTCAAGATGAGCCGACTACTTTTGGTAAGTCGATTACGGATCCTTGTTTAGGATGGGATAAAACAGTTGCGTTGATCAACGAAATATATGAAACGCTTTAATACTCACGTCAGTTTAGTCGTGTTGTTAAAAAGTTAACTGATAAAAAACTGGAGTCTACTTCGGCTTTTTATTTGAGCGTATTTGTCAGAATTTTATAAAAATTAGAAGGAAATATCAAAATGGGAATTCATCAAAAGGGTAGCGTGATTAATATCGCGGAAATCAAAAAACATGCAAAATTATCAGATGACGCATTAGCTAAGAAAACTGCGCGTGATAATGAATTAATGAATATAATTAAAGGCGAAGATGACCGTGTATTATTAGTCATCGGCCCATGTTCATCTGATAATGAGGCAGCAGTATTAGATTATGCACATAGACTTGCTAGCTTACAAGAGAAAGTTAAAGACAAAATCTTTATGGTCATGCGTGTGTATACGGCTAAACCTAGAACTAATGGTGACGGCTATAAAGGATTGATGCACCAACCAGATACCTCAAAATTACCTGATTTGATCAATGGGATTCATGCTGTTCGTGATTTACACTATAAAGTCATCACACAAACAGGCTTGACAACTGCAGATGAGATGTTATATCCATCAAATTTACATATGGTAGATGACTTGGTAAGTTATCATGCCATAGGCGCTAGATCTGTTGAAGATCAAGAACACCGTTTTGTTGCTTCTGGTATTGATGTACCAACTGGTATGAAAAATCCAACTTCAGGCAATCTAAATGTTATGTTTAATGCGGTTCATGCAGCGCAAAATAAACAAAATTTCTTATATGGCAATGCAGAAGTTGACACAGATGGTAATCCGCTTGCTCATGTTATTTTACGTGGTGCAACAAATGAATATGGCGAAAACGTACCGAATTACTACTATGATGATTTACTAAAAGCAATTAATCAATACGAAAAAATGGGGCTTGCTAATCCATTTATCGTTGTAGATACAAACCATGATAACTCAGGTAAACAATTCATGGAACAAATTCGTATCGTGCGTCAAACATTAATTAATAGAGACTGGAATGAAAAGATTAAGCAAACAGTTCGTGGCTTTATGATTGAGTCATATCTTGAAGATGGTCGCCAAGATACACCAGAAGTTTATGGTAAATCAATTACAGATCCTTGTTTAGGTTGGGATAAAACACAAGAGTTGATCAATGAAATCTATGAAACGTTAACAAAATAAAAAGGCGAAAGCCTTTTTATCATCTTCTCATTGAATAAAGTAGCGTGATGTATCTGATGAAAAGTTTTGAAAAGCCAATAGTGTCAGAGTCAAAAAAATATTGTCTTTTCATTGCAAACCTTTTCATTTTGTGATAAACTTATGTTGTTATAGCTTTGCCTAATGCAAAGTTAGAAAAAATCGAAAACACTAAGGAGAATGCAATCATGGCATCTAAAGACTTTCACATCGTAGCTGAAACAGGTATCCACGCACGTCCTGCAACTTTGCTTGTTCAAGCAGCTTCAAAATTCACTTCTGATATCAACCTTGAATATAAAGGTAAATCAGTAAACCTTAAATCAATCATGGGCGTTATGTCACTTGGTGTTGGTCAAGGCGCTGACGTTACAATTTCTGCTGAAGGTGCTGACGCTGCTGACGCAATTGCTGCAATCAGCGAAACTATGACTAAAGAAGGATTGGCTGGAGAATAATCATGACAGAGAAGCTTACAGGTATTGCCGCATCTAGCGGTGTCGCAGTTGCCAAAGCTTATCTACTGGTTCAACCGGATTTGTCATTTGAGACAGTTACTGTCGAAAATACTGACAACGAAGAAGCTCGCTTGGATACTGCCCTTGAGGCCAGCACAGGCGAGCTTAACGTTATCCGAGAAAAAGCCGTAGAAAGCCTTGGAAACGAAGCAGCATCAGTTTTTGATGCACATTTGATGGTCTTGGCAGATCCAGAGATGATCGGTCAAATTAAAGAAACTATTCGTGCTAAGAAAACAAATGCTGAAACTGCGCTTAAAGAAGTAACAGATATGTTTATCGGTATTTTTGAAGGTATGGAAGATAATCCATACATGCAAGAACGCGCTGCCGATATTAAAGACGTTACAAAACGTGTACTTGCAAATCTTCTTGGTAAAAAATTACCTAGCCCAGCAACGATTGACCAAGAGGTTATCGTAGTTGCGCACGATTTGACACCTTCTGATACAGCACAGTTAGACAAAAAATTTGTTAAAGCATTTATCACAAATATTGGTGGTCGTACAAGTCACTCAGCTATTATGGCACGTACACTTGAGATCCCTGCTGTACTTGGTACAAACAATATCACGTCACTTGTGACAGATGGTCAACTTTTGGCTGTTAACGGTATTACAGGTGATGTTATTATTGAGCCAAGTGAATCTGAACAAGCAGAATTTATAGCTGCTGGTAAAACTTATGCAGATCAAAAAGCTGAGTGGGCATTACTTAAAGATGCTAAAACACTAACAGCAGATGGTAAACATTTTGAATTAGCTGCTAACATCGGTACACCTAAAGATGTTGAAGGTGTTAATCATAACGGTGGTGAAGCTGTTGGTCTTTATCGTACTGAATTCTTATACATGGATTCTCAAGATTTCCCAACTGAAGATGAGCAATTTGAAGCTTATAAAGCAGTTCTTGAAGGTATGAATGGTAAACCAGTCGTTGTTAGAACGATGGATATCGGTGGAGATAAGGAATTACCTTATTTCGACTTACCAAAAGAAATGAATCCTTTCCTTGGTTACCGTGCACTCCGTATTAGCTTATCTGAGGGTGGAGATGCGATGTTCCGTACACAAATACGTGCCTTACTTCGTGCTTCTGTTCATGGTAAATTACGCATCATGTTCCCTATGGTAGCGTTACTTACAGAATTCCGTGCAGCTAAGAAAATATTTGATGAAGAAAAAGCAAACTTAGTCTCTGAAGGTGTCGTTGTCGCTGATGATATCCAAGTTGGTATTATGATCGAAATTCCTGCAGCAGCAATGCTTGCAGACCAATTCGCTAAAGAAGTAGATTTCTTCTCAATCGGAACTAACGATCTAATCCAATATACAATGGCTGCTGACCGTATGAATGAGCAAGTTGCTTATTTATACCAACCTTACAACCCATCAATTTTGCGTTTAATTAACAATGTTGTTAAAGCAGCGCATGCTGAAGGTAAATGGGCTGGTATGTGTGGTGAAATGGCTGGAGATCAAACAGCTGTACCGCTTCTTGTGGGTATGGGACTTGATGAATTCTCTATGTCAGCTACATCAATTTTACAAACACGTAGCTTGATGAAACGTCTTGATACAACTAAGATGCAAGAATTAGCTAATAAAGCATTAACTGAATGTGGTACTTTGGAAGAAGTTGTCGCTTTAGTTGAAGCTTATACAAAATAAGAAAAATGTTCTGGTGTTCACGCATCAGAACTTTTTTCTTTAAGCAAGTAAAAACACGTGGGATCATCACGCGTGTTTTTTTTATTTTTTTCTTGATGCGGAGAAAGGGATTTGAACCCTCACACCCTAAGGATACATGCACCTGAAGCATGCGCGTCTGCCATTCCGCCACCTCCGCGTACTTGTTCATTATAGCAAAAAACAACAGAAAGTACTTTGATGATGTCGTATAGTTTTATGTAAAATGAGTCATTAGTCTGTTTAGTGCTTCATTTTTAGCAGTTTGGTGGCGATCAAATGGAAGATTTTGGAAGAGATTTTTATAATTGATAGTTTTTGGAAGATAATGCTTGACAATGATAAATAATGCTTGTATAATGATAACGCAAGCGGTTACAAAACAAAAAGTTTTTAGTGAAAAAGGGATTAGGTCGTCATACTTCCTAATTAAACTACCACTAAAATGTTAGGATTGTTATGTTAAAAAAGGCTAGAAAAGAAAAGATTTTAGACCTAGTGAACCATAGTGGTTATGTCACATTAGAATTTTTAGCTCAAGAGTTAGAGACGAGTGAATCGACAGTTAGACGAGATTTGACTGAGCTAGATCACACGCATAAACTTAAACGACTGCACGGTGGTGCTGAAAGTCTTGAGAGTCTTCGCTATGAAGAGAATGTTGCTGAAAAGTCTGTCAAGCACGTCGCAGAAAAACGTTTGATAGCTAAAAAAGCTGTTGAAAAACTTGAAGATGGTGATGTGATTTTTATGGATGCCGGAACCACGGTAGCCATGATGACACCATACATATCCGATGTGGGTAATCTGACAGTCGTGACTAATTCAGTGCATACAGCCTCAGAATTACTAGATCGACAGATTAAAACGATTGTTATCGGAGGTGTTGTTAAGGCAACAACAGATGCTGTCACTGGAAATGTCGCCGTCCAGCAAATCATGTCATTTAACTTTAGTAAGGCCTTTGTCGGGGCTAATGGTATTTCACGTGATGGTGGTATCACAACGCCAGATGACGAAGAAGCGACGATTAAGCGATTGGTTTTAGGGCAAGCTAAAAAGAAATTTATACTTGCTGACAGTTCAAAATTAGGTAAAATTTATTTTGCAAAAATTGCAGAATTTGATAAAAGTATTGAGATAATAACGGAGGAAATCAATGATTTACACAGTAACACTTAACCCATCTATTGACTTTTTAGTCAGATTACCAGAATTTAAAGTGGGTGAAGTTAACCGCATGACGAGTGACGATAAATTCCCAGGTGGTAAAGGGATTAATGTTTCACGTATCCTATCTCGTATTGATTCAAGTTCGACAGCATTTGGTTTTCTTGGTGGATTTACTGGTGAGTTTATCAAAACGAAGTTGGAAGCTGAACAAATCGTGACAGATTTTGTAACTATTACATCAGATACAAGAATCAATGTTAAGATTAAGTCTGACATTGAAAGTGAAATTAATGGTGCTGGTCCAGAGATAACAGATGCAGAGCGTGCAGCTTTCATCGATAAATTATCAGTATTGAAACCTTCAGATATCGTTGTATTGGCTGGTTCTGCACCAGCAAGTCTAGGTCAAAATTTTTATCTAGATGTTATTGAAAAAATAAAATCACAAGGTGCAGAATTTGTCATCGATATTGAAGGTGACGTACTTGTGAAATCACTTGCCAATAAACCATTAGTGGTAAAACCCAATAATCATGAACTTGGCGCGATTTATGGTGTGACATTTGATTCAGTTGAAGAGCTTATTCCTTATGGACATAAACTTTTAACTGATGGTGCACAATACGCAATGATTTCTATGGCTGGAGATGGTGCACTCCTTTTTGCAGATGGCAAAACTTATTTTGCCAAAGCTGTTAAGGGTGTTGTGAAAAATTCAGTGGGTGCAGGTGATTCTATGATTGCTGGTTTTGTAGGTGAATTTGCAAAATCACATGATGCAGTTAAGGCCTTTAAACAAGGTGTTGCCTGTGGTACTGCAACAGCGTTTTCAGATGATTTAGCTTCAGCAGCATTCATCGAAGAAATCGCTAAACAGGTTGTTGTTGAAGAACGGTAATTAGGATTTATATTATAGTTTTTATATTAGAAAGGTTTTCTTATGAAAATTCAGGATTTATTACAAAAAAATGCGATGATTCTCTCGCTTTCTGCAACTGATAAAGCTGGTGCCATTACAGAAATGGTCCAAAAATTAGTAGATACAGGGTATGTGACTGATTTTGAACAGTTTAAAGCTGGTATCTTAGCTAGAGAGGCACTAACGTCAACTGGTCTTGGTGAAGGTATCGCGATGCCTCACAGCAAAAATAGTGCTGTAAAAGAAGCTGTTGTACTCTTTGCTAAAAAACCAGGTGGTCTTGACTATGAATCATTAGATGGTCAACCAACTGATTTATTCTTTATGATTGCTGCACCAGAAGGTGCTAATGATACACATTTGGCAGCTCTTGCAGAACTTTCTCAGTATCTCATGAAAGATGGCTTTGCAGATGCACTTCGTACAAAAAATACACCTGATGAAGTGTTAGCAGCGTTTAATTCAGCAGAATCTGAAAAAACTGAAGAAGTGGTTGAACCAGTTAAAGCTGATCAAGACTTTGTCGTTGCTGTTACTGCTTGTACAACAGGTATCGCACACACTTACATGGCTGAAGAAGCTTTGAAAAAACAAGCCAAAGAGATGGGCGTTGCGATTAAAGTTGAAACAAATGGTGCATCTGGTGTAGGTAATCGCCTAACAGCAGAAGATATTCAAAAAGCAAAAGGTGTTATCATTGCTGCTGATAAAGCCGTAGAAATGGAACGTTTCGATGGTAAACCATTGATTGCAAAACCAGTTGCAGCGGGTATCCGTGAGCCTGAAAACTTGATTAACCAAGCTGTTTCTGGTAACTTACCACTATATAAAGCAACAGGTGAAAGCAGTGAAGAAGCTTCTGAAGCTAAACTAAGTCTTGGTAAAGCCTTCTACAAACACCTTATGAGTGGTGTATCAAGTATGTTACCATTTGTTATCGGTGGTGGTATTGCAATTGCGATTGCATTCTTGATTGATAACGGTATGGGTGTACCTAAAGATCAGCTACATAATCTTGGTAGTTACCATGAACTTGCTTCTACCTTCAAACAATTAGGTGGTGCAGCATTTGGCTTCATGTTACCGGTCTTGGCTGGTTATATCGCCTACTCTATTGCTGAAAAACCAGGTTTGGTAGCAGGTTTTGTTGCTGGTGCAATTGCTTCAAATGGCTTAGCGTTTGGTAAAGTACCATTTGCTAGTGGTGGTGAAAAGACTCTTGCGCTTGCTGGTGTACCGTCAGGTTTCCTAGGCGCACTTGTTGGTGGTTTCTTAGCTGGTGGTGTTATCCTTGTTTTAAGAAAAATCTTTGCAAATGTACCACGTTCACTTAATGGTATTATCTCTATTCTAGTTTACCCAGTACTTGGTGTATTGATCACAGGTTTCCTTATGTTATTTGTGAACATTCCAATGGCAGCGATCAACAGTGGTCTTACAAGCTTCCTAAATAGTCTTTCAGGTGCGAATGCAGTTGTCTTAGGTGCTATTCTTGGTGGTATGATGGCGATCGATATGGGTGGACCATTTAACAAAACAGCTTATGTATTTGGTACTGGTACACTTGCAGCAACAGTAGCGAGCGGTGGATCTATCGTGATGGCATCTGTTATGGCAGGTGGTATGGTACCACCTCTTGCAGTATTCGTTGCAACTTTACTTTTCAAAAATAAATTTACTAAAGAAGAGCAAAACTCTGGTTTAACAAATATTGTAATGGGTCTATCATTTATTACTGAGGGTGCAATTCCTTTCGGTGCTGCTGACCCTGCACGTGCTATTCCATCATTTGTAATTGGTTCAGCTATCACAGGTGGTCTTGTTGGTGCGCTTGGTATTAAACTAATGGCACCTCATGGTGGTATCTTCGTTATCGCCTTGACAAGTAACCCAGTGATGTACATCGTTGCGGTTGTCATTGGTGCAATCATCTCAGGTGTGATCTTTGGTAGCTTACGTAAAGCTAAATAAATCAACTGATAGATTAAAAAAAAGAACGTCGATGAGACGTTCTTTTTTTATCAGATAGCCATCTTATCAGGATTTGATATCAGTGAATCGATACTAAATAAATGCTCAAGTTGCGCAACCGGTAAAAGTTTATATTTAAAAGCTAAATCGCGTACAGAGCATCTTTTCTGACGTGCTTCTTTGATCAAGTTGGCTGCAGTAGCATACGATAGATATGGCGTAAGTGCTGTAATCATGATATCGCTATGCATCACACTTTCAAGGCAGTAACTCTCGTTAGCTGTTATATCTTGTATGGCATTTATTGACAAAGTTTGTATTGCGTTGGTCAGTAAGTCGATAGATGATAAGATATTTTGGAATAAAATAGGTTCAAAAGCATTTAATTCTAGTTGCCCGCTCTCAACAGCAAAAGTTGCAGTGAGATCGTTTCCTATCACTTGAAAGGCCACTTGTGAGACGACTTCTGGAATGACCGGATTGATTTTGCCAGGCATGATGGAAGAGCCGACTTGTTTAGCGGGTAATTGGATTTCTGTAAATCCTGCTTGGGGGCCACTTGACATCAGTCTTAAATCATTTGATAGCTTAGAGATGGTTGTAGCGATGCCTTTTAAGCGACTTGATACCTGCATAAAACTATCGAGGTTTTGTGTCGCATCTATTAAATCCTCTGCTTGTTTTAGTGGTGTGAAAAAAGATTGATTTAACGTAGGAACAACTTGAGTTAAGTAGTATTGAGAGGCGTTCATACTGGTACCAATAGCGGTACCTCCTAAGTTAACAGTCGTGAGTTCTGACTTGATCGCGATGATACGCTGATATTCACGCTCAATCACTTGTTGATAAGCACCAAAAGATCTACCGAGTGATGTTGGTAAAGCATCTTGTAATTGGGTACGTCCAACTTTTAGGACATCTTTGAATTCGAGAGATTTTTGTTTAAGGGTTTTAGAGAGCAGTTGTAGTGCATTTTCTAACCCTAGTAATAATTCCAGAATGGCCATTTTTCCTGCAGTTGGGAAGACGTCATTTGTGGATTGAGAGCGGTTGACGTGATCGTTAGGATTGATACAGGTGTAGTTACCGAGTGGTTCCCCTAATATCTCAAGTGATCGGTTTGCAATGACTTCGTTCACGTTCATATTGGCAGAGGTACCGGCACCACCCTGTATGGCATCTATGATAAATTGGTTTGCTAATTTTCCTGCCAAAATATCATTACAAGCTGCTATTATAGCGTTTGCTTTGCGGTCGTCTAATTCGTTATTTTGCTGATGTACAATTGCTGCAGCTTTCTTTATTTTTACCATATTCTTAATGAGTAGAGGGTGGAGTGTTTGTTGACTGATTTTAAAGTTTTCACTGGCTCTTTGGGTATGAATGCCATAGTAAGCATCCGCAGGAAGGGTTCTTGTGCCTAAGCTATCTTTTTCAATCCTCGTCATGTCCATTTAGTCTCCTTGTTGTATATGCGTATTTGATTAATAAAGAAATCTTACCATATCAGTATCTTACAGACAATAGATTAAGTAACATAGCGAAATAAATGCTATATGTAGTGATTTTTGCTTAATTAAAGAAAGTTTTCTTAGCATGTGCTATGATATAGTTAAGTCATGATGTAATCACTTAATTAGATAAAAGAGGAGTTTATATGGATGATATCGATAAAACACTGATAAATTTGCTACAGAAACAAGGTCGTATCCCTTTGAAGAAACTTGCTGAAGCTTGCTTTATTTCTTCTCCAGCAGCATCTGCTAGACTGCAACGCTTAGAAAAACAAGGCATTATTTGTGGGTATCAAGGTATTTTAGACTATAAAAAAATAGGCTATCATATTAAGGCATATGTGAGTTTAGAGGTTAAGCCGGCAGATAAGCTTTCTTTTTATCCATTTATCAAGAGCTGTCCTAATGTTTTGGAGTGTGATTGTGTTACCGGTCCTTATTCTATGTTATTGAAGGTCGTTTTTCCAAGTACTGATGAATTAGACAATTTTATTGGTTTATTACAAAAATATGGTCATACACAAACACAAATTGTCTTTTCAACACCTGTTGCATCACGTGGACTCAGACAAGAGTGAAAAGATGAGATACTTGCAGCTCAGTAGTTCAATCATAAAAAAACTTGAAGATGACTTATCTTCAAGTTTTTAATTTATTTTTATTGACTTATTTCATAGTAGGGAACAAGAGTACATCACGGATGGATTGCGCTCCTGTTAATAACATAACCAAACGGTCGATCCCAATACCAAGACCACCAGTTGGCGGCATACCGTATTCGAGAGACTCAACAAAATCATAGTCGATACCAGTCGCTTCGTCATCACCATTAGCAGCATCACTAGCTTGTTTTTCGAAACGCTCTAGTTGATCGATAGGATCGTTTAATTCTGTAAAGGCGTTACCGAATTCACGTCCAACGATAAAGAGTTCAAAACGGTCAGTGAAGCGGTCATCTTCTGGATTTTTCTTAGCAAGTGGTGAGATATCTACTGGATGTCCGTAGATAAATGTTGGTTGGATAAGCGTTGCTTCAACATATTTTTCAAAGAATTCGTTAACGATATGTCCCCAACGAAAATGTGGTTCAATCTTGATATCATGTTCTTTAGCAACTGCTTTAGCAGCGTCTAAATCTTTAATGTCAAAGAAGTTAACACCAGTTTTTTCATTGATGGCATCAACCATATGAAGGCGTTTGAATGCATCAGAAAGATTGATATCTTGATCATCATAAGAGATGATATCTTTACCAACGGCAGCTTTAGCGACATGTTTGATCAAGCCTTCAGTTAAATTCATCACATCTGTGTAGTCTGTATAAGCAGTATAGACTTCAAGCATAGTGAATTCAGGATTATGAGTTGTATCCATGCCTTCGTTACGGAAAACACGACCGATTTCATAAACTTTTTCCATGCCACCTACGATAAGGCGTTTGAGATGAAGTTCTAAAGCGATACGCAAAGCCATGTCGATATCTTGTGCGTTATGGTGTGTCATAAACGGTCTAGCAGCTGCACCACCAGCTTCATTATGAAGAACAGGTGTTTCAACTTCTAAATAATCATGACTGTCTAAGTAACGTCTAACTTCTGAAATAATTTTACTACGTGAGACAAAACGATCAAAGCTTTCACGATTAGAAATTAGGTCTAAGTAGCGTTTGCGGTACTTAGTTTCAGTATCAGTTAAGCCGTGGTATTTTTCAGGTAAGGGACGTAATGCTTTAGATAAGAAAGTAATGTTGTCAGCTTTGATTGACAATTCTCCCATATCAGTACGCATCACTTCACCTTCAACACCATAAAAGTCGCCTAAATCTGCGTGTTTAAAGATATCGTAAGCTTCGTCACCGACATTATCTTTACGAACGTAGATTTGAATTTGCCCTTCACGGTCTTGGATATGGGCAAAGGATACTTTACCTTTACCACGTTTTGTCATGATACGGCCAGCGATAGTTGCTCGCTCAGCTAAATCATGTAAGTCTTCTTTTGATTTATCTGCATAGGTTTGATTTAAACTTGCAGAGTTTGCAGTACGCTCAAAACGTTTACCAAATGGATCAAGTCCAGCTTCGCGAATTGTTTCCAATTTTTCGCGCCTCACAAGCATCTGGTCGTTTAGTTCTACTGTAGTTTCGTCAGCCATTTTATCCCTCATTTCAAAAAGTTCACTGCTTTCATTTTACCATATTACCACGTGTTTGTGTAGCTATCAATGCGTAAATGATGATCATCTGAATAAAAATATTAAAGTGTCTGTAACAAACTTTCGGATAAACTTGCCGATGAAAAAGGCCTCCCTATTTGTGCAAAGAGAGACCTTTTATGCAAAATGAATTGGTATCAATATTTGGCGAAAAACTCTGATATTTTGGCATAATAGCCAGCTTTATCGGTTGTTAAAGATTGTGAATGTTTAGCATGTTTAACAATCCAGAGCATTTTAGGCCCTTTTGTTGCTGCATAATTATCGTGAACCATAGCAGTTGGCACGAAATCATCAGCATCCCCATGTATAAATAATGTTGGAAGCTTATTGTGTGATAATGCAACGAGCGAGCTTGCTTCTGGACTGCCATAAGTAAAACCGGCACTTAGTTTAGAGATGGCAGATACTTCATATAAAATCGGAAAAGCTGGCAAGCCATACATGCTTTTAGCTTGATAACGTAATTCATCCCATACAGAACTATAGCCGCAGTCTTCAATGATGCGTTTCACATTTTTAGGTAAGTCTTGTCCTGAAGCCATCATCACTGTGGCAGCTCCCATAGAAAGACCAAAATAGGTAATCTCAGAGTTGGCATTTTGTTTGACGAGACGCTCTGTCCATTTAATCAAATCACGACTATCAGTTACCCCATAACCAATTAACTTGCCTTCTGAGGCGCCATGCGCACGATTATCAGGCATGAGGACATTATAGCCCAACTTATGAAATAACATCCCGTAAGCAGCCATCTCTTCTTTTTTAGCATTAAATCCATGAACGACAATCACAGTTTTATTTGTTGTTTTTTCAGCTGGTACATACCAAGCCGTCAACTTTAAGTTATCGTTAGTTAATGTCAACGTCTCTTTATTAAGGTTAAGAAACTCTTTTTCATCTTGGTAAATAGGAGATGATGTTGGAGTATTACTTTCATTAATAAAGGACTTAGGGCCTCGGACTTGGGCTACTTTGAAAAAATAAAGACTTGCAGCAATCGATATGACAATGAGTATAATGATAAAAAATAGACATAATTTTAATAGTAGTTTCATTCCTATATTATAACAAATTTTTTGACAAATCCACCTAATATGACCATGATTTTTGTCACATCTATCATTTTCATGGGAATGAACCAGAAGGTCACCAGTTTAAAAAAGTTAAACTAGTTATAAATAACATCAGTTGACTTCATATCATATGCTGAGAAGATCAGGCATATTTTATAATTTTTGCCTAAAAACTGAAGGAAAAGATAGATGATTGAAATGCCTTTTATTTAGAGACGTGTGCGCCATCATCATAAGTGTGAGTTTCATCTTAATGCAAGTCTATTTAAATTTGAAAATACCACAGTACATCGATTAAGGAAAATGAATGGTGTTTTTGCGTATGCTGGTCTTACTTGTAGTGATGGAAGATGATGAGATTATAGAAAGAGGTGATCAGGATACCTTGATGGCTGAAAACAGTTTTTATACTGACTTATATCACTCGCAATTTGAAATTGTGACTTAAGGGGTTGCAAAACAGTTAACCGATAACAAGTATGCTTGTTGAGTGTTTCGCTTAATTAAAAAAAATATAACAGACCCCTTTACAAGTGTTCTGCTTTGCGTTACAATAAGTTTGTAAAAAAAATAAAATAATCATTGTTAGATGAGGCTCCTATACTGGAAATATGCTACTGCCGCGAAATGTCGAGAGACGCCAAGCTGGTCAAACAAAATAAATCGTGAAGGTTTATTTCAACGTAGCTAGAAAATTTTCTTACGCCGTATAGTGCTAAAGTTCAACGATAGGCTAATATGCACTGATAACTAAAAAGGAATCAGGTGCATCAACTTATTGTTGGTGTGCTGGATTCCTTTTATTTTGCATGAAAAGCTTGCTAAATAAGCAGTCGTTGCTTAATATCTTTTCATGCAAAATAAAGTGATCAGCTCATCCAGCTAATTTCTTAACCTTTAAGACAATGATGCAAGGAAAGAAAATACGTTAACAGGTCATACGCTCATCGCTTTACCCGGTTGTAACTGTGGAGAGTAGATGTGTCTGTGTATCGTTAACCGTAAAGAGGTCTAAAATGGAAAAAAAGACAAAAGCATTTGAATTACAAGAGCTTGCGCTAACGCCAGCACAACAATTATTTGGTACGTTAGCTAGCTCCAAAGATGGTATAACAAGTGCTGAGGCCAAGCAACGCCTAGAGACAGTAGGGATGAATATCGTTGCGTCACAACAACCAATCCCTGCTTGGAAGATCTGGGTCAATGCACTCAAAGATCCCTTTGTGATTGTTTTGATATTTTTAGCATTAGTATCTGTCTTGACAAATGATTATGAAGCTGCGATCGTGATGAGTTTGATGGTGATTTGTTCAGTTTCAATCAGTTTTTATCAAGAATACGCAAGCCAAAAAACCAGTATTAATTTACGAGAAATGATTGAAAATACTGCAGCAGTCATTCGGGATGGTGAGCGTCAAAAAATTCCGATGGATGAGGTTGTACCTGGTGATATCGTCAAGTTACATACAGGAGATATGATTCCAGCAGATGGGATATTGCTCGCATCTAATGATTTATTTATTAATCAAAGTTCTCTAACTGGAGAGTCTTTGCCAGTTGAAAAGTTCCCAATCGTCGCAGAAACGAGAGCAGACTATTTGGATAAAGCTGCTGTTGATCTGCCAAATCTTTTATTCATGGGGACAGATGTCTTGAGTGGTCAAGGTGATATTCTGATTTTGAAAACTGGTCAAGCAACATTTTTTGGTGATATTGCCCAAAGTGCAACAGGTAGCAAGGGTGATACAGCTTTTGAAGTTGGCTTAAAAAAGGTTAGTGGTCTATTATTAAAAATGATAGCCGTACTATTTCCAGTTGTTTTTGTTTTGAATGTCATCACAAAACATGATGTTAGTAATGCCTTTTTCTTTGCTATTGCGGTTGCAGTTGGGTTAACACCTGAAATGCTACCAATGATTGTGAATTCAAATTTAGCTAAAGGTGCGCAAAAACTTGCTAAAGAAAAAGTTATTGTCAAAAAATTATCAGCCATCCAAAACTTAGGTGCAATGGATATTCTCTGTACAGATAAAACAGGGACAATTACAGAAGATCGTGTTGTCTTGATGCATTATGTTGGCCCTTTTGGTGATGAGAGTGAGAATGTGTTGAATTATGCCTTTCTCAATTCTAAATATCAAACAGGCTGGCGTAATTTAATGGATGTCGCGGTACTTGATTATTTTGCTAAAAATAAAAAAGTACTCCCTTTTGGTGAAGTCAGTAAAATAGATGAGATTCCATTTGATTTTTCTAGACGCCGTTTATCAGTCGCTTTAGCATTAGGTGACGAGCGTGTGATGATCACTAAGGGTGCTGTTGAAGAAATGGCAGAAGTGTGTGATTCTGTTCTTGTCAATGGTGAAAAATTAGCTTTAACTGATGCGTTAGTTGAACAAATGAAAGCTGTTAATAAACGCATGAATCAAGATGGCATGCGCGTGATTACAGTCGCTAAAAAAACGATTGATACAGATACGATAGAGAAATCTGACGAAAAGAACTTAACAATTTTAGGGTTTATAGGATTTTTAGACCCTGCTAAAAAATCTGCTATTACAGCAATCTCTTCTTTGCAACAGCACGGTGTAACTGTTAAAGTCTTAACAGGAGATAACGCGATTGTTGCGCAAAAAGTTTGTGCAGATGTAGGGATTGACGCGAGTGATTATCTATTAGGTACTGATATTGATGAGATGTTGGACGATGAATTAACAGCTAAGGCTGAAGACATCCATCTATTTGCCAAACTGAACCCGATGCAAAAAGAGCGTGTGATTAGCTTGCTCAAGAAAAAAGGTCACACGGTAGGGTTTATGGGAGATGGGATTAATGATGCACCTTCTTTAAGATCTGCAGATGTAGGGATATCGGTTGATACAGCAGCCGATATCACCAAAGATGCCAGCACGATTATCTTATTAGAAAAAAGCTTGCAAGTCTTAGAAATCGGTGTGCAAGAAGGCCGAAGTGTCTTTGTTAATATGATGAAATATATTAAAATCACCTTGAGTTCAAACTTTGGGAATGTCTTCTCTATTTTGATTGCTAGTGTATTTCTGCCATTTCTACCGATGTTATCAATGCAATTATTAGTCCAAAATTTGGTCTACGATGTTGCGCAATTAGCGATTCCATGGGATCATGTAGATAAAGAAGAAATTGAAAAACCTGTTACTTGGAACATGAATAATATGTTTAGATTTACAGTGTTGATTGGTCCTGTCAGCTCTATTTTTGATGTGTTAACATTTATCATTCTTTATTTTGGCTTCCACTATAACACAGTTGCCAGTCAAGGTAATTTTCAAAGTGGTTGGTTCGCAGTTGGGTTAATCACACAAACCCTCGCATTCCATGTGTTACGTACTAAAAAGTTACCGTTTGTCAAAAGTTTTGCCAGCTTACCAGTATGTTTAACAACCATTGGTGTATTTATCGTAGGTGGGATTTTGAGTTTAAGCGAAATGGGCCATTACTTCAAGCTGGAATTGCTACCGATTCATTACTGGTTAATTTTTCCGCTTATCGTGATCGGATATTTAATCACGTTACAATTTGCTAAGACAATTTACCAAAAAAATATCTAAATCTTTTTTATCAGAGGTAAATTTGATATAATTAGCAGTGAAAATAAAATGATTGATTAGAATAAAGAGGAAAATAATATGTCTAAAATTTTAGTTTTTGGTCACCAAAATCCTGACACTGATGCGATTGGATCATCGTATGCTTTTGCAGAATTATCACGTTTACGTGGTTTAGAAGGTGCTGAAGTGGTTGCACTTGGTGAAGTGAATGAGGAAACTGCTTTTGCATTGGATTATTTTGGTGTAACAGCACCTCGTATTGTGACCTCAGCTAAAGCAGAAGGGGCTGACAGTGTCATTTTAACTGACCATAATGAGTTCCAACAATCTATCTCAGATATAAAAGATGTCACAATTTTAGGTGTCGTTGATCACCATCGTGTGGCAAATTTTGAAACTGAGTCGCCATTGTTTATGATTTTAGAGCCAGTCGGTTCAGCATCATCTATTGTCTATCGTCAGTTTAAAGCAGATGGACATACTATTCCTAAAGCAACTGCGGGCTTACTTTTATCAGGATTGATTTCCGATACACTATTATTGAAATCACCAACAACGCATCAAACAGACTATAAAGTTGCTGAAGAATTAGCTGCGCTTGCAGGGGTTGATCTTGAAACTTACGGGCTTGCCTTGTTAAAAGCAGGTACTAACTTAGCAACTAAAACACCTGAAGAGTTGATTGATATCGATGCTAAAACTTTTGAGTTGAATGGACAAGCCGTTCGTGTTGCCCAAGTAAATACAGTCGATATTCCTGAAGTTTTGACACGTCAATCAGAAATTGAAGCGGCAATCA
This sequence comes from Pseudolactococcus plantarum, assembly GCF_002441715.1. Lineage (GTDB taxonomy): Bacteria > Bacillota > Bacilli > Lactobacillales > Streptococcaceae > Pseudolactococcus > Pseudolactococcus plantarum. The sequence continues at coordinate 143,096 of NZ_JXJX01000006.1, forward strand.
AAACGTCAATGGCAGAAAATGGCTACGCTGATTTTGTATTTATGATCACAGATATTGTTAATTCAAATTCAGAAATTTTAGCATTAGGCGCAAACACTGATAAAATAGAAGCTGCATTTGATTTCAAACTTAATGATAATCATGCTTTCTTGGCTGGTGCAGTGTCTCGTAAGAAACAAGTCGTACCACAATTAACAGAGTCTTATAACAAATAATCAGATAGAAAAAGTGGTATAAACCCACTTTTTTTGGTTGTCAAAAATCTGGCAGACTAGACGTGTGAGCACTGAGCAACAGAATTAAATTATGGTGGTATGCATGAGGTGTTAGGGACATAAAAATATAAGAAAATAGCTGTCTTATTTTGACAGCTATTTTCTTATATCAGGTTACTTTTTTGAGGTAGCACAAAGTGATGGCCATCGACCACTTCGATTTGTACCGGTTCTTGGTAGAAATCAGTCAAACTATCAGCTGTTAAGAGTTGGGCAGGTGTCCCACTATTGACGACTTTACCATCTCTTAAAAACAAGAGTTTTTGAAAATCGTCTGTGATTTCATCAGGATGGTGGGTAATATAAATCAAAGTAGGTGCATCTGCCAATTGTGTAATCTGATGTAATTGCGTCAATAGCCTAGATTTAGCAAATAAATCTAGGCCGTTTGTCGCTTCATCTAGAATCAAAATCTCAGGTTTTATCATCAAACTGCGTGCAATCAACAATAATTGTTTTTCTCCTTGAGATAAGGTACCGTAAATTCTGCCAATTAGTTCACCAGCACCGATTTGCTTCATAAGCTCTCGTGCTACAGCCAAATCATCTTCTGAAAAAGCTTTGTACAGCATAGACGAGTTGTATTTACCAGTCAAAACAAGATTTTCAGAAACGATATCAGGTCGAAAACGTTCAGCGATAAATGAGCCAACAATACCGATTTTAGCACGGAGTTCAGGAATTCGATCTTGTCCAAATCTTGTCCCCAATACAGTGATCTCACCAGAGGTTTTCCAGTTTTCGGCCATTATAAGTTTGATTAGGTTAGATTTTCCTGACCCATTACGACCCATAATCACCCAGTGTTCATTTTTTTGAACAGTCCAGTTGATATTTTCTAAAATTTTCTTTTGGTTTCGGATGAACGTCACATTTTTGAGTGTAATAATGGCCATATCGTACCTATTCCTTACTTAAATTTGAGTTATCTACTATCATTCTCATTTTAAATATTATACAATAATAGTTAGGAGAATAACAAGATGAAATGGTCTTTACAAGAACTAAATAAAAAAGAATCAGTTACCTTTGATACAACGTTTGAGCTAAGCAGTGATCTGCAAAAGCGCGACCCAGAAATTCTAGGTATATCACCTATTGTTGTCAAGGGGAGAGTGGATGCATCTAATGGGATATATAGCTTAACCTATGCTGCGGACTATTGTTTAACCATGCCGTCCAGCAGAAGTTTGGCACCCGTTGACGTACCGATGACACTCAACGTAGCAGAACTCTTTACGACTCAGGCATATTTTGAAACACACCAAGCAGATTTAGATGCTGATGTGCTTTTCATTTTGGATAAAGATTTAATAGATTTAACAGAATCAGTGGCTGATAACATTTTATTAGAAATACCGCTACAGGTATTAACGCAAGAAGAGAAGCAAACTGATGTATTACCTTCAGGAACAGCTTGGCAGGTATTATCTGAAGAAACTTATAAGCAGATGCAAGCTGAGGAAGAACAAGTTGACAAACCGACGGCTTTTTCTCAACTTGATGGGCTATTTGACTAATATGAGCTACATATCCGATAACGGTGGGAATTTCCTTTCCGTTTTTTATTTTTGGCGGATTAAATTGTGTGCTGGTATGTTTGTTTAAAAAAACTTTATGATAATGACAAAAAAATTAAGTTTTTTTCGTTTTGGGCTTGAAAAATAATTAAAATTATATTATAATTAATACTCATAAGAAATAATTATAATAATAGGATGAAATAGGAGAATATGCAATGACGCAAGCAAACTTTGGTGTGGTTGGTATGGCTGTAATGGGTCGAAATCTCGCACTAAATATTGAATCTCGTGGATATACAGTCGCAATTTTTAATCGCTCAAAAGAAAAAACTGAAGATGTGATCCAATCGCATCCAGAAAAAAAAATCGTTGCGAGCTATGATATTGCATCATTCGTGGCATCAATTGAAAAACCAAGACGTATCATGTTGATGGTTCAAGCAGGACCTGGTACAGATGCAACGATTCAAAATCTCTTGCCTCACTTAGATAAAGGGGACATCCTAATTGATGGTGGGAATACATTCTATAAAGATACAGAGCGTCGTAATGCTGAACTAGCTGATTCAGGCATTAATTTCATCGGAACAGGCGTTTCAGGTGGAGAAAAAGGAGCTTTAGAAGGTCCGTCTATCATGCCTGGTGGTCAAAAAGAAGCATATGAATTAGTCAAAGATGTCTTAGAAGAAATCTCAGCTAAAGCACCAGAAGATGGTAAACCATGTGTGACATATATTGGACCTGCAGGTGCTGGGCATTATGTCAAAATGGTACACAATGGGATTGAATATGGTGATATGCAATTAATTGCAGAGTCATATGATTTGATGCAACGTTTGTTGGGCTTAACGGCAGCTGATATGCAAAAAGTATTCGCTGAGTGGAATAAAGGTGAATTAGATAGCTATCTAATCGAGATCACAACAGATATCTTAACGCACCAAGATGACCAAGGACAAGATGGACCAGTTGTTGATTACATTTTAGATGCAGCAGGCAATAAAGGAACAGGGAAATGGACAAGTCAGTCTGCACTTGATTCTGGCGTGCCACTACCTTTGATTACAGAATCAGTTTTTGCGCGTTACATCTCTGCTTATAAAGATGAACGTGTCGTGGCAAGTAAAGTCCTAACAGGTCCAGACTATAAATTTGATGGTGATAAAGCTGAGTTGATTGAAAAAATTCGCCAAGCGCTTTATTTCTCAAAAATTATGTCATATGCACAAGGATTTGCACAACTGCGAGTTGCTTCTAATGAAAATAATTGGGATTTGCCATTTGGAGAAATTGCTGAAATTTGGCGTGCAGGTTGTATCATTCGCGCACGTTTCTTACAAAAAATTACAGATGCGTATGGTCGTAATGAAGCATTAGACAATTTATTGTTGGATGAATATTTTAAGGATATCACAGCAAAATATCAACAAGCAGTTCGTGAAGTTGTTGCAATTGCGGTTCAAGCGGGTGTTCCAGTACCAACATTTTCTAGCGCAATAGCTTATTTTGATAGCTATCGTTCAGAAAATTTACCTGCAAACTTGATCCAAGCGCAAAGAGATTATTTTGGCGCGCATACCTACCAACGTAAAGACAAACCAGGGACGTATCACTATTCTTGGTATGAAGAAAAATAATCAGCATACGCGTGTTTAACTAGAAAAAGATAAAACAAACAATCTTTTTAGATTGATTGCTAATAAGGTGGTGCTTGAGAAGACAGGCCGGTTTTAGTAATCGTTCAAAAATCTATATTTTCAACTAGGCATATGTATTTGCTCGTTAATCAATTAGTAATGTTGTAAAGTTATAGTCGACACGTGTAGCTATGACTCGAAAAGTCAGAAAGAAAGAGAAATTAATGGTAAAAAAGATTCTAATTATCGAAGATGAAAAACAATTAGCACGTTTTGTCTCACTTGAGCTTGAACATGAAGGTTATAGTGTTCAAGTACGTCACGATGGTCGTAGTGGATTGGAAGCGGCTGTTTCACAGGACTGGGATATGATCCTTTTGGATTTAATGTTGCCAGAATTAGATGGCTTTGAGGTTGCGCGTCGTTTGCGTAATGAAAAACAAACACCGATTACAATGATGACAGCTCGTGATAGTACAATGGATAAAGTAGCTGGATTAGATATTGGTGCAGATGACTATATCACGAAACCTTTTGCGATTGAAGAGTTATTAGCACGCCTTCGTGCTAACTTCCGTCGTCAAGATCGCGAAATACAAAAACGTAAGAAAACAGATGGTACCACTTTCCGTGATTTAACAATCAATAAGAAAAATCGTCAAGTTGAGCGTGGTGGTGAAGTGATTGATCTGACAAAACGTGAATATGATTTATTGGCAACATTGATGAAAAATGTTAACGATGTGGTAACACGTGAACAACTTGTTCAAAATGTTTGGGGATATGACGAAGGAACTGAAACTAATGTAGTTGATGTGTATATTCGTTATTTACGTAATAAGTTAGATCAAGATGGTAAGGATTCATATATTCAAACTGTCCGTGGTCTAGGCTACATGTTACGTGAAAATAATTAATTTACCAATACGTCGATTGATAATAACGATCATCTATCTTGATGGTCGTTATTGTCGCTTTATCCCCCACTATCAGATAGCTGAGCATAATAGTTATAGAAAAATCAGTAAACTGATAGCTATATAATTTCTTAGGAGAGCATGATGGGTATTTTGCCATCTAAAACAAAACCAGCACCTAAACGAAGCATTAAACTTAAGTGGTCTTTTGCTAACATGCTATTCTGCTTTTTAGTATTTACAATTTTTGCAGTCATTGTCTACCAAACTTCTGTCATCTATTTTTTACAGGGTGAAAAAGAAGACTTAATTAAAGTTGTGGATACAGTTGATAACCATTTATCAGAATCGGATGAAAATTTAAATCCGCAAAATGTATATAAGTATTTGGGGTACCGCGCAGAAGGTGTGCTTGAAACATATTATGATGAATCAGGTCATGAGATAAAATCAGCACGAGAAGTAGGAATTCCTCGAGTAGATTGGCGTTCTTTTCAAGTTTATGATGAAAAGCAACAGCTGATTTTTGCAGCTCAAACAGCAAAACTATCTCTTTACAGTAAAAAAACAACCAAACCGGTTATTGTTAAAATTGGCAATAAAACTGGGTTTATTGTTACACGGACGGTTATATCTAAAAATACTGGTAAAGTGATTGGCTATTTGCAATCCTTCAATGAACTAAACTTTTATTATACGATTCGAAATAAATTACTATTTATCTTGATCGCGCTCGAAGTTGTGGCCATGTTGTGGGCTAATTTTATTGGTTACTTTGTCTCTCATCATTTGTTAAGTCCTTTATCAAGATTGCATGCAGAAATGAAAAAAATTAATCATCTGCCTTCTGGAGAATTTAAAGATATTGAGATCAATACTGGTGATGAAATTGAAGAGTTAGCAGATGTATTTAATGATATGATGCATAAAAAGCAGGAATATTTAGAGGGACAAGAACGCTTTGTTTCAGATGTGAGCCATGAGTTACGAACACCTCTTGCCGTGCTTGACGGTCATATTAATTTGTTACTGCGTTGGGGGAAAGATGATCCTAAACAGTTGACTGAATCACTAGAGGCATCACGACAAGAAATTAAAAAAATGTCTAATATGATTCAAGATATGCTAGATATCGCTAGGTTAAAACATACTGATCGCAGTGAATTGGAATACATATCAGTCGCTTGTAGTATGTCAGATTTAGTGACAAATTTCCGTATTGTCCACCCAACTTTTGATATTGAACTGGAAAATAAGTTGATTTCACCTGGTAAGGCACTCATTCATAAAAATCATTATGATCAAGCCATGACGATTTTGCTAGATAATGCCGTTAAGTATTCAGGAAAGATAGGGAATTATATTAAAGTAACTTTATCTGAAGATGATGATATGATTATCACCAAAGTTCTAGATCATGGGCTTGGGATTTGTAAAGAAGATCAAGCTTATATTTTTGAACGTTTCTTCCGCGCAGACAAAGCGAGAAATAGAGAAATTGGTGGTACAGGGTTAGGACTTGCAATCATTAAAAATATTGCACAGATCTATAAAGGCTCAATCTCTGTTGAGTCACAAGTTGGTAAAGGAGCGGTCTTTACCTTTAAGATTCCTAAAAATAAAGAAAAAATATGATGAAAAAAGCGTTCAAATCTAGCGCTTTTTTTCTTTGGTTGAATATTTGTTTGAATTTTTAGAATATTCACTATTTACAAGTAGCTACTTCTGTGTTAGAATATGAGTTATAACAGATGTCAGAACTTCTGACATAGGCATATGAGTATAAAACTCAGTTTGATATTATTTTAGGAGATTTTCTATGAACTCAGGAAGTATTGCTTTTATCCTTGTGTGTGCTGCTCTGGTGTTATTGATGACACCAGCGCTTGCATTCTTTTATGGTGGTTTAGAACGACGCAAAAATGTGCTAAACACAATGCTTATGGCGGTTATCCCTCTTGGTATAGCGTCTATCTTATGGGTAGTTATCGGCTACAGTTTGTCGTTTTCAGGAGATGGTAGTTGGATTGGTAACTTTAATCACCTATTTTTTGAAGGTGTGAGTATGTCTAAAAATACCTTGCATGGTCTTGAAATTCCAGATGGTTTATTTGGTGGATTCCAAATGATGTTCTCGATTATTACTGTTGCCTTAATTACAGGTTCTGTAGTTGGTCGTATGCGTTTTACACCATTAGTTATTTTTATGGTATTTTGGTTGATTCTAGTTTACTATCCATTAGCACATATGGTATGGGGCGGCGGATTCCTTGCTAAGATTCACTCAATTGACTTTGCTGGTGGGAATGTTGTCCATATTTCATCTGGTGTCAGCGCACTAGTTTTAGCAATTGTACTTGGTCGTCGTCGTGATTATATTCGTCTTGAGTATAGACCTCATAATATTCCGTTTGTTTTACTAGGTGCTGGATTACTTTGGTTTGGTTGGTTTGGCTTTAATGCAGGGTCAGCACTTTCAGCAAATGGGTTAGCAGTACATGCTTTCATGACAACAAATACAGCAGCAGCGGCAGCGATGCTTTCTTGGTTAATTGTTGAAAAAATTATGATTGGTAAACCGACAGTTGTTGGGGCATCAACTGGTTTGGTTATTGGGCTTGTTGCCATCACACCAGGTGCTGGTTTTGTCTCATTATGGTCATCAATCTTGATTGGTGCACTCGTTTCTCCAATTTCATATTACTTTATTTCAGTTGTCAAACATAAATTTGCCTATGATGATGCACTAGATGCTTTTGGTGCTCATGGTATTGGTGGTATGTTCGGAGGTATCATGACAGGTATCTTCACAACACCAGCACTTGCTTTAGAAAAAGGATATTCTGGTTTAATTTATGGTTCTGCTAAACTTTTCGTTGCACAAATCGGTGCGATAGTATTCACAGTCATATTTAGTGCTGTGATGACATTTATAATTATCAAAGTTATTTCACTATTTACAGCAATTAGAGTTAGCGATCGTGCTGAAGCAGTTGGACTTGATGATAGTGAGCATGATGAAACAGCTTATCCAACATTTATGGGTCTTGATAGTTAAGCATTTATAAATGGATAGAGTAAAAGGAGAGTTAAGTAATGAAAAAAGTTGAAGCGATTATCCGCACTGAAAAATTGGAAGATTTAAAAGATGCTTTAGTTAAAAATAATTTAGCGAAAGGTATGACTGTTACGCAAGTTTTAGGCTATGGTAATCAAAAAGGATTTGCTGAATATGTACGTGGTCAAAAATTAAATACAACGTTACTTGCCAAAATTAAAATCGAAATCGTCACTGTTGAAGAACGTATCGGAAAATTAGTTGAAGTTATTCGTGAAACTACTCAGACAGGTGAAGTAGGAGATGGTAAAATCTTTGTTTTACCAGTTGAAAATGTCATTCGTATCCGAACAGGTGAAGAAGGCGGAGATGCTATCTAAAATATAGCGATTATGAAAAAACATTTAGCTTATAGGGCTGGATGTTTTTTTGATTAGATTATGTGAGCTTAACGATACTTAGTGTTGAAAAAATGATGTAAAAACGATAGAATTAAAGGATATGAAGACAGAAATGACAAACAATTTTTGTCACTGAAGCTAAGGGTGCGATAATGAAAAATATTAAAAATTTCGAAAATAAAAAAGTCTTGGTATTAGGGTTAGCCAAGTCGGGTGAATCTGCAGCACGTGTACTTAAAAAATTAGGCGCAATTGTCACAGTCAATGATGGTAAGCCTTTTGATGAAAATCCAGCTGCACAAGAACTTTTATCAGAAGGGATTAAAGTGATTACTGGCGGTCATCCACTAGATTTACTCGAAGAAGATTTCGAGGTGATGGTTAAAAACCCTGGTATTCCTTATGAAAATCCGATGGTGAGTCGTGCACTAGACTTAAACTTACCAATTATCACTGAGGTTGAACTTGCTTATCTTATTTCCGATGCACCTATTGTCGGGATAACAGGGACAAATGGTAAAACAACGACAACGACAATGATAGCTGATATTTTTAATGCTGATAAACATGCCGCTAAATTGTCTGGTAATATCGGTTTTCCTGCATCAGAGGTTGCTGCTAATGCGACAGCTAATGACAGTTTGATCATGGAATTATCAAGTTTCCAATTAATGGGTATTGATCAATTTCGTCCGAAAATTGCTGTGATTACGAATATTTTTTCAGCACACTTAGATTATCATGGCACACAAGATCATTACGAAGCGGCTAAGTGGCGTATTCAAGAAAATATGACAGCTGAGGATTTTTTGGTATTGAACTATAACCAAGAAAAGCTTAAAGAGATGGCAGTGAATACTGTTGCAAGCATTGTGCCGTTTTCAACAACAACACAATGTTTAGATGGTGCTTATAGTCATGATGGGGTGATCTATTATAAAGATGAGCAGATCATGCAGGTTAGCGAGTTATCTTTACCAGGTGATCATAACTTAGAGAACGCACTCGCTGCTATCTGTGTGGCAAAATTATCAGGCATCTCAAACACAGCTATCAAAGATGTGTTAATGACATTTTCTGGTGTCAAACATCGCTTGCAATATATTGGCACAAAATCAATGATTAAGTTTTATAATGATAGTAAAGCAACTAATATATTGGCAACGCAAAAAGCATTATCAGGATTTGATAATCATACCCTTTGGTTATTAGCTGGTGGACTTGATAGAGGCAATAGTTTTGATGCTTTAGCTAAAGATATAGCAGGTTTAAAAGGGTTGATTGTATTTGGCGAAACAGCACCTAAACTTAAAGCGTTAGCAGAGTCATTAAGTATTCCAGTTTTTAATAGCGAAGATGTTGCCTCAGCAGCAGCATTAGCCTTTGATCAGGCAGATCAGGGAGATACAGTGTTGCTAAGCCCTGCTAATGCAAGTTGGGATCAATATAAGACCTTTGAGCAACGTGGGGACTTGTTTATTGATGCCTTTAATAAATTGAAAGAAAATTGAAAATGAAAATTATTGTTAGTGGTGGTGGAACAGGTGGTCATATCTATCCGGCGCTGAGTTTTATTAAGTATCTAAAGACAGTTGAACCTAATCTTAGTGTATTATATATTGGGACACAAAAAGGTCTAGAATCTACAATTGTCCCAGAGAATGGCATTGAGTTTAAAACGATTGATATTCAGGGATTTAAACGATCATTATCTTTAGAGAATATCAAAACAGTCTATAAATTTGTCAAATCTGTTTCAGATGCTAAAAAGATTATTAAGAATTTTAAGCCCGATGTGGTTGTTGGGACAGGTGGTTACGTTGCAGGTCCAGTTGTCTATGCTGCAGCAAAATTAAAAATCCCAACTATTGTACATGAACAAAATTCTATTCCAGGTATTACTAACAAATTTTTAAGTCGATATGTGACACGAGTTGCCTTAGCATTTCAAGAAGCAGGGACTTTCTTTCCTTCAAACAAAACAGTCTTTACCGGTAATCCTCGTGCGCAAGAGGTAGCTGATTTGATTGAATCTGGTAATGTACTTAGTCAGTATGATCTTGATGGCACTAAGAAAACTGTCGTGATTTTTGGTGGTAGTCGAGGTGCTTTGAAAATAAATACGGCAGTGCTGGAAGCCTTACCAGAGCTTGCTAAAAAAGATTATCAAATTCTTTATGCGTCAGGTGAAATTTATTTTAACGATCCAGAATTTGCAGCTACTTTTGCAGCCTATAATCAAGAAAAAAATATCAAAATTGTACCCTATATCAAAAATATGGTTGAGGTACTAAATGATGCAACTCTCATCTTATCTAGAGCTGGGGCAACGACGCTAGCTGAGATTACAGCGCTTGGATTACCGGCTATTTTAGTACCTAGTCCTTATGTAACTGCCGATCATCAAACGAAAAATGCACAAGCATTAGAAAATGCAGGTGCCGCTATCAGTATTAATAATGCAGAGTTGACCGGACAAAGAATTGTTCAGGCGATTGATAGTTTACTACTTGACGATCAGAGCTATAGAAAAATGGCTGAAAATGCTTTGCGTGAAGGTGTTCCTGATGCAAGTCAACGTTTATATGGAGTACTTAAGGATGTAGTCAATGGCCAATAAGGAAAAGAAACCCGAGTTAACCCCATGGCAAAAAGAACACGCAGCATTTGAACAAAAGAAAGCTGCAGAAGCAGCGAAAAAAGCACGAGAAGAAAAACGGAAAAAGCAACCGATTCAGACTGAATCCGTGATTGAAAAATATGATGCGCCAACAAAAACACCTAAAACTAAAAAAGCAAGGGTGCCGATTTTAAAACAGATTAAAAATCTGTTTGTGATAACTGAAAAAAAACCAGTAGTTGAAAATCTGACCAAGATGTGGCCGTTTCTTTTGCTTGCGATTGTTGGGATTGTGAGCAGTGCGTATGTTATTTCACCGCTAAGTAAGATTGGTAGTTTTACGCCACAAGGGAATCAACATGAGTCTGCGAAACAAATCGCTGCAGCAACAAATATTAAAACAGGAGATCATGTTTGGCGAATCATTAACTCGGAAAAGAAAATCGCTGCAAATATTACCAACACATTTCCAAGAATCAAATCTGTTGCCATTACTTTTAAGTTTCCTAATCACTTTTTTGCAAAAATTACAGAGCATCGTGAATGTCTATATCTCAAGACAGGTAATACTTATCAGATCGTTTTGTCTAATGGTGAGATTGTAAAAGATGAGCAGATTAATGCTCAAAATCTGAAATCTATGCCAGTACTGGATGGATTTTCAGCACAAGAGGCCAAGTCATTTGCAATAGCTTATGAGACGCTTAAAGATAAGGTAAAAAGCCAAATTACGACAGTTACAAAAACACCTACTAAGGTTACGAAAGATTTCATCGCAATAGAGATGAAAGATGGCAATGAAGTGCGTGTACCACTTAGTCAAATGGAGGATAAATTACCGTACTATACTAGTGTAGCGACGCAACTGACAGAGCCTAGTGTTGTGGATATGGAAGCAGGCATATATGCAAAATCTAAGGATGCTTATCAAAAAGATTTAGATGATGCTAATAAAAAAACAATACCAAGCACTAGCAGTCCAGCTACCCCAGCTTCAGCTACGCCAACTTCAGGGGATTCAGCTAATAATGGTGCAACTACTACTAGCTCAACTACTACTAGCTCAACTACTGCTAGCTCAACTACTGCTAATCCAACTGCAGCTGGTCAATAGTTAAGTCTGCCATGAGAGAAAACATTGTTTAATGAATTGTTTAAGACATGAGCGAAAGCTTGTGTTTTTTGTTATAATGGAAATAACTATAGATAAATTTAAAGAAAATCAAGGTGACAAAATGTCAATGTTTTTAGATACAGCACGAATTGAAGTAAAAGCTGGTAAGGGTGGCGATGGCGCTGTTTCTTTCCGTCGAGAAAAATATGTTCCAGACGGTGGACCTGCTGGTGGTGATGGTGGTCGTGGCGGAGATGTTATCTTCGTTGTCGATGAAGGGCTACGTACGCTGATGGATTTTCGCTACAATCGTCATTTTAAGGCGAAACCTGGTGAAAAAGGAATGAATAAAGGCATGCACGGTCGAGGATCAGAAGATTTGATCGTGAAAGTCCCTCAAGGTACAACTGTTAAAGAAGTGGGTAGCGATAAGATATTGGTAGACTTATTAGCACCTGGTCAAACATTTACTGTTGCACATGGTGGCCGTGGTGGTCGTGGGAATATTCGGTTCGCAACGCCTAGAAATCCTGCGCCTGAGGTTGCTGAAAATGGTGAACCTGGTGAAGAAAGAACCTTGCTACTAGAACTTCGCGTTTTAGCAGATGTTGGACTTGTTGGCTTCCCATCAGTCGGTAAATCAACATTGTTAAGTGTGATTTCTAATGCACGTCCTAAAATTGGTGCTTATCATTTTACAACTTTAGTGCCTAATATCGGTATGGTGCGTGTTGGCGATGGCGAAAGTTTTGTCGTAGCTGATATGCCAGGATTGATTGAGGGCGCTAGTCAGGGAATTGGGCTAGGTACCCAGTTCTTACGTCACATAGAACGTACGCGAGTGTTGCTTCATGTTATCGATATGAGTGGGATGGAAGGGCGCGATCCTTATGATGATTATGTTGCCATTAATGACGAGTTAGAAGGCTATAACTTGAGATTAATGGAACGTCCTCAAATCATCGTTGCAAATAAAATGGATATGCCTGATGCACAAGAAAATTTAGCTGAATTTAAAGCAAAATTAGCTGCAAATTATGATGAATTTGAAGACCTACCACAGGTATTCCCAGTGTCAGGGATTTCAAGACAAGGCTTGCAAAATTTACTTGAAGCGACCGCTGAATTATTAGGTGAAACACCTGAATTTCCACTCTATGAAGAAGCTGACTTTGTTGGTCAAGAACAAGAGGCTTATTATGGATTTGATGAAGGTGCGAGAGAGTATGAGATTTCACGTGCTGATGATGCCTCATGGATCCTATCTGGTGAAAAATTAGAGAAACTCTTCACCATGACGAATTTTGATCATGATGATTCTATATTCAAATTTGCTAGACAACTTCGTGGTATGGGAATCGATGAGGATCTACGTAGCCGTGGTGCTAGAGATGGTGATATTGTTAGAATCGGCAAATTTGAATTTGAATTTGTAGATTAAAACACCCTCAGCTTTGCAAAGGTGAACATCTATAGTGGATCTCGAAGATTGGAGGTGTTTCGATGGGTTTTAAAATTATTGGTAATAGAGGTGAAGATGGTGAATTTATAGCATCTGCTGATGCTTGGCCACCTGAAAAGATTGCGGCATTATTTGATAAATTTAATCCTAACCGCAAATTACGACTAGATCGTGAAAAAGCGGCGCTCGATGCATTAAAAGAAGACAATAAGAAAGAAGATACAGCCATTTGAAAACTTTTGAACTCAAATTAACTCATCCTGCAGATGGTACTAATTTGTTTGGTGCGCAGGAAAAACATCTGAAATATGTGGAAGATGCTATTGGTGTGACGATTCATTTTCGTAGTGATGTGATTCAGATTGTATCCGATTCTGATGAGAAAACTGAGTTGGCTAGATTGATTTTACAAGCTTTATTGGTGCTAGTCTCTCGAGGTCAAACAATTAATACCCCAGATGTTGTAACGGCTGTGACGATGGCCAAAAATGGTGAGATTAATAAGTTTGTCGCACTCTATGAGGAAGAAATTACTAAAGATAGCAGTGGAAAACCAATTCGCGTGAAGACTTTGGGACAAAAGATTTATGTCGACGATATCTTACACCATGACATTACTTTTGGTATCGGTCCTGCTGGAACAGGTAAAACGTATTTAGCTGTTGTATTGGCTACGACAGCGTTACGTCGTGGACAAGTCAAGCGTATTATTGTCACTAGACCAGCTGTTGAAGCTGGAGAGAGTCTAGGATTTTTACCTGGGGATTTACAAGAAAAAGTGGATCCTTATTTGAGGCCTATCTATGATGCATTGCATCAAGTGTTAGGTAAGGTGACGGTTGAGCGGATGTTAGAACGTGGGACAATAGAGATTGCCCCACTAGCTTATATGCGTGGGCGTACTTTAGATGATGCGTTTGTTATTTTAGATGAAGCACAAAATACAACCACTATGCAGATGAAAATGTTTTTAACACGGCTAGGATTTAATTCTAAGATGGTCATTAACGGTGATGTGAGCCAGATTGATTTACCTAGAAAAACAAAATCTGGTTTAATTGATGCTAAAGATAAATTAGCCAAAGTCAAACAAGTGTCCTTTGTTTATTTTTCAGCCAAAGACGTCGTGAGACACCCTGTCGTAGCTGAGATTATAAAAGCGTATGAAACAGATGAGTTGAAAGAAGCTGCTCAAAGTGTAGCAGAAACAGATGAATCATGAGTAGGGATATCGGGATTTGTTATTGACACTTATGACGCATAATGCACGAGTTAGATCGTTGTGAGTGCTAGAACTAGTCAAAACTTTTTTGAAAGGTGATGTTGAATCATGTATGTCGAAATGACAGATAATACGGGCCAAGTTTCTCAGGAAATGCAGGCAGAAACAGTTAAACTATTGAAATTTGCGGCAGAGTTTATTCACTTGCCTGAGCATAAAGAAATGGCAATTACATATGTCTTGAATGATGAAATTCAAGATATTAACCGAGAGTATCGGGGCAAAGATGTGCCTACTGATGTTGTTAGTTTAGAGTATGAACCAGAAACAATTACGTTTGATGATGCGTTTGAGATGCCAGAAGCGCTTCAAGCGGAATTAGCAGAATTTGATAGTTTTATTGGTGAACTTTATATTTCGATAGAAAAAGCGCAAGAGCAAGCTGATAACTATGGTCATAGTTATGAAAGAGAAATGGGATTTTTAGCAGTCCATGGATTTTTACACATTAACGGTTACGATCATATGGTAGCTGAAGATGAAAAAGTGATGTTTGCGCTTCAGGAAGAGATTTTGACAGCTTATGGCCTTACGAGATAAAAATACAGAAAAAAAGTGGAAGAATCAAACTGTTTATGCATCGCTTGAATTTGCTTTAACTGGTATTGTGACTGCTTTTCGTGAAGAGCGAAATTTACGAAAACATGCTGTCAGTGCAGCTATAGCGATCGTATTAGGTTTTGTGTTTAACATTTCTAAAGTAGATTGGCTATTTTTACTGCTAGCTATCTTTTTAGTCATTTTTGCAGAGATTATCAATTCGGCTATTGAAAATGTGGTTGATTTAGCTAGTGAGTACCATTTCTCCATGTTAGCCAAAAATGCCAAGGATATGGCAGCAGGTGCCGTTTTGTTTATTTCTATTTTCGCTGTCATTGTTGGTCTCTTCATCTTCTTGCCTAAAATTTGGTATTTGATTTTTTAAGCTTAGCGAAATAAGGAAAAAGTAGAGATGCGGGTAGCTCCCGCTTTTTCTATGACTTCACGAGCGTGCTGTAGTGTGGTACCAGTGGTATAAATATCGTCAAAAATGATCACTTTATCAGGAAGTTTTAGGGCACTAGTTAGGTAAAATGGGTTATTAGAAGATAGCCGTTCTTGTCTAGTTTTATGAGACTGATGTCCGGTTTCTTGCTTACCTAACACATCTAGATAAGTCAGTTCTGCACTGGTTAAAAATCCTGTGACTTGATTGAATCCTCGGATATTTAGTCGTTTATCAGATATCGGGATAGGGATGATATGAGCATGTTTTAATGCGTCACGAAGTACCTGATCAAAAGCACCTCTTAATCTAAAGTCTCCTTGAAACTTATAACGTTGAAAAAAAGTTTTAGCTGCCTCATTATAATGGAAAATAGCACGATGTAAGGTGGTATGAGCTTGATTTTGGCAGTCAAGACAGCTGCCAGTTATATCTGGTTTATAGCAGGTTTGACAGTACGGCTCTGCAATGACTTCAAAGGTGGCAAAACAGGAGTTGCACAGTTTCTGGTGAGAGCGTCTAGAAAAGAATATATCTGAAAAAGTGGGCACCACCCTAAGATAAGTGTCACATAGCAAACAATTAGTCATCAAAATCCTCCGAGTTTATTCATCAGTCGTATATCTGAGATTGCTTGAGTCATCTGTTTGGTTAATCCCTGATGAAAAAAATAGATAAGTCCGGTCGGCCGTTCAAGACTTCTACCAACTCGACCTGATATTTGCACTAAACTGGACGTTGTAAATAGTCTGTGATGCGCGTGTAAGACGAAAACATCAACTTTTGGAAATGTAACACCTCGTTCCAATATGGTTGTGGTAACCAAGATATTTAAAGAGGCTTCACGAAACTGAGTGATGATATCAGAGCGATCCTCGCTAGTAGACGCAACGAAGCCTATCTGTTCATCTGGAAATAATTGCCTTAACGTAGCTGTAAAAGCTTTGCCCCAAGTAATCACAGGGGCGAAAATTAATAATGGAAAGTTTGTTTTTCGCTGTTTTTTAATATACCGATAAATCGTCTTGTTGTTAGCACTAAATATGGGTTTGGGTACAACGAGAGGATGTCCGTGGAATCGCCTAGATAAAGTGGTGCTTGTTAGCTGGCCAGATTTGACTAGTGCGTTTAGCTTATCTGTCGGTGTAGCAGTCAGATAGATGACTGTGGCACTGTTTTTTTGAGCATGATCAGCAGCGTAGTGGAGGATGGTGTTATTAACGAAAGGAAAAGCATCTACTTCGTCAATGACCAGTAAATCAAATGCATTTCTAAATCGTAATAATTGGTGTGTGGTCGAAATGACGAGAGGCGTTCTAAAATAAGGCGCTGCATCAGCGTGTAAGAGGGAGATAGTGAGATTAAAATCGCGAGATAGTCTACTATAGAGTTCTCGTGCGACATCGGTACGTGGCGTAGCAATACAGACTGCTCCCCCGCTAGCAATACTTGTGTTTATCGCATCATAGATCATCTCTGTTTTACCCGCACCAGTAACGGCGTGCACGAGTATCTTTAGCTTTTGCTCAACTGCCTCTACTAGTTGGTGAGAAATTTTAGCTTGATAGGGAGTAAGCGTGCCTTGCCAAGCTAAGGTATCTTGTTTTGGGAACGGCTGTTGTGGGATATGATAAAGCAATTCATCAGATCTGACACGTCCGAGTCCTATACATGCTGGGCAAAAAAATGCAGAGACTTGAAGTGATACTGATTGCATTAAAGAGCTGGTGCCGCAACGATTGCAAATCACGTATTTACCAGATTGTACCATGCCTGGTATGGAGATCACCTCAGTAGGTAATTGAGTTGGATCGCTATCGAGTTCTTGTCGCGTGAGCAGGCGACCAAATAAGTTTTTCATACCTTCAAGTACGTATTTTAAGGACACATGTTACAATAAAAAGAAAGGAGAGGTGCATTAACATGACGATTACGATTAAAACAGATGTCGTATTAGAAGAAGAAATCAAAAAATCTAAGTTTATTTGTCAGCTAAAACGTGTGACTAGTGAAGAGGAAGCGCGTGAGTTTATCACATCAATTAAGAAAAAACATCATAAGGCTTCTCATAACGTCTCTGCTTTTGTCATCGGTGATCACCAAGAAATCCAGAGATCATCAGATGATGGCGAGCCCTCTGGCACAGCAGGAGTTCCGATGTTAGAAATTCTTAAAAAAAGAGAATTAATTGATGTTGTAGCTGTTGTGACACGTTATTTTGGTGGTATTAAGTTAGGTGCTGGCGGGTTGATTCGTGCTTATGCTGGGAGTGTTAACCATGCGATCGATGCAGTCGGTCTTGTTGAGAGAGTAGAACAAACACGACTTGACATTGTCATGGGGTATCACTTATTTGATAGTGTATCTAGATATCTATCCACAGAGGCTATACCTATGGCAGATACAGCTTTTACAGATCAGGTGACAGTGACATGTTTTTGTGATACCACACAAATGGCGTTGATTATCGCAGGACTGACAGAGCAGTTCCATGGTCAATTGCAACTGACTAAGGGTGATAAAAAACTTGTAGAAGTACCGCTTTGATGGTATAATGAAATTTCAGAGGTCACTTGCTAGACCTTTGAGCATATGATCTGGGGTTGTTCTGGATTCGACAGGTGTTGTCGCGTATGAGCTGCGATTAGTGAGACGTCACTCTAAACCGTCGCAGATAAATATAACTGCTAAAAATACACAAACTTACGCTTTAGCTGCCTAAACCACAGCCGGCGTGCCAGACTTTCGTTCGCCTATGACGATTTGATGGCCTAATTTAGTAGGATACGCTTTTGTGGTGTCTTGACATGAAAGAAGAGATTAAGAGACTCGCCAGCTGACTTTGTTCGAGGATTGTCTTGTCAGTTGGTTAAATTTAGACAGTCCCTATGATTGTAGACGCTGATATAGCAAGGCATTTGGACAGGGGTTCGACTCCCCTCAGCTCCATTTATTAAGCTAAAAACCCTTATAAAATAAGGGTTTTTATTATTTATGTGACAAATATGTGCCAAAATATTTTTTAAAACAAATTGTCGAGTCGTCAATTACTTTTTGATTGTTATGAAAAGAACCTTATAAAATACCAAGGTTCTTTTTAATTTTATTGTAAAATTTAAACTTACGTGTTATACTGTAGGCGAGATGAGAATTATGAAAATATTAGAAAATAGGCTAATGGCTAAACTAAAGCATAAAAAANTGGGATGGGAGGCTAATGGCTAAACTAAAGCATAAAAAAATAATAGGCTTTTTACTGTTACTGGTACTTATGGGTACTGGATTTGGAGGTAAAGTGTACATGGACAAACGTAAATTAGAAAAAGAATACCAACAAGGGATCGAGCTGATTCAAAGTTATGTGACAGATTACTTGGTCAAAAACTATGCAGGTATCAAAAAAATCGAGTGGCAAGGCATTGGAGTAGAATACCGAAACTCACCGATATTAGGCCCATCTTTGTTTGGAAATTATGTTAACAGTAAGGCTAAAATATTTGTCTCTCAAGATAAATATTTTACTTTAAGATTTACGTTGAATGATGAAACAGAATACGATGATAACTTAAAAAAATACGTTAAACTAGACTCTTTGAATCCCGAAAATACTGAGTTTTCTATTCGATCTGATTTCGAGAATGCGACGTATGACTTAAGTTCTCACGAAAAAAAAATATTTGAAAAGTTTGGAGTAGCAGCTGAAGGTAGTAAAAATGCTAAAGTCGTTTATAACTTAAAAATTCATGAATTAAAATATTAAGGAGGATACTTTATATGAGCAATGAGATTACAACAGAAGTATTGGCTAAAGCCATAGATGAAACAAAAGACAGTGTTCAGTCAAATAATAATAATGTTAGACTTGATATCCAAGGGGAAAAACAAGATTTCAGAATCATCCACAAATCCGCCAG
>NZ_JXJX01000007.1 GCF_002441715.1 Pseudolactococcus plantarum
GATGAGATTGTGAATCAGGAAAAAAGACGCTTGCAGCAAGCACTAGATGCTAATGATCAGGACTTTCGGCAGAAAATGAGAGCTATGGGAGGATAAGTGATGGATGCTGTCGAATATGCATATAGAGAACTAGAAAAAAGTATACAAAAAGCAACGATAAAGTCGAAAGGGTTTTCGGCTGTTGAACGTAATCTCAGTAATACTACTAAGATTCAAGATCAGTGTAAAATGAAAATTACTCCCGTGGTTTCAAATTTAAGTGCTTCTACCAGAGCGTTAAAAGTTGCTGTTAAGGGACGCTTTGGTCAGAAATTAACACGTTTAATAAAAAAAGAAGTCGCTTCATTAACTGACTTTTAAAGTCAGTATAGGGTATATATAACCATAGCTGGAAAACAACATCATTTGGGATACTTTGACACGATAGAAAAAGCTATAAAATCTAGAAAAGAAGCAGAAAGGAAGTATATAGAAAAGTATGGAGAAAGATAAGGATATCATAGTAAATCTTACTGAGATAGAAAGCTATATCAAAAACGGCAATCTAGCAGAGCTATCCAGGGGAACAGGCATACCTTACAGAACGCTTGAAAACTGGAAAGCTGGTAACAACAAATGGTTTACAGATGTTATTGACAGAATGACAAAAATACAAAATTTTTTGGATGAAAACTAGCTAGCTTATGAAACTTGCTGAATTGCTTGATAAGTTAGTTGATCATTATAGTGTGATTTAAAAAAAGTTTTTTGGCACATTCAAAACAAAAAGCCTTATATTATAAGGCTTTTTAGCGTATTATAATGTCCCCCGCCGGAATCGAACCAGCATCAAACCCTTAGGAGGGGCCCGTAATATCCGTTATACTAGAGGGACAAATGTGGTGAATCACCACAGTATAGTATATCATTTTAGACTGATAAATTCACCAGCTTTAAGTATTTTTTCAGTTTGTTTTTGGTAGTGTTTGACATTTTTTTCATCAAAAGAATTACCAACAATGTTCACGACGTGACCTATTTTACCCATACGACCTGTACGGCCTGCTCTATGGGTGTAACTTTCGTTTGTTACTGGGATATCAAAGTTGATTACATAGTCCAAATCATCGATATCAAGTCCACGTGCAGCGATATCTGTCGCAAGGAGTAGTGTGATTTGGCCGGATTTAAATTTCTCGATAATCGTTTTTCTAAATCTACCATTCACATCACTTGCGATAGACACCGCAGCGATATTTTGGAACGTTAGTTTTTCTTCAGCATTACCAAGATCTTCTAGGCGGTTAAAGAATACAAGACCACGCATCCCTTTGATGTGGGCGATATGTTTTAACAAGTCTATTTTCTTACGATTTTCAACTTTAACCATAAAGTGATCAACTGTAGGCTCAGTTTTTGCAACATTAATCTCAACTAAGTCAGGTGCAAACTCAGACATACGCTCAAAGACTTGGTGAGCAGTCGCACTGGATGCGATAAATTGATATGCTTTTGGTGTTCTTTTAATAATCTGTTTTACAAACTGCCACTGAGAGGTTTCTAATAGATTGTCCACCTCATCTAAGATGATCGTATTAATCGCCGTCATCTTAATTTTTTTATCTTTGACAAGCTCCAACGCTCGACCAGGTGTCGCAACGATAATTTCTGGTCCTTTTTTAATCCGCTCGATTTGGCGTTTAATACTGGCACCAGAGATAACTAGATTTGCTGTAAGTCCTAAAGGCGTTGCAAGTGATTTAACGACTTCAAAGATCTGTCCCGCTAATTCACTATTTGGCGCTAAAATAAGAAGTTGTTGGCCTTGTTTTTTGTTTACAGCTAATAAACTAGGCAGCAAATAGGCTAAAGTTTTACCAGTACCAGTTGGACTAGTTGCTAGTGTATTTTTTCCAGATGAGATAGCATCAAATGAAGCGTGTTGTACCTCTGTGAATTCAGAGATATTAGCTAAGCTATCCATCCAGACTTCTGGTAGGTTATTTTTGGTCAGCATCGAATTTGATTCCTGCACTTTCTCGCATGGCATAGCTAGTTTCGGCAACATTAATGGCAAGATTCAGCCATTCTTCGTATTTGTCAAAGTTTTCCCTTGTATCTGGGTCTAACATGATGTTGGCAAAATCTAAGGCTTCTTCTTGCATATTATTTGGTGATGTTTTAATCGGTAATTCATATGTTGTCCCATCAAGAGAGATGAAACGTGCATATTTGATGGCGTTCACAGCATCTAGGACTAGCGTACCAGTTGTTGTAAAAATTTCACATGGCACAAAAGAATTATAATGGCCACCAGTTTTAATAGAGACATCAAATCCGTTATAACTCAGAATGCCAATACCTGATAGATCAACGCCTGAATCGAGTAGTTGTGCTTTATAAGTCGCATACTTAGGTTTGCCAAAAAAGGCATGTGCGGCATATAAAAGATACACACCTAAGTCAGCTAACAAGCCACCAGAAAAGGCGGGATTAAACTTGTTTGGTAACTCTCCTGCTAATAATGCGGGCATTCTTGATGAATACTTAGCATAAGTAAAATCAGCTCCGATGATTGTTTTATCCTGTAAAAATTGACGAATCACGTCAAATGATTTTTCATGTAGGTTTCTTGCAGCTTCAAAACATAATACCTTATTTTCGGCAGCCAGTTTCACTATTTCGTCAAGTTCTGTAGGATTTGAAAATGCTGGTTTTTCAACGATGACGTGTTTACCAGATAAAATCGCAGCTTTTGCTTGTGAAAAGTGGAGTGAGTTAGGGCTAGCGATATAAACAACATCTAAATCAGATGCCAACATATCTGCTAGCTCATCAAATATATCTATATGGTGGAAATCTTCAGTAAAAGTCACACCAGTTTCTAATCTTCGCGTATAGACTGCTGAGAACTCATATTTGCCTGTGGCAATCGCGCCATCTATAAAGTTACGTGAAATCCATCCAGTACCAATTACACCAAGTTTTAATTTCATTTACTTATGCCTCGTTCTAATTTTTTTTGTTGCTTCCCATATGATGAGCTTATGGATTATAAAAACGGATTCCATAGTCTCCCACCATTTATGATGACTAGACTAATACTAATTATAACAGAAAACAAAGCTAGGAGTAGGACAACCTTATCAAATGTTGTAAGTGTTGAAGCGTTATAAAAAGTCCTGTGCCTTTTTTTACCAAAATGTCGATAAGTTAAGACATTATGTTGCGTCGTTTGTATGAAAAGGATAAAAGCACGATACCTTGAAAAAGGATGATTTTGTGCAATTGCCGCTTGTTTGCGTTGCGTATAAAAAGTATTAAATCGAGAACCTAGACTGAAAAATTGTCCGATTTTATACGCTATACGATAAGGTACTTTAAGGTGTGTAAGACTAATCTCAAGTTCTGAGGGTTGACTTGTCAAAATAAAGTATTGTAAAAAATTGAGGATAACGATATCTTTACATAAGATATTTCCCAAATAAAGTGCTTCCTGAAGTGTAAAATCATAAAGCCATGTGATGTTGTAATGATAAAGACTGACACCATGATCTGGATCTATGAGATACATCACAAGCACATGAAGTAGTACCAGTATGACTAGGTTTATACGCAATTTAAGTTTTGGACTGACATAACAAGTCATCGAGATTAGCGCGAGTACTGCTAAAAATCGTGTATCGTTTGAAATTAACACTGCAACAGTCGATAAACAAAAAACTAAACATTTTGTGAGCGGGGTTAGGTGTAGACGTCTCATACATGCACCTCTCTATCCATCAGTGGTAAAAACAATTTGCTAGCTGAGGTCAAAATCACTGTAACACCTTTTTGGTCTAGATAATGTAGAATCTCAGAGAAGCAGGCTATCTCTGGTTGATCAAAGATAACGATAGGTGTGTCTTGCATCAAAATACACGCTGTGGTAAATAATTTTTGTTGTCTAAAACTAAGCGTTGATAGTTTGTCGTGCTTAAACGCTGAGAGACCACAGAGTGCTAAGATATCGTCAGAAATTGCAGCTTTGCTAATCTTGTTGACAACTATCATATCTTGGGGATTTGCCATGACATAGCCTATTTTTCGCCCTCTTTTATCAAGCGTTTGATGAGTGATATCTTCATAATAATAATCGACTTCACCTGGTGTGTCATAGAACCCCGCTATCATATCAGCAATCCTGATATCAAGTGGTGCAGTTATCATGACTTTTTCACCTTCAAACACGCTGAAACTGATATCTTTGGCTAACTCTGTTACTGAAAGAATGGCTTTGTTGGGATTAAATGCCCGAGTATAGTCGCACGCAGTATCTATATGCTCTGATTTAGATGGGGCTTTGGATAAGTCGATAACTTGATCAAATAACTCCGGATCAAAATCACCAGTGACAATCAGTGTGCCAGTGTAGTCAGCAGGTAGTGCGTAGGGGTCATCTAAAAGTAAGATAGGTGTTGGATGTATTAAGATTTGCGCCAAGGAAAGGACTTGTTTGTGGTAAGTTGATAAGGTATTTACTTGCGAGTCTAGCAGATCACTTAATCCATACAAGTCAGCCGTTGTGTTAACACTTGTTAAGATAGTATGTCTTGGTACGGCATCATTTTCTAGGTTAAAGGCAAGATTTTCCCCGACTGTGCCTGAAATAAAATTATCATTTAAAGTTTGAGATAGAAAATCAAACTGGTTTTTGGGTAGTTGTTGTGCAATGCTGAGTAAAAACTGAGTCTTGCCACTAGCCATGTCACCTTTAATCAAGATTTTCTCATCCTGATAGATGTTAAAGCTATCTATAGTTAGTATCAATTCTTTTTCCATATACTGATTATTTTACCAAAAAACAGTTTAAATTGATACAAAATATAAGATAGCTCGCGTGATTGTACCGTATTTGTCTGGTATCGCAGTGGTATTGACGATGTGATAGGTTATGATGCGAACGCATAAGGTGAATTATTTGCATTACCTGATAAAAGCATTATAATGAAGTATATACACTAAAAAATTAGAAAATTATAATGTTTTTGTGAAAATGCTATTATGCGTGATGCACATGCGTTGACATAATACTTTGAGGGAGATTGGTAATGATGAATGAGTTAGCAACAAAACGTCTGTGTCAAGGTATCTTTAGTGGTGCTAAGTTAGTCATCCAAAATAAGATAGAATTAAATCATATCAATGTATTCCCTGTGGCAGATGGTGATACAGGTAGTAATCTTGCCTCGTTGATGCAAGCTATTTTAAATGATGTACCATCAGAAAATGAATCTATAAAGGCGTTATTAGATAAGGTTTCTGCGGCAGCAATTGTTGGTGCTAGGGGGAATTCAGGGTTGATTTTTGCTCAATATTTAAGTGGTTTGGCGGAAAATTATCAAGAGGAAGGGTGTGCTGAGGTCAAGCTTGTCAGAACAGTTAAGCGCGCGGTATCAAAAGCTTATGAAGCAGTAGAAAATCCCAAAGAGGGCACTATCTTATCAGTGATGCGTGTATGGGCCGAATCTTTAAGTCAGCACTTTGAACAAACAAATACGCTTTCTGATGCACTGACGCTTGCGCATCAAGCGCTTGAAAAAGCGGTGTTAGATACCAGGTTACAGTTAGCAGTCCTAACAAAAAATAATCTAGTGGACTCTGGCGCTAAGGGATTTTACTATTTTGTCACTGGTTTGACGACGACATTTTGTAACGACAGCCAAGAGGATAATCAAGATCATGAGTCGTTAATGATTGAACAAGACAATCAGCTTGCGCACGTGAGTACAGAGAAACCAACGTATCGCTACTGTACAGAATTTATTTTAAATGATGTTAAAGTTTCAACTAGTGATATACGTGCTACATTAGCTAGTCTTGGGGATTCATTGATTGTTATTGGTAATGAAAATGTGATGAAGATTCACATACATACCAATCAACCGATGCAAGTCTTATCCTTGATTGAGCGACTTGCTCTGGTGAGTTATCAAAAGGTTGATGATATGCTCATCCAATATATGGTCACTAAAGCACAAGCCTCTCGTATTGCTATCGTGACAGATTCTATCGCAGATTTACCACATGAGTATGTCTTGCAACATCAAGTACACTGTCTCCCTATCAACATCTTAAGTGATGGACAAGCCTTTTTGGATAAGTTGACACTGGATATGGACACAATCGATCAAAAAATAAAAGCAGGACAAGTCTTGACAACGTCACAGCCTAGTATACAAACAGTCGATGCGCTACTATCCTTTTTAGAAGATAAGTATGATCATGTTTTAGTATTAACGGTGTCAAAAAAATTAAGTGGGACTTATCAATTAATTACCCAAAGAATTAAGGAAAAACAGTTGTCTGAAAATTGGATACAGGTGGTGGATTCTAGAACCAATTCTGCTGCCCAAGGGTTGTTGGTACAAAAAGCTGTCGCATTAGCAGAGCAAGACACGTCATTTTCAGACTTAGTTACTGCCGTTCAAGATTATCGAGCACAGACGTTTATCTATGTCGCTGTCGCCGATCTAAACCCGATGATCAAATCAGGCAGGATACCAAAAGTGCTTGGCCAAATTGCCAAACGTCTATCTATCGTCCCTATCGTCACTTTAGATGAAGTGGGGGCTGGTATTTTGAAAGGCGTTGGGTTGAGTCAAAAACATACTATCAATAAGATAGTTAAGTTGGTGCGCCGTATGGCGCGTGACGGACAATTAGCAGCACTTGCAGTCACACATGTCTCATCACCTAAGGTTGCCAATCGACTAGCTAAGCGATTGGTTAGCCTGACAAATGTACCGTGTGAGGTAGTTGATAGCTCAGGTGCCATAGCAATCAGCGCAGGTAGCGGTAGTATTGCCGTTGCAGGAATGAAGAAGGAGTCGTAAATGTTTTATAGTAAAATCGCTTTATCATTATTGGTCTACTTTATCATATGGTTTCTTATCTGCCTATACAAGAAAAAATATTCACTCGTAGATATTGCTTGGGGCAGTGGGTTTGTAGTTGTCGCGTGGGTGAGTTACCTCATCGCTCAGGCATCTTCTATGCAATCAACGCTTATCCTTATTTTGGTAACGCTTTGGGGAGGCCGTCTCTTTTGGCATTTGGCGAGGAGAAATTGGCATAAACCTGAGGATTATCGATATGTGAACATGAGAAAAAGATGGGGGACATCCTTCGTTTATCTTAAAGCTTTTCTAAACGTTTTTGTTTTACAAGGTATCTTATTATTTATCATTGCTTTACCTATCATGCATGTGTTTGCTCATATCGATAGTGAGATGAGATGGTGGCAATACATTGGGTGTGTCGTGTGGATCATTGGTTTCTTCTTTGAAGTGGTAGGAGACTATCAACTGGAACAGTTTAAAAAGGATCCAGCTAATAAGGGTAAGCTTTTAACGACTGGCTTGTGGCGTTTGACGAGACATCCTAACTATTTTGGTGAAGCAACTTGTTGGATAGGTATTTTCCTGATAGCAGTCACAGGTATTAGCAATAGTTGGTTAATAGTTAGCCCCTTAATCATCACACTTTTGTTACTATTTGTTTCTGGTGTGCCTTTACTAGAAAAGAAATATCGAAAGCGAGAAGACTTCAAAGCTTATGCAGCTAAAACGTCTAAATTTTTCCCAGTTATCGGGAAAAAAGGACTATAAGTTTTTCATTAATATAGAAGATACACATATTCAGGGTTAAACTTTGGTTATGTGTATTTTATTAGCGAAAAATGACAGGCTAACTATTAAGTTAGGCCCAAACAGTTTTTTTAGAATCATTGGTAAACAGATATCAGTTAGCTAATTTCTCAGCTAGTATAAAATATTTTTGATTGATTAAGCTAACAACAAGCTGCAAAGCATAGAACAGCGGATAGTTATATGCTATAATATTTCTATGATTAAAAAACCTATTATTATCGGTGTAGCGGGTGGGTCTGCATCTGGAAAAAGTTCTGTTAGTCAAGCGATATTAGCCAATTTTTCTGATGAACATATTGCGCTAATCGCTCATGATTCTTATTATAAAGACCAAACGCATTTGGCGTTTGAAGAGCGTCTGAAAACGAATTACGACCATCCTTTTGCTTTTGATACAGATTACTTGTTAACACAGCTCCAAGCCTTACAAGAGGGAAAAGAAGTCGCGATCCCGATTTATGACTACACAAAACATACACGTAGTAAAGAGACATATTGTCAAAATCCGGTTGATGTGATTATTGTTGAAGGTATCTTAGTTTTAGATGATAAAAGACTACGTGATATGATGGACATTAAAATATTTGTAGATACTGATGATGACGTGCGTATTATCCGTCGGATTAAGCGAGATATGGCTGAGCGTGATAGAAGTCTAGATAGTATCATCAAACAGTATTTAACAGCTGTTAAACCTATGTACCATGAGTTTATTGAGCCAACCAAGCGCTATGCGGATTTAATCATTCCTGAAGGGGTGAGTAATCTAGTTGGTCTGGATATCATCAATACAAAGATTGATGCAATTTTGAAGGAAAAATAAGCAAGCGAAACCGTTTACATTGTTTTATATTTTGTGCTATACTGTTTTTGAACAAATAAATAATTTACATATTATTAGGAAAGAGCATACTAATGAAGAATGACTTGTTTGACGGACTTAAAGCTAAAATTGCAGGAAAGCACTTAAAAATAGTCTTTCCAGAAGGTATCGAAACACGCATTATTGGTGCGGCATATCGTTTGCAGGCAGAAGAATTAATTACGCCGATTTTGTTAGGTAACGTAGAAGAAGTTTCAGCGACCTTGCGTGCACGAGGGTTACAATCATCAAGTTTTACGATTATTGATCCAGCTGATTATGATCAATTTGATAAGATGGTTGCGGCTTTTGTGGAACGTCGTGGTGGTAAAGTCTCAGAAGCACAAGCACGAGATATCTTATTAGATGTCAACTACTTTGGCACAATGCTTGTCTATATGGGACTTGCTGATGGCTTGGTTTCAGGAGCAATTCACTCAACAGCTGATACCGTAAGGCCGGCGCTACAAATCATTAAAACTAAACCTGGTGTATCTAGAACTTCGGGTGCCTTTTTGATGGTACGTGCTTATGGTAAAGAAAAATATATTTTTAGTGATTGTGCCATCAACATTGAGCCTGATGCTAAGGCGCTATCTGAGATTGCGATTGATTCAGCAGAAACGGCTCAGTTGTTTGATATCGAGCCTCGTGTGGCTATGTTAAGTTTCTCTACTAACGGTTCTGGTGCGTCACCCGATGTAACTAGAGTGGTCGAGGCAACTAAACTTGCTAAAGAAAGTCGCCCTGATCTTAAAATTGATGGTGAAATGCAGTTTGATGCTGCGTTTGTACCAGAAGTTGGTCGATTGAAGTTTCCTGATTCGCAAGTTGCCGGTAATGCGACAGTGTTTGTCTTTCCAGATTTACAATCAGGCAATATTGGCTACAAAATCGCGCAACGTCTAGGGAACTTTGAAGCGATTGGTCCTATCTTACAAGGGTTAAATAAACCAGTGTCAGATTTGTCTCGTGGGTCAAACGAAGAAGACGTTTATAAATTATCTATTATTACAGCAGCACAAGCATTAATGTAAGCAAAAAAACCTACCAATTATCTAGTACATGCTAGTATTTGGTAGGTTTTTTATATATAAAAGCATAAAAGTTTGATGTTTAAGACTAGAAAAGGTGTTAGATTATAGCAAATCCCAGTGTTCAAATGCATTAATAATGCCGCGGTCTGTGTTAGCAGTTGTGACAAAATCAGCGGTAGTTTTAAGCTCATCTATGGCATTGCCCATCGCTGTCGCATAATCAACATTAGCCAATAAGTCAATATCATTAGGGCCATCACCAAAACCATAGGTTTTACCAGTAAATCCAAGTAAATCTATGACTTTGTTCACACCAGTTCCTTTGTTTGATCCTGCATTAACAATATCAATAGAAAAAGGTGAGTTTTTGAAGTAAGCTAATTCTGGAACGTGCTCACGATAATAAGTGACGTCCTCTGGTTGATCGCTAAATACGAGTAACATATTGACTTCATCTGTTAAATGTTTAGTGTCATTGATCCCAGGAAGTGGCGTATTGATGTAGGCATATGCGTCCTTAACAAGCTGTGTCATACGAGAAACCCAGTTACCAGATTTATCATAGAAGGCCATGGCTTGTTGTTTAGCATCAGCTAGTGCTTTTAGTTTTGTGATATGCGCGACATCGATTGGGTCATGGTAGAGTGTCTCTCCCTCAATGATGATATATTGGCCATTCATGGCGATCGCACTTGTGATACCAGAAAGTGCCATCAACTCCGTCAACTCAAAATGTCCACGACCAGTCGCAATAATCGGTAATGTACCTTTATCACGTATTGTATGAAGTGCTTGTATCACGTCTTTATCTAACTGGCTTTTTTTATTTAAAAGCGTGCCATCTAAATCAAAGAAAGCAAGTGAATGATAGTGTTTATTAATGTTTTCCATAATTATATTTTATACTATTTTACTTTAAAATGCCAAGTATCACCCCATAAAGTTGATCAATTAAGCGGTTGATATATCCTAGATGATATCTTAGCACATATCAAGTAAAGAGGACAAGCTGTTTAATAGTGCTTATCTATATAAGATTAAATAGACTGCCTTTCTAGTATTAGGGTATGTGGTCGTATGAACTAAGGAGGAATTATGGTATAATATAGACAATTATGGCTAAAAAAACACAAAGAAAAACGACAACGAATAAAAATAGAAAAATATCTAAAAAAGCACAAGCAGCATTAGCAGAAAGAAACAAAAAAATTGCTTTCTTTGTTGTGCTTTTCTTACTCTTATTTTCTGCAACAAAATTAGGCGTTATCGGTATCATGTTATATAATTTTAACCGCATTATAGTGGGGAGTTTGGCTTATGTGTTTATTTTTGGATTAGTTGCCGTTATGTTAGCTACTTTCTTTAAAAAAGATAAGTCAGATCGATCTGGTAGACCAATTTTAGGTGCTGTTCTGATTTTTTTATCATTGGTTTTAAGTTTTCAAGCCTATTTTGATAAAGTATCAGGGACTAGTCATACTTGGCAGGTCGTCTCTAGTCAATTTTTAAAAATGAAAGTAACGGAGTTCGCTGGTGCAGGTATGTTGGGGCATTTGCTATATGCGCCGATTAAGGTATTGGTATCGGTGATAGGGGTTTACTTGATTTCAGGACTATGCCTACTTTTAGGGCTTTATTTCTTGGCGCCTAATTTTTGGCAATCATTTTTCAAATCAATAACAGATAAAGTTCAGCAGCACCATTCAGATCGCAAAGCTCGAAAAATTGCCAAACAAGAGTTGAGAGATGTTACAAATGCTCAAGATAACATGTTTGATGAGCCTGTTGTCGCTCCGACTTTGATTGAACCACCTGTACCATATGATTTTATTACAGCGAATGAACCAGAGATTGTGATGCCTGAGTACGATTATGATCAAGAGACTGGTGAGATTATAACACCTGACATGCCAGATGATAGATTAACTGATGAACAACCAATCACATTTACACAGGCACAAACGTTGTCACATTATCAGTTGCCTGATGTGGCATTACTTGCCCCAACACCTGTTAAAAATCAGGCTAATGAACGCAGTAATGTGCAGACAAACATCAAAATATTAGAGATGACCTTTAGCAGTTTTGGTATACAAGCGACAGTTGAATCGGCAGTTGTTGGCCCATCTGTTTCAAAGTATGAGATTAAGTTAGCAACAGGTGTTAAAGTCAGTCGGATTTTAAATCTTCAAGATGATTTAGCACTTGCATTAGCAGCTAAGGATGTCCGGATAGAAGCCCCTATACCAGGTAAATCATTAGTCGGTATCGAAATTCCTAACGCGGAAGTTGCCATGGTAGGGTTCCGTGAGATGTGGGAGAGTGCCAAGACAGATCCACATCAATTATTAGAAGTACCTTTAGGTAAAGCAGTTGATGGCTCAATTAAAACGTTTAACTTAGCTAAAATGCCACATATCTTAGTCGCTGGTTCAACTGGATCTGGTAAATCTGTTGCTGTGAATGGTATCATTACCAGTATTTTAATGAAAGCCTTACCTAGTCAGGTCAAGCTCTTGATGATTGATCCAAAAATGGTAGAGTTAGATGTTTATAATGATATTCCACATCTTTTAATACCTGTGGTGACCAATCCGCGTAAAGCAGCACGTGCGCTACAAAAAATTGTAGATGAGATGGAAAATCGTTATGAACTCTTTCGTCGCGTTGGCTCACGCAATATAGAAGGCTATAATGCAAAAGTTGAGAAATATAATGCTGAAAATATAGAAAAACAACAGACTTTACCATTGATCGTCGTCATCGTGGATGAACTTGCAGACTTGATGATGGTTGCATCAAAAGAAGTAGAAGATGCGATTATTAGAATTGGGCAAAAAGCAAGGGCAGCAGGCATTCATATGATACTTGCGACACAAAGACCATCAGTAGATGTTATCAGTGGTTTAATCAAGGCAAATGTACCAAGTCGTGTTGCCTTTGCTGTATCTTCTGGAACAGATTCACGTACGATACTAGATGCGAATGGCGCTGAAAAATTACTAGGTCGTGGTGATATGCTCTTCAAACCCATTGATGAGAACCATGCACTGAGATTGCAGGGCGCCTTCTTATCTGATGATGATGTCGCAAGTGTTGTGAATTTCATCAAAGATCAAGCTAGTGCAGATTATGATGAAACGTTTGATCCTGGTGAGGCAGCTGATGATGATGCACGTACTTTTGATGGCAATATGTCGAGCTCAGAAAGCGATTCAGGTGATCCTTTGTTTGAACAAGCTAAGCAACTGGTTGTAGAGTATCAAAAAGCTTCTGCTTCTATGCTACAACGTCGTTTATCAACGGGATTTAACCGGGCAACTCGAATTATGGAAGAATTAGAAGCAGCAGGTATTATTGGACCTGCAGAGGGTACTAAGCCAAGAAAAGTATTAGTTGCACATCTAGATGAGCCAGCTAATGCGCAAACGAGTGGAGAGTTAGATGACAGTATTTGATGAGCTGGCAAGATTATCTATGACAAATATGCCTCAATTTATCGTTATATCTGGTGAAGATGAGGATATCATTAGCGAGTTAAAAAGCCAATTAATGGCTAAACTAAACTTTGATCCAACAGATTTGTCACAGTCTTATTTCGATCTGACAGAAACTGATCCTGATTTGGCAATCGAAGAATTAGAAAGTTTACCTTTTTTTGGTGATGAGATGCTCGTTGTATTTGAAAATCTATGGGATGTGACGACTGTTAAAAAGACTGTGTTTTCAGAGCAACAACTTGAGCGACTAGCTGCATTTTTAGATAATCCTTTAGCATCAACTCGATTAGTGATCATCTGTCATGGTAAACTCGATGGTAAACGCCGTATTGTTAAACAGTTAAAGCAAGTCGCACTTAACTTGATTGCAACGCCATTAAAACAAAACGAATTAAGCCAATACTTTCAGAAAAACGCTAATATGGGAGCAGATATTGTTAATCTCATCATCGACAAATCTAATCATAGTTTTGCTGTGATTCGTCAAAATATTGCCTTAGTTAAGACATTTGCAGATGGTCGAGAGGTGACAAGCGATGATGTTGAACTCGCGGTACCCAAATCATTAGCAGATAATATTTTTGATTTAACTGATCTTATTTTAAAAGGAAAGACTGCTGATGCGAGACAGTTAGTGGCGGATTTAGTCTTACAAGGTGAAGATGAAATCAAATTATTGGCAATATTGACAAATAATTTTCGATTGTATT
Organism: Pseudolactococcus plantarum; assembly: GCF_002441715.1. Taxonomy (GTDB): domain Bacteria; phylum Bacillota; class Bacilli; order Lactobacillales; family Streptococcaceae; genus Pseudolactococcus; species Pseudolactococcus plantarum. The sequence goes on from NZ_JXJX01000007.1 coordinate 13,780, forward strand.
ACCAAATAAAATTATTATTAGATAAGCGTTATACTGAAAGCCAGATGATAGCTTATTTAAAAATTAATCCATATAGATTAAGATTTTTAGTAGGACCGGCGAAAAATAGAGATAAGCAGTTTTTGGCACATGCCTTGCAATTTCTCATAGATACTGATTTTAAAATAAAATCAGGTCAAGCAGATAAGGCGTTTTTGATGGATATGGTACTGATTCGTTTATCTGGTATAAAATAATCGTATATAGTGATTACCCTTTGGTATCACTATTTTTTTATACTTGCGATACAATAATTATAGACTAGCAGATGCGCTACCTATCATGATTGTTGATGTTTTAGTTATCATGTCAGTCATTAGTCGTTTAGATAGCATACTTTATCATTGTAAGATTAGAGAATTATTGTAATACTATAAATATAAACCGATTAACATCGCATCCGAGGAGGAAAAATTATGCCAATTTCACAAGAACATTACGATGAATTAGTTGCCATTCGCCACTATATTCACGAAAACCCTGAATTATCAGGACAAGAATATGAAACAACGCGGTTTATAAGTGAGTACTTAACGTCGCTTGATATTACGATTTTAGAGACGGGACTCAAAACAGGGGTTGTTGCACAAATAGGGAGTGGCCAGCCTGTTATTGCTTTGCGAGCAGATATTGATGCACTACCGATTGTTGAACATACAGGATTGTCTTTTGCGTCTAAAACGAAAGGTGTCATGCACGCATGTGGTCATGATCTACATCAAACGAGTTTATTAGGTGCAGCAAAACGTTTAAAACAACTAGAATCTGAACTCACCGGAACCGTCAAACTGATTTTTCAACAAGCAGAAGAAACACATCAAGGTGCTCGTGAGATTTTAGAGACGGGTGTATTATCAGATGTACAAGTCATTATTGGCTACCATAATATGCCAGAATTACCTGTAGGTCAGATTGGCATAAGAGAAAAAGGGATCATGGCAGCAGTAGATCAGTTTTATGTGACCGTAAAAGGTATCGGCTCTCATGCAGCTTATCCACAATCTGGATGTGATAGTATTGTGGCAACTGCAGCGATTATATCAAGTTTACAACAAATTGTATCGAGAAATATTGATCCCCAACAGCCAATGGTTTTATCAGTTACGCATGTCGAGGCAGGTAATACTTGGAATGTACTGCCTGATCAAGCGATATTTGAAGGCACAATTAGGACATTTGATGAAGCAGATCGGCGACTTGCTAAAAAGCGGTTTTATGAAGTGGTCGAAAATGTCGCTGCAGCCTATGGGGTGTCTGTTGATATTAATTGGATATTTGGAGCTAATGTGACCTATAATGATCCAGAATTAACCGATTTTTTGTATCAGGAGATGCAAACTTGGCATAAAGATGTTGTCGTGCCTGCCCCTTCAAATGCAGGAGAAGATTTTGCGATTTATCAAGATCAGATACCAGGTGTATTTGCATTTATTGGGAGTAACGCACCAGGCAGTCCTGGCCTCCATTTTTCCAACATGACTGTGAAAGATGAGACAATCATTACAGCAGTTGATTATTATGTGAATAATGCGTTATCTCTTATAATGAAACTGAAAGAAAAATAACAAAAAAAATCAAAATTACGAAAGTATTACATTAGAAAAACGAGTGTTCAGAGTCAATATCTGTTAGTACAAATTAAGATAAATAGGCATAGAATATTGGTATGTATGACGTTTTTTTGTTAAATAAATGAGACATAAATTTTTAAAAATGTTATAATGTAGTGATAGTATTTTTAAAAATAATAACATTATTATAGTTTTGGAATGAAAAAGGACAAAAAAGTGAAGATCAGTAAAATTAAAGCTCAATATTTGACTAAGAAATTTGAGTTATTACCAGTAAAAAATAGTGGTAATAAAGTGAAATCTTTAATCGGTGTAAATGATAAGAATCAAACAGATTTTTGGGCTTTACGTAATATAAGTTTTACTGTATATGAAGGTGAATGTGTCGGAATTATTGGCTTAAATGGCGCTGGAAAATCAACACTTTCAAATATTATCAGTGGACAGATAGCTCAAACTACAGGACAAGTTGAAATAAATGGTGATGTATCCATCATTGCAGCAAATGCAGGTATGGAAAATAATTTATCAGGACGTGAAAACATTCGTTTAAAAGCTTTGATGGTTGGGATGACCAACAAAGAAATCAAAGCAAAAATGGATGACATCATCGAATTCTCTGAACTTGGGCCGTTTATTGATCAGCCTGTCAAAACTTATTCGTCGGGTATGAAAGCTAAACTTGGTTTTTCAATTATGGTACATCAAGATACTGATATTATGATTATTGATGAGGGGTTGTCTGTTGGAGATAAGACGTTTGTTGATAAATCAAAAGCTAAGATGTTTGAATTTAGGGATAAAGGTAAGACGATCTTGCTCGTGTCACATGATATGCGCACGACTAAAGAATGGTGTGATAAAGTTATCTGGTTGAACTATGGTGAAGTTAAGGCTTATGGGACAGCTGAAGAGGTGATACCTGAATACGAACAATTTGCAAAATGGTTCAAAAAATTGTCTAAAAAAGAGCAAGATCAGTACAAAAATACACAAAGGCAAGCACAGCTAGATTATTCTGTTGATGTACTCAAGAATGATATCATTTCTCAAAATAATACTAGAAGCAGACAGATGGGTAAAGTGCTGACAGTTGGATTAAACAATAGTAAAGATAACCACAAATTATCACTGTTATCAAAATGCTTCGTAGCATTAGCTAGCATTACTTTTATTTGGATCATGCTCGTTTCACTAAGTGACGTTACTGTCTCAGATTCTATTAAATCTCCATTTGACTTCGTGACTAACCACTTATTTAAAGCTAAACCCGTGACAAAAAATCAAGGGAGAGGTAAAAAATCTAATAGTAATCAATCATCTATGACTAATAAAAAGAAAGCATCATCTTCTCACAGCAAAAAGAAATCGTCTACAGAAAGCTCGAAAGAAAATAAAGCGGTAACAGATAGCACATATTCGATTCAAGATGGTGATTCTCTTAGCAGTATTGCCGATAATAAAGGGATCAGTGTAGAAAGCATTCAAGCCTTGAACCCAGATATAGATTTTAATTTGATCTACCCTGGTCAAGTGATAAAAATACCAGCTTCAACGGACTCATCTACAGCAAAAGATAATGAAGGAGTAGGACAATAATGAAAGATGTAGGTCTTTATTTAAAAGAACAAGTCAAATATCTTCCGATTGCAATTAATTTATCCAGGTATAGTACTAAAAGTACATCAATGCAGAACAAACTAGGTAGATTATGGGAAATTTTGGATCCATTAGTACAATTAGCGATAAACTATATTATTTTTGGTATGCTAATGCATCGAACAGCACCAGATGGCTTACCACCTTTATCATGGATGTTTATTGGGATGGGTGTCTACTCTTTTATGCAACGTGTAATTGTTGTTGGGGCAAAAAGTGTTTCTACAAAATTTAAAACTACAGCAAAAATGAAATTTCCAATTAGTATTATGCCTACTTCTTCGATGTTTGGCTTTCTCACAGAATTGTATATTATGGTAGGTATGGGATTAATCATTGCGACATTTTCAGGCTATTATCCATCTATATATTGGTTACAGATATTATATTACTTCCCATTATTAGTTTTATTCTCTTTATCAATGTCTATGCTGTGTTCATCTATAGAAATTGTATTTCCAGATTTTAAGTTCTTTTTAAATTATATTTTCAGATTTTTGATGTATGGATCAGGCGTTATCTTTTCTTTAGATCAATTTCATGTTATCCCCAAATTTTTGATTCAATCCCAGTTAATTAATCCTTTTTATTTTCTTATAGAAGGGTTTAGGGACATCGCTTTCAGTAGAGAGTGGTTCTGGGAAAAAGGGATGTACAATGTCAGTTTTATCCTATTATTAATCATCATTTTGGTTATTGCATCGAATATACACATGAAGATTAGAGATAGAATATCAGATTATTTGTAATTTAGGCAAGAGGTGATTTATGGGCGTCAGAAAAACAGTAAGAATTCTACTACCAAAAAAGTTTAGACAAAAAGTTAAAGAACAATTTCATATTGAAACTGTTGCTGATAAACAAAAGGTTATTAAGCGACAAAAAAAATTGGATGCTAAGATAAAAAAATATGAACAAGATGTTATCCAACAGATTTCTAGTAATGAACAAGCTAAACTAAGAGAATATTATGCAGGGCAATTTGACAAGATTCAAGTCAACAATAAATTGATATTGTACGAGGTACGAGATGGTACCAGTTTTACAGATTCCCCAAAAAGTATTTTTAATTTTTTAATTAATGATGTAAAGTTTGATTCATTTCAACATGTTATTATCTATGATAAAGATCATTTCAAACATTTCACTGACATTAATAACTTGTCTAGTAACATAAAATTAGTTGAACGTAATACCTTTGAATATGTGGATGCTTTATTATCAGCGAAATATTTAATAAATAATTCAACATTTAATTCATTTTTTATAAAAAAATCAGATCAAATTTATGTTAATACTTGGCATGGTACTCCTTTAAAATATATGGGAGATGCGTACGTACAAGATATGGTTAATGCGCAAAATGTCAGAAGAAATTTTTTGATGGCAGATTATATTTTATCGCCAAATGCCTTTACGTCACGTGTGTTCTTAGAAGACTATAAGTTAAATGAATTATGGCAAGGGACTATTTTAGAAAATGGTTTACCACGAAATGATTTATCTCAGTATCAAACTTCAGAAGAAATCTTAGAACGTTTGAAGATTGATGGACTGCTGATTGATGAAAATAAACCAAATTACATTTATATGCCAACATGGCAAGGTAGTGATGTTAACGATGCTAAAGACAATAGTCATTATTTGATTGCTTTAATTAATTATATCAATGAATCAAATGATGATTTCAACTTCTTAATTAAAGTGCATCCATTTCTTTTTAAAGAATTAAAAGATAATGCAGAGTTGAAACCTTATTTAATTTCTAATAAGTACGATAGTAACGAAATATTTAAGGTAACAGATCTCTTAATCACAGATTATAGTTCAGTCTTTTTTGATTTTTTAGTAACACGTAGACCTATTTTATTCCTTCATTGGGATTCAGATATCTATAAAAATGATAGAGGTAGTTATATAGCGGATTCGGAATTACCTGGACCGAAGCTTAAAGATTTAGAGTCTCTAAAAAAAGCTCTATATAGTGTATCTGATATTCAAGAAGCATACGCTGATGCTTATGAAAAATTTGTTGCAGAATATGTACCACATGAAGATGATAAAATGATCCAGGAATATGTTTCGGCTATTTTTGAACAAGATTATAGTCATATAAAGTGTGTTTCTCCTACACATTCTAAAAAGAAAATTTTATTCCATGCTGGAGCATTAATGGACAATGGTATCACAAGTTCATTTCTTAATCTGATTAATCAGATTGATTATGATAAATATGATGTTACTATTTTCCTTCATGACTCTAAACTCAAGGAAATCAGAGATAATTGGGCCAGACTTCATCCTAATGCTAGAAAAATGTTTAAACCAGGGTTACCAGTTTATACTATTTCGGAAAATGTGCATGATAGGATGTTAAAAAATAATCCGTTTGAATTTGATATTGATACATATTATCCAAAAGAAGCATATGAAAGAGAAGCGAGACGGTTATTTGGAAATGCAACTTTTGATGTTGCAGTTGATTTTTCAGGATATTCATATTTTTGGGCTAAGTATTTAGTCGCATTGGATACTCAAGTGAAAATATGCTATATGCATAATGATTTATTTGCAGAAACAAATCGAAAAGTGGATGGTGTATACCCCTTAAGAAATGATCTATTAGGACTTTTTTCAATATATGGTAAATTTGATTATTTGGCAAGTGTTTCACAAGCACTAAATGAAATTAATAAAGAAAAACTAAGTGAATATGTCAGACCAGAGCAGATGATATATATCAATAATTCAATTAATATTGACCGTGTTTTAAATGGGATCGATAATGAATCTGCTCAAGCATATGCTATTTCAAAAACGCATCAGCAAGTGTTTATTAGATCTGAACAAGAAATTATTGCTTTTAAACAGGGACTAGAGGCTGATTATGATGATCATTTTGAGTTAACATTAAGTGCAACACAAATGATAACGAAAGCAGCTGAGTTAGATTATTACGGGACTAATTATATGTATGTGCTAATAGATAATAGGCCTGTAGGATGGACCGAGTCTGCTAATTTTATGAAATCGAGTGAAGGTTTTAAAATATTATCTCAAGATGTCGATATGCATGGTTATCTTTTACACGACTTCATTTATATATTCAATTCAGTAGAGGATAAAATTTTTGATTATTCTCAAAAAATTCAAGTACAAAAATATCAGGTAGTAGTCATAAATTGTGTTGTTAATGTCCGCGGAGCTGAATATTATAGCATTATTCTTGATGGCAATTCTTATATTACAAATAAACGCAATATAAAAATTATTGAAATAGATAAAGTAACTGATAAGAATAGCTACTTATATCAGCCTGTTATTGCTAAGCATTTTTCTAAGTTCGGCAGAATTAGACATGTTGAACATGGTGAAACTTTTGATATATTTAAGACATTAACTGCAAACAAGAGTCAATCTTATCTATTACCACATGATGTATTTTATGAGATTAAAGATATCAGGTTTAGACGAAACCAATATTTTGCTAAAATTGGTGATGCTACGAGAAATATTGGGTGGATAGCAGCAACCAATATTGAGTTTTTGTCACAGTTTTTACCTAGTGATGTCAATGCTTCATGTGAGAGTCTTATGCAGGGTGATGTTATTAGTTTAACGCAAGATAAGGATGAAATTGAAGTGTTCTCAGATCTGAGAACAACTACTAAAGAAAAATTATCTAAAGGTTGTATTGCTCAATACCATTACGCAGATAAACATTTTGCCAAAATAGGTAAAGTTTACGAATTTAAATCTGCAAATCGATCTATATATGTTGAGGCAGATAGTGCATTAATCTGTCATTGGCTCTTTAAAAATTATAAAGTCCTCAAAGATATTCAAGTAATAATTAGAGGACATCAAGAAATTATTAATGAAAACACACACTTATTTGTCATACGACAACATTTTGAAGCGGATATACAATATTATGATGCTTTGATTGATGGAAAGTTTACATCTTTTGAAATTACTCCTGAATTTAAATCAAATTTAGTTGCATATGATGATCAACCTTTAATAATCGATGAACAAAATTATGAAGCATTTGTGAGTTTGAAAAATAAACGCGATATCATCTGTGAGCGGCCTTATGATAGACAAGCTGAAAATGTAAAAATATCAACGACAACCTTATTAGCAAATAGAGTGTTTAAAACTAAAAAAATTGCAACTTTATATCATGGGTTGAGATATGTCAGTCTATATATAGAGGACCAGTTTGTAGGATGGATTAATGAGGCATTAATTAACATCGCTTCTTATCAAGATTATAGCTCTGAACAAAATCTACGTTTACCTATTAGTGAAAGATTATCATTTTTTGAACCCATTGCATATGATAAATTTAGGTTTGAGCCACAAGGTAATTATTACAAACCAGGAAACTTGATTGAAAAAATGGAGGGAACTCCTTACACACGTGACGTAATTAAATCAATAGATGGGATGCTTCAACTGTCCAATGGAGAGAAATGGATCCGTGTAAGAGATGAAAACCGTATTATCGGATGGATTTTAGGCGATAAACTTTTAGACCAAGAGGCTACTTTTGTCATGCCAAAAGTAGCAGTCACGGATGATTTTTATATTACAGATAAAGATTTCTCTGCCTTGCTATCAGCTAAGTTTGATCAAATCAAACTATATGCAACAATTGATGATATTATCAGTAAGAATTATTCACTGGTCTCAATTTCAGAAGTTAGTGCGTTTAAAATTATTAGCTGTAAAAGTGGTAAATATTTCTATATTGAGAATCAAAAATTTACAGGGTTCGTTTTTGAAGATGAATTTGATATTTGTGAAACAAAGTATTTGAAAGAATTATCCCACAATATTACAGACATAGTTAAGCCAACTGATACCGTTTTTGTCACAATGGGGAGGTTATCTCCTGAAAAAAATCAATTGGCATTGCTAAAAGCAACAAAAAAACTGGTCTCAAAACATCCTGATCTACGCATATTAGTTCTAGGTAAAGGACCTTTAGAAAAAATGTTAAGCAAAAAAATTGTAGAATTTGAACTTCAAAATCATTTTTTCTTAGCAGGCCAACTGTCATATCCGTTCAATGTTATCCGTCAATCTGACTTTTTTGTATTTCCTTCAATTTGGGAAGGCCAACCAATGGTCCTTTTGGAAACTTTACTTTTAAATAAAAAAATTGTTTCTTCTAATCTGAAACAATCTGTCCATGTTTTGGAAGATGGGGCTCTTGGCATGGTTGCTGCAGGAGACCAGCCAGATGAGCTTTCGATAGCAATGGACAAGATGATGTCTGAAAGCCATAAGTATGCTCACTTTGATGGTTACAATTATAATCAAAAAGCTCTCGGTCAATTTTATCACTATATTAATAATGATAATACAAACGCTTAAATTATGTAGCAATAAAAATAAATATCAGGTGGTGGAAGGTAATGAAACGAACAGTTAAAGCATTTTCGCCTCAACCATATTATGTTGAAAATTATGACAAGGTTGATATTAATCATAATCTTATTCTTTATGAAAGCAGAGATGGTGCAGCCATATCGGATTCTCCTTTGGCCCTCTTTCTAGCTTTGATAACCCAACAAGCATACGATAACTATAAACATGTATGGGTTGTTAAAGATAAAAATACTGAGTTAAATTTTATTAATATTCCTGAAATATATCATAAAAAAATGATAATTGTTGAGCGGAATTCAAAGGAGTATGTTGAGTACTTATTAAGTGCTAAATACCTAATTAATAATTCTACTTTTCAATCTTGGTTTTCAAAAAAGACAACACAAGTTTATATTAATACATGGCACGGTACACCACTAAAAGCGATGGGATTTGATATAGACAACCAACTAGGTAATACACAAAATGTGTTGAGAAACCTATTAATGACTGATTATCTATTATCTCCTAACAAACATACAACAGATATTTTTTCTGGATCAGGCTACAAAATGCAAAGTATCTATTCAGGAGAAATTATAGAATCTGGTTATCCTAGAATTGATTTTACGATAAAGATGTCAGGCGAAGATGCCAAAAAGAAACTGGTACATTCAAATATTTCTTTAGATGGGTCGCTGCCACTTGTTGTCTATATGCCAACATGGCGAGGAGATGATATACAAAATCCAACAGATGTTATTAGTCAAATTATTGCCGAAGTAATGTATTTACGAGGCAAGTTTGTTGGGGTGTATAACATTATTGTAAAGGTTCATCCTTTTTTATATCAAAAAGCTAAAAAGTATAAGCAGCTTGATCAAATATTGATTAATGACGCCATTGATGCCAACATTGTTTTGTCAGCAACAGATATCTTGATTACTGATTTTTCTTCGGTATGCTTTGACTTTTTAGTGACAGATAAGCCAATTATCTTTTACACATGGGATCAAGACCTTTATGAAAACGAACGCGGTTTGTATCTTAATAAGTCTGAGTTACCTGGTCCAGTTTTAAAGACAGTTTTTGAGATTTCGGACTATTTATCTGACATTCAAAACCTGTCTAAAAATTATACAAGTCAATATAAACAAGCTAAAGAAAAATTTGTAAGCTATGAGGATGGCTGTGTTTCTGATAGAATTGTTGCCTATATTTTTGAAAAAAAAGTGCAAAATAATTTATATACGAAGAAACTCACTGATCATAAAGTAAAATTATTATTTTATCCTGGGAACTTAGCTAACAATGGGATTACAAATTCATTTATAAATTTAACCAATGTACTTGATTGGCAGACATATGATATTACCGTTTTTGTTGACGTGCCAGCCTCTTTATTCTTAGAAAATTATAAACGGTTATCGAAAAATGTTAGGTTGATTTTTAGAACAGGTAAACCTAATTTTAGTAATAAAGAGCTGAAATTACACGATAAAATAGTCAAGACTGGTCATATGAATGAGTTGCCCAAAAAAGCTTTTGAACGTGAAGCCAAACGATTATTTTCTGGTATTTCCTTTGATATTGCTATTGATTTTTCTGGTTACAGTTTTTATTGGAGTAAATATATCGCATTTTCAGATGCTAAAAAGAAGTTTATTTTTCAACATAATGATTTGTTTGAAGAAATGACAAAAGTCATTGATGGCAAGTCTCCTCATGCTAAACTAACATCGGTTTTCGAACTTTACTACTATTTTGATAAAGTTATCAGTGTTTCCAAAGCATTGCAAGACATCAATTCTAAAAAATTATCTCAATACGTAACAGCTGATCAGATCGATTTCTTACCAAATATCATTGCCTTTGATGTGTCTACTCAAGAAGAAATACAGAGTCAGGATATTGAGTACATTGAGGGGAAATATAAATTTTCTGTTTCATCAGTAGAAATTTATAGTCAAGCATTTAGTGATCAAAGTGATTACACACTTCAAGTTTCAGAGGATATGATTATAAATGTCATTGCTTCAGTTAAGAATAAAACTGATGAGATGTCAAAAATTTTGATAAATAATATTTATTATGGTTGGGTTAAATTATCTGCTTTAAAATTTTCTGAGCAAAGCATTTTGGTAGAAAAAAACTTGAATGAAGTTGCTAGTTTTATCAGAAAGAAAAATGCACCTATTTATTATGAAATACCTAATTTTTTATCAGATAAAAAAGATGAGTTAGTTACTGAAAGTAAATATGTTAATAATCAATATTGGTATGTTCATAAAATTGTGCAAACACCAAAAGCTAAATTAGCTCATATTTCAAATAAAATGGGAATAAGTGGATGGGTTCGTTATGATGCGCTTAACAGGTTTCATCACATAAAAAATAAACCCTACTTAGCTCTTGCATTTTTTATTCATAATTTTTTTCACCAGGTTAAGACAAGTCAAAGAATAAAGTTTGAGTCGTATTGCTTTAAACTAAAAGATACGATAAAGTCATACTATACAAGACCTTTATCCTTAAAATTTAGTGAGAAATTAAATGCCAATGTATTAAGTAGAACAGCTATTTATACAACTAATGAGCAACAAATTGTTAATCAACAAGAATGGATTAAGCTTTACCAGGACCATCAATTTATTGGTTGGGTCAAACGTAATGATATTGAAAGAACAACTGATGATATCACTACTCAAAATGGCCAAGTAGCATTATCTAAAGTAAAGAAACAAATCGAAAATTATAGAAAAAATATGATTCCGATAATGATCAATGTTGGTAGATTATCTCCAGAAAAAAATCAAAAATTATTAATTGATGCTTTTGCTGACTTAATAAAAAGTGGTGTTGATGCTAAGTTGTATATTATGGGATCAGGTATACTAGAAGATGAATTACGTATGAAAATTGTATCAAATCAGTTGAGTGACTCAGTTGAACTACTAGGGCATATCGATAATAGTAGAGATATGATTAGTGTGATGGAATTAATGGATTACTTTGTATTTCCGTCATTATATGAAGGGCAAGGCATGGCTTTATTAGAAGCTATGTCTCTAGGACTAACGCCTATTACTAGTGATATTCCTACTTCTAGAGAAGTATTAAAAGATGGTTATTACGGCGTTATTTGTGAAACTAATGATCAAATAGGTCTAGTCAATGCTATCAAACAAGCAATAAGTTCGCATCATAAATATCCATTATTTGACATAGATGACTATAATAAACAAACGATAGATAAGATGACAAAACTTATAAACGATTACTAGGTGTTCAATACTATAGGTAATTTTAGGAAGGAATAATAGATATGATTAAAGAAAAAACGGTTCTAGTAGCTGGTACTTTTGATATCCTACACGAAAGTCACGTTGATATGTTACGTAATGCTAAAAATCTAGGTAGCAGACTAATTGTGATGCTTTCTACAGATGAATTTAATGCTGGTAAAGGGAAGCAAGCCTTTCAAGAATATGACACAAGAAAATACGTTCTCGAATCAATCCGTTATGTTGACCTTGTTGTCCCGGAACAATCTTGGGATGATAAAGCTTTGTATATTGATATGTTTGATGTAGATATCTTTGCAATGGGAGATGACTGGAAGGGGAAATTTGACTTTTTAAAGGAAAAATTTCCTGATTTAAGTATTATGTATTTTCCAAGAGGAAAAACGTCATCTTCAGACATTAAAAAAGATCTTGGTAAGTTATATATTGCTAAAATGGATGGAGAACTGTAAACGTTAATGAACCAAGTTAAACAATTTTTATCAAAGTTCAATTTAGTGATGAATCCATTGAAGCTACTCAAATTATACCGCCAAATGGACAGTTTGATTAAAGACCAGCAAAATGATTACCCGAGTGATCCAGTATCTAATGCTTTATTTTTAAAGATTGATGCTCGTAACTATTACTTTAAACATAAAAAATGGCAAGAGATAGCTGAGTTGCCGTTAGAAGCAAATCTTATTGTGGTTTCGAAAAAATCAGTTGATGAGGCGATGAAGATTGTCGGAAAATCAAAAGACGACGATATTAATGTGTTATTTAGTGCATTGAAGCGCGTAGATGAGTTCACCATTTACCAAAGTATATTTGATGCATTATCAGGAGATTTTTCTACAAATGTGACGATAAAACAACTAATGAAATTGGTTTTAGCAAAAAAATAATAGTAAGAAAGGGGAATGGACAATGACGATACTAGCTAAAGTACGATTGGTAGTAATGAGACTCATACTTTATCCCCTATTATATCTGTTGGGTATCTTTGTAAAAGTAGATCCAAAACTTGTTATTTTCAGTTCATTTAATGGTAAAGCGTATTCTGACAATCCTAAATATATTTTTGAATATATGAAAGATGATGTTAATTATGCAAATTATCATTATATTTGGGGAGTTAAACACACACAAGACATAAGTGGTGCTAAAACAGTAAAATTCAATTCACTAACTTACTACTATTATTTATCCAAAGCAAAATATTGGGTGTTTAATGCGAAAATGGCTCCTTATTATTATAAAAAGAAGAGTCAAGTCTATTTACAAACTTGGCATGGGACACCACTAAAACGGTTAGCACATGATATTGTAGATAATGGCGCAACTTATTATAGGAGTAAACAAAGTTACAAGCAAATGCTTAAAAGTTACGATGCTGATAGTCAACATTGGGATTATCTGATTGCCTCCAGTCCATTTTCTTGTCAAGCATTTTCGACGGCTTTTGCTTTTCCAAAAGATAAGATGCTTAAAGTAGGGTATCCTCGTGTAGATTATTTGGTGAATGCGGATCAAGCAAAAATTATCGATTTAAAAATAAAATATCATTTACCCTTGGATAAAAAAGTCATTCTATATGCGCCAACATGGCGTGATCAATCTTTTGACAATCATGGGTATAAGTTTGAACTAGACGTTGATTTTTATCAATGGCAATCCGCTTTAGCTGATGATACAATTGTTCTCTTTAAGCCTCACTACCTTATTTCAAATCAATATCAATGTCCAGAAGAACTACGTAACTTCGTTTATTTGATGACAGCGACAGAAGATATTAATGATGCCTATTTGATGAGTGATGTCCTTGTTACAGATTATTCAAGTGTTTTCTTTGATTATGCTGTACTAAAAAGACCTATCTATTTTTATATGTATGATTTTGACTACTATGAACAAGAATTAAGAGGATTTTATTTAGATTTACAAGCGAATTTGCCAAATGATATCGTCAAAACAGAACAGGCTTTGTTGGCACAGTTAAAAACAAACGAGTTTGATTTTGAACGCTTATCTGCTTTTAATCAAAAGTTTAATCCATGGCATGATGGATTAAGTTGCGCAAAAACAGTAAAGGAGGTTTTTAATGAAAGTTAAATCAATTATATTGACGATCATTTTATCTCTCTTTTATCCTTTTACTTTTTTGTCCAGAGTCCATAAAAATCGTATTACGTTTATTTCTCTTGAACATGATAATCTATCAAAAGATTTTAAGTTGTTATATACTCAATTAGCGATGGAGCGAAAATATGAGTTGAAGACTCTACTGTTTAAATTTGAACCAACGCTTTTCGGTAATATAAAATATGGTATAGCCTGCATTAGACAGCTGTTTATTATAGAGAATTCGAAATTAGTCATTATTGATTATAATAACTTTGTCATTTCTCGTTTCCCACATCGAAAGCAAGTTAAAATATTAGAAATCTGGCATGCAACAGGAGCATTAAAGCAATTTGGGAATTACGTTAAACGAGATTATGAAATTAAAAATTATGATTATGTGATTGCTAACTCCGAATTTTTTAGAGATATTTATGCTAAAGCGTTCAATGTACCTAGTAATAATGTATTAGTAACGGGCATACCCAATAATGATAAAATCTTCTACCCGGCTTTTATTGAGTTGACAAGACAAAGACTGCTTGAAAAATTTCCATTGTTAAATGGGAAAAAAATAGTTACTTACGCGCCGACATTTAGAGGGAGAATTAGTACAAGTTTTAAAGAAGTTAAGATAGATTTAAAAACTATCCATGAAGCTTTAGGTCAAGACTATATGCTTATTTATAAAGTTCATCCTTTGATTCCTAATTCTAAATATGAAAATAATCCCAATATTATTTTTATTGAAGATGAGCTGATGTCTTCATTATTTTGTATTACAGATATTTTTATTACCGATTATTCCGCTATTGCAATAGATTGGATGGTTTTTAATAAACCCATTATTGCTTATGTCCCAGATTTTGCTAAGTACGTTAAAAAACCAGGGTTAACTATAGATTACATGAAGGAATTTCCAGGTCCAATTTGTAAGACCAGTGAAGAGCTGATTGCAGCTATCAAAACACCTGACAATGCTTTATTCCAAGAAAAAAGATGTACGTTTTATAAAAAAACGTATCAATATAGAGATGGCAATTCAACTCAAAGAGTTGTGAGTGCTATACATGATATTATGAATAGTCGTATATGATGATCATCTTATGTATCATCGTACTATAAAAAATAAAAAGATGTTTTGTATCAATGTTATCTCAACACATGAGTTGTCAAATATACATAAATAAGGTATAATAATAAAAAAGCAACGAGACCAGTGGCGTGGTGGAGCTTAAAGTTAATATGAGCGCTTGATCTAATCATCAAGAATTCAGGTGGAACCGCGTCTAAAAGGCGTCCTGATGTTATCACACTTTGTGTTGAGACATCAAGACGCCTTTTTTGTTTTGATGTTTTAACAAGTTACTTGTTGTCTACACTATGGAGGAAGAAATGTCTAAAAAACTATCATTTCAAGAAATTATTCTAACGCTTCAAAATTTTTGGAGTAATCAAGGTGCAAACCTGATGCAAGCCTATGATAATGAGGTGGGTGCAGGGACTATGTCACCATATACATTTTTACGTGCCAATGGACCAGAACCATGGCATGCGGCTTATGTACAGCCTTCACGTCGACCTGCAGATGGTCGTTATGGTGAAAATCCAAACCGTCTTTTCCAACATCACCAGTTTCAAGTGGTCATGAAACCAAGTCCTAAAAATATTCAACAACTCTATCTAGATAGTTTAGCAGCTTTAGGGATTAATGCATTGGAACATGATATCCGTTTTGTAGAGGATAACTGGGAAAATCCATCTATGGGTGCTGCTGGTATTGGTTGGGAAGTTTGGCTAGATGGTATGGAAGTGACACAGTTTACGTATTTCCAACAAGTCGGTGGTATTGAAGTCGATTCTGTAACAGCTGAGATTACCTATGGCCTTGAACGTCTTGCATCTTATATCCAAGAAGTAGAGTCTGTTTATGATCTAGAGTGGGGAAATGGCGTGCTTTATGGTGATATCTTTACAGAGCCTGAGTATGAACATTCTAAGTTTGCGTTTGAGGAAATTGATACTGATATTTTCCTTAACTTATTTGATACTTATGAAGCGCAAGCTATCAAACTACTTGATCTTGGCTTAGTCCATCCTGCTTATGACTTTATCTTGAAATCAAGCCATACCTTTAATCTATTAGACGCAAGTGGCGCAGTTTCGGTAACAGAGCGTGCAGGATATTTACATCGCGTTAGAACAATGGCTAGAAAAGTAGCAAGAACATTTATTAATGAACGTGCTAAACTAGGATTCCCGTTACTAAAAGATACAGATTTACGTGATAAGTATCTTGGAGAAAATGGCAAATACATTGAAGTTGCTGGAGGTGACAAATAATGGCAAATTATCTATTAGAAATCGGATTAGAGGAGATGCCGGCACATCTTGTTAGCGCAGCATCTGCACAACTGGAAACACGTATGGCAGCATTTTTAAAAGAAAATCGTGTGTCATTTGACTCAATAGCTAAATTTTCTACTCCTCGTCGTTTAGCTGTTTTAGTTAGTGGATTATCTGATACGTCAGAATCAATAGATGAAGCAGTAAAAGGCCCTTCTGCAAAAATTGCAAAAGATAATGAAGGCAATTGGTCTAAAGCTATCCAAGGATTTTCTCGTGGACAAGGTCTCACACCCGATGACTTGGTTTTACAAGGAGATTATTACTATGCCAACAAACATGTAGCAGGTATCTCAACAGCTAATATCTTAAAGACTGTTGGTGATGAGTTGATTAGTCGTATGCAATTTTCAACTTATATGAAATGGGCTAATAATAGCTTCTTATTTGTTCGTCCGATTCAATGGATTGTAAGTTTACTTGATGATGTCGTGATGCCATTTGAGTTGCTAGATGTTACTGCGAGTAATGTGACTTATGGTCACAGATTTTTACATGATGGTGAGATTGTACTCGCTAATGCGTTAGACTATGAAGAGAGTCTTAAAGCTGCTTTCGTCGTGGCTGATGCTGCAGCACGAAAAGCGACCATCGAAACTCAGATAGAAACAATTGCAACAGCACGTAATTGGCAGATTTATCTAGAGCCAGGATTATTGGAAGAAGTCACAAATCTTGTAGAATATCCAACAGCTTTTGTTGGTGATTTCGACGCAAAATACTTAGAGGTACCTGAAGAAGTATTGGTGACATCTATGCGTGAACATCAGCGTTATTTTGAAGTTCGAGATAGCTCGTCTGCCTTACAACCCCATTTTATCTCAGTTCGTAATGGTAATGATGCACATCTAGAAAATGTCGCTAAAGGGAATCAAAAAGTACTCGTTGCGCGTCTTGAAGATGCTGAGTTCTTCTGGAGAGAAGACCAAAAACTAAACATTAGTGACTTGGTTGAGAAATTGAAAAAAGTGACTTTCCATGAAAAAATTGGCTCTGTTTATGCGCATATGCAACGCGTCAAAATCATTGCTGAAACAATAGGTAAAGCTATCAGCTTATCTACTGAAGATCGTGCTAAACTTGATCGTGCAGCTGATATTTATAAATTTGATTTACTGACAGGTATGGTTGGTGAATTTGATGAATTACAAGGCGTGATGGGTGAAAAATATGCTTTATTAGCAGGTGAAGATGCTAAGGTAGCAACAAGCATTCGTGAACACTATCTACCGATTTCAGCAGATGGTGTATTACCTGAAACTGAGTTGGGGGCGGTGCTTGCCATAGCTGATAAGTTAGATACACTTCTATCTTTCTTTACAGTAGGCTTAATCCCAAGTGGCTCAAACGATCCTTATGCTTTACGTCGTGCGACAGCAGGTATTTTACGCATCATTGAAAGTCAAAAATGGGATATCTCATTAACGACTATCGTAGATGAGCTATACACACTTGACTTAAATGGCTTTAAGTATACAAATCAAGCAGAGGTCATGCAGTTTATTAATGGTCGTGTTGCAAAAATGCTTGAAGGTAGTGCACGATATGATATTATCGATGCGGTACTTGCGACTGGTTCATTAGATGTTGCTGACTTAAGTGAAACAGCAAAAGCATTAGATGCGCGTGTATCAGATGATACATTTAAAACGTCAGTTGAAAACTTAGCACGTGTCATTAATTTATCTCGTAAACTAGAGACAGATCCTACCATAAATGAAACCATATTTGAAAATACGTTTGAAAAAGACTTATTTGCTGCTGTAGCTGACTTGAGTTTAGTGGGAACTAGTGATGAGAAAATAGATGCTTTATTTGGTTTATCAACACCGATTACTAACTTCTTTGATAATACCATGGTCATGATTGATGATGAAGCACTTAAACTTAACCGTTTGAGCTTATTAGCTGATATCGCAAGTAAGACTTCTGATATCGTAGATTTCACAAAAATTTTGACGAAGTAATACAAGTATATAGGAGGAAACAAGATGGTCACACCTGAAGATATCGCACGCATTAATGAACTTGCTCGTAAGAAAAAAGCAACAGGCTTAACAGCTGATGAAACGATCGAGCAGGCGAAACTTCGAGAGGCATACATCACTGGTGTAAAATCAAGCCTACGCCACCATGTTGAATCAATTAAAGTGGTAGATCCAGAAGGTAATGATATTACCCCTGAAAAAGCTAAAAAAGCACAGTTTGATAAAGGCTTACGAGATACACTATAAGGATGAAAAAAAGTATTAGTCATGCTAACTAATGCTTTTTTATTTTAGTGACATGATCAACAGCTATGCAATTAAGATTAAATTTCACCCAAATCAGCATCCAAAGTGTTTTAGTTTCTGCTAGACGCATAAAAGACGTTTCATTTATGCTTATTTAAGATAAATAAAGCTGTTTCAAACATAAAAATGTAAGCGATATCGGAATTTTTAGATATAGTGGTCAACTTGTGAAATATATAGCCCAAAGTATGATATAATTTGAATAAGCATTAAAATTTGAAAGGCTATCACAACATGACATTTGACAACACTGATCTACTCGCGGTCAATGCGATTCGTACGCTATCTATTGACGCCATCCAAAAAGCAAATTCTGGTCATCCAGGACTTCCTATGGGAGCTGCACCTATGGCGTATGTACTTTGGCGTAATTTCCTAAATGTTAACCCTGCAACACACCGTGAATGGTCAAATCGTGACCGCTTCGTTTTATCAG
The DNA here is from genome assembly GCF_002441715.1 of Pseudolactococcus plantarum. Lineage (GTDB taxonomy): Bacteria > Bacillota > Bacilli > Lactobacillales > Streptococcaceae > Pseudolactococcus > Pseudolactococcus plantarum. Next base: position 32,972 of record NZ_JXJX01000007.1, read on the forward strand.
CGGGTCATGGCTCTGCCATGCTTTATTCACTTTTACACTTAGCAGGGTATGAGCTCTCTATCGATGATCTTAAAAATTTCCGCCAGTGGAATAGTAAAACACCAGGTCATCCAGAAGTTGATTGGACAGATGGTGTTGAAGCAACAACTGGGCCACTAGGACAAGGTATTGCAAATGCTGTTGGTCTTGCCATGGCTGAGGCACATTTAGCTGCTACCTATAACCGTCCTGGTTATGAGATCGTAGATCACTACACTTATGCCTTAAATGGCGATGGTGATTTGATGGAAGGTGTTTCACAAGAGGCAGCTTCTCTAGCAGCCCAACTTAAATTAGGTAAACTTGTCCTGTTTTATGATAGTAACGATATTTCATTAGATGGACCGATTTCAAAATCATTCCCAGATGATATCAAAATGCGTTTCGAATCTTACGGTTGGCAACATATCTTAGTTAAAGATGGTAACGATCTAGCGGCAATAGAAGCGGCAATTGTTGCAGCAAAAGCAAATCTAGAGCAACCAACTATCATTGAAGTGAAAACAATCATCGGATTTGGTGCTGAAAAACAAGGGACTTCAGGTGTCCATGGTGCACCGTTAGGTGCTGAAGGTGTAGCCTTTGCTAAGAAAGCTTATGGTTGGGACTATCCTGAGTTCACAGTTCCTGAAGAAGTTGCGATGCGTTTTAAAGAAACCATCGGTGCGCGTGGTGAGGAACTTGAAGCTGCTTGGCGTCAAACATTTGATGCTTATGCAACTGACTATCCTGAATTGGCTAAACAATATGCAGATGCATTTAATAATGTGACACCAGAGCTCGAATTAGCTAAATATGAGGTGGGCACATCAGCTGCTAGTCGTGTCACATCACAAGAAACGATCCAACAACTTTCACAACAGATGCCTAATCTATGGGGTGGATCAGCTGACCTTTCTGCATCAAATAATACGATGGTTAAGGTCGAAACAGATTTTGAAGCTGGCAATTATGCAGGTCGTAATATCTGGTTTGGTGTGCGTGAATTTGCGATGACAGCAGCTATGAACGGGATTGCACTGCATGGTGGGACACGTGTTTATGGCGGAACATTCTTTGTCTTCTCAAACTATATGTTGCCAGCTATTAGAATGGCAGCACTGCAAGAATTACCAACGGTTTATGTGTTAACACATGATTCTATCGCTGTTGGTGAAGATGGCCCAACACACGAACCAGTAGAACAACTGGCAAGTGTACGTGCTATGCCTAACTTGAATGTCATTCGCCCAGCAGATGGTAATGAAGTCATTGCTGCTTGGCGTCGTGCAGTCACTGAAACTAAACGCCCAACTGCCTTGATTTTAACACGCCAAAATTTACCTGTTTTAGCGAATACAGCAGCACTAGCAGAAGAGGGTGTCAATCGTGGTGCTTATATTATCTCAAAAGAGTCAGATGCATCTGAACTTGATGGTATCATTATCGCTACTGGTAGCGAGGTAAAACTTGCTATTGATACGCAAGCAGCACTTGCTGAATCTGGTAAAAACGTTCGTGTTGTGTCTATGCCTTCACAAAATATCTTTGATGAGCAATCAGCAGCATATCAAGCAGAAATTTTACCAGCTAATGTGACAAAACGCTTAGCAATTGAAGCGGGAACTAGCTTTGGTTGGGGTAAATATGTTGGCTTAACTGGTAAAACACTTACAATCGATAAATGGGGTGCTTCAGCACCAGGTGATAAAGTGTTTAAAGAATATGGCTTTACAGTTGAACATGCTGTTGAGTTATACGACGCACTATAAGCATTGAGATGTATCATATCTGATATGACAACATCACTATAGTAAAAGACTAAGTACAAGCTGACTTAGTCTTTTTGTTATGGTTAAGCGTGTCAGAGATTAATAACCATTCATGAACTAAATCTGTCTAGATTGTTTAAAATTTTTCGATTCATAACATATAATTGACTTATTTTTAACAATAAAAACACAAAAAAGTTAGTTATATCAAGAACTGACAGCTTAACATTTGTTTAGTTTTCATTCATGATTTGTTCATATAAGAAAAGTAGTTTATAATTAATGATTAGACAACCTATAAAAAAGGTCTAGGTCAATAATTGGATGAAAATAAATGAAAAAAGAAAAAAAACGTAAATTTGGCTTATTGATGTCAATTGCTATGATTGTTGGTGTGGTAATAGGATCAGGTATCTTCTTTAAAGCCGATGATATTTTAGTACAGACACATGGTAACGTAAAGATGGGCTGTTTGGTCTTGTTTTTGGGTGCCGTTGGCATTATTTTTGGTGGGATTACTATTTCAGAGTGGGCAAAACTCACAGATGATGCGGGTGGATTGATTACATACGCAGAGAAAGCCTTTGGTAAAGCATTTGCTTTTTTATTGGGCTGGTTTCAGACTACAGTCTATTTTCCTGCCCTGGTTGCTATCGTAAGCTTTGTCGCATCGAATTACACTGTAGCTTTATTTCCAAAATTGGCCTTTGGTCATTTTGGTGTTTGGGTGATCAGTCTAGTTTATCTAATCGTGATCTACTTAATGAACGTTTACTCTAATCACATATCTGAACTTTTCCAGACGTCTGCTATGTTTATTAAACTGATTCCTTTGGTTCTGATTGCAATTTGTGGTCTCTTTTTTGGAGATGTCCATATGATATCGACACATGCGATTACTTTACCAGTTGTCCTGTCATCAACAGGTGCGATTGTCGCAGTAGCCTTCTCTTATGATGGGTGGGCAGTTGCACCGTCTATTGGTCATGAGATAAAAAACTCGAAACGAAATCTGCCACTAGCATTAATTATCAGTCCATTGATTATTTTTACCGTTTATATCGGCTATTTTGTAGGTATCTCATTACTACTTGGTCCAAGTGATATCATGAAAATGGGAGATTTAGCAGTTTATGCTGCTGCTGAGAAGTTATTTGGCTATATAGGACAAAGACTGATGTTGGTCACTGTTATCATCTCTGTATTAGGGACGTTAAATGGGCTAGTTGTTGCAAATATTCGTGTCCCATATTTCTTAGCATTGAGACAAGAATTGCCTTATAGTCATAAGATAAGTCAAGTTAATACACGGTTTAAGCTATCTATTTGGTCTACTGTGATCAGTTTTATCATGGTGTTAGTTTGGTTAAGCATCCACTTTATGTCGATCAATTTACCTAGTATGCGTCAATTTGGCATAGATATTTCAGCGATTCCGATTGTTATCATGTATCTATTTTATGGCTTATTATATGTGGGTGTTATGATACGAACATGTAAAGGATTAATTAAAAATAAAATAACTGGCTTAGTTTGTCCTATATTGGCAATAGCAGGGGCTTTGATGATTTTATACGGTGGCTTAACTGCATCAAATGGGATGATTTATCTGATTGTTTCTTTTTTAATTTTGGTGAGTGGTATTAGTCTGTATTGGATGCGCCACTTGCACAAAAGCTAATGATAAGCTATAATAAGACTATGCGATGAGTCGATTTGGTACGCAAGTACCTTATTTACGCTGAGAGATTCGGGGCCTAGCCCGTCAAGGAATGATGGAATCTTGTCAAGAAATGTGAACTTTTTGGCACGGCTATGTTTCATAGTTGCTCTGGGGTCCCTTTGTCTGATGACAAAGGGATTTTTTTATAGCCAGATAGGGCATGCTATTCATTTGAAATCCTCTCATAAAATATTCATGAAATAGCTTTCTTTCTATGTCAAAACATGATAGAATGGGGATATTAAAATTTTTTAGAAAATTCAAACGAGGAATATGAAATGTCAAAAGAATATGTTGTTGCAGTCGTTGGTGCTACTGGAGCTGTTGGTAGTCGTATGATTACGATGCTTGAGGAATCAAGTTTACCTATTAAAAGTATAAAATTACTTGCGACGATTCGCTCTGCAGGTAAAGTTTTACAATTTAAAGGACAAGATATTACTGTTGAGGAAACAACTGAGCAGTCTTTTGATGGCGTTGATATTGCATTGTTTTCTGCCGGCGGTAGTGTATCTGCAAAATTTGCACCTTATGCTGTTAAATCAGGTGCAGTCGTTGTTGATAATACGTCTCATTTTCGTATGAATACAGATGTGCCACTTGTCGTGCCAGAAGTGAATGCACATGCGCTTGATGCACACAATGGGATCATTGCCTGTCCAAACTGTTCTACTATCCAAATGATGGTAGCACTTGAACCTGTTCGCCAAGCATTTGGCCTTAAACGTATCATCGTCTCTACTTATCAAGCAGTATCGGGTGCAGGCGCAAAAGCGATTGCTGAGACAGAACGTGAAATTCAAGAAGTTGTTAACGATAAAAAAGATCCTAAAGATGTGATTGCTGAAATCCTACCTTCAGGTGGAGATAAAAAACACTATCCGATTGCTTTTAACGCCTTACCACAGATCGATGTCTTCACTGAAAATGACTATACTTATGAAGAGATGAAGATGACTAATGAAACTAAAAAAATCATGGAAGATCCAGCTATTGCTGTATCAGCGACTTGTGTTCGTATTCCAGTTATTTTAGCTCACTCAGAATCTATCTATATTGAAACTGAAAAAGTTGCCCCTATTGCGGAAGTAAAAGCTGCGATCGCAAACTTCCCAGGTGCTGTTTTAGAAGATGACCCAAGTCAACAAGTTTATCCACAAGCGGTTAATGCAGCTGGTAAACGTGAGACTTTTGTTGGTCGTATTAGAAAAGATTTAGATGCTGAAACAGGTATTCACATGTGGGTTGTGTCAGATAACTTACTTAAAGGAGCAGCATGGAATTCAGTTCAAATCGCTGAAACACTCCATGAGCGTGGTTTAGTTCATGCAACAACAGAGTTAAAATTTGACTTGTTGTAAGCTATCCTAATATTTCAAACATAAAATGAAAATTTTATGTGAGTGACATCCTTTACAAGGATTCACTTAGTGTGGTACAATATGTTTATAAATTAGAGGTTGCAGCTATGAAGAATGATAATGAAGTGGTGGACACGTTGATATTATCAGGCGGCATAGTTGCCGAAAGAAATTTGTCACCACAGATAATTTTCTTGGGTCGTTGGGTTAAATCTCGCGAACTGTCTTTCATCGACTTGTTGGTAGATGAGAGGTGAGCTAATCAAATATAAATTTGACTAACTTGATAGCCTTTAATTGAATTGAAGGCTATTTTTGTACCCAAAACAACGCGTAGAAAGAAGAAGTTATGTCATTAGAACAGTTAAGAAATGCCGAAATTATTACAGCACTAGTTACACCATTTAAAGAAAATGGTGAAATAAATTTTGAGGCATTGCCTAAATTAATCGAACATTTGCTAGCACATCATACGCAAGGGATTGTTTTAGCTGGTACAACTGGTGAATCACCAACTTTGACACATGATGAAGAGCTAAAACTCTTCGAAGTCGTACAAGACATTGTAGCAGATCGTGTCCCTTTGATTGTTGGTGTTGGGACCAATGATACAAGAGATTCTGTTATTTTCACCAAAGAAGTCTCAGATTTTGGTGGATTCACAGCAGGTTTAGCTGTTGTGCCGTATTATAATAAGCCAAGTCAAGAAGGTCTCTACCAGCATTTTAAAGCCATCGCAGATGCTAGTGACTTACCAATCATACTTTACAACGTACCAGGTAGAACGGTAGCACAACTCAGCGTTGAAACAAGTCTACGATTAGCTCAGCATCCCAACATCATTGCAATTAAAGAGTGTACTGGCGTTGACAACTTGACCTATTTGGTTGAACAAGCACCAAAAGATTTCTTAGTATATACAGGAGAAGACGGTCTAGCTTTTCATGCTAAAGCATTGGGTGCACAAGGTGTCATTTCGGTAGCCAGTCATACACATGGTGATGACTTTAATCAAATGTTTACGGATTTGGCTAGTGGTCATCTAAAAGATGCTGCTGCTATACAGCGTCAGCTATTACCGAAAATAGATGCCTTGTTTTCACTGCCTAGTCCAGCGCCCGTGAAAGCAGTCTTAAATCATATGGGATTTGAAGTGGGAGGCTTACGCTTACCAATGGTCGCAGCTAGTGAACAGGAAGCACAAGCGATTATTGATGTAGTGGCAGCTGAACATTTGAAATAAAAGCAAAAAAATGATACACTGATAGTAAGTGTAACTGTACAAGATAAGTCGGAGCTGCATGGTTTCGACTTTTGATTTACAAAAAAAATTGACATAATGGAGAACAAGTAATTCATGACTAATATAAAATTAACAGCACTGGGTGGCGTCCGTGAATTTGGCAAAAATATGTACGTAGTTGAAGTAGACGATGTCATCTTTGTTTTAGATGCTGGATTAAAATATCCAGAAACAGAAATGTTAGGTGTTGACTTTGTTATCCCAGACATGAGCTACTTAGTAGAAAACGCGGATCGCGTCGCTGGTGTATTTTTGACACATGGTCATCCAGATGCTATCGGCGCACTACCTTATCTATTAACAGAAATGGCAGTTCCTGTTTTTGGTAGTGAATTAACGATTGCTCTTGCCAAAATTTCTGCTAAAGATGTTGAAGGTAGTAAGAAATTTGATGATTTCCATGTGGTTGATGAATCTACGGAGATCGATTTTGGCTCTGCAGTGATTTCTTTCTTCTCTACAACACATACGATTCCTGATAGTTTAGGGATTGTTGTAGGCACACCAAAAGGTAATATCGTCTATACTGGAGATTTCAAGTTAGATCCAGCAGTAGGTGAAGGCTATAAAACAAACATTTCACGTTTAGCAGAAATCGGCTCACAAGGTGTTTTGGCGCTTTTGAGTGATTCAGCAAATGTACTGACTAACCTGCAATCTGCTAGCGAATCAGAAATTTCAGATAAAATTTTTGACACGATTTCTGATTGGGATGGTCGCGTGATTATCGCCTCTGTCGCTGGTAACTTAGCTAGAATCCAACAAGTTATTGACAGTGCGATTAAACTTGGTCGTTATGTTGCCTTTACTGGTCAAGACTTAGATCAGATTGTGAAAACTGCCAGTGAACTTGGCAAACTACGGATTGATGATGATAAGATGATTATCGATCCAAAAGATATCAAGAATTATGAAGATCACGAGCTTTTGATTTTAGAGACAGGTCGTATGGGTGAACCTCTAAAAACTTTAGGTGATATGTCAGTCGGTCGTCATAAATTTGTTAAGATCAAAGATGGTGATTTAGTTTATACTGTCACAAGTCCGACGATTTCTTATGAAACTAAAATTGCTAAAACTGAAAACATTGTCTATCGTGCAGGCGGTATCATGAAGATGTTATCTAGTGATTTAAGAGTTTCAGGTCACGCCAATTCTAGAGATTTACAATTTTTATTAGACATTTTAAAACCTAAAAATCTAATGCCAATTCAAGGCGAGTATCGTGAACTACAAGCACATGGTGAGCATGCGATGGAAGTTGGGATGTTACCTGAAAATATCTTCATCGGAAAACGTGGTGAGGTTGTTAGCTTTGATGATGCAGGTAACTTTGTACCAAATGGTAGTGTATCGGCTGAAAATGTGATGATCGATGGCTCTGGTGTTGGTGATATTGGTAACATTGTCTTGAGAGATCGTAAAGTATTGAGTGAAGAAGGTATTTTCATAGCCGTTATCACGATTTCAAAACATGATAAAAAAATTATCAGTAAAACAAAAGTGCATACACGTGGCTTTGTTTATGTTAAAAACTCTCGTAACTTGATGAAAGAAGCTGCCATTAAGGTAGATGAAAAAGTTAAGACGTACTTATTAGGTGAGCACTTTGACTGGGCTGAGATTAAGTCTGAAATCCGTGATACACTCGGGAAGTTCTTGTACGATCAAACAAAACGTCGTCCAGTTGTCTTACCTGTTGTGATGGAAGTCCGTCAAAATGATTTTCGTCAAAAACGTCATTTAAAAAATAAGAAAAAAGCCTAACCATAACTAAGAACCTGAGTCTTCAGGTTTTTTTTTGATGCTTGATTATGTTGTGCTCAGCTGAAATGAGATGACGTATCATAAAAAATCTAATCAACTCGTCTCAACCTCATAGCTAGTTGTTTCTTTTTACCAATTCTGTAGTTGTGTTGCTTATGCTAATCAACTACCATGTGTATAAGTTAGTTAATTTTTTTCTGGTAAAGAAGTGCTGTTCAGCTCGTCATAAAATGTACATAGGTATTAAATTATGGTAAACTTTAATTATTATCAAGTTAGTGAGACTCGATTGATAGGACAAAGGAAGTGATGATGACAAAACGGTTTAAAAAAATACTGGGTATCAGCATTGTAGGTGCTTTAATGATAGGCGGATTAGTCTTGGCATTAGGCACCCCATTTGACCATTTTTTAACACATGATGATACCAAGGTAAGTAAAAACGATCAGATAGTTTATTTGAAAAAGCATGAGAAGGAAATGACAGAAGGCGTAATGGGTTGGAACTATAAAATAAAGTCAGTCGAATGGGAGTGGGATACTATTGAAGTTGGACAGATTGGAAATGGGACACCACAAGGTGGCGGTTGGCTGTTAACTATTGGAGGTTCATTCAACGAAATAAAAAAGTCTACCTTCACAATAGGTTTTGATTTAAAGGATGGGAATTCATACCCTAGTATAAATAATTTTTATCAAATGCAACCGTTTAGAGTAGAAGGAGATTTATATGAGTAATCTAAAAAATTTCAATAATATTTTTGCTAATTTAGCTGAGAGTACCTACAACAATCGTCCTTTTAATTTTCCAAATGAAAGTTTGAAAAAAAATCAAAAAGAAATCTTAGATTCTGGTAAATCACTATAGTTCAATTTTGTTGAAAATGCATTGAATAAATAACGAGAAAACCTGGTTACAGGTGGGATCAACCTACTAAATAATGGCACCGTTTTTCTAAAGACTGATAAAACTTTGGTTACTGATACTAACTTTGGATTGACAAATTATTGTGAGTAGGTTGATAATAAATTTGCACAATATAATAAACAGTGATATACTGTAGTTATTATCTAGTTAGTGAATACTAACTTGTGCGAATGTTGTGACCTGTTGAGGACATTTAGGACTTGGCAATACATGTGCCTTTTAGAAAATTAACGATTAATAATGATGAGTAAAATGAAAGCGCATACAAGATAACTTAACGTTTTTGATAAAGATGATAATAAAGGAAACTATCATGATAAAACAGAGAAAAAAAATACTGGTGATCAGTATTGGATTAATATGCATCATAGGAGGAATCGCGATGAAATTAGGCACCCCATTTGACCATTTTTTAACACATGATTATAGCCAGGTAAATAAAAACGATCAGATAGCTTACTTGAAAAAACATGAGAAGGAAATGACAGACTATGTGAAAGCACAAAATTCAAAAGTCACTAGTGTACAGTGGGATTGGGAGAGTGTGAAAGTTGAAACTGTACAGCCTAATGCGGGTGGTATTCCAACTGGTGATAAGTATAAAGAAATGATTATCAAAGGTGGTTTTAATAATATTAAAGAATCAAGTGTTACTTTGAACTTCGATTACGATATTGATAAGGTATTTCCGAGTATAAATGATATGATGTGGTCCAGTGATTCATTGCGTGTTGTAAAAGAAATAAATGATGTCAAAGTAGGAGTGAACTATGAGTAATTTAGAAAATTTCAATAATATCTTTGCAAATTTGGCTGAAAGTGCATATAATAGACGTCCTTTAAATTTTCCCATTTATGTAAATAGTGGAAATTCCGAGTTAATCAACTACGCTGAAAATGGAATGATCAAAAATAAAAAAGGACAAATAACTAGCATCACCACAGGCGGCACCAACCTCCCAAATGATGGCATTGTTTATCTACAACCTGATAAAACTTTACATGCTGAGAACGTTTCGACAAACATACAGATACCTAACCCTAATGGCGGATATCATCAGGAGTCATATGTGACCAGCACCTATCAAAAAGGCTTACTGACAGACGAAAAAGCAGGTTTCAATGCTTATTTTGTCACAGATACGCCTCAGTTAGGTAAAGAAACGCAAAAAACCTATCTGACTGTACGTGGGAGTGACCGTGCTAGTCTTGAGACGCTAAATGACTGGGTAGATAATGATGCAAACTTTGCACTGACAAATAGCTATATCCCTCAAGCTCGACTTGCAAACAAGGCACTGGTAGAAAAGATTAAAGATATTCAGAGATATGCGCCCAATGCGACATTAGACGTGACAGGTCATTCTCTTGGTACCATGGTTTCTGCACAAGCTGTAGCCAAGCTCTATCATGATGATCCTAATGCGTTCAAAACGATTGGCAAAGTTGTGTTATTTGATGGGGCAGATGTGACCCAAAGTTTAAAAAAAATGGGATTATCAGATAAAGAGATTAAAGTAGTAGGTGAAAAAGTGACTTACTATGTTAATCCGTTTGATATCGTCAGCATGCTTAACCGTACAGCACCTTATGATGAACAGTTTGGACAAGTTGAAGTAATTGTCCCGGTTCACTTTAGTACAACTTTTGATGCGATTAGCAGTCATGATTTTGGTGAATTTCAGATGTCTGCGACGGGTGAGTTCTTAGTGGCCAGTAAAGACTTTCATCCTGAACTGTTAACAGCCGGACATCAGTTAGCTAATCTGATTGATCAATCTATTTTAAAAATAGAAGCGGTAGGGGTTACAGGTATCTCGACTGCCACGATACTTGCAGCACTTTCAGGAGGTGTCAATGGTTTAATTGGGTTAGGCATGACAGCTGATCAAGCTAAATCAATCTATAAAGCATTCATGAAAGATTACAAGACCATCGTTTTGGAAGCGAAAAAGAAATCCAAAGCCTGGAATACCAAACATATCCCTGATTATCAACAAAGAATTCGTACTGCAAGTGGTGGTCGAAAAATAGCGTTGAGAGCAGAGCTGTTACAATCTGTTGCACAAGATGCCATGATGTGCTCAGAAACCTTTACAAACGAAGTCAAAAGAGACGTATCAGAGGCTTTAGCAGATGTTCAAAAAGAAATTATGTCAGGTGTCCGTGCAGCTCATAATGTTGCCCATTATTTAACTGCATGGGAAGTAGAATCTTTGTTAACTGAGTTTAACATAGCACAGTATTGGGATAATGGGATTGAGAATCAAACGCTTAAAGCGGCCACTACCTATCAAATAGAAATGAAAGCGTTCTCTACCACCTTGCTGAAAGTTGCGCAACATATCGCGCAGGTAGATGCACAAGGTGCAGCAGGATTTAACACACTTATGAATCAAACAAAAATAAATTGGGGGTCAAGAAAATGATGAATAGCTATCAAACAAATCCTTACTTAAATATGGCCGCATTAGATCAAGGCTTGTCAGAAGTTCAGAAAGCGCAAGAACGTCAGGCTATCCTGTGTATTTTAAATGCTAAAAAAGCTAAAATAAAGGCCCGACATGTTAAGGTAACCGCTCAACTCAAAGCACAAAAAAAAAAGATGTCAGAGTTTGCAGCTAAAACAGTTACCGCAAATTTTAAAGCAGGGCTCACAGGAAAAGCTGCACAAGCTGCTGAACAATTGCTTAGCTCAAACAAATTTGAGCCTAATTTGAAATCGCCAATTAAATAATACGTTAGAAAGGTAGGATACTATGGATAATGCGACACGTTGGAGAATTGAAGAAGCACACGATAAGGCGATGCGACAGCTCAACCAAGCACAAGAGGTATTAGCTGATTATCAAAGACAACTGACGCAAACAACTGGTCAGTTAGTTGACTATGTTTATAGCTTTTATCGAGAGCTTGATGAAGGGATTCCTTACGGACTAAGTGCTCCGTTTGAAGAAGTAGTAGCCAAATATAATTTTGAGATTAGACGTAAAAGTGATGCAATAGATGAGAAACGTATGCAAGAACAAAGAATATTTCGTCAGAAGATGGATGTTTAACAGTTCAGGTTTAAAAAATAGAAAGTAGTTTATGAAAAAGAAAGTTTACAGAAATACCGCAGCATTTAAATTATTAGCATGGGGGTCGTTTGCCTTATTTGTTGGCTTGATTCTGATTGGCTTATATACCTTAAGAGAGCCTTTAATGGTGAAAGGGTATTACCTTATGGGCACAGTTGGCGTGATTTCATCATCTTTCACCATCGCAAAAGTGACTCGAGATGATCAAGAAGATGATGAGCGATACAATGAGATGTTTAGGGGAGTAAAACCAGATGATTTAGAGACTTAACACGCTTTTTAGTCTTGCTAAATTGATCGCTCATATTAATGAGTTTGCGATCACTACGTTAACAATATGTCACGTCAACTTAAGCAAGGCTATAGTAAAATAATAAAAAATTTGATATAATGAATTTAATTGTATAGTACAAACCTTTAAATCGTCCAGAGAGACGTCAAGGCAAGTTGACTAGAGTAATTCTTTTCCTTGCTGGTGCAGGGTTTTTTTGTTAGAAATTTAGAAATATAGGAGAAAACATGTCTAAAGCAAAAGAAATTATTGATGAAGTAACGATGAAACGTGCGATCACACGGATTACTTATGAAATTATCGAGCGTAATAAAGAGTTGAACAATCTAGTGATTGTTGGGATTAAAACACGTGGTGTTTATATCGCAAAACGTATTCAAGAACGTCTTAAACAACTTGAAAATATCGACATCCCACTTGGGGAACTTGATACGAAACCATTTCGTGATGATGTCAAAACTGATGAAAATACAACAGATATTCCTGTCTCTGTGACAGATAAAGAAATTATCTTGGTTGATGATGTCCTCTACACGGGTCGTACTATTCGCGCAGCGATTGACGGAATTGTCGCAATTGGTCGTCCATCAAAAGTTAGCTTAGCAGTGCTTGTTGACCGTGGTCATAGAGAATTACCAATCCGCGCAGATTATGTTGGGAAAAACATTCCGACATCACGTAGTGAAGCAATCGTTGTCCATGTTTCAGAGATTGATGGTGCTGATAGCATTTTGATCAAGAAAGAGGCTTAGTCAATGAGCCATAATTCTGATGTAATCTATGATGTTCATGATAAGCCACCAGTTGGTATGTGGTTTGGTCTGTCTTTCCAGCATCTGTTTGCCATGTTTGGGTCGACTGTTTTGGTGCCGATTTTAGTAGGTATTGATCCCAGTATCGCACTTTTTTCAAGTGGTTTAGGGACTTTAGCGCATTTGAGTGTGACCAAATACAAGATACCAGCCTATATGGGATCTAGTTTTGCCTATATTTTAGCCATGCAAAGTTTGATGAAATCAGATGGTATCGCGGCGGTTGCACAGGGTGCCGTTGTCGGTGGACTCGTTTATCTAGTAGTAGCTTTGATTATCAAGTTTATAGGTAAAGATTGGATTGATAAAGTCTTGCCACCTATCGTCGTGGGTCCTATCGTCATGGTTATCGGACTAAGTCTTGCTGGTACTGCAGTAAATGATGCAATGAATAAAAATGGTGTGTATAATCTGACCTTCTTAATGATTGCTCTAGTGACATTATTTTCTGTTATTGCGTTCAACATGTTTGGGAAAGGGATCATTAGTTTGATTCCGATTCTACTTGGGATTATTGTTGGGTATGTGTTTAGCTTAATCGTCCAAAAAATTACTGGTACAACGATTATTAGTTTTAATGAGATTGCCAAAAGCAGTTGGTTAAGCGTTCCTCATTTTAATATGATGTTTATCGATTATCATTTTAAACTGTATCCCTCTGCTATTTTGACAATGGCACCAATCGCCTTTGTCACAATGACTGAACATTTTGGCCATATCATGGTCTTAAATTCATTGACAAAACGTGATTATTTTAAAGATCCAGGCCTTGAGCGGACATTAACAGGTGATGGGATTGCACAAATCATTGCCGGATTCTTTGGTGCACCACCAGTCACATCATACGGTGAGAACATTGGTGTGATGGCGATTACTAAAATTCATTCAGTTTATGTGATAGCAGGTGCAGCAATCTTTGCTGTCTTGATGAGTTTTATCGGTAAAGTGTCTGCTTTGATTCACTCAATCCCAACACCAGTTATTGGTGGCGTATCTATCGCACTATTTGATGTCATTGCAGCAAGTGGGCTAAAAATTCTTGTAGAAAACAAAGTTAATTTTGATGAAAAACGTAACTTATTGATTGCCAGTGTCATTTTAGTTTCTGGTATTGGCGGCTTAACGCTTAATGTTGCGGGTGTTTCTATTTCTGGAATTGCTTTTTCAACAGTACTTGGTATTTTGATGCATTTAATTTTGGGCAAAACGATTGAAAAGTAGTTGGTAATCTGTTAGAATAGAACAAATGAATAAAATCCTTTAATAACAGTCCCGTGAGGCTGTGAAGGTTGTCCAGGGAACGTTGTAGCCTTATCGTGCTGCACGCAAATGGCTACCTTTAAGGTAGCCATTTTTTTATATCATGAGTTATAAAATTAAGTTTGTAACGCGTGATGCATCTAACATGTGAAAGGGATCTAAAATTGACAATTTCACCTCAAGGTCTTGTATCTATTAAACACTTAACAAGCATGGATTTGCTAGGCAATGAAGAAGTGATGGGCCTAATCAAACGTGCACATTATTTAAAGCATCATCCGGTAAAAGCTGACTTTAAACGTCAATTTTTTGTCGCTAACCTCTTTTTTGAGAATTCAACACGGACACATAAATCTTTTGAAGTAGCTGAAAAAAAATTAGGTTTAGATGTCATTGAATTTGATGCTTCAACAAGCTCAGTGAATAAAGGAGAGACGTTATACGACACGATCTTGACGATGAGTGCTATCGGTATAGATGTCTGTGTGGTTAGACATACGGATGAGCATTATTATCAAGAATTGGTTGATAGTAAGACCATTCAAACGTCAATTATTAACGGTGGGGATGGCTCAGGACAACACCCTAGTCAGTCCTTACTTGATTTGCTAACGATTTATGAAGAATTTGGGACTTTTGAGGGTATCAAGATCATGATCGCAGGAGATATCACCCACAGTCGAGTAGCAAAATCAAATATGCAGATGTTAAAAAGACTGGGAGCAGAAATTTTCTTTACAGGCCCGGAAAGTTGGTATGATAGCTCGTTTGATATTTATGGGCGATATACACAATTAGATGATGTCATAGAAGAGTTAGACGTTGCCATGCTCCTTCGGGTACAACATGAGAGACACGACTCAGGTACTAGTTTTTCAAAAACCGATTACCATACGCAATACGGCTTAACAAGTGAACGCTATGATCGGTTAAAGCCAACGGCAATCATCATGCATCCTGCGCCAGTTAACCGAGGTGTAGAGATTGCTAGTCATTTAGTTGAAGCACCAAAATCACGCATCGTAGCGCAAATGACGAACGGTGTGTTCATGAGAATGGCTATTTTAGAAGCAATTTTAAATGGTAAAGCCTAATCAGGAGCTAAGGTCAGTTGATAAAAACTGATTTAAAGTCTTCGCAATATCACGCTACTTACGATACGGATAAATACGTTATAAGTTGAGAAAATAGCCTAGCAATCGCAAGCAAACGTTCATAATGAAAGAGGATAACATGAAGCGACTTTTAATTTTAGAAGATGGAACAATTTTTGAAGGGACTGCCTTTGGTGCAGATATAGATGTGACTGGTGAGGTTGTGTTTAGTACCGGTATGACAGGCTACCAAGAATCTATTACAGATCAGTCCTATAATGGTCAGATTTTAACATTTACGTATCCTTTAGTTGGTAACTACGGTATTAACCGTGACGACTATGAGTCAATCGTCCCAACATGTAAAGGTGTCATTGTTCGTGAACATGCACGTTTGGCTAGTAATTGGCGTAATCAGTTATCACTTGATGAGTTCTTACAGCGTAAAAACATCCCTGGTATTTCAGGCATCGATACACGCGCATTGACACGTATTATCCGCAAACATGGTACGATGAAAGCGACACTTGTTAATCCAGGTGATGAGCTTAAACATATCAAAGATCAGCTTAGAGCAACTGTTTTACCAACAAATCAAGTTGCACAAGTGTCAACTAAAACAGCCTACCCAAGTCCAGGAACAGGTAGAAGTATTGTCGTTGTAGACTTTGGCTTAAAACACTCTATCTTGCGCGAATTATCAAAACGGGAGTGTAACCTAACGATTGTGCCTCATACGATAACAGCTGAGGAGATCATTGATATGAACCCAGATGGTGTGATGCTAACAAATGGTCCCGGAAATCCTACTGATGTGCCTCAAGCACTAGATATGATTCGTGGGATTCAAGATAAATTCCCAATCTTTGGTATTTGTCTTGGTCATCAACTCTTTGCGATGGCAAATGGTGCGACAACTAGCAAAATGAAATTTGGTCACCGTGGGTTCAATCATGCAGTTCGTGAAATCGCGACTGGGCGTGTTGACTTCACATCACAAAACCATGGTTTTGCGGTCGATAGTGATTCAATTGATAAAACTGACTTGATGGTGACACATATCGAGATTAATGATTTATCAGTTGAAGGTGTTCGCCATAAATATTTACCAGCGTTTTCTGTTCAATTTCATCCAGATGCTGCACCAGGACCACATGATGCAGATTATCTTTTTGATGAATTTATGGAAATGATCGATGCAAACAAAAACGAAAAGGGAGACTTTTAATGCCAAAACGTAACGATATTAAAAAAATCATGGTTATCGGTTCAGGACCAATCATCATCGGTCAAGCAGCTGAATTTGACTACGCTGGTACACAAGCTTGTCTTGCATTAAAAGAAGAAGGCTATAGTGTTGTTTTAGTGAATTCAAATCCTGCAACAATTATGACTGATAAAGAAATTGCGGATAAGGTTTATATTGAACCGATTACGATTGAATTTGTGACTCGTATTTTGCGTAAAGAGCGTCCTGATGCGATTTTGCCGACACTTGGTGGTCAGACAGGGTTAAATATGGCCATGTCTTTATCTAAAACAGGTATCTTAGAAGAGCTAAATATCGAGTTACTTGGGACAAAACTTTCAGCGATCGACCAAGCTGAGGATAGAGATTTATTTAAACAATTGATGGAAGAATTGGATCAACCGATTCCAGAATCTGAGATTGTCAATACTGTTGAGCAGGCTGTTACGTTTGCTAACTCGATTGGTTATCCAATTATTGTAAGACCTGCCTTTACCTTAGGTGGTACAGGTGGTGGGATGTGTGATAACGAAGAGGAACTACGAGAAATCGCAGAAAACGGTCTTAAATTATCACCTGTTACACAGTGTTTGATCGAGCGCTCTATCGCTGGATTTAAAGAAATCGAGTATGAAGTTATGCGTGATGCAGCAGACAACGCAATCGTTGTTTGTAATATGGAAAACTTTGATCCAGTTGGGATTCATACTGGAGACTCTATCGTTTTTGCACCGAGTCAGACCTTAAGTGATATTGAGTATCAAATGCTTCGTGATGCGTCGTTAAAAATCATCCGTGCTTTAAAAATTGAGGGGGGATGTAACGTTCAGCTTGCCCTTGATCCTAACAGTTTCAACTATTACGTGATTGAGGTAAATCCTCGTGTATCACGCTCATCTGCGCTTGCCTCTAAAGCAACTGGGTATCCTATTGCGAAATTAGCTGCAAAAATCGCCGTTGGTTTGACGCTTGATGAGATGATCAACCCGGTTACAGGAACAACATATGCGATGTTTGAACCTGCTCTTGACTATGTGGTATCTAAAATTCCACGTTTCCCATTTGACAAATTTGAATCTGGTGAACGTCGTCTTGGTACTCAAATGAAGGCGACGGGTGAGGTTATGGCGATTGGTCGTACGATTGAAGAGTCATTCTTAAAAGCCGTTCGTTCTCTAGAAGTTGGTGTGTATCATAACGAAATGCCTGAGTTGGCACAAGTCAGTGATGATGCTTTGGTCGAAAAAATCGTGAAAGCACAAGATGACCGTCTGTTTTATCTATCAGAAGCGATTCGTCGTGGTTACACAATAGAAGAACTACACAGCTTAACAAAAATTGATTTATTCTTCTTAGATAAGTTACAACATATTTTTGAGATCGAAAAAGAATTGGCTGTTAACGTCTTTAACCCAGAGATCTTAAAAGAAGCAAAGCGTAATGGCTTTTCCGATCGTAAAATTGCTGATTTGTGGCAAACTGATGCGGCAGAAGTCCGCAAACGTCGTCTAGATAATCAAATTACACCAATCTTCAAGATGGTGGACACATGTGCAGCAGAATTTGAATCTGCAACACCTTATTTTTACAGTAGTTATGAATTCGAAAATGAGTCAATCCGTTCAGAAAAAGAATCTGTATTGGTACTTGGTTCAGGACCTATCCGTATCGGACAAGGGGTTGAGTTTGATTACGCGACAGTTCACTCAGTAAAAGCGATTCAAGCTGCTGGATATGAAGCCATCATCATGAATTCTAATCCAGAAACGGTGTCTACTGATTTCTCTGTATCAGATAAACTTTATTTTGAGCCATTAACTTTTGAAGATGTGATGAATGTCATTGATTTAGAGCAACCAAAAGGTGTTATTGTTCAATTTGGTGGTCAAACAGCGATTAACCTAGCTGAACCCTTATCAAAAGCTGGCGTGAAGATTTTAGGAACACAAGTAGATGCACTCGATCGTGCTGAAGATAGAAAGCTTTTTGAGGCAGCACTTCAAGAACTAGACATCCCACAACCAGTTGGTGCAACAGCAACTAATGAAGAAGAGGCTGTAGCCAATGCAACAGCTATCGGTTATCCAGTACTCGTTCGCCCATCCTACGTATTAGGTGGTCGTGCTATGGAAATCGTTGATAACGAAGCCGATTTAAGAAATTATATGCAAACTGCTGTTAAAGCAAGTCCAGATCATCCGGTATTAGTTGACTCATATCTGTTAGGTAGAGAATGTGAAGTTGATGCCATTTGTGATGGTGAAAATGTTTTAATTCCAGGTATCATGGAACATATCGAGCGTGCTGGTGTTCACTCAGGTGACTCTATGGCAGTTTATCCACCACAGAATTTATCTGAGGACTTAAAAGCAACGATTGCAGATTATACGAAGCGCTTGGCACTTGGCTTAAACTGTATTGGGATGATGAATGTACAGTTTGTTATTTTTGATGAAACAGTCTATGTGATCGAGGTCAATCCACGTGCGTCTAGAACAGTTCCATTCTTATCTAAAGTGACTGGTATCCCAATGGCACAGGTGGCAACTAAACTTATCTTAGGTAAGACTTTACCTGAATTAGGCTATACTGAACTACTTCATCCAGAAGATGATCAAGTACACGTTAAAGCGCCAGTATTTAGTTTTACTAAGTTACAAAAAGTAGATGCTTATCTATCGCCTGAAATGAAATCAACAGGTGAGGTTATGGGATCAGATGAAACGCTTGAAAAAGCACTTTATAAAGCATTCGAAGCGTCTTATCTACATTTACCAACATTTGGTAATGTACTCTTTACTGTTGCAGATGATGCAAAATCAGAAGCACTAGCCTTAGCGAAACGTTTCTATGATATAGGCTATGGGATTTATGCAACAAATGGAACTGCTAAATACTTCTCACAAAACGGTGTTTATGCCCAAAGCATAGCCAAAATTGGAGAGCCTTCAGAAGATCAAGAAAATATCGTTGATAGCATCAGAGCTGGTCGTATTCAAGCAGTTGTTAATACGATGGGACAAGATCGCAATACACATAATACTGATGGCATGTTAATACGTCGTGAATCTATCGAACAAGGTGTGCCACTATTTACCTCGCTAGATACAATCGGAGCAATGTTAAAAGTTTTGGAAAGTCGTTCATTTGTAACTAAAGCGATTTAAAATTACCATTTATTAAAAAATGAAAAAATATGTACATGCTACATATTTTTTTTATTGTCAAATGACTTTTACTTGTCGTGATGAAATAAGTAAAAGTCGTTTGACTTATTTCTAAATTTGAATCAAATAGGCAGTAAAGTCTTATTTTAAAAGGATTTATGGTATACTAATGATAGTCAAAATTAGGAATGAGATATAAAGATTTATGAAGAACTGGCAAAAATTAACAGCGACAATTGTCATAGCTATTATGGCATTATTATTAGAATTTGGATTTCACAACCCATTTTTAACTCAATTATTAGTGACAGTTGCAGGAGCGATACTGGCCTTATCGATGTTTATCGAGATGGTTAAAACACTGAGAAGTGGTAAATATGGGGTCGATTTATTGGCGATTATCGCCATTATTTCAACATTGATCATCGGACACTACTGGGCAAGTTTGATCATTATTTTAATGCTTGTTGGAGGTGAAAGTTTAGAAGATTATGCGGCAAATAGAGCCAGTCGAGAATTACATAAACTGCTAGAAAATTCACCTACCATCGCACATAAACAAGTCAATGATGAGTATGAAGATACACCGATAGAGGAGATGGTTGTTGGAGACATCGTCTTGGTAAAACCGAGTGAGCTGGTGCCGATAGATGGTGAGATTTTAGAGGGCAATAGCTGGTTTGATGAATCTTCTTTAACAGGAGAATCACAGCCAGTAACAAAAGAAAAAGGAGATGCCGTTTTATCTGGGAGTATCAACGGGGAAACAGCTGTACTGGTCAAAGTAACAAAAAAAGCCTCAGATAGCCAATATCAAAAAATTATCCAACTCGTAAAAGAAAGTGAAGCGACACCAGCAGAGTTTGTTAGACTGGCAGATCGCTATGCAGTACCTTTTACGATCATAGCCTTAGTCATCGCAAGTGGTGCCTGGATAGTCTCTAAAGATATGACCCGTTTTGCTGAAGTGTTAGTGGTTGCAAGTCCATGTCCGCTGATCCTTGCAGCACCAATCGCTTTTGTAGGGGGGATGAGCAGGAGTTCTAGACATGGCTTATTAGTCAAAAATGGCACAACCATTGAAAAATTATCACTGGCTAAAACAGTTGCTTTTGATAAAACAGGTACACTTACAACAGGCGTTTTACAAGTCAAGCGTATACAACCTGAAACGATGACACGCTCAGAAGATGAGTTGCTACAAATTGCTTATTCTTTAGAGATAGGGAGTAATCATATTTTAGCTAAATCTTTAGTTGCGTTAGGTGAAAGTAAGCATATCCCACGATTAGCTGTTTCTGAGTTAACAGAGGAAACAGGGCTAGGCTTAAAAGGGATAATTAACGGTAAAACGTATAGAATTGGCCGAGCAACTTTTGCCAATGCTAAAGCTGAGAACATGACTGGTACAGCTGTTAGTATTAGTGAAGATGATGTATTTATCGGTAACATTTTATTTGAAGATAAAGTTCGGGAAGAATCTAAAGCGGTGATTGAGTCGCTAAATAGACTAGATATCTCACATATCATGATGTTAACTGGTGATAATATCACAACAGCCAAAACTGTAGGACAAGCTCTCGGCCTAACTGAAATTCATGCAGAGCTCATGCCGAGTGAAAAAATTGGTATTTTAAACAACTTACCAGAAACCAGCAGACCAATGGTTATGGTGGGTGATGGGATTAATGATGCACCTGCCTTAGCATTATCTGATGTTGGTATTGCACTTGGTGCAAGTGGCTCGACAGTTGCAAGTGAGAGTGCAGACGTTGTTGTCTTAAGAAATAATTTAGCCTTAGTACCAGAAAGTATTAAGATTTCTCGTCAAACGATGAAAGTAGCTAAAGAAGCCGTCTTGATTGGTATCTTTATTTGTATTGTGTTAATGATTATCGCATCAACAGGTGTACTCCCAACTATTTTTGGGGCATTGTTACAAGAGGTTATCGATACGGTATCAATTCTTTACGCTTTGAAAGCACTAAAAGATAAAGCTTAAGTCTCGTTGATTCAGGTTTAAAGTAGGTGAGAACACTGAGATGACTTGTTATTGGTCTCCAAATATGTTATACTGTTTTAAAGTCCTTTAAGTCATGCCGAGAGCATGACAAGGTTGCAGAGCAAGATAAAAGCGAACCGTAGGATTTTTCTACGGTTTTTTTATTTTTTAATGAGCTGATACAGACTGCTATCCTGCTATGAGGCATGCTAACAAACACATGTTCAGGTTGAATAAGTGTATAGCAAGAAAGGTTACAATGATTTTACAAGAAGATATGTTAATTCTCTCAAATGAAAACATTAGTCCACGTGTCTATAGAATGGCACTTAAAGGGGAGCTAGTACTAGATATCACAGGACCCGATCAATTTTTACACCTTCGCGTTCCTAGTCCTGATAAAGTATTACGCAGACCAATCTCTATTTCAGAGTACGATAAAGAAAACAAGTGTTGTGTGATCATCTATCGTGTCGAGGGAGATGGACTCGCTACCGTATCCCAGATGACGCCTGGTCAAAGACTAGACGTGATGGGACCACTTGGTAATGGCTTTGATATATCGCTGCCATTTCCACAAAAAAAAGCTTTAATCATTGGCGGAGGAATTGGAACACCACCTTTAGTAGGGTTAGCAGAAGCATTAACTAGCCAATCTATTTCAGTGACTGTCCTTTTAGGATTTGCCCAAAAATCAGCCGTGATATTAGAGCGTGAATTTAGTGCCGTATCTGATAAACTTGAGATCGTGACTGATGATGGCTCATATGGTAGACAAGGTAATGTGGGGCTTTTAATGGATGAGTTGGATGTCATGAGTTATGATGCAGTGTATGCTTGTGGCGCAACAGGAATGTTAAGAGCTGTTGCGAGTCGAACAGCGACACATCCAAACGCCTATATCTCGATGGAAGCGCGTATGGCGTGTGGTATGGGAGCTTGTTATGCGTGTGTTGTGCATGTTGCAGCAGATGAAACAGGTCAAAAATCATTAAAAGTATGTGATGAAGGGCCAGTATTCAAGGTCGGTGAGGTGGTAATATGACAGATAATAGATTAGCCATTAAGCTACCAGGACTTGATCTTAAAAACCCGATTATTCCTGCGTCAGGTTGTTTTGGGTTTGGACAAGAATACGCAAAATATTATGATTTGGACCGTTTAGGCTCAATCATGATTAAGGCAACAACTGCCCAAGCGAGATTTGGTAATGCGACACCTCGTGTTGCAGAAACGCCATCAGGGATGTTAAACGCAATAGGCCTTCAAAATCCAGGTGTAGATGCAGTTATTGCAGAAAAATTACCTTGGCTTGCATCAAATTTTCCCAATTTGCCTATCATTGCAAATGTTGCAGGCTTTTCAAATGAAGAGTATGCAACCGTTAGTAAAAAAATATCGCGTGTTCAAAATGTCACAGCGATTGAACTAAATATTTCATGTCCAAATGTCGATCACGGCAACCATGGTTTATTAATTGGTCAAGTTCCTGAACTAGCTTATGCAGCAGTAAAAGCAGCAGTATCTGTATCAGAAGTCCCAGTTTATGTTAAATTAACACCATCGGTTTCAGATATCGGTATCGTTGCCAAAGCTATAGAAGATGCTGGGGCTACAGGGTTTACGATGATTAATACATTAGTTGGGACACGGTATAATTTGCAGACAAGACAGCCCATTCTTGCCAATGGCGTAGGCGGCATGTCTGGTCCAGCTATATTCCCGGTTGCCTTAAAGTTAATTCGTCAGGTAGCGCAGCAAACAAGCCTACCGATTATCGGTATGGGTGGTGTAGATTCTGCAGCAGCAGCATTGGAGATGATGATTGCGGGTGCTTCGGCAATCGGTATTGGGACAGCTAATTTTACAGATCCATTTGCTTGTCCTAAAATAATAGATGAACTCCCAAATGTTATGGATAAATATGGGATAACAGATTTAGCAAGTTTTGTAAAAGACTGTCAGGAGGAAATACGTGGGTAAATATACAGAAGATAGACCAGTGATTGCGATGGACTTTCCTGGTATGAGTGAAGTGAAAGCATTTCTTGAACAATTTGATAAAGCAGAACAGCTTTATCTTAAAGTCGGTATGGAGTTATTTTATGCTGCAGGTCCAGATGTAATTAAATATATCAAATCTTTGGGACACGATGTATTTTTAGATCTTAAGTTACATGATATTCCAAATACAGTTAAATCTGCTATGCGCGTGATTCGTCATCTTGATGTTGATTTGACAAATGTTCATGCTGCTGGCGGTGTAGAAATGATGGCAGAAGCATTAGATGGCCTTGCAGGGACAACTAAACTGATCGCAGTAACACAATTAACCTCAACGAGTGAAAAACAAATGCATGACTTTCAAAATATACAAACGAGTTTGACAGACTCAGTCATCCATTATGCTAAAAAAACACAAGAAGCGGGTTTAGCAGGCGTTGTCTGTTCAGCTCAAGAAGTTGAAATGATTAAAGCAGCAACATCAAAAGCGTTTATTTGTTTGACACCAGGGATTAGACCAATTGGTGCAGCGGTTGGTGATCAGAAACGTGTGATGACACCAGCAAAAGCTAGAGCAATTGGCAGCGACTTTATCGTAGTGGGTAGACCAATTACCCAAGCAGAAAAACCTAATGAAGCCTACAGCCTGATAAAATCGCAATGGCTGTCTTAAACTAATTTAGTAGTTATTTTTAGTGAAAATTCTTTTGTCTACTATAGTATGATATCTCTTGTAAATACCATTAATTTTTGGTAAGATTGGAGATATAATGAAAAAGAAATAGTGAGATTTTTAATAATGGCGACTTATAATTTTACACCCAAAAATATTTATGATGCAGAATTTGATCTAAAAATGAGAGGTTACGATAAAGATCAAGTTAATGAGTTACTTGACCAAGTAATCGTTGATTACGAAACTTTTCAAGATGAGATTCTTTCTTTGAAAGAAGAGACAGAGTTTTTGAAGAAAAAAATCCAAAAACTTGAAACAACACCACACGTTGCTGTGTCAGAAAATACACAACGATTTAACCCAATCACTTCAAGCATTACTGAGGAGGTGACTAGCGGTGCTCGTGTGACAATGAAATCAGCAAATAATTTTGATTTGTTAAAAAGATTAAATCGATTAGAGCGTGCTGTTTTTGGACCTCAAGCACAACCTGTAACGTCTACAGTTGAAACTGAGACTGCAGAATAAACTAAACAGGTAGTATAATCGACATTAAGAACCAGTTTTTGGATAATTGCGCAGTTTCTTGGGTAACCTTGTGAACTGTGAGGAAAGTCCATGCTCGCGCGGGCTGAGATTGCCCGCAGTGTTTGTGCTAGGCGAAACAATAAGCCTGGGTAGGTGTGTCAGACCTAACGGCTGAATTTTAGCTAAGTTTTCTTAGAAAATATGCGACCAATTCTGTAAAAGTGCCATAGAGACGAGTTGCTTTGGAAACATAGCAAGTGGAACGTGGTAAACCCCTCAAGCGAGCAACCCAAACTTATGGTAGGGGCACTTGTCACGCGGAAATTGAACGTACGATGAGGTTAAACAAAGCATAGCTTTGAGTTAACAGACAGATGATTATCGAAGGTTAATTGAGAAATTAACTGGAACAAAACATGGCTTATAGAAAACTGGATGACAGGGGCTGGAGCGTAAAGCTCCAGCCCTTTTACAATACTATAGTGGTATGATAGAGATATAGAAAAGATAAGATGAAAAATAACTTTAAACTAGTCGCAACTGCGGCAGCAGGGCTTGAGAGCTTGACTGCTAAAGAATTACGAGATTTAGGTATAGAGGTCACTTTAGATGATCGTTCTCGCGTACTTTTTTCTGGGGATAAAACAACCATTGCAACTGCAAATCTTTGGTTAAGGACTGCTGATCGCGTAAAAATTATAGTGGGCGAATTTCCTGCAAAAACTTTTGATGAGTTATTTGAAGGTGTTTATGCTTTAGAGTGGGAAGACTTGCTACCTTTTGGTGCAAAATTTCCTATTGCTAAAGCAAAAGCAGTTAAATCTGATTTGCACAATGAGCCAAGTATTCAAGCAATCACGAAAAAAGCAGTTGCCAAAAAATTACAAGAACATTACCATAGACCAGAAAATGTACCTATTCCTGAGACGGGAGCTTTATTTTCGATTGAAGTTGCTTTACATAAAAATGTCGCGACGATCATGGTCGATACAACAGGTGAGTCTTTATTTAAACGTGGTTATCGTGTTGATAAAGGTGGGGCACCGATCAAAGAAAATATGGCTGCTGCAATTATCATGTTGACAAACTGGCGAGCAAATATGACACGTCCGTTTGTAGATCCGACTTGTGGATCTGGGACATTTTGTATCGAAGCTGCTTTGATTGGGATGAATATCGCACCTGGATTTAATAGAGACTTTGCTTTTGAAGCATGGCCTTGGTTTGAGTCTGAGATTTTTGAGAAGGTCTGTGAGCAAGCAGAGAGTCAAGCTAACTATGATGCTGTCCTGGATATTTCAGGGTTTGATGTTGATGGTAGAATGATCAAAATCGCCCAAGAAAATGCACTTGAAATTGGCCTTGATGGTATTGTTAGCTTTAAGCAAATGAGATTACAAGATTTCCATACAGAAAAGTTAGATGGTGTATTGGTTTCTAACCCACCTTATGGTGAACGGCTTGGAGATGAAGCAGCAGCTTTCCAATTGTATCAAGAAATGGGAGAGACTTTCAAACCGCTTGAAACTTGGAGTAAGTATATACTGACGAGTGATTTAGCTTTTGAAGCACATTATGGTAGTAAGGCAACAAAAAAACGCAAATTGTACAACGGTAGATTACGAACAGATTTATATCAATATTTTGGTAAGAGAATAAAATAATATGGCTAAAAAAAAGAAGCAACCCAACTTTAAAGAGAAAACGATAGCGCTAAAAGATGCTAAATCGCTAACGGTAGAACAGTTGTCTGAAAAAACAGATGCCCTAACGATGCAAAATAAAGATAATGAAAGCTCGTTAGATAAATATATACGAGAACATCGTTCTGAGATTGAATCAGCTAAAAAAGTTCGGTTAGAAAAAACGATTGAAGCTGCTACTGCATTGGATACTTTTGTTAAAACTGTCAGAGATGATGCGACTAGCACTGAAAAAACTGATAGTGATCCTGTTCAAGTCGGCACAGATAAACAACAGAGTGCACTTATCTCTCAAGAGTCAAAAGAAGCAGAGATACAAGAAAATCCTGTCTCATCAGATGAAGCTACTAAATCAGTAGACGACCCCTCTAGTAATGAGCTTGAGGAGGACACTACTATAGCAACATCGGTTATCCCGTCTGATGACAAAGCACAAGCATTAGAGACTAAGGAAAGTGATACTGACCTTCCTGACGGACAAGACGCCTATGATCACGTGACATTAGCAGATGATGCCGCACAAAATGAATCAGTGTCATCTGATATAATAGACTCACCAGATGAGAAAGTTATTACCCCTGATTTGGATGATGCATCTGAAAAAGAGGGTGAAGTCATTTCACAAGCACCAGTTGTGCTATCTGCAAACTCAGATGTCGTTGATGAGCCCATAACAGACGACACTAAAGATGATATCGTTAGCAAAGCACCAGTGGTTTTAGCTGAAGAGCCTGCAAAAAGTTATAAAAAACCAATAATTATTGGGGTATGTGCCCTAGTATTATTAACAGCTGGTGGGTTAGTTTGGCATAATCACAATCAATCTAAACAAAAAGCTGCTGAGACCGCTAAACAGTCTTCTCAACAAAAATCTGAAGAAGCAAAGCAGTTAAGCAGTTTTAATCAAAAATATGCTGCATTCTTTATGGACGATGCGCATACTAAACTGAAAAACGGACAATTCTCTAAACTTAGTGAATTAGAGAGTGAGCTTGATAAGTTGTCTGCTCATCCTGATTATCAGTCGCTAAAAACTAAAGTAGCTGCGCTAAAAACTGAGATCAAAACGATTCAAGACATCAATAATCAGTTTAATAAAGCTGTTGTGACGGATGGTAATCTTGATAAAACGGCCGAGGTAAAAGACGGTGTCACATTAAGCTATACAGCGACTGAAAATGATACGCTAAATAACCTCTTAAAAGCAGCTGTAGCACAAGGACAAGCTCAACAAGCAGAAAAAGCTGCTGCGGCAAAGGCTGCTGCAGAAAAAGCAGCAGCTGACAAGGCAGCCGCCCAACAAGCAGCTCAGGCACAAGCAGCACAAAATAATGCCAATGCACAAGCTAGTGCTACCCCAGCAAATCCAGCAACACCTTCTGGTGCGACGACTCCTAGTGGCACGACTGGATCTGGCTTATCTACAGCACAATTTCAAGGACAGTTCCCAACGATTCCACTTCAAACAAGTAAATCTAGAGTACCAGTAGACCCAAATGCTGATTTATCAAATCCTGCTTTTGGCTGGGCTGATGGGATTAAAGACTTAGTACTTGGCAAATGTCGTCAACGTGGCTATATTTCTGGAGATGCTTATATTCTTTTACCTGCTAGTATCCAAAAAGGCAATGGCTATTATAACCTTTACAAACCTGATGGGACATATCTTGTTTCAATCAATTGTAAAACAGGTTATTTTGTTGGAAATGCTGCTGGTCATGCCGATAATTTAGACTATTAAAGACCTTACTGGCTAAAAACATTAACTAAAAATGTTTGCTTGTGACAATCAATTTCTGATTGAACCTATCGATATGGGATTATAATCCGAACATTAAGGTGGAAACTGCTATAAACTGGCAGTTTTTTTGTTCTTTTTAGGTCTAGGTAAGTTATGATAGTCATATAATACTTGGATAAATAATAAAAATCTAAGATGATGTCATATAACTTTAAAAATAGGAGAATAAAATGAGTGACAAAAAGCTGTTAATGTATGAAGGCAAGGCAAAAAATATTTATAGTACCGATGATGAGCAACTAGTCATTGCTGAGTATAAAGATCAAGCTACAGCATTAAATGGTAAAAAGAAAGATCAAATTTCAGGTAAAGGAGCCTTGAACAATCAAATTACAAGCCTCATTTTTCGTGAATTGAATCGACATGGTATCGAGACTCATTTTGTTAAACAAATTTCTAAAACCGAACAATTAAATACTAAAGTAGAGATTATCCCCTTAGAAGTCGTTGTCCGCTATTATACGGCTGGCTCTTTTTCAAAACGCTTTGATTTAGCAGAAGGGATTAAATTTAAAACACCTCTTGTTGAATTTTATTATAAAAATGATGCATTAGATGACCCATTTATAAATGATGAACACGTGAAATTCCTAGAAATTGCGACAGATGAAGAAATTGCGATTTTAAAAGAAAAAGCATTAGCAGTTGGTGCAGTATTGACTGAGCTTTTCTCTCAGATTGAGCTTAAATTAATTGATTTCAAACTTGAATTTGGTAGATTACCTGATGGTCGTATTATTTTAGCAGATGAGATTTCTCCAGATACGTCACGCCTTTGGGATGCAGACAATAACCATGTAGATAAAGATATTTACCGTCGTGATTTAGGTGATATTATCCCAATTTATCAACGTGTACTTGATGACTTACAAACAAAATTTGAGGGGAAATAATTTCGTGAAAAAACGTATTTTTGTTGCTAAAAAACCTGAGTTCAATGTAAAAAATCAGTCATTATTGCGTGAATTGCAACACAATCTACAACTGAAAACTTTAACATCAGTGAAGATTGTACAAGTTTATGATGTGTTTCATGTTGCAGATGAGTTGTTAGCGACTGCTGAGAGAACCATTTTTTCTGAGCATGTGACAGATGATATTTTAAGCGAACAAGCAATTCAACAAGCGCTTGTAGACAGTAAGTTTTTTGCGATTGAAGCATTACCTGGACAATTTGATCAGCGTGCGAGTTCTGCACAAGAAGCATTATTTTTGTTAGGTGCTGATCAAGAGGCAAGTGTCAAAACAGCCCAATTATACTTATTAAATGACTCATTAGCAGATCATGAATTTGAGCAAATCAAGCATTATCAGCTAAACAGTGTTGATTCACGTTTTAAAGATATCACACTAGCTATTCATGATGAACCAATTGCAGATAAAACAGATGAAATCCCTGTATTAGACGGATTTATTAACTTTAGCGAAAGCGACATCATAGCTTTACACACTAGCTATGCGTTAGCAATGGAAGTAGCTGATTTGTTATGGATTCAAGATTACTTCAAACAAGTGAAGAGAGATCCTTTTGAGACTGAGTTGAAAGTATTAGATACTTACTGGAGTGATCACACACGTCATACAACATTTGAAACTGAACTAAAATCGATTGATTTCTCAAAATCAAAATTTGCAACACAACTTCAAGCGACATATGATAAATATCTGATGATGCGAAAAGACTTAAAACGTGAAGCAAAACCAACGACATTAATGGAATTGGCGACGATTTTTGGGCGTTTTGAACGTGCGAATGGTCGCTTAGATGACATGGAAGTATCTGATGAAATCAATGCTTGTAGTGTTGAAATAGCAGTTGATGTTGATGGTGTTAAAGAGCCTTGGTTGCTTATGTTTAAAAATGAAACGCATAATCATCCTACAGAGATCGAACCGTTTGGTGGTGCCTCAACTTGTATTGGTGGTGCGATTCGTGATCCTCTGTCAGGTCGTGCGTATGTTTATCAGGCGATGCGTATTACGGGTGCTGGCGATATTACGGCGCCAATCTCAGATACACGAACTGGTAAGTTACCACAACAAGTGATTTCTAAAGGCGCAGCTCATGGCTATAGCTCATATGGTAACCAAATCGGTCTTGCGACGACTTACGTTAAAGAATATTTCCATCCAGGATTCGTGGCTAAACGCTTAGAAACTGGTGCTGTGGTAGGTGCTGCACCTAAAGAAAATGTCCTACGATTAAAACCTGAGGCTGGCGATGCGATTGTGATTTTTGGTGGCAAAACTGGTCGTGATGGTGTAGGTGGTGCAACTGGATCATCTAAAGTACAAACAAAAGAAACTGTTGAAACAGCAGGTGCAGAAGTACAAAAAGGTAATGCCATAGAAGAACGCAAAATCCAAAGATTGTTTAGAAATCCTAAAGTAACACAACTGGTTAAGAAATCTAATGACTTTGGTGCGGGTGGTGTCTGTGTCGCGATTGGCGAATTAGCTGATGGTGTAAAAATTGATCTCGATAAAGTGCCTTTAAAATATCAAGGCCTTTCAGGAACTGAAATAGCGATCTCAGAATCTCAAGAACGGATGTCAGTTGTCGTTGCATCGCAAGATGTTGCCCAATTCATCGCGGAATGTGAGAAAGAAAATATCTTGGCCATTCAAGTTGCAGAGGTAACTGAAAAAGCTAACCTCACGATGGTTTGGAAAGGCAAAACAATCGTTGATATCGAACGCTCATTCCTTGATACTAATGGTGTCAGAGTCGTTGTTGATGCAACGGTAGTAGATTCGGATCTAGCAGTACCGTTTAACCAAACAACAAGTACTGAACAGTTATCTGAAGACTTGACGCAGTTATTCTCTGATATGAATTTTGCTTCTCAAAAAGGGTTACAAACTATTTTTGATAGTTCAATTGGTCGCTCGACAGTGATTCAGCCGATCGGGGGACGTTATCAGCTAACGCCTGCTGAAAGTTCTGTCCAAAAATTACCAGTCTTAACTGGTGTGACCAATACTGTATCGCTCTTATCTCATGGCTATAATCCTGAGATTGCATCATGGTCACCTTATCACGGTGCAGCATATGCTGTGATTGAAGCGACTGCTCGTTTGGTCGCAACAAATAGTGATTGGACTAAAGCACGTTTTTCTTATCAAGAATATTTTGAGCGTATGGATAAACAAGCTGAAAGGTTTGGTAAACCACTTGCTGCCTTACTAGGCTCTATCGAAGCACAAGAACAATTAGGCTTACCATCTATTGGTGGTAAGGATTCTATGAGTGGGACGTTTGAAGAGTTGACAGTGCCACCGACCTTGATCGCATTTGGTGTGACAACATCTGAAGCTGATCGTATCTTATCACCAGAATTTAAAGCGGCAGATGAATATATCTACTACATTCCTGGTGTATCGATTGCTGATACGATTGATTGGGAACGTGTGAAAGCGAACTTTAACTTAGTTTCTCAGTTGCAAGAAAAGTATGACATCACGGCAGCCATCTCTACTAAAGCTGGTGGATTTGGCGAAGCCATAGGATTGATGACATTTGGTAATCGCCTTGGTGCAACTGTTGAGATTGCGAATATTGGTGACGTGATTAAAGCGCAGTATGCTGGGTTTATTGTCACATCACCTGATGAGATCTCTGAACTACAAGCAATTGGAAAGACAACTGCAGCTTATGAGTTGACGATTAATGGCGTTGTGCTATCAGCTAGTGAGTTACAAGATAGTTTTGAGCGTCCATTAGCTACAGTCTATCCAACGTTATTTGAACAATCTCAAGAATTGGCAGTAGTTGCAACAACTCCTTCAAACTCGCAAATTAAGCCAAGCCAAGTTGTTGAGAAGCCTGTTGTTTATATACCTGTATTTCCAGGTACGAACTGTGAGTATGATACAGCGAAAGCGTTTGAAGCAGCTGGTGCGGTAGCTGAAATTGTACCATTTAAAACAATGGCGATAGCAGCATCTATAAAAGAGATGGTTGCACACATCGCTAAAGCAAACATTCTGATGTTTGCAGGTGGATTCTCAGCAGCTGACGAACCAGATGGCTCAGCTAAGTTCATCGTTAATATCTTATTAAATGCTGAGGTTAAAGCCGCAATTGATGCGTTTATCGCGCGTGGTGGCTTGATTTTAGGCATCTGTAATGGATTCCAAGCACTCGTCAAATCAGGTCTGCTACCTTATGGTGAATTTGATCAATTAACCAATGACTCTCCTACACTTTTCTATAACGATGCCAATCAACACGTGGCCAAAATGGTTGAAACAAAAATTGTGAATACCAACTCACCATGGTTGTCTAAGGTTTCAGTCGGCGATATTCATGCCATCCCAATGTCTCATGGTGAAGGTAAGTTTGTTGTGACACCAGAAATGTTTGATGAGCTAAACAAAAATGGTCAAATCATTACACAGTATGTTGATTTTAATGGTAATGCGACTATGGATTCTGCCTATAATCCGAATGGATCAGTAGGTGCAATAGAAGGAATCATTAGTAAAAATGGTCAAATTCTAGGTAAGAT
Organism: Pseudolactococcus plantarum; assembly: GCF_002441715.1. Taxonomy (GTDB): domain Bacteria; phylum Bacillota; class Bacilli; order Lactobacillales; family Streptococcaceae; genus Pseudolactococcus; species Pseudolactococcus plantarum. The sequence goes on from NZ_JXJX01000007.1 coordinate 66,023, forward strand.
GGGACATTCTGAACGTTACGAATCTGGCTTATTTAAAAACATACCAGGGAATAAAGATCAAAAATTATTTGAAAGTGCAGTCGCTTATTTTAAAGCTAAGGCATAACAAGTAGATATGCTAGATGAAAAAGACAATCTGATGATTGTCTTTTTTCTTTTTTGGTCTAATTTTATTACCAAGTAATACGCATTCAGTACACAAAGATAGTAAAACGATAGGAGTGATGGACTCATGTATCATGCACTAAGTAGTGTTTTCAAGACAATAAAAAAAGCATCAGCTTCGATGCTTTTTTTATTGTTAGTCTAATGCTTTTGCTACACCATCAAGCATGAGTTGTGTTGATTGAAGCCCACCACCACTTAAATACCAGAGAGTAGGATCAAGATCGATGACTTTTTTATTTTTACTTGCATTCGTTTGTTTAACGAGTTCATTACTTGCAACGAGTGTTTCTGTTGTTTTACCACTAAGTGCTTTAGTTCTATCGACAACAAAGAGTACGTCTGGATTTTTTTCAAGTACATATTCATAAGATACTTGTTGCCCATGTGTTGAGGCTTTGATTGTTTTATCTACTGAGTTAAAACCAAAGACATCGTTAACGATTGCATAGCGAGATCCTGGACCAAAAGCAGCTAATTGACCTTCATTTGATAGGACAGTTAATGTAGATAGGTTAGCTTTTTGGGCTTTCTCTTTAACCGCAGCTATATTTTTTTCTAACGTCTCAACTTGTTTAGTTGCCTCAGTTTCTTTACCATAGATATTAGCAAGTGTCATGATGTTAGCTTTAGTAGACTCCCAAACTTTAGCATTATCTACTCCTAGGTATAGGACAGGTGCAATTTTTTCTAAGTCTTTTTTGAAGCTTTCTTGACGCGCAGAAATAATGATGAGATCAGGCTGTACAGCATTTATTTTTTCTAAATCTGGTTCTTTCAAACCGCCCGCACTCTCAACTGATTTGAATTCACTTAAATAAGGTGGTAAGTTTTTAAGCGCTACAGCAGCGACTGATTTACCTTCACCAAGTGCGTTGATAGTATCGAGTGAGCCATTATCAAATACAACGACTTTCTTAGGGTGTGTTGGGACAGTTAGTTTTTTACCTTTAGCATCTGTCACCTCAATTTTTTTAGGTTCAGATTTTGTTGTCTGTGATTGTTTAGCGTTGTCAGCGTTACTCTCTTTTTTAGTGCCACAAGCAACAAGTAATGTTGTGACAACAAGTGCACCTGCAAAAACAGTGATTAATTTACTAAATTTCATATATAGGTTTCCTTTAATTAATATAATGTGTTAAGTGATTAATAGTGTTTGTGTATGTGTATTAAAAATAGAGACAGAATTTCTTGCCATCTATTTCTTTGATACGAATGGACATATCGTATAAAGGATTTAAAATCTCTTCTTTAATGATATGAGATGTCTCATCATGGGCAAAAATTTTACCAGATTTCATGGCAACAATCTCATCTGCAAAACTAGCCGCAAAATTAATGTCATGTAAAACGATAATCACTGTTTTACCATATTTTGTGACTAGGGTTTGAAGTAATTGCATCATTTGAACAGCGAAGTTCATATCTAAATTATTCAATGGTTCATCCAGTAGAATAAACTCAGTATCTTGTGCTAATATCATAGCGATATAAGCACGCTGTAGTTGACCGCCTGAAAGCGTCTGAATATTTTCTTGTGCTAACTCAGTTAAGCCAAGTTGCGCAATAGATAACTTGATTTTATCTTTGTCAGTTGGCGTTAGATTCCCTTTACTATAAGGAAATCTTGCAAAAGCAACCAATTCGTAAACAGTGATGTTCATATTCAAATGATTCATCTGTTTTAAAATAGACAACTGCTGTGATAATTCTCGAGTTTTAAAAGATTTCAAATCTTGTCCATTGAGATAGATTGCTCCTGTTTCTGTCGCGATTAATCTGCTCATGGTTGTCAGGAGTGTTGATTTTCCAGCACCATTAGGGCCGATAAAAGCTGTTAATTTACCTTTTTTGATTGTTAAATCAATCTCATCTAAAATTGTTTTTTTACCAAAAGACTTGGATAGCCCTTCTATTTTCATCTTGTATGTCCATTTCTCTTATATAGTAGTTGACCGATAAAATAGCACCCACCAGTAAATTCGATAATAATATTTAATGTTGTATTAAAGCTAAAGATATGTTCCACTAAAAATTCACCAAATACTAGCAATAAGATAGCGATGAAACTACCAGTCAAAAAGAGCGTGCGATGTCTGTAGGTTTTAGCTACTTGGTAGCTGATTGTGGCAACGATAAAGCCTAGAAAACTTGTTGGTCCAACCAAGGCAGTAGAAATCCCAACTAAGGCAGAAATAGCGAGTAGGCTCATTAGCTGTAAGTTCTTAAGCTCAATGCCAAGATTGATTGCATGGTCATTACCGAGAAGTAAGATATCTAGTTGAGGAGCTAACCACCATAAAAATAGGCAAATTAGGCCCACCATGATAGCTGCTATGAGCAGATGATCTGCCTTAACATTACTGAAACTAGCAAAGAGTTTAGCTTGCAAGTGATCATATTCATTTGGATCAAGTAAAACTTGTAAAAAGCTACTGATATTGCCAAAAAAAGTGCCCAGAATCATACCAATCATCAAGAATAGAAATAAGTTATGTTTAAACTTTTTTAGCAGAGAAAACGATAAGACTGTGCTGACTGACATCATCAAAGCGATAGATAAGAAAAAGTTACCAAGGCTAGAAAGAGAGGCTAAGTTATGTGTACCTAGGATAAAGATAGATAGCGTTTGTAGCATGACATAGAGCGAATCCATCCCTAGGATTGTAGGCGTTAATAATCTATTTTGTGTGAGTGTTTGAAAGCTAATCGTGGCAAAGCTACACGCGATACCAACGATAATAAAGCCTAGTAGTTTTTTTAAACGTAAGCTAAGTGCGAACTCGAGATTACCAAACGTATGGTAGGTCAAAAACAAGGCACAGATAGCGATGATCGCCACGATCAAAAATAGATAGGTTAATTGACGTTTCATCCCCTTTGTCCTCGTCCTTCTTTTAGTAATAGCCCTATAAAGCAGATACTACCCAAGATGCCAACAATCAAACTAGTTGAAATTTCATAAGGTGCAATAATTGTTCGACCTATAATATCACAGATGATGAGAAAGGTAGCGCCAAAGTAAGCAGTCAGCGGTAGATTTTTTTTCATCTGATCACCAAATTTTAAGGTGACAAGGTTTGGCACAACAATCCCTAAAAATGGGATACTACCGATACTGACCAGTACGATACTTGATGTTAAAGCAACAATAGCAACCCCAAATAACCGCATCTTTTCATATGAAATCCCTAAGTTTGTTGTCATTTCTTGACCAGTGGCTATGATCGTAAATTGATAGGCAAACACATAAATTAAGATGAATAAGGGAACTGACAGATAAAGTAGCTCATAAGAGCCACGCATGACGATGGAGAAGTTACCTTGCAACCAAGAGGTCATGTTTTGCATGAGTTGATATTGAAAAGCAAAGAAACTCGCAATACTGCCGATAATATTACCAAACATGATGCCAATTAGTGGCAACATGATATTAGACTTACTCACCACATAACGAGAGACGAGTAAAAATAACAAGGTCCCTAGAAAGGCAAAAATGAAGGCAATGCCCATTTTTGTTAAGCTATTCGCATGAGGTAAGCAGATCATGACAAAGACGATGCCTAGTTTAGCACTATCTAAAGTGCCAATAGTATTAGGGGATACGAATTTATTTTGCATGATATTTTGCATCATAAGACCTGATACGCTGACACTTGCTCCAGCAAGCATTAAGCTGATTGTTCTAGGTAATCTAGAAGCGAGTAACACAAGATGTTGCTGACTTGTCCAAGTATTGATATCAAAAGGTGGCACGTCAACTAATCCTATAAAAATAGATGAAAAAATGAGTCCGATAAAGAAGATTATCAAGATTATTTTTTTTAACATGATATTTCCTTTCGACTCAATTTCTTTTTTTTGTATCTTATCAAGTAGAGGCCTCTACTTATATTTTTTGTATGTCAAAAAGTTTTGACATTTATAATTAAATCATAAAATATCGAGATTTACAATAGTTTCTGAATATTATGAAAAAAACAAAGTTATAGACCTAATATTTTCGTATATAGATAAGAGGTGAAAAACGATGTATGAGATTATAGAAGCAGATTATCCGATGTTACCAAGAGAACGCTTGATGCTGTTTGGAGAAGTGTCTCTTTCTGACCAAGAATTACTAGCCATATTACTGCGAACTGGTACCCCAAAGATTTCTGTAGTAGAGTTAGCTGGAAAGCTTTTAAAACACTTTGTGACATTGGAAAGTTTTAGACGTGCCAGTATAGAGGAGCTGATGACGATATCAGGCATAGGAATAACAAAAGCAGTGGAGATCAGAGCGATGATAGAGCTTGGTAAAAGGATTCAGACTACTGAGAGAACTAGATATGGGAAAATTACAGGATCTAGAGAATTTGCGGATGGCTTAAGTGATGAGATGTCAGACTTTGACCAGGAGCATCTTATCGCTGTTTATCTAGATGGTAAACATAAAATTATCAAGAAAAAAACGATTTTCGTGGGCACAGTTAATTCATCCACAGCAAATCCTAGAGAGATTCTACACTTTGCTGTTAAAACATTAGCAGTTAGTATCCTCGTTGCGCATAACCATCCTTCTGGAGATCCTAAACCATCCGAGGCAGATCTGGTTTTTACTCAGCAGATTGCGGCTGCTTGTGATCTTATGGGAATTCAGTTTGTCGATCATTTAATCATTGGTGATAACTGTTATTTTTCATTCCAAGAGCATGCGCTGTTATCCTAAATTTAGTTTAGTTTTACACGAGCTTACTCATAAAAAAACGACGTATTAAAAAGATAATAGGTCGTTTTGAGTTGATGATAGTCACGATATGAAGTTATAGATTAAAGACTGCATATCTAAAAAATCCTAAATCTTCTGGGCGTACATTATACATAAAATCTGGGTGCCATTGCACACCTAGAAAACGGATGGCAGGATCGTGAGATTGAACAGCTTCTATAACATGATCACCGATAGACGTAGCGATGACTGATAACTGTGGTGCAATTTTTTTAATACTTTGACGATGAAATGAATTAACGTGTGCACGTAAACCGTATACCTGATCCAGTGGTGAATGTTTTTTGATCATCACATCATGTGATATTTTGGTACTCGGTAATTTCTGCCAATGATTTGGTGTATGTTGGTTTAGTGAACCACCTAGGGCAACATTTACGAGTTGCATACCACGACAGACACCTATAATCGGTTTGTTTTGCTTGATTGCTTCGTTGACAAGGGCAATTTCAAAAGCGTCACGCTCACGATTGTAGTCAACAGATTCAATCGTTTCAACTTCGCCATAAAATTCAGGTGCGACATTTTGCCCACCTGCCAAGATGAGTTTGTCAATCATGGATACATAACGCTTGGCATTTGTCGGATCTCCTATGGGGATCATGAGAGGTAAGCCACCAACGAGTTGTACAGCTTTGATGTAGCCTGAAGGGTTGTATGAAATGGCCATATTACCCATATCAGTACCAGCATCTCGTCTTTCGTTTGCGGCAACACCTATGATAGGTTGTAAATTTGTCATATTACTGATTTGATGCTTTCTTATCTTGCATAAAGAATAGAAGGGTTTGCAATTCACTAGTCAAATCAACTGATTGTACAGTGATATCATCGCTAACTTCTAATCGTCTTGGTGTGAAATTTAAGATGCCTTTAATCCCAGCATCTATTAAAATATCGGCAACTTCTTGTGCACGGTCACTTTGAACTGAGATGATTGCCGTCTCAATATTTGTGTCTGCCAGATTCTTCTTAATATCAGAAATATTATAAACAGGCACACCATCTTCAGTTTTAGTGCCTACAAGAGGATTACCTGCCACATCATAAGCTTGTGTGATTCTCATCTTATTTCGATCATGAAAACGATAATGAATCAAAGCACGTCCTAGATTACCTACACCAACAAGTGCAATATTTGTTTCAGCTGAATCGCCTAATAAATTACTAAAAAAGTTACGTAAAGCAACTGTATCATAGCCATATCCACGTCGCCCCAGTTCACCAAAAAGTGAGAAATCTCGTCTAACAGTCGCTGAATCAACGCCCAGCTTTTTAGCAATCTCTTGAGAATTTGTGCGGTCTACTTTATCTGCCACAAGTTGCTTAAAAATACGATAGTATTGTGGTAATCGTTTCGCTGTAGCCTTCGGTAACTCTTCATTAAATTTTGTTACGACCATGATCAATGGCACCCCCATAAAGTATTTTGTGAATATATTACCAAATGTTTGTGAAGTTGTCAAACAAATTGCTCGGCGGTTAGATAAAAACGGTTATTTATGATAGAATAAATATATGATTTTACTACAAGGAAACAATATTGCGCGAACTTTTGGTGCAGATATATTATTTGAAAATATAAATTTTACAATACAAGATAATTCACGTGTATCTCTTGTGGGTCGCAATGGTGCTGGTAAATCTACGTTATTAAAAATAATAGCAGGTGTAGAGAGTGCGAGTCGCGGTGAGGTATCAAAAACTAAAAATTTGAGCATGTCTTATTTGGCTCAAGAACAAGCGTTTTCATCTGATCTGAGCATATATGACGAGATGTTAAGTGTGTTTAAAGAGCAGATTGCTCAAGAAAAGGCCTTACGCCAGATGGAAGCTGAGATGGGTGAGTTATCTGGCGACGCATTAGATAGTTTGATGACGCGTTATGATACAGCAACAGAATCATTTCGACAAAATAAAGGCTTTACTTATGAATCTGATATCAAGAATGTGTTAAATGGGTTTAAATTTGACCAATCGTTTTGGACTCGTCAGGTAGCAAGTTTATCAGGTGGTCAGAAGACGAGATTAGCTCTAGCGAAAATCTTACTTGAAAATCCTCAACTGCTTATCTTGGATGAACCAACCAATCACCTTGATATTGATACTTTACTGTGGTTAGAAAACTACTTGAAAAACTATAAGGGTGCGATCTTAATCGTCAGTCATGATCGCTATTTTTTAGATAAAGTCACGACTGAAACCTTAGAATTATCTCGTGGAAAATTAGACAAATATGCAGGTAACTATAGCCGATATATTGATCTAAAAGCTGAGAAAGTTGCATCTCAAGCCAAACAATACGAGAAACAGCAAAAAGAAATTGCCAGTTTAGAAGACTTTGTGAATCGCAATCTTGTTCGTGCTTCAACGACAAAACGTGCCCAGTCTAGACGTAAACAACTTGAAAAAATGGACCGACTAGATCAACCAGTGGGACAAGACAAATCAGCGCATTTTACTTTTTCTCCAGCTATTGTATCTGGAAATGTTGTATTGAGCGTCACTGACGGTGCGATTGGTTATGACAAACAAGTGCTTGCTAGTCCGATTAATCTTGATGTCCGTAAATATGATGCGATTGCAATTGTAGGGCCTAATGGGATAGGAAAGTCCACGCTAATCAAATCAATCGTTGGTAAACATGACTTGATCGATGGGGAGATTAAGCAAGGTAGTAATGTCATGATGGGGTACTATGATCAAGAACAACGAGATTTGACAGCTTCGAATACGGTCATTGAAGAACTCTGGCAAGCACACACATTAACACCAGAAGTAGAGATTAGAAATCGCCTTGGTGCTTTTCTCTTTTCAGGTGAAGATGTCAAAAAAGTCGTTGGGATGTTGTCTGGTGGTGAAAAGGCAAGACTGTTATTGGCTAAATTATCGATGGAAAACGATAATTGTCTAGTGTTAGATGAGCCCACTAACCACTTAGATATTGATAGCCGAGAAGTATTAGAAAATGCTTTAATCGATTTTGATGGGACACTTTTATTTGTCAGTCATGACCGGTATTTTATTAACCGAGTTGCAGATAAAGTATTAGAGATATCTGCTGAAGGTAGTCGCCTTTACTTGGGAGATTATGATTATTATCTTGAAAAAAAAGCTGAAGAAGCTGAACTTGAGATGTTGGAGGAGAGTACAGCGATTGAAGTTAGCATCCCAACCAAATCGACTAGCTATCAAGAATCTAAATTAGATCAGAAACTTCGTAGAAAACTGAGCAGAGAAGTGGCTGAATTAGAAAAAAAACTCAGCCAGCTGGATGAGAAAATTCATCAGCTGCATACAGAGATGATAGCGGCATCTGAGGACTTTGAAGCCTTAAATAAGCTCCAACAGACCTTAGATACTGTGATGCATGATAAAGACATGGCTGAAGAATCATGGCTTGAAAAGTCAGAAGAACTTGGCGATTAAGTCATATCTGCTGGGGTAGTTCTGTTCCAGTTGACTAGCGTTTGCTAGATATCTTGCGCAGTGCGTAAAGGATATCTAGATATAGTCATAAAAATCGTGTTTATTTATGATAAAATAATATGAGATTAAAATTTGAAAGAGAGAACATTATGCAAAATTTATCACGTGATATTGCCAAGGATTTACTAGATATCAAGGCGGTTTTTTTACAGCCTAAAGACCCTTTTACATGGGCAAGTGGTATTCAGTCTCCTATTTATACAGATAATAGGATTACGATTTCTTATCCAGAAGTACGCCGTAGAATTGCTGAAGGATTTGCTGCGCGTATTCGTGCTGAATTTCCAGATGTAGAGGTTATTGCAGGTGCTGCTACCGGAGGCGTCCCTCATGCAGCATGGGTAGCTGAAATCCTAGATTTACCGATGGTTTATATTCGTGCTAAAGCTAAAGATCATGGTGCTGGTAATCAAATAGAAGGCCGGATTGTTAAAAATCAAAAAATGGTCATCATTGAAGATTTGATTTCAACTGGTGGGTCAGTTATTGGTACTGCTGAAGCAGCACGCCGAGAAGGTGCAGATGTTTTAGGTGTTGCAGCAATTTTCACATATGAATTACCACGTGGGATTGAGAACTTTGAAAAAGCGAATCTACCTTTGATTACGTTATCAAACTACTCTGATTTGATCGAAATTGCTAAAGTCATTGGTTATGTTAATGCAGATGAGTTACAATTACTGAAAAAATTTAAAGAAAACCAAGTAACTTGGCAAGATTAAGTCAATAATAACGCCTATCCAATATAGAAAGAGCCTATCATGATACTCATAAAAAATGGACGACTTATAGATCCTAAAACACAATTTGATGCAGTTTGTGATCTTTTAATTGAAGATGACAAGATTATTGAAATCGGTGAAAATTTATCAGCTGAAGATGCTAAAATCATTGATGCGACTGGTAAAGTGATTGCTCCGGGATTAATTGATGTGCATGTTCATTTTAGAGAGCCTGGACAGACGCACAAAGAAGATATACATACTGGATCACTCGCTGCTGCAAGAGGTGGATTTACGACAGTTGTGATGATGGCAAATACAAATCCTACTGTCTCAACTGTTGAAACACTAACAGAAGTTTTAGAGTCTGCAGCACGTGAAGATATTCATATTAAAAGTGTTGCAACGATTACTGATAAGTTTGATGGTCAAACACTAACAGATTTTGAGTCTCTGCTCAAAGCAGGAGCCGTAGGCTTTTCGGATGATGGGATACCGTTTACAGATGCCTCTAAAGTCCGTGAAGCAATGCGATTAGCAGTAGCTAATGATACAGTTTTATCTTTACATGAAGAAGATCCCCAGTTGACAGACGTTTTGGGTATCAACGATGGCGCTATAGCGCACAAATGTGGTGTAACAGGTGCGCCAACAGTATCTGAGTATAGTATGGTAGCGCGTGATGCAATGTTGGCGTTAGACACTAAAGCGCGTGTGCATTTTCAACATTTATCTGCAGGAGAATCTGTGGATGTTGTTAGATTTGCAAAATCACTAGGTGCTAATGTCACTGCAGAAGTCACACCACAGCATTTTTCGATTACTGAAAATGCTATCTTGACACACAACACGATGGCTAAATTAAATCCGCCACTGCGACGTGAGTCAGATATTGCAAAATTAATCGTTGGCTTGCAAGATGGTACGATTGATGTCATTGCGACAGACCATGCACCACACACACTTGCTGAAAAAGACCAAGCAATCACTAAGGCACCATCAGGTATGACTGGGTTAGAAACATCTCTATCACTTGGTCTCACACATCTAGTAGCGCCTGGTCACTTAACATTGATGGCATTACTTGAAAAAATGACTGTTAACCCTGCAAACCTCTATGCGTTTGATGCAGGCTACATTGCAGTAGGTGGACCAGCTGATTTAGTGATTTTTGATGCAGAAAAATCTGCCGTGGTTAGCAATGATTTCGCTTCAAAAGCTAGTAATTCACCATTTGTGGGAGAAACACTACAAGGGATCATTACGCATACGATTTGCGATGGTCAGATTGTTTATCAGGCATAAACAGATGAGTAACTTTCTCTTTGGGAGATACGCTAGTAACAAAGTAAAAAGGATATAGTGAAATGAAATGTTTTGATGAGCAGTCTTTTGACGTCTTTGATGTTGAAGGTCTAGATGCTAGAATGGTAGAAATTCGTGCTAAAATTCAACCTATTTTTTCTGATATTATGACAGAAGTAGCTAAGCGATTAACAGCCTATACCGGTGAAGAGAGCTTTGTACATATTGCACAACATAGAAGACGCTCACGGTACGCGCCTGAAAGTACATGGTCGGCGATATCTGATAATAAAAGAGGCTATAAGTCGCAAGCTCATTTGCAGTTGGGTATCTGGCAAGATTATGTCTTTATGTATTTATCTATCATTGATAATCCAAAGCCTAAACAAACTTATGCGACATATCTGGCAAGTCATCATACATTTCCTGAGGACTTCATCTACTCTATCGACCATACAAAACCAGACTATTTTTCAGTCACTGAGGGGGTAGACGCTGCGATTGACCGCTTATACAATGTCAAAAAAGGTGAGTTTGAGGTTGGCCGTGTAATCCCAAGACACTCTAAGATATGGCAGGAAGATCCTACGCAATATATTCTTGAAACATTTGAAACTTTATTTCCAATTTATCAACAATTAAATCAATTAACAGACTAAAAAACTATTTATAGTTTTTTTATAGCCAAATTTTATAAGTAACTATAGGTTACTTATAGTTTTAAACTATGAATAAAGATGTTAAACTATAATTATGTGATTAACTATAGGAGGTATAGGATGCCAGTAAAAGTGAATAGCCAATTACCAGCTGTTAAACAATTAGAAGCTGACAACATCTTTGTCATGGATGAAGATAGAGCCAATCAACAAGATATTAGAACACTTAAAATTTTAGTGGTCAATCTTATGCCGCGAAAAATGGTGACCGAAAGTCAGATTTTAGCGTTATTATCTAATACGCCACTACAAATAAATGTTGATTTTTTACAAATGACTAGTCATAAATCCAAAAATATCACACAAAATCATCTGGATACATTTTATAAACGATTTGATGAAATTGAGACAGAATTCTATGATGGGATGATTGTGACTGGCGCACCAGTTGAGAATTTAGCTTTTGAAGCAGTTGATTACTGGGATGAGTTAAAAGATCTACTAGATTGGTCTAGGTCTCATGTTTATTCTACACTGCACATCTGTTGGGGGGCACAAGCAGGGTTATATGCAAGGTATGGGATACCAAAACATAAGTTGTCACAAAAGCTTTGGGGTGTCTATCAACAAAGCGTAGAGAATCCTAAACACGTCTTGTTTAGAGGGTTTGATGATGAATTTTTTAGCCCACATTCACGTAGTACAGAGAACTTTAGTGTAGAACTCCCGCAAGATTTCGACATTTTATCAGTTGGCGATAAAACAGGTTTGTCAATTGCAGCCAAAAAAAATCTACGAGAGGTCTACAGTTTTGGTCATCTAGAGTATGATCGCTTGACACTTGATTTTGAGTACCAAAGAGATAAGGCTAATGGTGAGAGTGAACAGATACCTGAACATTATTATCCTCATGATGATCCGAGTCAAACGCCCAAGATGAATTGGTCTAGCGCTGCGAGTCTCTTCTTTTCAAATTGGTTAAATTATGCAGTCTATCAAGATACACCATATGATTTGCGTAAATTAGCAAAATACGAATACTATAATTTGTGAACACGTTAAACGTGTTTTTTTTTTACAAAGAAACCTCAGATAATACTTAAATTCTAATGGTATTGTGAAACAAAAATTTAATTGTAATTAATTTTCAAAAAACTATTGAAATTATAATTCATTTTATATATAATAAATTTATACTTAAGAAATATTATTTCAATTAAGGAGGTCAATATGTACGGTTTTTCTATTTTTATGAATGCTGATTTAGATGATCGAGTCAGATCTTATATTAACACAATGGCAAGTCATGGGTTTGGTGGGATATTTACCTCCATGCACATTCCAGAAGATGATACAAGTCTATATCAAGCTCGATTAGGTGTTTTGGGAAAACTTGCAAAAGCACATCAGTTAACCTTAATGGTTGATATCTCAGGCGATGCTTTAGAAAAATCTGGTTTTTCATTTGATCGTCTAGATGACTTAAAATCAGTTGGTGTAACTGGATTGAGAATGGACTATCATATCAGTAATGAGACGATTGCCAAAGTAAGTCAAACGATGACTGTTAGCTTAAATGCAAGTACAATCACACAGGCAGATATTGATGAATTAAGGCAGTACCATGCTGAGTTTAAAAATCTTGAAGCGTGGCATAATTACTATCCTAGGCCTGAAACAGGGTTATCACGAGAAATATTTTTAAAAAAGAATCATTTTTTGAAACAAAATGGCTTTACAGTGATGGCTTTTGTACCAGGAGATGACCAACTTAGGCAGCCGCTATATGAAACATTGCCTACATTAGAAGATCATCGACAGATGCATCCTCTTGCTGCATTACTTGATATGAAACAACTAAGTGTGGATCATATCTATATTGGAGATGGTGGATTAAAACCGTATACGAGTCTACAATGTCAACGTTTTATTCATGATGATACACTCATGTTAAGAGCGATAGCTCAAACAGATGATTTTCAATATGTTGAAGGTGATCATGAAAATAGACAAGACAGTGCCCGAGATGTGATTAGAAGTGCCTATGCCCGATTTAAAACAATACCATCTATATCACCAGAAAATACAGTAGTGAGAAGTGTGGGTGCCATCACAATTGATAATTGTGATTATGGTCGTTATATGGGAGAGATACAACTTGTTAAACATGATCTAGCTGCAGATAAAAAAGTGAATAAAGTCGGTTATGTCATCGATGATGATATCGACTTAATTGCCTATATCGGTGCAGGTCAAAAATTTATAATAGAAAAAGAGACGAAAAAATGATAGACTTATCAACATTAACAACAGAACGTAGAAACACTGAAACCTTTAATCTTGATCAAATGAGTGTCCAAGAAGCTTTAAGTAAAATGAATCAAGAAGACCAAGGAGTTGCTAACGCAGTAAGATTGGCCTTACCAGAAATAGAGGCCGTTACAACAGCAGCGATAACAGCATTTAACAAAGGTGGTCGATTGATTTATATGGGCGCAGGGACAAGTGGGCGTTTAGGTGTATTAGATGCTGCTGAATGTGTGCCAACATTTGGCGTGCCTGCTACACAAGTCATCGGCTTGATTGCTGGTGGAGATAAAGCCATGACACTAGCTGTTGAAGGCGCAGAAGATAGCTTAACACTTGGTCAGCAAGATTTAGTAGATTTGGACTTGACTGATAAAGATTTGGTAGTTGGTATTGCGGCAAGTGGTCGGACACCTTATGTGATTGGTGGACTAGATTATGCTAAATCGGTTGGTGCAACAACCGCTAGCCTGTCTTGTAATATGACTGCTGAAATTTCAGATCATGCTGACATCGCTATCGAAGTTGACTGTGGCCCAGAATTTTTAACAGGCTCTACTCGCTTAAAATCTGGTACAGCACAAAAATTGATTTTAAACATGATTTCTACTGTGTCTATGATTGGTATCGGTAAAGTCTATCACAACTTGATGGTTGACGTGAAACCAACCAATAAAAAATTGGTAGAGCGTAGTAAACGTATTATCATGCAAGCAACTGAGTGCGATTATGAGCTGGCAGCAACAAAATTTGAAGAGGCGAATCAAGATGTGAAATTAGCGATTGTCATGATTTTGACGAATTGCAATGCTGAAACAGGAAGAGAAAAGTTAGCTAACGCCAATGGCTTTGTTGGCAAAACACTAGATTAATCCTAATAAAAGATAGGAGAGGGACAGATGGCAGAAGAAAAAATTAGTCGTATTTCAAGAGAAATCTATGAAAATGTAGGCGGTACAGAAAATGTCAATAAATTAATTCATTGTATGACACGTGTCAGAATGACGATTATTGATGATTCAAAAGTGAATTTTGAAGGCTTGAAAGCGATCGATGGCGTCATGGGCGTGGTAGAAGATGAAACGCTCCAAGTTGTTGTTGGGCCTGGAACTGTCAATAAAGTGGCACAAAAAATGGTTGAGACAGTCGGCGTTAGGCTAGGAGAAACTTTCCCCCATGCTGGTGAGCAATCGATAGATGACTTGATGGCTCAGACAAAAGCCCAAGCAAAAGAAAAGTACAATAAACCCTCTAAGTTTAAAGCGATATTAAATACAATTTCTAAAATTTTTGTTCCCTTAATTCCAGCATTCGTTGGTGCCGGGTTGATTGGTGGACTAGCTTCAGTTTTAGGGAATCTGGTGACATCAGGTACCTTGGACGCTGGGACTTGGATGCAGTTTATTACGGTGCTTAAAATTATTCAAGCAGGTATCTTCTATTATCTTGCACTATATGTTGGGATGAATGCAGCCCAAGAATTCGGCGCAACTCCTGCCCTTGGTGGGGTAATTGGTGCAGTATCCTTGTTAACTGGTATGAATCCTGAAGCACCACTCAAAAATATTTTTAACGGCTCAGCACTTGCAGCTGGTCAAGGTGGGATTATTGGTGTCATCTTTG
Organism: Pseudolactococcus plantarum; assembly: GCF_002441715.1. Lineage (GTDB taxonomy): Bacteria > Bacillota > Bacilli > Lactobacillales > Streptococcaceae > Pseudolactococcus > Pseudolactococcus plantarum. Next base: position 81,064 of record NZ_JXJX01000007.1, read on the forward strand.
CGGTATGGTTATTGTCTATCGTAGAGAAACAACTCCGCAAAGTTATTCCAGATGCTATAGATATTATCGTGACACCAACGCTTGCTTTACTAGTGATTGGGACAATAGAAATCTTTTTGATCATGCCGATCGCAGGTGTAATCTCAACAAGTCTTGTTGGTGCCATTAATACGGTACTCCAAATTGGTGGTGGCTTCTCTGGTTTTGTTTTAGGTGCTTTGTTCTTGCCTATGGTTATGTTTGGCTTACATCAAATCCTAACCCCTATCCATCTCGAGATGATTGCTAAAACAGGCTCTACTCAACTATTACCTATTCTTGCAATGGCTGGTGGTGGTCAAGTAGGTGCAGCAATTGCACTCTGGATTCGCTTAAGAAAAGATAAAGAATTTGTGGCACGCGTCAAAGGTGCACTGCCAGTTGGTATTTTAGGAATTGGTGAGCCTTTGATTTATGGGGTTACCTTACCCTTAGGTCGTCCGTTTGTAACAGCTTGTATCGGTGGTGGTATCGGTGGGGCAATTATCGGAGGATTTGGTCATGTTGGCTCAATTGCCATTGGTCCATCAGGTGCAGCTTTGTTACCGTTAATCGCACATGGTAAATGGTGGGTATACCTTCTTGGATTACTAGGTGCTTATATCGGTGGATTTATCGCAACTTATGCGTTTGGAATTCCAAAAGATATTAAAGAAAAAGCTGATCATTATGGAGAAACTGTTGAGGTGGAAACGATCCAACCAACATTACACGTCGCACCAACAGCTGAGTTCGAAACAGCTACTATCAGCTCACCCCTAACTGGACAGGTGAAAACACTTTCTGAAATTGAGGATGAAGTATTTTCTAGCGGTATGTTAGGCGATGGCATTGCGATTGAGCCAACAAGTGGTCAAGTTGTCTCACCTGTTGATGGTACAGTCAGCAGTGTATTTCCAACAAAACATGCGATTGGTATCACGAGTGATGAAGGTGTAGAAATTTTAATTCACATCGGAATGGATACTGTATCCTTAAATGGAGATGGCTTTGAAAACTTTGTTCAACAAAATGATCGTGTGACAAAAGGGATGCTGATTGCCCGTGTTGATTTGGACAAATTAAAGGCAGCAGGTTTTTCTACAATCACACCAGTAGTGATTACCAATACAGGTGATTATAAAAAAGTGAGTACAGCAGCACATCATGAAATCAAACAAGGTGATTTGCTTCTGACTATCGAGCGTTAAACAACAAAGAGGTTGGTTTATACTAACCTCTTTGTTATAATGAAGAAGATGGAATCATAGGTATTTCGTTAGTTTCTAAAAAATTGGAGAAGGCATGGATACTTTACTACTCATTAGGGAAAAATATACAACATTCACTACTGTGGAAAAAAGGATAGCCGATTATATTTTTGAATCTGGCGAACTTCTTTTAGAAAAAAGTGTACAAGAAGCATCACAGGCTATTGGCAGTTCATCTGCATCATTAGTTAGATTTTCTAGGACACTTGGTTACGATGGTTTTTCACAATTCAAACAAAAATTGAGCATTGCTTATGCGATGCATGTCGATAACAAGGACTATTTTGAAGAAGTGAGTGATAGCGAAACGCCATCATCAATTAAGAAGAAGTTGAAAGTACGTATGAATCAAATGGTTGAAACAACCAATACTGCTTTATCAGATAAAACATTGCTTACTGTAGCATCTTGTATGGAGCAGGCGGAAATTATTTATGTGTATGGAATAGGTGCTTCGGCTATAGTTGCCCAAGATCTGTCTCAAAAATTTAGCAGAATTGGTAAACAAGTTCTATTTATACAAGATCCTCATCTTCTAGTAGTAGACTTATCAGTAGAAAAAGAGCGCGCACTTTTTATTGGTATTTCAATGAACGGTAACACAAAAGAAGTTGTTGATATTGGGTTTGTTTCTAAGCAACTACAAGTGCCGATTGTTGCGATTACTGCTAAGGAAGACTCAAACCTAGGCAAGCTTGCAACACATATCTTGCACTCCATATCTGGAGAGAATTTTCAGATGAGAACTGCGGCAACCATGGATCTTATGGCGCAACTCTATGTTGTCGATATTCTTTTTTATCTGTACTTGTCAGAACATTTTGATCAAAGTTATGAGAAACTACAAATTACAAGACAAGCGGTTGAATTATTACAAGACCAACAAAAGTAGGTCGATTCATAGATAAAACAGTCAGTAAAAAGCTCAAGTTTGTAAAAAAATTGAGCTTTTTTTTGTAGTATATCTAGGTGTTATGATGATGATATGTCGATAATAAATTGGTTACAATAATGACTTTTAAAGGTATGCTAGCCAAGACGAACGTTATGAAATATGTTAAACTAGAGCTATGACTTATTATGATCAATTTAAACAAAATATCGTCTTGCCACAAGCGATATTGACTCATCTATTAACAATTTTTCCCTCAGCTGCTAGTTTTAATGTTTGGCTGTATTTTTATAGCGATGAATTACTTGCACCTAGCCAAGTTGCAGCAGCGTTAAACCTAACCACAGCAGATGTGAATCAGATGATTACAACACTAGCAGATGCAAATGTTTTAGTTGCCGAGTTTGATGAAGAGACTGGTGTCATGCGTTTTGATACAAGACCTGCTTTTGCTAAATTAGATATGCTACTTAGTGATGAATCAGGTAGTATATCTAGCGAAGCTGCTGAAGAGGTCTCTGATATTTCACGCTTAATCGCAGCTTTTGAGCCAGAAATGCCAGGTGGGCTAACACCAATTAATATCGAAGAGTTGCAGAAGTGGCTGGTAGAGGATAAGTTTGAGGTCTCTCTTATCTTACAAGCCTTGCGTGAGGCAGCATTGAACCGTAAAGTATCTTTGCCATATATTCGTGCTATCTTAAGAAATTGGCGCAGTGATGGGATCGTGACGGCGCGTGATATTGAGATACATAAAGAGGAAAAAGACCTCTTTAAGTCTAGCCAACAAACCTCACAGACACCACTTTCAGAAGACTACTTTAACTCTGTAGATAGTTTGAGAAAGATGTGGGGGTATGATAATGCTGAGTAAAAAACGGTTCTTAGCAGTACTTGATATCATAGGAGAGATGTTTCCAGAAGCACACGGTGAGTTAGATGCAAAGACGCCTTTTCAGCTGTTGATTGCTGTTATTTTGTCAGCTCAAGCAACAGATAAAGGCGTGAATAAAGCAACACCTGCGCTTTTTGCTGCTTATCCAGATAGTAAGCAGTTAGCACAAGCCAACCTTTCTGAAGTTGAGGCTTTGATCAAAACAATCGGATTGTATCGCAGTAAAGCCAAAAATATCATCAAAACGGCCATGATGATAGAAGAAGAGTTTGGTGGAGAGATCCCGCGTGATAAGCAGTTATTACAAACGTTGCCAGGTGTTGGCCGTAAGACTGCTAATGTTGTACTTGGTGATGCTTTTGGTATACCAGGTATCGCGGTTGACACGCATGTGGAGCGTATTTCAAAACGTTTACAGTTAGTGAAACAGTCAGCAACAGTGACAGAAGTAGAAGAAAAACTGATGAAAGTTGTTCCAGAGTCTGAGTGGATTGTCACGCACCATAGGCTCATCTTTTTCGGTCGATACCACTGTACAGCACGCGCACCAAAATGTGCCGCTTGTCCTGTATTACCCTATTGCCATTTCGGAGGAAAAATAAGTTCAAAATGACCAATGACAAATTATCAAAACGCCTACAACTCGTAGGTGAGTTTGTACCAAATGATGCTAGCTTACTCGACATAGGCAGTGATCATGCCTATTTACCAATTGCCTTAACTCAGATGGGAAAAATTAAGCATGCAATCGCAGGTGAAGTGGTGCAGGGTCCCTACAATAGTGCTAAACATAATGTCTTATCTTTTGGGTTAGAAAATGATATTACAGTGAGATTGGCTAATGGCTTAAAAGCATTCGATCCTAAGATAGATGACGTGGATACGATCACGATTTGTGGGATGGGTGGTCATCTGATAGCTGATATTTTAGACGCTGATTTAGAGAAACTCACGGATATTTCTACCTTAATTTTGCAACCCAATAATGGTGAACGTACGCTAAGACAGTGGTTACAAGATCATCAGTTTAAGATTAGCCACGAGAAGATCATGTCAGAAAATGATAAGATTTATGAAATTATTGTCGCACAGCCTTGTCACGCATCGTATCAACTGTCACAAGATGAGCTCGTTTTTGGACCGATACTGATGACAGAAAAATCGACAATTTTTAATCATAAATGGCAATCAGAATTAAAGGCTAACCAAGCTATTTTAGCTAAAATACCAGAATCATCTCCTGATAAACGTCAGGAATTTGAAGCAAGAATTGCCAAGATAAAAGAGGTATTACATGCTAGCAAGTGAATTTTTTAAGCAGTATGAAGCATACTGTCCTAAGGCTTTAGCGATGGAGGGTGACCCAGTTGGTTTGCAGATAGGGACACTTGATAAAGAGATAAAAACGGTAATGGTGGCACTGGATATCCGTGAGCAAACTGTTCAAGAAGCTATCGATAAACAGGTAGATGTCATCATTGCCAAGCATCCGGTTATTTTTAGAGCTCTAGATAATCTATGCGACCAAGATACGCAGCAAAAAATAGTATTAGCCTTAGCTCGTGCGAACATAGCTGTCTATACGAGTCATACAAATATTGATATTGTTGCAGATGGTCTTAATGACTATTTTTGCGACCTCTTAGATATAACAGAGGTAGAAGACTTGACAGATTTTGGTCTTGGTAGAGTCGGGAATATCGTTCCTCAAACACTGGCAGAGTTTTCTGAAAAACTGAAAACTAGATTTGACTTATCTGGCTTGACGGTTGTATCCTATGATCAAACACTTTCTCAAAATATTACTCGTGTTGCGATTTGTGGTGGTAGTGGTGGTAAATTTTATCCAGATGCTATCGCCAAAGGCGCTGATGTTTATGTGACTGGTGATATCTATTATCATACTGCACATGATATGTTGTCTGAAGGTCTGCTCGCGATAGATCCGGGACATCATATAGAGGTATTGTTTATTAAACATGTTGCCCGAGTCCTTCGTGAGTTTAAGTCAGATGTGACCATTATTGAAAGTGAAGCTCTAACGAATCCGTTTATTATCAAATCATGACCTTAAACAGTTAATGACCATAAAAAAACCGTTCTCTTGCATATCAGAGAGACGGTTTTTAGTTGACGTTAAACATTCATGATACCCTTGTAGTTTAGAGTACCCATTCGTTGATGGCATGTGCAACACCAGATGCTTCGTTTGATTTGGTAATGTATTTGGCAATTTTCTTAAGTTCAGGGTTACCATTTTCCATAACGACTGGATTACCGACAGCTTCAAGCATCGAACGATCGTTTTCTTCATCACCAATCGCCATCGTCTCTTCATGTGTGATCCCTAGTTTTTTAGCTAAATGTTGAACAGCTAAGCCTTTACTGGCATTTTTATTGAGTATCTCAAGATAAAACGGCGTAGATTTTACGATGTTATAGCGATCCCAAAAACGTTTAGGGAGGTTTTGAATTGTTTGATCTAGTTTTTCAGGCTCGTCAATATACATCATCTTCACGAGTTCATGCTTTGCCATTTCTTCAGCAGTACGATACTTTAATGGTAAGCCAGTAATATAAGCTTCATTAACTGAGTATTTGCTGATATTTCTATTATGTGTATAAATTGTTGACATGGTGATAGAGTGAAGTGGCGTATTTAGTCGTCTACTTTCCATCTCGATATCAAGATAATCATCATAGGTGAGTGGTTCATCGATGAAAGCCTCACCTGTATCAGTTGCTTGGACAAGTGCACCATTATAAGTGATCACATAATCCCCCGCATCGAGTAACTTTAATGCCGCTAGAATTGGTTTGACACCCAGTAAGGGACGACCAGTTGCAATCACAATTTTGACACCAGCCGCTTTGGCTTTTTGGATGGCCTCGAAGACTTCAGGTGTAATTTCACGATTGTTATTGAGTAGTGTGCCATCGATATCGATAGCAATAAGTTTAATAGACATAATTTAATTAACCTAAGTTAACGATAATGAGCAGCTCAGGCGCCCCCCATGATCGTTAGTTAGACTCAAGTCCTTTCTTTCCTAAAAATTGGTCATTGTTGATATAGCTGACAAATGCTTCTTGTTCAGCTTTAAATAGTGTCTGTGGGTTAAGGATTTCTCTAGGGAAATAAAAGCGACTATTTCCATGCGTCGTACCAGTCAATGATTTGACCAAACTAGATAGCTCTGATAACTCTGTTAAGGTGCCATCTTTTTGCATAATTTCGATCTGAGTTCTTGGTGCCTTAATCTCAGGACGATATAAATCATAAGGGAGATCAAAGTTTGAATGTATGGCAGTATAATACTCTGGATCAAAGCCTATTTTTTCAATAATATCACGTAATATAGACAAATCAGCTTCATCTTTATGGTCATACTTAACAGATTTTGCAAGTTTCCGATTAACAAATGAGTTACTTAAGTCTGAAAGAATAGGATCTGGATGTGTCTGCCAGTTTTGAAAGTAAGTGGTTAAAACACCATCATCAAGATGTAAATAATCCGATAGATTGAAATTTTTTTCAAAGAAAGGAATGAGTCTCGGACTTGTCACATTAAAGTAATCTTTTTGCGTTGGATAAAGGACTTTTGCACGTTTTAATAATTGATGTAACAATACCTCCATAGCCCGACTGGCTGGATGGAAGTAGACTTGCATATACATTTGATAGCGACTTACGATATAGTCCTCAACAGCATGCATGCCTTGGATTTTAAATGCAATACCATTTTCGACTGGTGTGATGACGCGCATAATACGTGTCAAGTCAAATTCACCATAGGTAGCACCTGTGTAATAAGAATCACGTAATAGATAGTCCATTCTATCAGCATCTATTTGACTAGAAATAAGTTGGACGACCTGCTGATTGTCATAATCGTGTGTAATCACACTCGCTACTTTTTCAGGGAAGTCAGGAGATACTTTTCTTAATACTGCATTGACTTGTGTTTCGGGGTTAGTGATGATCTCAACTGTGATTGCTTCATGGTCTGTACCAAATATCCCCTCAAAAGTATGAGAAAATGCACCATGACCAACGTCATGAAGTAGTGCAGCACACTGTGTGACGAGGTTTTCTTCAGGATTCCATACCTCAGGATAATTTTTAGTGAACATATCTGTGATTTGTTTGGCGATATGATAAACACCAAGACAGTGTGTAAAACGACTATGTTCTGCACCGTGAAACGTGTAGCTTGACGTGCCAAGTTGTTTAATACGACGTAACCTTTGGAACTCTGAGGTACCAATTAAGTCATAAATAATTTGATTGCTGACTGCAATATAATTATGGACTGGATCACGAAAAACTTTTTCTAATTTTTTCTGAGGCATATTACCCTTTCTAGTAGTTAAAACGTGTGAGATAATACCTTAAATTATACCTTAAATTGATAAAAATTGCACAAGTTTCTTACCCAGACATCTCTAAGTTTAATTGATAGTTCTGATAATTTTAACTATAAAATTAATCGACGTTATGCAATATTTTTCATTAAAAATAGCGTATAATAGTATTACATGTCTACTTTATTGTAGTTTCACTTAATCAAAAACTAAGGAAAGGTATTATGCAAAAAATACATAAAGATCGTGCGATCAGTTGGTATAAAACAATGGTACGCATACGAGATTTCGAAAATATTATTGATGATAACAATAGTGCAGGAAAATTATATGGGACAACACATCTATATAATGGGCAAGAAGCGATTGCAACAGCTATTTGTGATTTATTGACACCCTCAGATTTAATCCTCTCAACACATCGCAACCATGGACACGCGATTGCCAAGGGGACCTCAACTTATGAAATGTTTGCTGAAATTTTTGGTAAACAAACTGGTACTAATGGCGGACATGGCGGTTCCATGCATATCAGTGATATGTCTGTTGGTAACGTCGGAGGAAATGGTATTGTTGGGGGAAATTATCCCGTTGCACTTGGTTTAGCACAGGCTTTGAAGATGGATAAATCAGAGCATGTGGTGGTCTGTTTTTCTGGAGATGGCTCAACTAACGAAGGGACGTTTCACGAAAGTTTGAATTTAGCTAGTATTTGGCAATTACCAATTATTTTTGTAGTTGAAAATAATCAGTATGCCATGTCAAGTGACGCGTCTATGATGATTGCAGGCAGTATTGCTGAGCGTGCAAAAAATTATGATATGACTGCTTACAAAGTTGATGGACAAGATGTTTTTGCTGTACATGATATTTTTGCCCAAGCGCGTCAATCAGTAAAAAATGGTCCAGTTTTACTTGAAGCGGTGACTTATCGATTTAAAGGACATTCACGTTCTGATATCGAACAGTACAGAACACCTGAAGAATTTTTTAATTGGGAAGATCCGATTAAAAAATTACGTGATATCTTGATCCAAGATTACGAGATATCCGAAGAAGAAATTGCTTTGATTAACGAAAAAAGTTATCAATCTTTGCTAGAACAAGCAGAGAAAGCCCAAGGAGATGAGGATACAGTAAGTCCTAGTGATATTTGGAAGGCGGTGTATAGTGATTAAAACGTATCAAGAAGCCCTTAATGATGGACTACGTCAGATCCTTAGTACACTACCAGAAGCTTATATTCTGGGCGAAGATGTTGGGACTTACGGTGGTGGATTTGGTGTGACAAAAGGATTAGTGTTAGACTTTCCAGATCGTGTGTTAGATACGCCCATTTCAGAAGCTGCGATTACTGGTGTTGCAACAGGGTCAGCCTTGCTTGGTAAAAGACCGATTCTTGAGATTCAGTTTTCTGACTTTTTGACTGTTGCGATTGATCAGATTGTAAATGAAGCATCTAAAATTCACTTCTTATCACAAGGTAGTCAGTCAGTCCCGATGGTTATCAGAGCAGCAAGTGGGTCTGGTACAGGCGCAAGTGCACAGCATTCTCAAAGTTTTGAAAACTGGTTTACCCATGTGCCGGGTTTGATCGTAGCCATGCCATCTAATGCCTATGATGCAAAAGGTATCCTAGTATCAGCGGTAAAAAATAATAATCCGGTGATTATATTTGAACCTAAATCGCTATATAAAACGGCAATGGAAGTACCTGATGAACTATATGAGGTGCCGTTAGGTGTGGCTAAGCAAGTGCAGTCAGGAGATGATCTAACGATTATCGCTATTGGTCGAATGGTAGATGTCGCAAAAGAAGTTGCCAATCACTTGTCATACGGTATAGAAATTATGGACCCAGTGACTCTGTCTCCGCTTGATATTGATAGCTTAGCTGCATCTGCCAAAAAAACAGGACGTGTCTTGATTTTGTCTGAAGCTACTCAGCAATCTGGTATTTCTGCTGAAATTTTTGCTCAGTTGATTGAAGCAGGGTTTGATGGCAAAATTAGCCGTTTAGGTGCTAAATTTATGCCTATTTCGGCTGCTAAATCAGTAGAGTTAGGGCAGATTCCTACACAAGCTGATATTATGCAAGCAATTGATACCTTATTGAGTTGAGGGATGATAAAATGACACAAATCACCATTAAAAATTTGATTACAATCGATCAGCAGACAGAAACGATTCACCAGACTTTTTCTGGTGATTACTATCAAAAAAATCAGTCACATTTTTTAGTTTATCAAAACGAATTAGCTGAAAAAGTTGTGATGAAGTATGATCATGAGATGTTAACCATTACTAGGTTTTCAACGCCTAGTACACTTATAAAACTCCATCCTAAGGTATCAACTCAGGCCGTTATCACAACGCCAGTTGGGCAACAAGTGTTTGATGTTAAAACAAAAAAGCATGAAATGATACCTGAAGGCTTTAAAACAGACTATGAATTCTTTCAAGGTGACACTAAAATTGCTCAGTATGCTTTGTCAGTTCGTTTTGAAGAAGAGTAAAAACCGAACATTAATGTTTAAACCTATCATAAATGATAGGTTTTTTTGTGGTTTTATCAAAAATAGGCCTATACTATAAAAAAAGGCTATTATCAAATATCCTTAATTAAAAGAAAGTTGGAATCAAGATTGTCTGAAAAAAATGCTTACGCGCAAGCTGGAGTTGATGTAGTAGCAGGTTATGAAGTTGTTGAGCGTATCAAAAAACATGTCAAAAGAACAGAACGCCTTGGTGTGATGGGTGCACTAGGTGGATTTGGTGGTATGTTTGACTTGACGACGACTGGCGTTAAAGAACCAGTTTTAGTTTCTGGAACAGATGGTGTTGGTACAAAACTTTTACTGGCTATTGAAGCAGATAAGCATGATACGATTGGGATTGACTGTGTAGCCATGTGTGTCAATGATATCATCGCAGCTGGTGCTGAACCACTATATTTTCTTGATTATATTGCAACTGGTAAAAATATTCCTGAAAAATTGGAGCAAGTCGTTGCAGGTGTAGCAGAAGGGTGTGTACAAGCCAATGCAGCACTTGTTGGTGGTGAAACTGCCGAAATGCCTGGTATGTATGGTGAGGACGACTATGATGTGGCAGGATTTGCAGTTGGTGTTGCTGAAAAGTCAGCCTTGATTACGGGTGAAAAAGTAGCAGAGGGTGATATCCTACTTGGATTAGCATCTTCTGGGATCCATTCTAATGGCTTTTCTTTGGTACGTAAAGTATTTGCTGATACAGATTTGACAGCTAAGGTGGCTGAGTTAGAGGATCAAGTACTGATTGATAATCTACTAACACCTACTAAAATTTATGTAAATGCTTTGTTACCATTGATTAAAGCAGGATTGATTAATGGTGTGTCACATATTACCGGTGGTGGATTTATAGAAAATATTCCACGTATGTTTTCAGATGAGCTCGCCGCTGAAATCACTGAAGGGACATGGAATATCCTACCTATTTTTGACTTGCTAGAAAAAACAGGTCAGATTGCTCACCAAGAAATGTTTGAAATTTTCAACATGGGATTAGGGATGGTTCTTGCTATTTCTCCAGAAAATTTAGCGCAAGCTAAAGCATTATTAAATGAGCCAAGTTTTGAGATTGGTAAAATCGTCAAACGTGAGTCGCAAGCGGTTATCATCAAATGAGAATAGCTGTATTTGCGAGTGGGTCTGGGACGAATTTTGAAAACTTAGTGACGCAAGGCATACCAGTAACGTTACTTTTTTGCGATAAACGTGACGCACGTGTCCTTGAGAGAGCTCGTGAACTTGGTGTGACTGCGAAAACATTTGAGTTAAAAGAATTTGATGATAAAGCGGCCTATGAAACTGCACTATTGGCTTTATTAAGTGAGTTTAAGATTGACTTGATCGTCTTGGCAGGTTATATGAAACTTGTGAGTAAGACTTTACTTAGCGCTTATGAAGGTCGTATCATTAATATTCATCCTGCCTATTTACCAGAGTTCCCGGGTGCTCATGGCATTGAAGATGCTTGGCAAGCTGGTGTATCAGAAAGTGGTGTGACCATTCATTATGTGGATGCAGGTGTCGATACTGGCGAGATTATTGCCCAAAAACGGGTTCCAATTTTAGCAGATGATACGCTAGCTACTTTTGAGGCTAGGATTCATGAGATGGAGTACCAACTTTATCCTCAAGTCTTATCACAGTTAATGACAAAAGGCGATGAAGGATAAGACCACATTAGCCATTTCAATATTAAAAACCTCTTGAACATCATGTTCAAGAGGTTTTGTTTAGTTATAGTCGATGTTTTAAGTTTGGAAAGATGCGTTTATCAGCATAAGCAATCAGGGTGCCTTGGAAAAATAAAGCGACCGCTGTCCCGATATTCACAGCAACGATTTGCTTGAAAATCAGACTGAGGATGAGAATGACTAGTACAGGAATCGAAAAGTTAGTCCACTGTGCCAGTTTGGCATTACCATTAAAGTATTTGAATCTCAAAATATTGGTCATCTCATCTCCAGGATGTAAGATGAGATTTAATCGTTGATAAATAGAGATGGCAATCGCGATGAAGCAAATACCAATGATGTCAAATACAATCTTAGTCACAAGTGAGAAATTGGCAAATCCTAGATTAAGAAAGAGTTGTTTAAATAAGCCAACGAATGGTCCAAAAAAACTGATGAAGATGATATTACCTAAAATTCTAGGTAGATCTATTGATCTGGTTAATAATATATTGAGAACTATTTGTGATGCACCATAAATAACCAATACCCAAGAAATTGAGAAATTAAAATCATAGGCAATATTGGCAGCAGATGCTGTCCACATACTAGAGCCCATATTGGTTGCAACTGTCAGGCCGTTACCGATAGCATTAATTAAAAGTGAGAGGGAAAAATAAAAAAAACTCTCATAAAGTGTTGGCTTTCTAAGCCCGAATTCTGTTTCTAACATGAGTCTATTATACTATACTGATGCTTTAAATAGTATCATTGTGTGTTGATATATGCTACAAATATAAGACAGTTAAGTGATAGATTGAATATGCGTAAGGTGCATCAATAAATGTTATATTCTCTTCTTAATTCTCTCATTTTAAAAAAGAATATGCTAAAATAAAAGAATGATTAATATTTTGGGAAATTTATTGTTATTGATTCGCTCTCATATCAGTATGTTTATTATTATTATAAACATTACTTTATCTTTGATTATTATTTTTCGAGAACGTAAAAGCACATCATCGACATGGTCGTGGTTATTTGTGGTGAATGTCTTACCAATTTTTGGCTTTATCTTATATATTTTAATTGGTCGTGGTATTTCTGATTACCGAATCTTTGAGTTGAAATCTCAGATCAGACATGGCTTTAAGCAAGAAATTAAACGTGCGAAAAAAGCCTATTCTCAAGATAAATTTTTAACTAAAATAACAGATAATCGTGTATTTGGTCAATTATTACATATGCTCTTTATTTCAGAAGATGCCTTGGTATCGATGAATACGGAAGTTAAATTATTTACAGATGGTCGAGAAAAATTTGATGCCTTAATTGATGATATTTCAAAAGCAAAACATCATATCCATGTAGAGTATTATATCTTTCGGATGGATAACTTAGGTAAGGAAGTCACAAATGCACTCATTGCTGCTCGGAAACGTGGTGTTGAGGTACGTGTCCTGATAGATGCTTGGGGCTCAAATAGAACAAAGCATCGTGACTTCAAAGCACTTATTGAAGCTGGCGGGGAAGTGGTCTATTTTTTCCCGCTCATCTTACCTTTAATTAACCCTCGGACCAATTATCGACTCCACCGTAAAATTGTTGTGATAGATGGTAAAATTGGGTATACAGGCGGATTTAATATCGGGGATGAATATGTCACAGTGACTAAAAAATTTGGATATTGGCGTGATAATCATCTGCGCGTGACGGGTGATGTTGTCTACTCGCTACAAAATCGATTTATCATGGATTGGAATAGTCAGCACCGCCACGATATCAGTGAATCAATTGCTTATTTTCCTGATAGTACAGGGTCTGGCAATCTAACAACCCAGTTTGTAACGAGTGGTCCAGACAGTAAGCGTGAACAGATTAAGATGACCTATCTCAAAATGATCAATGCTGCTGAAGATGAAATTCTTATTCAGACACCTTATTTTATTCCGGATGATGCCATATACGACGCTTTAAAATTGGCATTACTCAGTGGTGTTAAAGTTAAATTATTAATCCCCAATAAACCAGATCATCCTTTTGTTTATTGGGCAACTTATTTCTTCAGTGGTAGTTTGATTGATTATGGTGCTGAGATTTATACCTATGAGATAGGATTTGTACATGCCAAAACCATTATCATCGATGGCAAATTTGCCTCAGTAGGCTCTGCTAATTTTGATTATCGTAGTTTTATGCTAGATTTTGAAGGTAACATGGTAATTTACAGTCATGAAACAGCACAGCAGCTACATGGTAACTTCTTAGAGGATTTGACAGTCAGTCTGCAGTTAACAAAAGAGCGTTACGAACAACGTTCGGCCTGGATTCGATTTAAGGAAGGTGTGGCTAGATTAATTAGTCCTATGTTGTAAAATCCGAACAATAAAAGCTAATGTGCGCATAATAATAGTAAACATCTTGGTTCTTATGGCTAAGATGTTTTATAATAGTCTATGGAAGTTGTGATGAGCAGAGAAAGCTGAACATTTTTCTATCACAATAGCGAAGTTTATCAGCATTAACGATAAATTTGGTCGGTAGCTGCCAATACTAACCTAATTTGGAGAAAAAATGAACAATTTACCAGTTTTTGATTATGAAGATATTCAACTTGTCCCTAATAAATGTATCATCAATAGCAGAAGTGAAGCAGATACATCTGTTACATTAGGTGGGCATAGCTTTAAATTACCGGTTGTGCCTGCAAATATGCAGACAATCATCGATGAACCTATCGCAGAGTATTTAGCAAAAAATGGTTATTTTTATGTGATGCATCGCTTTGATGAAGCAGCACGATTACCTTTTATTAAAAAAATGCAAGAAAAAGGCTTGATTGCCTCTATATCAGTGGGCGTAAAAGCTTATGAATATGACTTTATTGACGAATTGAAAGCAGCACAAGCTGTACCAGAATTCATCACGATCGATATCGCACATGGTCACGCTGATAGTGTGATTCGCATGATCAAATACATTAAAGAAACAATCCCAGAAACATTTGTGATCGCTGGAAATGTCGGTACACCTGAGGGTGTTCGTGAGTTAGAAAATGCGGGCGCGGATGCAACAAAAGTAGGTATTGGTCCAGGTAAAGTTTGTATTACTAAAGTCAAAACTGGCTTTGGTACAGGCGGATGGCAACTGGCAGCACTACGTTGGTGTGCTAAAGCGGCAAGTAAGCCTATTATTGCTGATGGTGGTATCCGGACACATGGCGATATTGCTAAATCGATCCGTTTTGGTGCAACTTTTGTCATGATTGGGTCTTTATTTGCAGGCCATGAAGAAAGTCCAGGACAAACAGTGACTCAGGATGGTGAACTTTACAAAGAATATTTCGGTTCAGCATCTGAATATCAAAAAGGTGAAAAGAAAAATGTCGAAGGCAAGAAAATTCTTGTCAAACATAAAGGACACCTACAAGATACACTAACTGAGATGAACCAAGATTTGCAAAGTGCTATTTCCTATGCTGGAGGTCGGGATCTTGCGAGCTTAACGAAAGTTGATTATGTCATTGTTAAGAATTCTATCTGGAATGGTGACAGTATTTAAGCACCTAATAAAAAAATATATCTGTCAAGAAAAAAACTTGACAGGATATCAAACTATGCTATAATGATAATGTAAAGAAAAAAGAAAAGAGATTTATCATGGCTGTAAAAATTCGTTTAACTCGCATGGGTTCAAAGAAAAAACCTTTCTACCGTATTAATGTTGCTGATTCACGTGCACCACGTGATGGTCGTTTCATCGAAACTGTTGGCACATACAACCCATTAGTAACAACTGAAAACCAAGTAACTTTAAAAGAAGATCGTATTCTTGAATGGCTTGGAAATGGTGCACAACCTTCTGACACTGTAAAAAATATTTTGTCAAAAGCTGGCATCATGAAAAAATTCCACGAAGCAAAATACGCTTCAAAATAAGCAAATACTTAATTTGCGAAAGAAGCGACTCATTTTGGTCGCTTTTTTCATCGCTTCATAGTAGTAAAAAATGCCTTTGGGATTATCGTACCTACCTGTAACACTAAGTGATCACATCAAAAATTTTGTGAGATATCTTGGCTGGTTACTGATACTAAATGAAAAGAGAAAACAATGGATTTAGATGTACAAGAGCTAGTCTTAACGATTGTCAGACCATTAACGCTTGATCCTGACAGTGTCAAAATTGATGTTGTAGATGGTGAGGAATTTACTGAGTTTCACCTTCATGTAGCTGAACAGGATATGGGACGGGTAATTGGGAAACAAGGTAGAATTATACAAGCAATCAGAACACTTGTTTATTCTGTACCAGTTGCAGATAAAAGAATTCGCTTATTAGTGTATAAGTAATATTTAGCTGTGATGCTATCATACAAATAGAAGCCAAAAAAAGGACATCATTTTTTATGATGTCTTTTTTTGTGGTTAAAACGATTGGATTAAGGAGTAGCTGAAATTTATTTAGGCCAAGTAGCATCCTCTTAAACCAGCAGTTAGATCGCTTTCATCTTAGCGTTACTTTAGCTGTCCACGAACAAGGTAAGTATAATATATTTTGTCTGCTCTATCTAGGTACATTTCTCTGGTGTGTTCTGATAAAAAGAAGCCTTGCCACTTCATCATCCCGCGGTCCTGATAGTTTCTAATCTCTTCAAATTGACTGTAATCTCTATTAACATGACTCATTTTAGACCATCCAATCCACCCGCTGAGTGGCCACCAACTAATTTGCTACGCGTTATCGCTCTTGACCCACTCATTAATACGGTGGCCTTTTGTACGGATAAAAAACCGTATTGACGCCTTATATCGTCAACAACTTCTTGTACAGTATCTTGTTTTGTGTTTGTGTTATCATCTTCAAATAAAGAAATCAACTCAAACGTATCCTCACATAGACTACCAAAAGCAATGCCAAGTCGTCTGACAGCTCCTGTTTGGTATTTATCACGAAAAATAGATAATATAGCACGAATTAGCGCAGCAGTACTATTTGTCGCCTCAATGCTGAGTTGGGCATGAATCGCTGG
Source organism: Pseudolactococcus plantarum (assembly GCF_002441715.1). Lineage (GTDB taxonomy): Bacteria > Bacillota > Bacilli > Lactobacillales > Streptococcaceae > Pseudolactococcus > Pseudolactococcus plantarum. Next base: position 97,759 of record NZ_JXJX01000007.1, read on the forward strand.
TAAGGGGCTAGCAAATCCATACCCGACATATAAGCTAATACGTCTTGTTTTTTTCTTTTCACGTCGTAAGCGAGTAGCAACCTGCTCAACAAGCTCAGATAAGACAATCTCTATCTCTCTTTGAATCGTATAGTCTCTTGGTAAAGTCTGTGAGTTACTGATTGTATGGTGCTTTGGTTTGTATCTTTTAAAGACACTTGATTCATCTATGCCATTAGCATGACAAAAAAGTTGTACGCCCAATACTCCAAATTCTTTTTTTAAACTAGCAGGATGTGTATGTGCTAAGTCAAAAACAGAATAAATACCTAGTTGAGTTAACCGTTTTTCTGTCCGCTTATTGATCCCCCAAAAATCAGTTAGATTGGGGATTTTCCATACGGTAGTTGGGATTGTGTCATAGCACCACATCGCTCGCATATTTTTGCTATGTTTAGCTGCGTTATCCAGAGCTAACTTTGCGAGTAAAGGATTGCCAATGCTCATACCAATTGTCGCATAGATACCTGTCTGTTTATAAATGGCTTGTTGGATATCACGACTTAATAAATCTAATTTTTGTGCTGGTGTGAGTTGTGGATCGGGATAGAAGTAGGCAAGAGAAGAAGTTAAGTCTACAAATCCTTCATCGATAGAATACCAACAAATTTCATCTATTGCAGCAAAATCTTGAATAATATGCTGGATTTCCATATTTTTTTTGATATAAGCAGCCATCCTAGGCGGTGCGATGATCGTTCGTTTGGCCCAAGATTCTATAAATGCTATGTCACTTTTAGCTGGCTCTGGTGCTTTGTTTAACCAGTCTCTTACGACAGTTTGATAATAGCGTTCGTAGTTAAATTTTTTAGTTGCTAAATAAAACGGTAAATCACGACTTCGACTGACATTTTTTTTGCCAAATACGCGTTTAAAAGTGGGAGAACTTGCTAAAATTAAACCAGTCGAGTTGGCAGCATTACTCATGACACATAATGACGTTGTCAACGGATCAAGGCCACGTTCAATACACTCAATACTGGCATAAAAGGATTTCATATCAATAAAAGCAATCGCACGATGTTGTTCTTTACGATAATCAAAATCAGGTATAATCATCGGTTAGACCTACTTATCTTTCTTTTTCTATCGGTGTGAAGTTACCGATAATTTTGCCTATAATCCGTGGTGATTCGTCAAAAGGTGCAAATTTGTCCTTATATTTTGGATTTGCTGATACTAAACGTAGGCCAGTCGCTTCTTTATAGACGTGTTTGATATAAGTCTGACCATCCCATTCTATGGCGTAGACGGCACCATCATAGTCAAAAGTAGTATCACGTATTAGGGCAACAGACCCATTTTCAAATTCGGGTTCCATAGAATCACCAAACACCCATGAGGCAAAATCATAATCATATGCTTTATCAAAATAGACAGTGTCATATGAACCATCATCAAAATAACCAAAGCCACTACCTGCTGATAATTTTTCATAGACATGGTAGTGAAATAAGTCTCTGAGCTGTTGTGTATCGCTATGTTGTAGTTGCTCTTCTTGTTGTGTTTTTGTATATGATAATACGTTTTCTTGACGTGTAGTCGTTAGGTTGTCATAGATGCTAATCAGCTCACTCTTTTTATCCTCAGTTAATTCAGCAAGTGTGACATCAAATAATTGGGCTAATTTATGCAGCTTATCTGCTTTGGGCTTAGTTGTCCCTTTTTCCCAAAAGCCATATGCGGGTCTTGATACACCGATGTGTCTAGCGACATCTCCCTGACTAAGGCCTTTAGTTTGTCGTAATTGAATTAGTTTTTTATCGATACTCATCTGTTTGCCTTTCTACAAAAAAACTAGTGGTAAGTTTTTTACTTACCACTAGTTTAATATTTTTAATAGATTTGGTCAAGATATAATAGTTAAATTAGTTTATATTAATCTTTTTGTATGTATTTACTAACAATAAATGTATACAAAATAGAAGTACATATGATAATCTACTGTTTTTTATACGATTTATGAAACTGATTAGTATACGGTGTGTATAGCTTAACCTATAATAGATAAATATGTGAAAGATTGTTGGTTTACAGGAGATTGCTCTAGCCTTGTCGTGACATAGGTAGCATGTTCTTGAATGTAGAGCTCATTATTAGTATCGTCAGAAATACCAAATTTTGTCTGAATTAACTTATATAACTCATGATAGACTAGATGATCCAGAGAAGATGGCAGTGATAGTGATGTTCTGATTTGATTGTAGTTAGTTAATGGTGTGAAATCGTAAATTTCATCTAAAAAACGTAGTATATGATGAATCATAAAGCGATTGGCTTCATATTCTATGCGACTATTTTGACGGTAATTTGAAACAATTTTGGTATCGTCTCCATTTAGGAAGTGATAGGATTCATGTAACAGTGTGATAGCAGTCGCTAGGGTATCTAGTTGACTGTTGATAATAATAATGGGTGTATCCTGATAAATACCAAAAAATCCGTTGTTATCCAAAGGGGCGTATTTTATTTCAATCCCTAATGCATTGAGTTGTTTTGTGATTTGTCTGATCATGGCTTACCTATCTTTGAACATTTCTGTTAATATGTTACGAATCGTATCACGGTCTGTGCCTGTCATAGGCTTACCATTGAAAGCCTTGAATGAGTCAAGTGCAATATCAAGATCTTTATCTATGTTATGAGTACGCTTATTGTCAGTACGGCCTAAAAGATAGTCAGGTGAGACATCAAAAAACTCAGCAATCTCTTGTATCTTTTTAGGATGTCTTTTACCACTTTCCCATAATGCATAAGATTGTTGTGATATCCCTAAATGTTCTGCAACTTGTTTTTGAGTGAGGTTGCTCTCTAGCCTCAGATTTTTCAATTTTTCTGGTAACATATCCATTTCTCCTTAAAAAAATAGTTTTTTTATAATATCACTTGACTGAAAACAACAAAAGTTGTATACTTAACTTAACAACAAAAGTTGTGTTGATTGAATCAAAAGCACGCAAAAAAGTGAGCGGTTGTTTCAAAAAACATCTGGTGATCTTTGAAAATTAAATACTGAGTTATCGCTTAGCAAAACTCTCAATCTATTGTGTTTATAATAATGCCTAGACAGTATCATTATATCACGAAGACCAGAGATTATCAGTAATTAGTATGAAATTGTTGCACATTTTATACACTCCCAACAGTAAACAGTATGATTTGGTGAAAATAGTTCGAACTAACAATCTTATAGTGTGAGATGCTTAGACGTTTCAAGATAAAAATGTGTGCTGTAGCTGAACTTTAGTTAATTGTTTGCGAATACACGATTGATTAGTCCTGTCTATAAACGCGATGCTTATCATGAGTAATTTTGTTATACCTTAGGAATTAACTGATCAATTTAAAGCTTGTCTCTAAATGATAAGCGCTATATGTTACGTATAGTTAATAAATGCTCCCATTTCTCACATGGGTATAATTAAGACGATAGGAGCAGTGAATGGTTAATCACTTTCATTAGTAACTTAACTTGTCGGCTCAGCTGTCTAAATATTTCCTTGACATGAAACCTCCCCTTTTCCTGTTTGTTTTTGCACCATACTATGAGTGAATCAATCTTTCTGTTACGCTACTATCTGGCAAGTGACGAGGTATCTTAATTTTACATATTCCCCAATGTTTTGTATCTCAGCTTTTGTTGTCATAAGAAAACGACGCCTAAATATATCTAACTTGATTTTTGATTTCAAGTAGATAGTTTAGGTGTTTTTTGCTCATGACTGCAATCCATCATACATGGCATAGCGCCATGATATATGTTATAATATAAGAATGAATTATTACAAAGTAGGAACAATTGTTAACACACAGGGATTGCAAGGAGAAGTGCGCGTTCTTTCTGTGACGGATTTTGCTGATGAACGCTACAAAAAGAATGCCGAACTCGCACTATTTGATAAGCAAGATCAGTTTGTGAAAATTTTAAAAATAAAGACACATCGCAAACAAAAAAATTTAGATATTATAAAATTTGATGGTCTGTATAGTATTAATGATGTTGAAAAATATCGTGATTATTCACTAAAGATTGCAGCAGAGGATCGTGCTGAATTGGAGAGTGACGACGAGTTTTATTATGATGATATTATCGGCCTCACTGTAATTGAAGATGGTGTTGAGATTGGGAAAGTGAAAGAGATTTTGCAGCCTGGTGCAAATGATGTTTGGGTCATCAAACGCAAAGGTAAAAAAGATTTACTACTCCCTTTTATTGAGTCAGTTGTTTTATCAGTCGATATCGCAGGGAACTGTGTAACGGTTGAAGTTCCGCAAGGATTGGACGATTAACATGCAAATCGATATTTTAACGCTATTTCCTGAGATGTTTTCAAACTTAGAACATTCTATTGTTGGTAGAGCAAGAAAATCAGGAAAAATTGACATCAACTTTCATAACTTCAGAGACTTTGCGACTAATAATCAAAAACATGTTGATGATATGCCTTATGGTGGTGGGCAAGGGATGTTACTGATGCCACAACCTATTTTTGATACCTTAGATTCTTTTCCTCATGAAAATGCGCGTGTGTTGATGATGGATCCTGCAGGCCGAACGTTTGATCAAGCATTTGCAGAAGAGCTGGCATCTGAGGAACAACTTGTTTTTTTATGTGGACATTACGAAGGATTTGACGAGCGTATCAAGACATTAGTGACCGATGAGGTGTCTCTTGGGGATTATGTCTTGACGGGTGGAGAAGTTGCAGCGAGTGTCATGATTGATGCAACTGTGAGATTGATTCCAGATGTTTTAGGCAAAAAAGCGAGTCATGAAGATGATAGCTTTTCATCAGGGCTATTGGAGTATCCACAGTATACTCGACCAGAAAATTTTAGAGGCTTGAGCGTACCTGAGGTATTGATGAGTGGACACCATGAAAATATTCGCAAATGGCGACTAACTGAGAGCTTGGCGAAGACGCTACGGTTACGTCCAGATTTATTAGACACCTATGACTTCACTGAAGAAGTCTCGGATATCGTGAGACAGCTAAAACAGACGGATAAAGCAGAGCTATGAATATAAAAAATTACATTTGGGATTTTGATGGTACTTTGTTTGATACTTATCCAGTCATGCTCAGTGCGCTTAAACAAGCGATTACTAAACATGGTATACAGTATGATTGTGAGCTTGAAAGGTTTGTTAAAGAAAAATCAATTCGACAATTTGCTGATCAATATGGCACGCAAGCCTTTTTAGATGACTATCATCAAATAGAAACTGAGCTGCAACAGGCACCTACATATTATCCAGAAATTCCGATGATATTAAAAACGATTGTAAAACGTGGTGGGCAACATTTTGTTGTGAGTCACCGCGATGACAAGACTTATGCCTATCTGGGTGAGTTAAGACCTTTATTTACTGAAATCATCACAAGTGATCATCACTTTGCTCGCAAACCAAATCCTGAAAGCTTGTGCTATCTTATTGATAAATATCAGTTAGATCGTAATGAAACAGTTATGATTGGCGATAGACCATTAGATATTTTAGCTGGCCAACATGCAGGAATCAAAACAATTTTATTTGATGAAGCAGCTATCTTTTCAAAGCAACAGTTAAAAGCAGATGCTATCGTAACAACATGGGAGGATTTTAAAAATGAATATTGAACGTGAAAAAGAATTTGTACATCAATTCCACTACGATGCAAGAAATCTAGAATGGGAAGAAGAGAACGGGACACCTGAAACAGGCTTGAATGTTCACTTTCAATTAGTTGATCAAGCAGATAACGATACAGACACAGCGATTAATGCAATGCTGAGTTTTGTAATTGTACTTGAGGATCTAGTTATCTCAGGTAATATTGGACAACTTAGTATCATCCGTGGTCAAGTGATTGAAAATAAAGAACAACTGACTCAAGAAGATATGTCTGAATTAGCAACGCCATTATTTGATTTACTAAAACGTTTGACTTATGAAGTGACAGAAGTAGCGTTAGATCAACCTGGCATCAGTCTGGAATTTTAATAACTTATGAAAACTGCAATTATTACAGATAGCTCAGCATATTTGAGTGAAGAAATTAAGCAAAAAGAAACTGTATTTGTGCTTGATATTCCCATCACTATCGATGGGGAAACTTATATTGAAGGACAAAATATAACAGTTCCAGAGTTTTATCAAAAAATGGCAGCAACACAGGAATTACCTAAAACAAGCCAGCCTAGTATCCATGATTTGGCGACGTTACTACAAAAATTGTCAGATGAACACTACACACATGTGATTGGCTTGTTCTTATCGTCAGGGATTTCAGGTTTGTGGCAAAATATACAATATTTAAAAGATGAATTTCCGAACTTAACAATTGCTTTTCCTGATACTGTGATTACGTCAGCACCTTTAGGCTACATGGTTGAGGTAACTGCTAATATGATCAAAACAAATGCAACATTTGACTTTATCTTATCAGAGTTAGCAGAAATCATTGATAAAACAACGGCGTTTATCATCGTCAATGATTTGAATCATTTGGTAAAAGGAGGCCGCCTGTCTAATGGTGCGGCCATTCTTGGTAATCTTTTAAATATTAAACCAATTCTACGATTTGATGACTCTGGAAAAATCGTTGTCTACGAAAAGATTCGGACAAGTAAAAAAGCCTTTAAAAAGCTTTATAAAATTCTAGCAGATACAACAAAAACAGGGGATTACAAAGTATATGTGATTCATGCTAACGTACCTGAAACCGCACAAGAAGTTGCTAAGGAACTAACCGAAAAGGGATTTGATGTTTCTATTGCCACATTTGGTGCTGTGATTGGGACACATTTAGGGGAAGGGGCACTCGGATTTGGTATCAGTCCGAAGTTAAAATAAGATGATAAAAGTAATTATAGCAGGATTTAAAGGACGTATGGGATCAGCTGCAGTTAAGATGGTGCAAGAAGATGAGAGTCTTGAACTCGTCGCTTTAGTAGATCCTAAAACAAGTGAAACAGCAGTTGATGGGATACCAGTGTTTAACGATAAGTTATCACTCGTCGGGTTTGATGCTGATGTATGGGCTGATTTTACGATTCCAGCTGTGGCGTTTGAAAATACAAAGTTTGCTTTGGAAAATCATTTCTGTCCAGTTGTTGGGACAACTGGATTTACAGAATCACAGATCTCAGAACTTATATCGTTATCGCAAGTTAACAAAGTAGGTGGTTTGATTGCACCTAATTTCGCGATTGGTGCCATTTTATTAATGGAATTTGCACAAAAAGCTGCTCAATATTTTCCAGATGTAGAAATTATCGAGTTGCATCATGATAATAAACAAGATGCGCCTTCTGGTACAGCGATTAAAACAGCAGAGCTCATCAAAGAAAAACGTAGCTTTAAAAAACAAGGTGCTGCTGATGAAGTTGAAACAATGGCAGGTGCTAGAGGGGCTGAATTTGATGGCATGCGCATTCATTCAGTTCGCTTACCAGGACTTGTCGCACATCAAGAAGTTATTTTTGGTGCTAAAGGTGAGGGATTAACGATTCGCCATGATTCATATGACCGTGTGTCATTCATGGGTGGTGTCAATGTCGGGATAAAAAAAGTAGTTGAAATTGATACTTTAGTTTATGGATTAGACCATTTATTATGAAATTAGAGAAGATGCCGGCGGAGTTTGTAAAAGCTCTGCCGATTTTGGAAAAAATCAGAGTCTCAGGTTATCAAGCGTATTTTGTTGGTGGTAGCGTGCGAGACGTTTTATTAAACCGACAAATTCATGACGTTGATATCGCAACCAGCGCTTATCCAGCAGAAGTGAAACAAATATTTGAACATACGGTTGATATTGGTATTGAGCATGGGACAGTGCTTGTCTTAGCAGGTGATGATACGTATGAAATCACAACATTTAGAACAGAAGATGTCTATGTTGATTATAGAAGGCCTTCTCATGTGAGTTTTGTCAGAGAGTTGTCAGAGGATTTATTGCGACGTGATTTTACGATTAATGCGTTTGCACTTGCTAATGATGGCGAAATTATAGACTTATATGATGGCCTAACTGATTTAGATAAAAAGATTCTAAGAGCAGTAGGTCACCCTTCAGAACGCTTTAACGAAGATGCCTTAAGGATTATGCGCGGTGTAAGATTTATGGCGACCCTTAATTTTAGCTTAGAGTCAGAGACTTATGAAGCCATGAAAAGACAAGCTCATTTATTAGCAAAAATCTCTATTGAGCGTATTTTTATTGAGCTAGATAAGTTACTACAAGCTGATTATTGGCAAAAAGGATTTGATGCGCTATTAGCAATTGATGCGTCAGCATATTTACCAGGATTTTCAGATAAAAAAGCCCTTTTAAGTCTATTAACCTTACCAAAAAGATTTAAATTTACAAATAGTGTACAGGCGTGGGGATTTTTACTGCACCAGTTAGGCTATGTGGATGGTAAGTTTTTGATGAAAAAATGGAAAGTATCTCGTGAGTTTGCAACAGCTATCACACATTTCCTAAGTGCTTATCGGAAACGACAAGTCGCTGCATTTTCTCTAGAAGATCTCTATCAGCATCACTTATCTAGTTTACTTTTGGTAGAAAATCTGTTTGAGGCACAAGGCTTAGATACCGATTTTGAGCATATTGCAGTACTAGATAAGACATTACAAATCCGAGATAAAAAAGAGATTGTTGTATCAGCTGGTGAGATCATGAAACAATTCAGCATTAGTCCAGGGCCAGGCATTGGCAAACTCTTTCATGAGATAGAGATGGCTATTGTGATCGGAAAGTTACGCAATCATCCGGATGATATTTTTAATTATGTAAGAGAAAGTAGTGAATATGGCAGCAATGACTGATTTTCGAGTTGAAAATTTAAGCAAATCCGTTGGTGATAAGATGGTTTTTGCTAATCTTGATTTTATTATTCATCCTTTAGATCGTATTGGTTTAATTGGCGTTAATGGTACAGGTAAAACAACATTACTAGATGTGATTGCAAAAAAATCTGGATTTGATGGTGATAACTCACCATTTTTTGTACAAAATGATTTTAAGATTGAGTATCTGACGCAAGAGCCAGAGTTTGATGAGTCGCTATCGATTATGGATACTGTCTTATCAGATGATCTACCACAGATGAAAGCAATCAAACAGTATGAACAAGTGTTAATCGCGCTAACCCATGATCCTGAAAATCAAAAGTTACAGCATGATTTATCTGAAATCGAAGGGAAGATGACTGCGATAGATGCTTGGGAAGTTGAAAATCAAGTCAAGACTGTCCTCTCAAAACTAAAATTACCAGAGCTTAGTCTCCCAATCAAACAGCTATCAGGCGGACAAAAACGCCGTGTGCAATTGGCACAAGCCCTATTAAATCCTTCTGATTTATTGCTTTTAGACGAGCCGACCAACCATTTGGATGTCGATACGATTGCTTGGTTAGAAAATTATGTGACGAGTGCTAAGCAGACTGTTCTGTTTATTACGCATGATCGTTATTTTTTAGATACCATAGCGACACGTATCTTTGAGCTCGATGGTGGTAAATTATATGAGTATCAAGGTAATTACCAAGATTATCTAGCACAAAAAGCTGAGCGAGATGAGCAAGAGCAAGCACAACATCATAAAAATAAACAACTGTATAAGCAAGAGTTAGCTTGGATTCGCAAATCACCACAAGCACGTGCGACAAAACAGCAGGCAAGAATTGATCGTTTTGAAGCAATCAAAGATGATGTCAATCGTGTCACATCAACAGATAATCTTGCGATTAATGTTGCAACATCACGTATTGGTAAAAAGGTGATTAATTTTAGCCATGTCGATTTTGCTTTTACACCTGACAAGCCTATTTTAAAAGACTTTAATTTATTGATTCAAAATACAGACAGAATTGGTATTGTTGGGAATAACGGTGTTGGTAAATCTACCTTACTTAATTTAATTGATGGTGAATTGACACCAGACTCAGGTACTGTTGAGATTGGTGAGACGATTAAAGTTGGTTACTTTTCACAGCAAATTCGGGGATTAGATGACTCAAAACGCGTCATCAATTTTCTTCAAGAAGTCGCTGACAATAGTGTGACGGCATCAGGAGAATCAATCAGTATTGTTAATTTATTGGAGCAGTTTTTATTTCCACGTTCGACACACGGCACCTTAATTGCTAAACTATCTGGTGGTGAGAAGAAGCGTTTATATTTGCTAAAAATCTTATTAGAGCAGCCGAATGTTTTGCTATTAGATGAACCGACAAATGATTTAGACATTGCGACGTTAACTGTCTTAGAAAACTTTATTCAACACTATCCAGGTGTTGTCATTACGGTTAGTCATGACCGATATTTTCTAGATAAAGTCGTGAATAAATTATTGGTTTTTGATAAAGGATTAGTATCAGAGTTTCATACCAGTTATTCAGAGTATCTAGCTGATAAACTAAGTGAAGAAAAAGAAGAAAAAGTCGTCAAAAAAACACTCGAAACTGTGACTCCATCTTTGAAATCAAGCGAAAAAAAACGCATGACATATCTTGAGAAAAAAGAATGGGCAACACTTGAAGATGACATCAGTGAGTTGGAATCTGACATTGCTGATATTGAGCAAGAAATGCGTGAGCATGGCTCAGACTTTACAAAGTTAGGTGACTTGCAGGCAGAGCTTGATAGTAAAAATACGGCGTTATTAGCTAAATACGAACGCTATGACTACTTAGCAGAATTTTAACTGAGATACGAATGTTTTGACCAGTTTTTTTTGCTGTGGATGGTTGAGATATACCTAAAATGATATAGAAATGATAGTATAAAGACATGAGAAAAGCAGATAAACTTTTTATTGATAATATCAATGACATCTTAACAAATGGGGTTTGGAGTGAGCAAGCTAGACCTAAATATAAGGATGGTGTGACAGCCAATTCAAAATATATTACAGGAAGTTTTGCTGAATATGACCTAAGTAAAGGAGAGTTTCCAATTACAACTCTCCGGCCTATCGCCATCAAATCAGCAATTAAAGAATTACTATGGATTTATCAAGATCAAACAAGTGACTTAGCTGTCTTAGTGGATAAATATGGTGTGAATTATTGGAATGAATGGGAAGTTGCTGATACTGGTACGATAGGTGTACGCTATGGTGCCACAGTAAAAAAACATGATATCATTGGCAAACTATTAAGTGGACTTGAGAAAAATCCATGGAATCGTAGAAATATTATTAATCTGTGGCAGTATGACGATTTTGATGCTTCAGAAGGGCTACTACCGTGTGCGTTTCAGACGATGTTTGATGTAAGACGCGTAGATGGTATGATTTATTTAGACGCGACATTAACACAACGTAGTAATGATATGCTTGTAGCCCATCACATCAACGCCATGCAATATGTCGCACTACAGCTGATGATTGCGAAGCACTTTGGCTGGCAAGTTGGTAAATTCTTTTATTTCGTCAATAATTTACATATCTATGATAATCAGTTTGATAATGCTAATATCTTATTATCACGGACACCATCAGATAAGAATCCAGTTTTGAAACTAAATGTAGCTGATGGGACTAACTTTTTTGATATCAAAGATACAGATTTTGAGTTGGTTGATTATGAACCAGTTAAACCGCAACTGCGATTTGATCTAGCCATATGAGGCAACACTTGCTGATATAACGAGGTAAAATAAAACAGGTTTAAAATTAGGGATAGGATATAATGTTATGACAAATTATAGCACTGATATTCGGCTTGAAATGTTAAAACAAGCTAATACAAATGCGCACATTTTGATGGAGTCTTGTTTACTCGCAGGACAGATTTTAATGGCAAATGGATCTGAAATTTCACGTGCAGAAGATGTCATCTTACGAATGGGTTCAGCGGCCGGTATCAAAGACTTACAAGTATACATCTTGTTAAATGCAATTACGATTACTTTTCCAGAACAAGGCATGACACAAATGAGAGGTATTCCGCCTCGCATACAGACTATGGATATGGAGAAGATTGTGGCTGTTAATGATCTAACACGAAAATTTACAGCTCATAACATCACGATCGAAACATTCGCAGATCAACTGAGTAAAATTGATATGACGATTCCTAGATTTTCTCTCAAACTCCAAGTCGTCAGTGCTATGCTGATTGCTGTGAGTTTTATGATTATGTTGACTAGGAATACTGAACCGATTAATCTGTTTTTGACAGGAGTAACAAGTGGGTTAGCCTATGCGATCGCCTTTAAAATCCGAAATAAGTTTCATTTACGGTTTTTTGGTTTGTTTGTTGCTAGTTTATGCATGTCTTTGATGATGCTGATTTGCGCCAAACTATTAGCTCCGCCATTTAATCCGGACATTGTCATTATTGGTGCGATTATGCCATTTGTTCCTGGTGTCGCACTTACAAATGCTGTTCGAGAGATCATGGCTGGGAATTTTATTTCTGGACAAGGACGGATTATAGAAGCATTGTTGACAGCTGCTTCTGTAGGACTAGGGATTGTCCTACTTTCATTTTTTTATTAAGTGAAGGAGTTTTTATGATGCTTATCTTGCTACATTTGGTTGCACAGACAGTTCTAGCCTATATAGGTACATTAGCATTTGGGATTATTTTGAACATTCCTAGACGAACACTTAATCGGGCTGGTATAGTTGGTGGGGTTGCATGGTTAACTTATGAACTTGTGGTACTCATGACCCAGCATTTGCTAGATAAAAACTGGTGTATTATCTTGGGATCTTTTATCGCAACGATGATGATAGGGATGTTGAGTTTGACCATGAGTCGTGCACAAAAAGTACCCATGTTGATTTATCAAATTCCCGGTATTTTTCCCTTGGTCCCTGGAGGTCAAGCTTATCAAGTGGTCAGAAGTTTGGTTACTGGAGATCGTGTGACAGCGACAACGAATTTTGAGTTATTAGTGATTATTATAGGCGCGATTGCAGCTGGATTTTGGTCTGCTGAATTGCTCAATCTCTTAAGAGGTATGAATCGTTTGACTTAGGTCAACGATTTTTTTGTTATATCTTAAAACTATAACTAAACCTTGTTTTTATATATTTTACAACTATATCACGAGATGATAGAATAATGACATACTAATAAAGAAATAGAAGAGGCAATTTATGACAACATCAATAGTTGGTTATCCACGTATCGGCGCAAAACGAGAATTAAAATTTGCAATTGAGAAATTTTTCAAGAAAGAACTTAGTGAATCAGAATTACAAGAAGTTGCTAAAGCACAACGTGAACTAAATTGGCAAACCCAATTTAAAGCGGGTATTGATTATATCCCATCAAATGATTTTTCATTTTATGATACAACACTTGACACTGCATTTGCACTCAATATTGTACCTGAGCGTTATCAAGCATTAGGGATTTCACCACTTGAAAAATATTTTGCAGCAGCGCGTGGTCATCAGTCTCAAGCAGGTGATGTGAAAGCGTTAGCCATGAAAAAATGGTTTAATACGAACTACCACTATATGGTTCCTGAATTTGACGATGGTACTGAGCTAAAACTTGACCTTACAAAACTATTATCAGAATATCAAGAAGCTCTAGCACTTGGTATTGCAACAAAACCCGTGCTAATTGGTCCTTACACACTACTAAAATTAATCCGTTTTACAGGAAAAACAACAATTGATACAGTATTAACAGATTTTGTTGCGATTTATAGTGATATTTTTAAAGCATTAGCTGAAGAAAAAATTGAGTGGTTACAACTTGATGAACCAGCACTTGTCTTTGACTTAACTGATGCTGATATCACATTGTTCAAATCAATCTATACACCACTATTAGCTGGCAAACAGACTGTAAAAGTCTTATTACAAACTTATTTTGGTGATGTGAGAGATATTTATAGTGAGTTGATCAAGTTAGATGTAGATGGTATTGGTCTTGATTTTGTCGAAGGTCGTAAGACAGCTGAACTGGTCGAGACTTATGGGTTTCCTACTGATAAAAAATTATTTGCTGGTGTCGTAAATGGTAAAAATATTTGGCGAAATAATTATGAGAAAACACTTGATGTATTAGCTAAATTACCTGAAAAACCTTTAGTTATTTCATCATCTTGTAGCTTACAACATGTCCCTTATACAGTAAGTGCTGAAACGGATTTATCTGAAGATATCTTGAAACATTTTGCTTTTGCACAAGAGAAGTTACAAGAACTTAAAGATATCAACGATATTTATTACAAACGCGAGACTGATAGCTTGTCTGTTAATAAAGCCTTGTTTGCACAAGATCGATTTGAAGCAGATGCTACAGTGCAAGCTAAAGTAGCAGGTTTGACAGATCTTGATTTCACTAGAACACCAGAGTTTTCAGACCGTGAAACAATCCAAAAAGACGTGTTTAATCTACCTGTTTTACCTACGACAACTATCGGTTCTTTCCCTCAAACAGCAGATGTTCGTAAAAACCGGCTTAACTTTAAACGTGGAGACATCACAAAAGAAGCTTATGATCAATTTAATGAAGCAAAAACAAAAGAATGGATTGATTGGCAAGAAGCGGTTGGCTTTGATGTGCTTGTCCACGGAGAATTTGAACGAAATGACATGGTAGAGTATTTCGGTGAAAAATTATCTGGTTACGTGTTTACAAAATATGCCTGGGTACAATCTTATGGGACTCGTTGTGTTAAACCACCGATTGTATGGGGAGATATCGCACGCGTACAACAACTTTCAGTAGCTGATTCTTTCTATGCACAAAGTCTAACAGACAAACCCGTCAAAGGGATGCTAACAGGACCTGTGACGATCTTGAACTGGTCATTTCCTCGTGAAGACATCTCTCTTAGTGACTCAACGTTACAAATCGCTTTAGCGATTCAAGAAGAAGTCTTGGATTTAGAGAAAAATGGCATCAAAATTATTCAAATTGATGAAGCTGCATTACGCGAAAAACTCCCATTACGTCAAACTGATTGGAATAGCGAATACCTCGATTGGGCAATTCCTGCCTTTCGTCTAGTACATGCTAAAGTAGCGCCAACGACACAAATTCATACACATATGTGTTATTCTGAATTTACAGATATTATCCCTGCAATCGATGCGATGGACGCTGATGTCATTTCATTTGAAGCAAGCAGAAGTGATTTATCTATCTTGGATGCGTTACAAGAAAATGGCTTCAGAACACAAACAGGACCTGGTGTATACGACATTCACAGTCCACGTATTCCACCAGTTGAAGAAATTGAAGCTGTGATACAAAAAATATTGGCTAAAGTACCTGTCGAAAAAGTTTGGATTAATCCAGACTGTGGGTTAAAAACTAGGGGTGTAGCTGAAGTGAAAGCATCACTTGAAAATCTGGTTACTGCAACACAAGAAATCAGAAAAGGTCTTTAAAGACATAAAATAATGCATTAAAAACATACAAGTTGTGAACTGAGTAGTGTAATAGTTCTGACTGTATGTTTTTTCTATGAAATAAAGTAAAAAATCAAGTCATAGTTTGAATAAAGTACTATTTATTTAATATCCAACAGTCATTTCTAGTTTTTTTGATTTTTTAATGATATACTAAATTTATAGAATTATGAAAGAGAGAAACGGATGTCTGGAAAAATTCAATCAAATACCATTGAAGCACAAGGTGCAATTTCAGAATTAACAGGATTAACGGGAATTATGAACTTTAAAACCGTTGATTTTGGAGATAGTAATGTGCAAGCGATGCTTAACGGGAAACAAATAACTAATGAACTGATGAAAGATGTTTCAAAAATTACTTCTTGCGTCTTAACACAAGCTAATAAATTTCCTGAACTTGCACAACTTATTGAATTTCGTGATAGACAAGATGGGAAAGGCTGGCACTAATGCCTAAAATTGTAAGAGAAGACGATAATTTTTCGTCATTTATATGGAAAGATTTACCTCTAGAAGCCCTTGCTTTTGTTCACGAAAACTATTTTAGTGATGAAATGACCGTTGATGAGTACATAAAGATTTATTTTTTAAATAACATAAAATATTTTAAATATGAAGCAGACAGACTTTTTGAAGAGGCAAAAGAAAAAGCGATTTCTGAAGGTACTTTTCCTGAAATTCTGAATCAAGTTTGGACAAGACAAGTTATAAAAAAATCAGATACTACCTCTGAAAATGAACTTAAAACATTATTTAGTCCAAACAAGTCAAAAGATAAAAGCGTAGTTGAACGACGAATCATGACTCAAAAAATGCAGCAAATCGAAAATGAGTTGGAAGACCTCTCGCGTATGGGTCGGAATTTTGAAGAAAATAATTTAGCATTTATTAGTTCAACTCAAACACTTTTCAATACTTTAGATGAATTAGCAAGTCAGACTTCTCAACATGATCAAAATGAAGCTTATCAAGAACAAGCTATTTTTTATGAACTTAAACAAATGCTTTTATCCAGTATAAATCTACAAAATGACATGCTCAAAGAAAAATCACGCAAAATAAAAATAGAAAAGGAAGATATTTTTGAAAAAATTTATAAGGAAAGGAATAATTTGGTATGGTAATTTATGATAGGGGTGATTCAGACCTATTAATTCAGTCGCTCTCTGAAAACCTAAAAAGTGCAACAGCTATATTTGATAAAATAAACCAAGGTACGCAACATCTTAATTCGGTTATTGATTCTGGAGTATTATCTGGAGCTGCTTATCGAGTAGGACAAAGTCTTTTTCAAAGCTATATATCGCCAATGATTCAGAAATTGTCATCGGCTATTACTGATATTAGAAGAGATTTAGAAACTTATAAAAGATCCGAACAAGAAGTTCGGTATTTAAGTTCACATCTAGATGAGGTACAGCTGAATGAAAAACTAGTAAATACAAATCAGCTCATTTCTTTAATTGAACAAAAGATAGAAGAAGATAGAAAACTCATACAAAAATTTATGTCTAGTGGATTTGAAGGTGTAGCAAATGGACTTGCGGAACTGCCTGAACTTGACAGACAGTTAGATAATTTAAAACATCTCAAAAATGATTACGAAAAAAAATTGCAGGCACTTCAAACATTCTCGAGTACAACAACCTATCTATTTACAGATAGTCTACAAGCTTTTAAGTATGCTTTACAAGGCGTTGAACTTATCAATCAATCAAAAGCAAATAGTGATGGGATAATTTCTTTTCCTGCTGGTGCAGATATGTCTTGGTCTAAAAAGCTTCAAGCTGAAAAATTAAATTCAAGTCTTCCTACAGAAAATGAATTGATAAAAAAATACAAAAAAGATCCCGCTGCTATTGAAGCTATTAAAAAGTTTAGCTCTAGTATGTCTATCTCAATTAAAGAAGCAGAAAACCTTTATCTTCAATTTCAAAAAATAGGAAAAGATCAGCGTGAGTTAGATAAAATTAAAAAGAAGCTAAAAATCGAAAATACTCACTTAAGAAATATGCCTAAAGTTAAGAGAAACGATAAACTGAAAGATCTTACTGCCAAAAAAATAATTGGAAACTACGGTGCTATTGAGGTTTTTAAATTAACTTCAGAGGAATCCATTGCGAGCGGAAAGCATGATATAATATCAAATACTAAAGAGAAATTTGGGACTTCAGAATCCTTCAGCAAAGTTCGTATAGGGAATATTTGGGGAGGTTCATCAACTCTAGCATCTTGGTCTCCCCCAGATAATGATAATATTTTCAATAAAATATTATCATCCGTAAATTTAGGAAAGCAAAACTTTGGTTATTATAATGACTTTAAGCCACAAAATATAAATGTTGGAATCAGTGCTCAAGAGACACTTGCTGAAATAAATTTAAAACAATTCTCTTTAAAAATACCTTTTACAGGAACAAAAGTTACGATAGGGGGAAGTTTCTCACTTTCTGCTGGAGTATCTGCTCATCTAACAAGTTCAAAAAAAGATGGTTTTTCCGGAGGTATCAAATTAGGTGCGGGTCCAGGTGCAGGAATTAGTCTTAAAATAAAATAGGAGATTAACATGTTAACAAAAATTTTGAATTTCTATGTTAATATTTATCTTGGAGAGGACATTTTAAATAATAGAAAACGAGTTGAAGCTAAGAGGTTATGGTACTTAGTTTGGCATTTTGTATGCCTACTAATTATTTTGAGTGGTTTTTTTGAAATCTTTTTCATTGCGATAGCAAAGGTATTGGGGGTTGTAAAATGAAGTATATTTCTGCTGATAAATTTGAAAAGAAATTGTGGGTATTAGCATTTATCTATCTATTATTCTTTTTGGTTGTTGGATTTGTCTTTCAACTAATAGGGGATACACCAAATATTAAACATTACCCCGTATGGTGGAATGAATCAATGAACATCATGAAAATAATATTACTGTTCCTTATCTCATCTTTCGTAATTATGGTAATTATGCACGGAAGAAAAATTATGAAACAACGAAAGGAAAATAAATGAGTAGTGAAGAAAAAAAATTGAACTATTTGGCTTTAGGCAGTGTAATTTTACTTGAGGGTGGAGAAAAAAGGTTGATGATTATTGGACGAAAACAGATTTCAAGTGAATCGAAGAAAGAATTCGATTATGCTGGTGTTCTCTTTCCAGAAGGTTATCAATCTTCAGAAAACCTATATTTATTTAATCATGCGGATATTCAAAGTATTTTTCAATTAGGTTTGGTAGATAATGAAGAATTAGACTACCAATCTGTTCTTAGTGAATAAAAAAATTGAAAAGCACTAGCGTTATCGCTAGGTTTATATTGTGTGTTATGTGGTTTTATACGTAAAGGTAAAAATAGCAGTTTATCCTTCTATTTGGTTTGTATATCTCCAACCGTTAAACTCCACGGCTGTGCAAATATACGGTCAATTGTTCCCTTTCGCTGAGCATAGATTTTTCAGGTAACACCTTGCTTTATTGGGAATAAAAAATCCAAAATAAATAGTATCAAAACACAGCCACATCATCATGATGTGGCTGTGTTTTGATTTGTAATGACAACTATCATTAGCACGTTCTATTTCTTTTTAGTACTTTCAGAACTGCTACTTTCAACAGGAACAAGATCTGGATGTAGCTGTTGGAAAGTTTGTGTTTGCCAAAGTTGTTTAGTTGTCTTATCTCCATTTTGAGAGAAGATGGAGGTTGATTTACTTCCTAATTTATCTTCAATTGCTTCAGCTTTTTTAAGCCCTTTTGTATAATTGTAGTCGTTAGGATCGATTGCTTTTAAACCATCATCGGGCCAAAACCTTAGTAAATCACCTGATGTAATCGCATCAGATACTTTTAATTGCGCTTCTGATTGTTGATTAAATGCTGCGATTTGTTTTTTGGTATCAGGGTCAGGATTAGTAATCTCTTCTCCTGTAGCTGTTTTATATATTCTACCAGAAAAGTTAGTTAATGTTGAGGACACCCAGTTATCAGTTGTTCTCATATTCACAACGTTACGATGTTGGGGACTAAGCATATCTTGTCCAAGTTGTGGATATTTACTATTATCAATACCTAATAAGTGTAATAGAGTTGGTAAGTTATCGACCTCACCACCAAAAGTGTGGTTGACGTAGCCTTTGTCCATACCCGGTACAACAATCATATAAGGCACACGTTGCAACATTGCGTCATCATAAGACGACCAAGTCTCTTTATTTTTACCAAGGAGTGGTGCAAGCTGAGGATTTCTAGAGTTTGAGATACCATAGTGATCACCATAAAGTACAATGACTGAATTTTTATAGACATTTGATGCTTTGAGATAATCGAAAAACTCTTTCACTGCGCTATCCAGATAATTTGCAGTTGCAAAATAGCCGTTGATCGTATCATCACTTGTAGTGGCTAAAGGAAAACCAGATTCTGCCCCGTCGAATTTAACATAGGGATAGTGATTAGATACTGTAATAAATTTTGTATAAAAAGGTTGTTGCAGATGTTCTAAGTATTCAATAGAATCACCAAACATATACTTATCGTGTAACCCATATTGGAAAGAATTTGTTTTATCAACATTAAAGTAGGTTTGGTCAAAGAAGTAGTTGTACCCAAGACGTTTATAGGTTTCGTTTCTATTCCAGAATGACCCGACATTACCGTGGAAAACAGCAGATGTATACCCACCAACTTGTGAGAGGATGTTTGGTGCAGCTTGGAAGGTATTTTTACCCCCATTGCTGACAAAGAATGAGCCTTGATTCAGACCAAAAAATGAGTTTTCCATCAGAGTTTCAGCATCAGATGTTTTACCTGCTTTCACTTGGTGGAAGAAATTATCAAAAGCAAAGGTCTCTTTTGAGCTGAATAGAGAATTTAGAAAAGGTGTGACCTCATAGTCCTTTTCTTGTTTCGTATTAGGATCCAGTGCTTTTAATTTGTAGTTAATTAAAAATTGTTGGAAACTTTCAAGATGGATGTAAATCACGTTTCTACCTTTTGCGATACCAAAAGTATCTGGATTAGGTTTAGCATGATTTTCGGCAACATATTTTTGAACTAAAGCGACGTCAGCCGGTTTGGCTTCTTTACGGACTTGGTTTGTTTTATATGTATTAACACCATCATAAACAGAAAAAGGAATCAAGCCTAGATAACGTACGACATAGGTATTTGAAAACCCACGACTTAATAGTTCTGGTCTATCAATTTCAGCTAAGAAAAGATTGACTGTGAAAGCCAAAATAGATAGTGATGTGACCGCAAAAGCTGCACGCTTGCTAAAGCTACGTTGATCAAAGCGAATCACTTTTTTCCAAATTAATACACCGATAAAAACAAAATCTATGATGAAAAATAAATCAGTAAAGTTAAATAAATTGATGGCCGATTCACCTAAGCCGGCAGCTACTTTACTAGACGCTAGCATTGTGTTAATACTGATAAAATCGGTAAATTCCCCAAAATAGATAGAGTTAGAAAACAACCACAACGTTAATAATATATAGATTAAAAAAGATAAGCCATAATATAGTTTGGTATTTTTAACATATAGTGCAACACCAATTAATAGCAGTGTTGTAGATAAGGGATTCATA
Source organism: Pseudolactococcus plantarum (assembly GCF_002441715.1). GTDB lineage: Bacteria > Bacillota > Bacilli > Lactobacillales > Streptococcaceae > Pseudolactococcus > Pseudolactococcus plantarum. The sequence continues at coordinate 118,766 of NZ_JXJX01000007.1, forward strand.
ATCGCTAATAGGACTTGAAATCCATTATCAAAATCTAAATCAAACTTAAAAAAGTAAGCAAATAGGGTTTTAAACCAAAATAAGATCACTAGAAAAGCAGTAAACCCAAGTCGAGTTGATACGACGTTTGAAAATTTTTTTAACAAGTTAATCTGTTCCTTTATGATAGTAGTGTCAAGGGGCAAGTTAGTCAATAACAAGCCCAGATAACTACAGATTTTCTCTAAAATATCTTTCTTTATTTTACGCTATTTTAAGTTTTTTAGCAAACAATGACCATTTTACTTGTTAAAGCTGACACGAGACTAAAAATATATCGTGACACTGTTTAACTAGTATGTAGACTGAGTTTATCTAGCTAGATAAGGGCTAGAGGTCTATAGCTTTCTTACCTAATTTTGTGTATAATATTTAGATAATGACTAAACTAACTATAAATAAATATGCAGCTAAAAAAATAAGACAAGGGATTGCAGTACTTGATGCCCAAGATTTCCCTGTACAAACTGGTATTGAAGGGTTTGTATCCCTATACTTTGATCATCAGTTTGTTAGTGAAGCTTATTTGTCACGTCAAAATAAGGGTATTGGCTGGACGATTAAGTCAAGAGACTTTTTAGCACTGTTACAAGAGGCAAAAAACAAGCGCCAAAACTATTATCAAGATAATACAACCACAGCTTTTCGCGTTTTTAATCAAGATGGCGATGACTTTGGGGGATTTACCATCGATATTTATGGTGACTATGCTTTGTTTAACTGGTATAACACCTTCGTATACACACTCAAAACAGACATATTAGCAGCATTTAAGACTGTCTTTCCAGAAATATTAGGTGCGTATGAAAAAATACGCTTTGATAGTCAACTTCCTGTCTCTAGTCATATCTATGGAGAAGTTGCACCAGATAAATTTATCATCCTTGAAAATGGTGTTAACTATGAAGTCTTTCTAAATGACGGGCTTATGACAGGGATTTTCTTGGATCAACATGACGTCCGTGGTGCTTTAATCGATAAGTTTTCTGCTGGGAAATCTTTGTTAAATATGTTTTCTTATACAGCTGCTTTTTCAGTTGCAGCAGCAATTGGTGGTGCTAAATCGACAGTCTCAGTTGATTTAGCAAAACGGTCACGTGACCTATCACAGGCCCATTTTGTGGCTAATAATATCCCACTTGACGCACATAAATTTCATGTCATGGATGTTTTTGACTATTTTAAATACGCTAATCGAAAACAGTTAAGTTTTGATATCATTGTCATAGATCCACCAAGTTTTGCAAGAAATAAAAAAATGACATTTTCAGTCGCAAAAGATTATCATAAACTAATTGAAGATGCGCTACCTATTTTAAACAAACACGGTAGGATAATTGCCTCAACGAATCATGCTAGATTGTCAAGAACAGACTTTTTGGCTGAAATCAACAAAGGCTTCGCTAAACACAAGTTTGAGATTATTCAAGAATTCAGATTACCTGCAGATTTTACAACGAATCCTGCTGATCCACAATCTGATTATCTAAAAGTATTCGTATTGGAGGTCAAATCATAATGAAAATTGTCGTGCCAATTATGCCCACAAGTATGGCAGAGATCGCATTATTAGAGACTAAAAAGTATCAAGAAGCTGATATCATCGAGTGGCGAGCAGATTTTTTACCTTTAGATGTCCTAAGTACAGCAGCACAGCAAATCAAACAAAAGTTTTCGAGTCAGGACATTATCTTTACCTATCGAACAGAAGATAAGGCTGAATGTAACATCACTGAGATGGCATATGCAAATTTGATCGCTACTTACGCATCTGCATTTACTTATATAGATGTTGAAGTTATGAGGTTTAAAACGATCTCGCTACCAGATAATGCGATTGCTTCTTATCATGATTTTAATCAAATACCACTCAATTTGAGTGATATTTTATCAACTATGTCTGCTAGGCAACCAAAAGTTGTGAAGTTTGCTGGTATGCCTAAAACAAAAGCTGATGTGCTAAGATTAATGTCTGAGACACAAGCCTTTAGCCTACAACATCCACAACAACTTCTTGTTACGATGGCTATGGGGGAAATCGGTAAGATTACGCGTCTTGCTGGTGATAGTTTTGGCAGTAGCTGGACTTTTGCATCAGTGGATGCAAGTAGCGCACCTGGTCAATTCAGTCTGTCTGAAATGCTACAAGCAAAAGCACTTTTAAACTAAAACAAAAAAGATCTGGTCAGTGGTGACTGGATCTTTTTTAGTATTTTTTCAAATAAATTTTGTCGATTTTATGTGTTTTATCTTTGTGTAGGATAACCTCAGCACGACTGCGTGTTGGTTCGATATAGTTCCTTAGGTTAACTAAATTAACTGTTTTCCATGTATCCTTAGCTAATTTCATCGTTGCATCGTCTGAGAGTGCGGTAAACTGGTGATAATAATTATTCGGATCTTGTTTAGCTAAGGCTAAAAACGTTTTAAATCTTTCTAAATACCAGCGTTCGATATTATGCTCTTTAGCATCTACATAGATAGAAAAATCAAAGAAGTCATTGATATAAAGCTGTTTATTGGCACTCGTTTGAAAGACATTTATTCCCTCAACGATAAGGATGTCAGGGGCATCAATCCGTTCTTTTTCAGGTAGTACATCGTAAATTTCGTGAGAGTATACTGGAATAGTTGCACTGCTACCAGACTTAATGGCTAATAAAAAACTAATCAGCGCTTCCATGTCATAAGATTCAGGAAATCCTTTTCTATCTAGTATCCCTTTTTTTGTCAGCTCATCTTTGGAATATAAAAATCCATCAGTTGTCACGAGTTCAACTTTAGAAGTCTTAAAGGTACGAGATAATAGGAGCTGCAATAATCTGGCAGTAGTCGATTTACCAACGGCAACTGATCCTGAAATACCGATAATAAAGGGTTGATTATCAGTGATTTTCTGTAAAAATAAGCCCTTTGAAAAATTCAAATCGCTAATTGTTTTTTTATAGATACGAATCAGTTGCACAAGTGGTAGATAGACGTCATTGACATCTTGTAGACTAATTTCATCATTGATTGACTTAATATTATTTAGTTCTTGTTCTGTTAGTGCGGGTAAGGTTTTTTTATATAGATTTTGCCAGATGCGGCGCGTAATCTTTTCATAATTTATCAGTTCAGTTTCCATAGAAGTAATTTTACCATATAAAATAGACAAATACCAGAATGCGCTTACAAAATACTAAGTAAGTGTTGTATAGAAGTCGCAAACATCCCCAAAATAGGGCAAACCTGATTTCCATTTTTGCTCATAAACTGATTTGTATGTAACAGATTCATTTGGTGTATCTATAAATATAACTGTCTTTTTTAAGTGTTTTGTATTAAGATAGACTTATGACTTATATTTTATCAGTCTCATTTTAAAGGAGCTATGATGCATCAATTTACCAATAGAAATTATATCCATACCATTTACGGTGTGTTAACGATGGTTGTCGCTTTCTTAATTGCGATTATTTTTCGTAATTATTGGGTTGGCGTGATGGGAAGTTTTGGTAGTTTACTTTTTATGTATTATGTACCAGCTAATAAGGACAAGACCATGACACAACTATTTTTAGTCAGTAGTATCAGTTGTATTAGTTTTCCAATCAGTGCTTGTCTCTCAAAAACACAATGGCTTACATTTATCTGGATTGCTTTATTGACTTATATTGTCCAATACCTGATGAGCGTGAATGGATACATTGGTCCTGGACTATTTTTTGTTCTCATGATTAATGGGATGATCGCAAGTCTATCTCACCTGCCATTACTCAACGCATTATTTTTATCATTATATGCGGTGTTAGGTGTCGTCATTGCAGTCGTTTTTGCTATGATTGAAAATAGGCAATTTGAACGATACCAAATCAATCTGAGGGATATTATCTATAAAACGCAAGATATCCAGCCTAGCATACGTGCCTTGATGACTAGTGTATTTGCCTTTCTTGCTTATTTTATTGGGTATCATTTGAAATTAAACAATTATTATTGGATACTTGTGTCAGCCTTGACTATTCTACAATCTGAAAATGTGACGGTTGCAAGAAAAAGACAGTTATCCTATATTGGTGCAGGGCTTATCGGTACCTTGATAGCTTTTGTTATTTACTCACTCGTCAATGATCCTATCGTATTAATCGGGCTATCCTTTGTTTTTATTGCCTTAATTGGTCTTTATATGCCCAAAAGCTATTTAGTTGGCAATTTTTTCACGACGCCAATCGCACTTATTTTGTTTAAAATAGTGAGACCAGAAATGGGCAATACTTTAATCAAAACTAGAATTTTAGCTATTTTTGTTGGGACTATCATTGGCTTGATAGGCGTTTTATATTATGATTACATCATGAATAAAAACTGGCCTATTGCAAATAAACTAGAAGAGCGTTAGAAAAAATAAACAAATTGAGTAATATGATATAATATAGACAAACAAACAGTAAAGTGACTAATCATATTATCCTAAATAAGAGGAGTTAAAAGTTGAAAATCGTAGTATTTGGTGATTCCATCTCGACCCATATAGAGATGAAAAACATGACAGAAGACTTGTTAGCGCAAGCACACATATCTGGTGAGGTTATCTGTTGTGCTGTAGCGGGAGAAGATACGAATGCAGCCATGAAGCGTTTGGCTGATGTAGTCGCTCAAAAAGCTGATTATTATTATATCTTTTTTGGTGCAAATGATGCAGCCGTACACCGTAAAATTTCTCCGCAACAATTTTTTAAAAATATCACAACATTTATCACAGCTTTGGGTGCACAGAAGACGAGCATTTTAACACCCTCTTATGTGAATGAGGTTGCAATGATGAATTCACAAAAAATGTTAGGACGCTCAAATACAAGACTGATAGATTATGTAGAAAGTGTTAAAGCTGCTGGCGAAAAAACAGGTGCTAACGTGTTAAATCTAAATGCACTGATGCACCAACAGCCTAATCCTGATGAGCTGATTGTATCAGATGGTGTTCATTTTACAACTAAAGGCTATAAACTTGTGACGTCACTCATTGCACAAGATATTATCAGTAGGGAGCAAAACAACTAATATGGCTAATGATTTTCAAAAAATGTACTTTGATGAACATCCTGATGCAGCACATGATATTCACCAACTTGAAACTGTTCTTTTAGGCGAGCGATTACGCTTTACCACTGATGCGGGTGTCTTTAGCAAAAAAGCAATTGACTTTGGTAGTCAAGTGCTTTTAGAGGCAGTAACATTTGAAGCGCAGGCCACTTTATTAGATGTTGGATGTGGCTATGGTCCGATTGGGATTACGCTTGCAAAAGCTCAAGCAGTCGTGCCAACGATGATAGATGTAAATTTACGCGCACTAGCTTTAGCAGAGAAAAATGCCACTCAAAATGCAGTATCAGCCACAATTTTTCAATCCAATCTTTATGATAAGGTAGTGGGTAAGTTTGATCATATCGTGTCAAATCCCCCGATAAGAGCTGGTAAAGAGGTTGTGCATGGTGTCATATCTGGTGCCTATGAACATTTAAAGGAAAACGGCACACTAACGATTGTCATTCAGAAAAAACAAGGCGCACCTAGTGCTAAAGATAAGATGGTCGAGATTTTTGATAATTGTGAAGTGATCAAAAAAAGTAAAGGGTATTTTATATTGCAGTCTACTAAAGAAAGTGAAACAGCATAAACAAAGGTCAACCTTTTTGTTATTCACGTACACTAGACTTAATCACGGTTAATATTCACACCTAAAACGGTTAAATGGCCGTTTGAAATCAACTTAATCACGAGAGAAGCAAATTCATTTGCGGACATCTCGTGATTTTTTTGTTCAATCCACCAAGTCACTGTACCGATAAAAATACTTGTGATATATGAGACAACGAAATCAGTCGGTATTTTGAGTTGCTCATTTCTGACATCTAGACTTTCAAACAGGTGGGCATATCTTTCAGATAAAATGGCTAATAAACGTTTTGATAAAATTTCTTTATTGCTGTGCGTGATAAATATTCTTGCCAAATCAGGATTGTCTTTGACAAACTCATAAAAGTTAGTCAAGACACGTTCAATTTTTTTGACATTAATGCCATTTTCTTCAACCAGATTTTCAGAGTCTAAAACAGCGACAAAATCTTTCAAAAATTTATCGATAATCCGTTCAAATAAGTCGGATTTATCTTTAAAATGGCTGTAAAAGGTTGCCCGATTAATCATCGCTATGTCTGAAATATCACTAATCGTAATTTTATCAAAAGTCTTACTACCTAAAAGTTTAATAAAGGCTTCGATGATGAGTTTATTCGTTCTTTTGATACGTAAATCAATTTTTTTTGTCATTTTTTCCCACTTTGATTAAAGAATCATTAACTTTATACAACGTATTGTTGTTTAGTGTTGTTTTACCAACAGTTTAGCACATTTTAATGGTTGCGCGCAAGTCGAATTGCTTGTAAAATGAAGATATATATGTTATGCAACAATGTGTTGTTTTAACTCGGTTAGGTATTAGGAAGAAGTGTTTATGTATAAAGCAGGAATAGACGTTGGCTCAACAACAGTAAAAATGGTTGTATTTGATGAACAGTATGACCTAAAATTCTCAAGATATGAGAGGCATTTTTCTGACGTCAAAACAGCAACGATCAAAGTACTTCAGGAGATGATGCGTAAACTTGGTGATGTTGCGTTTACTTTTTCGATTACAGGTTCAGGTGGTATGGGCCTATCTGACGTGATTGGTGCGACTTTTATTCAAGAAGTGATTGCATCTGCACTGACAATCGAAAAATTTATTCCTCAAACAGATGTCATGATTGAACTTGGTGGTGAAGATGCCAAGATGACCTTCTTTGACGGTGCTATGGAGCAACGTATGAATGGATCATGTGCTGGTGGAACAGGTGCCTTTATCGATCAAATGGCTGAACTCTTAAAAGTAGATGCAGCAGGTGTTAATGAACTTGCCAAAAACTATCAAACGCTTTATCCTATTGCAAGTCGATGTGGTGTCTTTGCAAAGACAGATGTCCAACCACTTTTAAATGAAGGGGTACGTAAGGAAGATATTGCGGCTAGTATTTTCCAAGCAGTGGTCAACCAAACAGTAGCAGGGTTGGCGTCTGGACGTAAAATCACAGGGAACATTGCTTTTTTAGGTGGGCCATTATTTTTCATGAGTGAGTTGCGTAAACGATTCATTGAAACGCTAGATATTAAACCTGAAAATGTGGTGTTTCCTGAACATCCACAACTTTTTGTTGCCATGGGTGCTGCATTAGATGAAGAAAATGCGACAGAATTTTGTGCATCACAAATTATTCATCAACTCGAAAATGATCATTCAGAGAACTTGGTTCCCCAAGATACTATGGAGGTATTGTTTGAAAGTGAAGCTGACTTAGCAGCATTTAGAACAAGACATAATCAAGCAACGGCTGCTCATAAACCTTTAGCAACTCATCACGGTGCTGCTTATCTAGGTATAGATGCAGGGTCAACGACAACTAAAATTGTTTTAATTAATGAAGCCGGAGATATTTTATTTGAGCATTATGGCTCAAATAATGGCGATCCGCTAAATTCAGTTATTACTGTCATGACGACACTTTACCAAGACATGCCGAGTGATGTTTATATTGCCAAATCAGCGGTAACTGGATATGGTGAACACCTCATTAAAGCTGCCTTAAAAGTAGATATAGGTGAAGTTGAGACGATGGCACATTATAAAGCGGCTGACTTTTTCCAACCTGGAGTTGATTTTATCATTGATATCGGTGGTCAAGATATGAAGGCCATGAAAATACGTGATGGTGCACTATCTAGTATCCAGCTGAACGAAGCATGTAGTTCAGGATGTGGGTCTTTTATCGAGACATTTGCTAAATCTTTAAAATATGACGTAAAGGACTTTGCAAAAGCAGCCTTATTAACCAAACATCCAGTTGATCTTGGCTCTAAATGTACTGTTTTTATGAATTCTAAAGTTAAACAAGTCCAAAAAGAAGGGGCAACAGTCGGGGATATTTCAGCAGGTTTATCTTATTCTGTGATCAAAAATGCTCTGTACAAAGTCATAAAAGTGAAACGCCCTGAAGATTTGGGTGAAAAAATCGTTGTCCAAGGCGGAACCTTCTACAATGAAGCTGTTTTACGTGCCTTTGAAAAAATTTCAGATCGCCAAGTGATTCGCCCATCGATCGCTGGACTCATGGGTGCTTATGGGTGTGCCTTGATTGCCATGGAAAATGGGAGTGACGATATCAGCCAATCGACTATTTTAGATTTAGTCGCTATACAGCACTTTGAAACGACTAAAGAGTTTACGACTTGTGGACTCTGTGAAAATATGTGTAAAATGACACTGACAGTGTTTAATGATGGGTCAAAATTTGTATCAGGAAATCGCTGTGAGCGTGGTGCAGAAAAAGCCATGCAAATCAAAGTAGATAAGCGTGATAAAAAAGTTAACCTAGTCGATTATAAATATAAAAAATTATTCAAGTTTAAATCACTGAGTAAGAAAAAAGCAATACATGGTGAGATAGGTATCCCACGTGTCTTAAATATGTATGAAAATTATCCACTCTGGCATACTATTCTAAGTGATTTAGGGTTTAGAGTGGTGCTATCGCCTAAATCAGACAAGACATTGTATGAAAAAGGGATAGAGACGATTCCTTCTGATACTGTTTGTTATCCTGCGAAACTGAGTCATGGACATATCATGAGTTTGATTGAAAAAGATGTGCCAACCATATTTTATCCATCTGTATTATATGAGCGTCAAGAAGATGCTAGTGCCCAAAATCACTATAACTGTCCGATTGTGCAGTCCTATCCAGAAGTCATCAAAAATAATATTGATGAGATCAGAAATGGGCAAGTTGCCTATCTACATCCTTTCATTAATCTAGCAGATCCAGATAATATGATTGATAATCTATCTCAAATCTTTTCTGAGTTTGAGATTGCTAGAGATGATATTGCTAGTGCTGTTAAACATGGATTTGATGAACTAGATGCTTTCAAGCAAGACATTCGAAAACAGGCAGAAGACTTACTCGTTCAAATTAATCTCAATCAGGAAAAAGCAATCGTCTTATCAGGTCGTCCTTACCATTTAGACCCTGAAATTAATCACGGTATTGCAAATATTATTACCCAAGAAGGGTTTCATGTGCTGACTGAAGATTCGATTGCACATTTATCTGAGGTGGGTGGCTTAAGAGTGGTGAATCAGTGGGTTTATCATTCTCGATTATATGGTGCCGCGCGTGTCGTCGCCAAAAATAAAAATCTTGAACTGGTTCAGCTCAACAGTTTTGGGTGTGGACTTGATGCGGTGACAACAGACCAAGTCGAAGAAATCATGCAAGCACATCATAAACTCTATACTGTTTTAAAAATTGATGAAGGCTCAAATATGGGAGCTGTGCGTATTAGATTACGCTCACTTAAAGCAGCCGTGAATGAGCGTGATAAACGCCCTAATATGCCAGAATTAGCTGAAAGTGACTTTAAAGAAGTCATTACAGCTCATCCGGTTTTCACAAAAGAGATGAAACAGCAACATACACTCTTAATGCCCATGCTTTCACCCATTCATCAAGAAGGCTTGATTGATGAAGCATTTAAGCAATCTGGCTATAATGTTGTGCTATTACCTGAGGATAAAGGTGCTATCAACTCTGGTCTGAAGTATGTCAATAATGATTCTTGTTACCCAGCAATCATTTCTATCGGACAATTAATTCATGCACTTGAGTCGGGTGACTATGACGTCAATAATACCTCTGTTTTGATGACGCAAACAGGTGGTGGTTGTCGAGCGACTAACTATATTCCCTTATTACGAAAAGGACTTAAAGATGCAGGATTTGCTCAAGTACCTGTTGTTTCTTTGTCGATGGGGAATAAAGGGACTGAGAAAACGGATGGCTTTAAACTAACTGTTCCTTTGATTGTACGTGTTGTGATTGGTGCACTTTATGGTGATTTGTTTGAACGTGTTGTGTATCGAACTAGACCGTATGAAATCACTAAGGGTCAGATAGATGCCTTACATGCAAAATGGCTAGAAAAAGCTAAGCATAACATGAAAACAGGATCAATTTTTGAATTTAACCGGAATATGAAACAAATCATCCGCGAGTTTGATGACACACCATTATTACCTATCAAAAAGCCACGTGTTGGTGTAGTTGGTGAAATTTTAGTCAAGTATTCTAAAACTGCTAATAATGATATCGTAAGTATCATCGAATCTGAAGGTGGAGAAGCAGTAGTGCCAGATATTATCGGTTTTATGAACTACTCACTTTATAATCAAATCTGGAAATCTGATCATCTTGGTATGGGTAAAAAAGCCAAGTATTTCGCACGGACGTTTATTAATATCATTCAAATGGTTGAAAAGCCAATGAATAAGGCATTAAAATCTTCTAAGCGTTTTAATGGGTTGCATTCGATAGATGCGTTAGCTGCTGATACAGAAAAAATAATCTCTATCGGTAATCACACGGGTGAAGGATGGTTTCTAACGGGAGAGATGATCGAGTTATTGCAAGATAAAGTCGATAATATTGTTTGCCTACAACCCTTTGGATGTTTGCCTAATCATATCGTCGGTAAAGGGATGATTAAAGAATTACGTCGCCAATATCCAAGAGCAAATATCGCACCAATCGATTATGATCCATCAGTTTCTGTTGTTAATCAGCTCAATAGAATCAGACTAATGATGGCGACAGCTAAAAAACAATTAAAGCAAGATATGACCTTACATGTTTAAGATAAAAACTGCCATTTGGCAGTTTTTATTATGTATACCTATAACAAAACTGTATAAATCAGAGTTTGGCTATAGTTTTTTATTATATTTATAGAGTGATATTTAGTATTATACAAGTTATCTTATTTCTCCTATAATAGAGTTATCAAGATATTTAGGATATAAAAGGAGTCTTCAGATGAGTGAAAAATTTCAAATTGTTGGTAGTTTATTAAGACCAGAAGCATTACTTAAATATAAACGAGAGATAGAAGCGCGTGATGACATACAATATCCATTTTATGAGGATTTTGAAGGCTATCAAGCTTGTGAAACACAAGCAATTCAAGAGGTCATCCAAAAACAAATCGCTCATGGGTTATCAGTGATCTCAGATGGTGAGTTTTCAAAATCATTGTGGCATCTTGATTTTGTTTGGGGATTAAATGGTGTTAGAAGATTTATCGCTGATAACGGGTATTTCTTTAGAGACTTAGATGACACATCAAAATATGAAACACGTCGTGATATCGGTTTAGAATTTACTGAAAAAATAAGCGGGAAACATCATCATTTTATTGATATCTATAAAGAGATTAAAGCAAATGCAGGTGAGCAGACAACAAAACTCTGTATTCCTTCACCATCTCATATCTTTGGTGAATGGTCTTTTTCTCAAGATGCTAAAAGGTATGGCGATAAAGATGCCAATTCATACTACCATGATAGATCAGAGTTTAAAGCAGATCTAGCAAGCGCATATAAAGCGTTTTTGACAGAATATGCTGAAGTGGGTGGTAAAATTATTCAGTTTGATGATTGTCTATGGGAAATGTTTTCAGACGATAATCCAAGTTCTCCTTTTACTGGTGGAGATATTGATCATGCTCAAATAGAGGCTTTAGCCCAAACATTTATTGACCTTAATAATGATGTGATTGATTTTGGACACAGTCTTGGCTTAACGGTTTGGACACATAACTGTCGTGGTAATTATGATTCTAGAAATATGGGTGCTGGTTCTTACGAAACAATCGCCAAATTATTCTTGAAACAACAACGCTATGATCGCTTCTTCCTAGAATGGGATGATGAACGTGCAGGTAACCTTTCAGCACTTCAGGTGTTTAAGGAACGTCCCGATACAGAGATTGTTTTAGGCTTGTTATCTAGTAAAACAGCAATCTTAGATGATGAAGCACGCGTGATTGATCTACTGGAACAAGCCAGTGAGATTATTCCTAAAGAACGCTTGTTTTTATCACACCAATGTGGCTTTGCATCATGTGACGGTGGAAATGAGTTATCTGAAGCACAACAATGGGCAAAAATCGATCAAGGTCAAGCGCTTGCTCAAAAGTTTTTTGGCGAATAATTAAACAAAGAACTAGCAATAGCTAGTTTTTTTATTGACTAAACTAGGGAGTAGACTTATACTTGAAGTAATATAAAGCTATCAATATACTTTAGTATTAACGTATTTTTATGCTATAAGATAGAAAGGCTTAGACTAATGATGACTGAAGAAGAATTAAAAGACGTGTGATATGGCACGCCGCAAATTGTTGAGATATTAGCAATCATTCGTAGTTTAGCGCTATCAGATAGTTGGTTAGCTGCTGGCAGTATTCGTAATTTAATCTAGAACTTGCTATCAGATAAACCGTTATTTGACAATGATACAGATATTGATGTCATCTTTTTTGATCAAGCTATGTCTTATGAAGAGACACAAGTTTTAGCAGAGCAATTGAAAAGAAATTATCCCAATTATGATTGGGAGCTGAAAAATCAAGCACACATACATTTACATAATCCAAATACTCCCCCTTATCTGAATTCTAGTGATGCGATTGCTAGATTTTCAGAAACATGTACAGCGATCGGTGCTCGCTTAACAGATACAAATCAACTGGCTATTTTAGCTCCCTACGCTTTATCAGATATTGTGACTTTTACCGTCAGACCAACGCCGTATTTCACAGAAACTCCTGATAAATTAGCCATTTATTGTGCGCGTCTTGCTAAAAAGAATTGGCAAGATAAGTGGCCGAATTTAAAGATAGTCTATGCGTAATCTGTAAATACATCGTGTATTGTATTGTTTTTATATATGACAAACCTTGTCAGGTTAGCTATGGTAAATTAGTATTATCACAAAAAGATAAGAGGTAAAGAGCATGTATTATGAAGTAGTGACGCTTAAGGATAAATTAGTCGTAGGGATTACAGATAGGACAAATAACACTGCACCTGATGTGGGAGAAAAAATCAGTCAGTGTGGCAACGTTTTTACACAGATGAAATTAATCGTCAGATACATCATCGCATAGCTGACACTGCATTAGGCATTTATACAGACTATACGAGTGATGAAAAAGGTGATTATACCGTGATGACCGCTTATGAAGTAAGTGAAGTAAGTGATGATCAGGACTTACTCGAAACAAAAGTCATTAAGGGGGGAAAGTATGCTAAATTTGTCATTAAAGATCAGCAGGAGCAAGTGTTTTCAAAAGTTGCAGAGGCTTGGCAAGTGATATGGCAGATGGACTTATCCCGGTTATTTGCTGCTGATTTTGAGGCCTATCATCTTGATCCTAGTGGAATTTGTGAAGTCCATATTTATATTAGTTTAAAGGAGTAAGTTAACGCGTGCAGACAAATCGACTATTTGATATTATCTATATCTTGTTAACCACCCAAAAAGTAACGGCTAAAGAGTTGAGTAACCAGTGTCAAGTCTCTATCCGAACGATTTATAGAGATATTGATCGAATGAGTCAGGCGGGCATTCCCATTTTTACCCAAAAAGGTAGCGGTGGCGGTGTCAGTCTTTTATCTGATTTTGTGTTAGATAAAGTATTGCTAAATCAAAGTGAAAGGCAGAGTATTTTACAGGCCTTACAAACACAAGATGCACTTAATATTGATACCGCGACTACCGAGTCATTAACTAAATTATCAGCACTTTTTGGTCAGATTTCAGAGCCATGGCTATCTATAGATTTGACTAGATGGTACGAAACGGATGATTATTTTGAACAACTAAAAACTGCTATTTTAAGGCGACACATGATACGATTTCTTTACTATAATGCTAAAGGAGAGTATTGTGATAGACAAGTTGAGCCGCTGCAATTAGTATTTAAAAGTATGAGTTGGTATCTAAAAGGTTATTGTTTAAGTAAAAATGACATTAGATTTTTTAAACTAAGTCGGATAACTAAGTTAGTCAATACATATCACACATATAGTGATCGTAGGCTACCAACAGAAAAATTAGATAAACCGATACTCGCTGAACCAGACCAAGTTAAGTTAGTCATGCAAGTATCAGCCCATCTAGGCTATAGAATTTACGATGATTTTCCCATCTCTATCATTCATCAGTTACCTAATGGTGATTTATTAGTAGACGGGTTAGTACCAAAAGAAGACTGGCTGTATAGTTATATATTATCACTTGGAGAAAACGCTATAGTAATTGCACCAAAATCGTTAAAAGCAACGATATTAGTAAAAATAGAAGAGATGAGAAAGAGGTATTATGAGTAGACCAACGACAAAAGAAATGTTATTATCCGCTAGTCAAGAATCCTATGAGACGATGATGTCTTTAAGTCTTAAGTTAAAACATCCTCAACAAAATTTTTCTTTTATCGTAACCGATAAAATGACACAAGTACATTGGTTAAGGGATAAAAATCTTAGAGATGTTTTGATTCATTTGCATGAGTGGCATTTGCTTGTCTTACATTGGATTAAGGCAAATCAAGCAGGACAAGCAGCATCCTTCTTTCCCACCCCTTACAATTGGCGAACTTATGGCGGACTCAATCAAGAGTTTGTCTTGAAACATCAAGAAACGTCTTTAGAACAAGCCAAAGTATTATTGGCGGGAAGTCATAAAGATATGTTAGAGTTAATTGAGACATTTTCAGATGAGGCTTTATTTACAAAGCAGTACTTTACTTGGACTGGCACAACAACACTAGGCAGTTATTTTGTGTCTTCATTACCTAGTCATTACGATTGGGCGATTAAAAAAATGAAGTATCAACTCAAAGCAGACAAAAGCATTGGGTAATCATAAAAAGTGTTGAGGTCTATGTGATGTGAGCTACAAATCTTTGAGTTAAAAGCCTATGTTTTAGCGTGTACATCAATACGCAACTTTTTTTTATATGTGTTAGGTATGCTAAGCACGGCAAGTAGAATTTTTGCCATAACTATGACACAACAATTTTCCAAATGTCAAAAAAATTTCCAAACATTTGTTTAGTAGTTTTCAAAATTATGTGGTAAACTATGTTTGACAACTTATTGTGATAAAGGATATTAAAATGACAGAAGATATTTATGATATAACGATTGTTGGTGCTGGTCCTAGTGGCCTATTTGCTGGTTTTTATGCAGGTATGCGTAAAAATAAAGTGCAAATTTTGGATTCCCTAGAATCACCTGGCGGTCAATTAACAGCATTATACCCAGAGAAGACAATCCATGATGTACCTGGTTACTTTGCAGTAAAAGCAGAAGATTTGGTAGCAGATTTGGTTAAACAGACTGCTCAGTTTGGTGTTCCAATCCGACTTTCTGAAAAAGTACTTGATATAAAAGAATTACCTGATTCAGGTTTTTATGAAGTGACGACAAGTAAAACTAGCTATGTTACTAAATCAGTGATTATAGCGACAGGTAATGGCTCGTTTGCACCAAAAATGCTTAAAACTGATGACCCTTCAACATTTGATGAGGCTAAATTACGCTATCATGTTGCTGATAAAGAGCAATTTAAAAATCAACGTATTGCAGTCGCAGGTGGGGGTGACTCTGCTATAGATATGGCGTTGATGTTAGAAGAAGTTGGGGCATCTGTTAGTCTGATTCATAGAAGAGATGAGTTTCGTGCACACGAATCATCAGTAGATAAACTACATGCATCTAGTGTGGATGTTTTAACACCAGTGACGATTAAAACGATATCAGATGATCAAGACGCACTACTTTTGACGCTTTCTGATGACCGTCAATTAACAGTAGATACGATGGTTGTACAACATGGTTTCTTGAGTAATAATAAAGATATTCGTGCTTGGTCAGTTAATTTGAAGATGAATCGCCAACATTTTTTAGTTGATACGCATTATCAAACAAGCAGCGATAACATCTATGCGATAGGTGATACTGCAAGTTATGAAGGTAAATTAGGCTTAATCGTTGAAGGGTTTAAAGAAGGACCTCATGCGATTAATCAGATTATGGGTAAAATCAAGTCTGGACTAGCAAAACATGCACATTCGACGTCAATGTTTTAAGCTAAAGATAAAACTATCTAGGAAAATCTAGGTAGTTTTTTTTATATGTCCGCTACTAATAGGTTATAAAGCATAAAAAATCTGTCATTAGCTAAATTATAGTAAGTGCTTAGGGCGATGTTTATTGAAAAAATGTGAAAATTATGATAAAATAAGATATGGAAATTAATGGTCAGACAAAGTTAGCTGCTGTCATCGCAAATCCGATTAAACACTCCTTATCGCCGTTTATACATAACTTTGCTTTTGAGCAGGTGAATGAGAATGGTATCTATCTTGCTTTTGAGATAGTACAAGAAGCGTTAGAGACGACTATCTCCTCAATTAAGTCCCTTGATATGTATGGGGCTAATTTGTCTATGCCTTATAAAGAAGCGGCATTAGCCTATATGGATGATGTCTCAGAAGTTGCTAGGCTTACGGGTGCAATTAATACGATTGTTAATCAAAACGGTAGACTTTTTGGGACAACGACAGATGGTGTTGGTTTTTTTAAGTCTATCAAAGATTTTGTCGTAAAAGATAGTGAGATTATTGTTTTAGGCGCTGGTGGTGCTGCTCGTGCGATCATAGCAGAAGCAACGCTTCAGGGAGCCAAACAAATTACAGTCTATAATCGGACTTATAAACCCGAGGTATTTGAACATTATCCAGGCAATATTATAGTTAAACCTTTGGAAGCGTTGACAGAGCTGTCTGGAGACTTATTAATTAATACAACAAGTGTTGGGATGGATGGCGTTAGTATGCCGATTCCCCCAACGATGATAATACCTCAAAACATGATTGTTGCAGATGTGATCTATCAACCAATCGAAACACCTTTATTAGCTTACGCAAAACAGCAAGGCAACCAAACTATAAACGGGTTAGGGATGCTCTTATATCAGGCAGCTGAAAGTTTTAAGTTATGGACAGGAAAAAAGATGCCAACGGAGTTGATCTGGCCGGAGTTAGAGAAAAAAGTATATGGTAAAAACAAGTGCTAAAAAGCAACCTAAAGTGACAGAGATTATCGTGAATTACCCAGAAAACCAAGCACCAAATTGGGTTGAACCACAGCTTTATCATCCTTATCGTTTTGGTATTGGTAAAGTCTCTTCTCATCCATTAGTCGCGATTTGTATGAACCCATCGGCGGCTAGAGACCAAACCAGTGATAGAACGGTAAATCGTGTGATAGCAGCTAGCCAAAAACTAGGCTATGATGGATGGGTTGTGTTTAACACTTATCCAGAACGGGCTACAGATGCGAGTCGCATGGATGAGTTTGATCCAGTCTTATCACAAAAAAATATCGAGGTGATTACCTCATTTTTGTTAACAAATCAGATTACTGAAGTTTGGGGTGCTTGGGGCGATCTCAAATATGAGGCTTTAAAACATGGCCGTGATGCCATAAAAGAGATGCTAAAACAACATGGTATTAACCTTTTTCACTTCGCTGATGTCACTAAAGCTGGTAATCCAAGACATCCACTATATCTAAAGGTTGAACCTGAAAGGAAACGTTACTTATGAAAACATTGCATGTGAATCTTCCCGACCATCCCTATGATATTATCGTAGGACGTGGGTATCTAGATAAAGCTGGTGAATGGGTGGCAGGGTTATGGCAACCACAAAAAATTGTAATCATAACAGATAGTCATGTCGGTCCCTTGTATGCAGAACGTGTCAAAACTGCATTAGAAGCAAATCAGTTCGATGTTTCAGTCTTTACTTTTCCAGAAGGAGAAAGCTCTAAAGTGCTTGCGACAGTTGAATTGGCTTACAAATATTTAGCAGATTTCGGTGTGACACGCTCGGATGGTGTGATTGCACTCGGTGGAGGTGTGGTCGGTGATTTGGCTGGTTTTGTCGCATCAACTTATATGCGTGGCATCCATTTCTTGCAAATTCCGACGAGTCTTACAGCTCAAGTAGATTCATCAGTAGGTGGCAAAACAGGTGTGAATACAGCTTACGCTAAAAATATGGTTGGGACATTTACACAACCAGATGGTGTCTTGATCGATCCAGATTGTCTCAAAACTCTAGGAGAAAGAGAACTTTATGAAGGCATGGGAGAAGTCATTAAGTGCGGCTTGATCGCTGATGTTGCACTTTGGGAAGTTCTCCAAGGTCTAACAGGTGAAGTAGATAATTTACTGGCTAATGCCGAAACGCTTATCTATCATTCTTGTGATGTGAAGCGTAAAGTTGTCGTAGAAGATGAGTTAGATAATGGTACACGTCTTTATTTAAATTTTGGTCATACAATTGGTCATGCAATCGAGGCTACAGCTGGATATGGAAAAGTCATGCATGGTGAAGGTGTTGCGATCGGCATGATTCAGATTACTAAAGTTGCTGAAAATAAAGGCTTAGTTGCTAAAGGGCTGACAAATCAGATACGCGATATGGTAATCAAATTTCACTTACCGACAGGTCTTGATGAGTGGGATGTGAAACAACTTGCGACAGCCATGACTTTAGATAAAAAAGCACGCGGAGCAAAGATTAAAACAGTCCTTGTCCCAAGTATAGGACAGGCTATGATTAATGAAGTTGCCATGTCAGATATAAGTGATTGGTTAGCTTAATACCTGTAAGATACACTTCGTTTTACTAACTAATTACCTGAATATAGAAACAAAGATGGAGATAAAATATGAGATATTTCACTGCTGGAGAGAGTCACGGGCCAAGATTAACAGCGATAATAGAAGGCGTTCCTGCTGGACTAGCGATTAGTGCTGATGATATTAACAAAGAATTAAAACGTCGCCAAGGTGGTTATGGGCGTGGTGGCAGAATGCTTATCGAAAGCGACCAAGTCGAGATTACCTCTGGTATCCGTCATGGTGTGACGATGGGTAGCCCAATTACTTTAAATGTTACCAATAAAGATTTTAAAAATTGGACAAGCATTATGGGGGCAGATGACGTTGAAGAGAAGTTTAAATCACAACGTAAGCTGACTAAGCCACGTCCAGGTCATGCAGATTTAGTAGGTGGTATGAAATATCGCTTTGCAGATTTACGTAATGTCTTAGAACGCTCAAGTGCTAGAGAAACAACGATGCGTGTTGCGATCGGTGCTGTTGCTAAGCGCTTATTATCAGAAATTGGTGTTGAGGTTGCTAGTCATGTGACAGTATTTGGTGGCATAGAAGTCGCTATCCCAGACAACTTGACTGTTACTGAAATTAGAGAACGTGCTAGTCAGTCAGAAGTTTCTATCGTAAATTCTGAACGTGAAGTAGAAATCAAAGCCTTAATCGATCAAACTAAAAAAGATGGTGATACGATCGGTGGTGTAGTCGAAGTCGTTGCTGGCGGTTTACCAGTAGGTCTAGGGTCTTATGTCCAATGGGATAAAAAATTAGATGCAAAAATTGCCCAAGCAGTTGTCTCTATCAATGCCTTTAAAGGTGTTGAATTTGGTGTCGGTTTTGATGCTGCTTATAAACCAGGTAGTCAAATTATGGACGAAATCTTATGGTCTGAAAGCGATGGGTATACGCGTAAATCTAACAATCTAGGTGGATTTGAAGGTGGTATGACCAATGGTGAGTTAGTCGTTGTCAAAGGGGTAATGAAACCTATTCCAACACTTTATAAACCATTGATGTCAGTTGATATCAATACACATGAACCTTATAAAGCTCAAGTTGAACGCTCAGATCCGACCGCAGTTCCTGCAGCAGCAGTTGTTGCAGAGCATGTGGTTGCAACAGTTTTAGCGACAGAAATTCTAAACAAATTTGGCTCAGATAACATGGCTGAACTTAAAGAAAATATCGCACGTCATAATGATTATATCAAAGGATTCTAAACACGTTTTCCAAGAGATATGAAATAGAAGGAACTAATTTATGAGCAACAAAACAATTTTAATTGCCGGTTTAGGTCTCATTGGTGGTTCTTTAGCACGTGCGATAAAGGCTGGGCATCCACAGTATCATCTCTCTGCCTATAACCGTAGTCAAGCACCTCGGGAATTTGCATTGCAAGAACAGCTCGTTGATGAAGCATCAGATGATTTTGACACGTTGGCGGTGAAAGCAGATGTGATTATCCTTAACTTTCCAGTTCAATTATCTATTCAATTTTTAAAACGCCTGGCAAGCTTACCCTTAAAGCAAGATGTGCTAATTTCTGATTCAGGATCGACTAAACAAGATATCATGGAAAGTGCAGTGTCACTTTTTGCTGATAAGCCAATCCGCTTTATCGGTGGACATCCTATGGCTGGTTCTCACAAAACTGGCGTCATCGCATCAGATGCTTTATTGTTTGAAAATGCTTATTATATCCTGACACCTGCGCCAAATACGCAAACTAAAGATATAGATGAACTCAAGCTGATTTTATCTCATACGCATGCTAAATTTATCGAATTAACAGCAGATGACCATGATGCCATGACTGCTGTTACAAGTCATTTTCCGCATGTCGTAGCATCTGCCTTAGTACATGAAGCAGAAGATTTTTCAAAACAAATGCCATTTACCAAAAATTTAGCTGCCGGTGGGTTTCGTGATATGACAAGGATTGCTGAAAGTTCTCCAGAGATGTGGTCAGAAATTTTGATGTCAAATGCTGATAATGTTGTCTCTCAGATAGACCAGTTTACTGCACAACTGCACGTTGTAAAAGATTTGATAAAAGCAAAACAACATGAGCAACTATGGGAGTTCTTTGACCAAGCACGTGAGCTTAGATCACAAATGCCTATTCATAAAGGGGCTATGGCTAATTTTTATGATCTTTTTATCAGTATTCCTGATAGAAGTGATGTGATTCATGAGATTTTAAACTATTTATCAGGGCATGAGCTTAGTATAGTGAATATTAAAATTAATGAAACACGTATTGATATAAATGGTGTCCTGCAAATTACCTTTAAGACTATTAATGACTTAGAAACTGCAGAAACCTTGATTAAAACGCATACGAGCTATGATGTTTATAAATAATGTTGTGTGTGTTGCGCTAGTATGTCGTGTAGGCGACGTTTGTTGCTAAGATAGTTAAGTAAGGAGAATATAGGGTGAAATTACAAACCAATGTGCAGGGGCTTCAAGGAGACCTTAAAGTACCAGGAGATAAATCAATTAGTCACCGCAGTATTATGTTTGGTGCGCTAGCAGAAGGTGAAACTAGGGTTCATGATATTTTACGTGGAGAAGATGTGCTATCTACAATGGCTGCTTTTCGTGAATTAGGTGTAACCATTACAGATAACGGATCAGAAGTGATTGTAGAAGGTGTAGGCTTTAAAGGACTCACAGCACCCCAAAAAGCACTTGATATGGGTAACTCAGGTACATCTATCCGCTTGATATCTGGTGTTTTGGCTGGTCAACCGTTCTCAACTGAGCTGTTTGGAGATGACTCGCTCTCTAAACGTCCGATGGATCGCGTAACGATTCCTTTAAGAGAAATGGGTGTGACGGTATCAGGACAAACAGACCGTGATTTACCACCACTTCACATTACTGGCTCAGATCAGTTAAGGCCAATCAACTATACCCTACCAGTTGCATCAGCACAAGTGAAATCTGCTTTGATTTTCGCTGCTTTACAAGCCAATGGTGAATCTATCATCACAGAAAAAGACATCACAAGAAATCACACTGAGGATATGATTAAGCAGTTTGGTGGAGATATCCAAGTAGATGGTAAAGAAATTCGTGTCAAAGGTGGCCAACACTTTAAAGGCACGACGATCACTGTGCCAGGCGATATTTCAAGTGCAGCCTTCTTTTTAGTCGCAGGGCTAATTGTACCAAATAGTGACATTACGCTCAAGAATGTCGGGATTAATGAAACGCGTACAGGGATTATCGAGGTCATTCAAGCAATGGGTGGAAATCTCGTGATGTCTGATGTCGATAAGGTTGCTAAATCAGCGACATTGACTGTTAAAACCTCTGAGTTACACCCTACTGAGATATCTGGTAGTTTGATTCCAAGGTTGATTGATGAGCTACCAATTATAGCATTACTAGCAACTCAAACCTCAGGCACAACGATTATCCGTGATGCTGAAGAGTTAAAAGTTAAAGAAACTGATCGTATTCAAGTTGTTGCAGATATGCTAAACGATATGGGCGCTGATATCACCCCTACTGATGATGGGATGATTATCAAAGGTAAGACACCGCTACATGGTGCCACGATTAACACACTAGGTGACCATAGAATAGGCATGACTGCAGCGATTGCAAGTTTACTTGTAGCAGAGGGCGAGGTCATCTTAGAGCGTGCAGAAGCTATTGATACGTCTTATCCGACATTCTTTAAAGATTTAGAAAAGCTAAGCCAATAATCTTCATTATTTTAGATAAAGATTATGGATTAACACAGTCATAAACTGATGTTGTGGCTATAACAATAAAAAAATGACTTACCTTTAGAGGTGAGTCATTTTTTAATATTTTGTTTTGATACTTTGTTTGATCGTTGTGATGAGTGTCGTAATTTGATCAATCTGAGGATGATTTTGTTTGTATATCATGGCATTTTTGATGGAAAGCGTTGTCTCAGGAAACTCAAAAATTGCTAAACTACCATCATGTAATTCATCGTAAATGATATCAGTTGAAATAACGGCTAACCCTATTTCTTCTAACATCGCTTTTTTCATAAGATTTAGATTATTATACGTTGTCACGCGAGTGGGTGTTAAGCCAACTGTCTGAATAAAGTTCTCTAAAAAGTTTTTATAGGCACCAGCCACATCATAGCGAATCAGATGTAAGGTGCCAGATGTTTTATAAGCATTAATCAAGCGTTTACTACCAGCTAAGACTAATCTATTCGAAGATAGCTCCACTCTGTGTAGCCCTGGTAAACTATGATTTCCCCAAAGTACACCAATATCATAGGTATCGTTTTCGATGAGTTCAATAACTTGTCTAGAATTAGTGATTTCTATAGCTTGTACATCAAGATCAGACAAAGTCTTTAAAAGAATACTTAAAAAATGCTCATCACCGGCTAGTGTCAGTTGTTTTTGTGTTTTGTCTGTTAGTGTTTTAGAGATGGTATTAAAAGCAAGGATGGCATTTTCGGCATAAGTTAAAAATAGTTTGCCTTCTGGGGTTAACATCACGCGCTTACCAAATCTAAAAAATAATTGACACCCCATCTTTTTTTCAAGTAATTTTATTTTTTGAGAAACAGCTGGTTGTGAAACACCCATGCTTTGTGCGACTTGAGAAAAAGAGAGCAGCGTTGCAACCTGTACAAAATAAGTGAGTTCTTCCATAACAAATTCCTTATCTAAAAATAAATCTATAAGTTATTATATCATTTAATGTCATAAAATGTAACATCAACCACAAAATATAGAATTTTTTGAAAATTCCGAAAAACCTTTTAAAATAAGCTGTGTAAGGGGTTACGGTAGTTGTGTTTTGAAAAAGACGTATTTTTTTTTTGCCTTAAATTTTGCTAAACTAGTCTCAAGAAGCGAAAAGAGATGTGAAGTGAACTGAGAGGTAGCCAATGAAAAAACAAGATAACTATTCTGCATTTACGCCACGAGCAGAATTCATGATTGATGTTCAACACTTATCCAAAAAATTTGGTAAAAATGAGGTTTTAAAAGATATTAATTTGACTGTTAAACGACAGGAAGTTGTTGTGTTAATTGGCCCATCAGGTAGCGGGAAATCAACTCTGATTCGCTGCCTTAATAAATTAGAGAGAGCTAGTGGTGGGGAGATTTGTATCATGGGAAAAAATATCTATGATGCTGATATGAACAATAATTATTTAAGGCAAAAGGTCAATATGGTCTTTCAACATTTCAATTTATTCGCTAATATGACCGTGTTACAAAATCTAACAATTGGAATGGAAAAACTGTTGCGGATACCAAAAGAGGAAAGTAAAAAACGGGCCATAGATCTTTTAAAAATTGTTGGTCTGTCTGATAAGCATGATATGTATCCAGAAAACTTATCAGGTGGTCAAAAACAACGTGTTGCGATTGCTAGGGCATTGGCTATGAAACCTGAAATTATATTATTTGACGAACCAACCTCAGCACTAGATCCCGAGATGGTGGGAGAAGTGCTGCAAGTTATGAAAGAAATTGCTAAAACAGGCACAACTATGATTGTCGTGACACATGAGATGGGCTTTGCAAGAGAGGTCGCAAATAAGATTGTCTTTCTAGAAAAAGGCGAATTAATTGCAGAGATGACACCAGATGAACTTAATGCAAACCATAGTCATCCACGTATCGCCACATTTTTAAAACAAATATTGTAGGAGGAAGCTGATAGATGACATTTATTAAAAATTATTGTGATTTTCTATGGCAGGGAACGCTAATTACCGTTATATTATCGGTTGTTGCGATGATACTTGCAACGATTATCGCGAGTGTGATTGTTGCTGGCAAGTTAAGTAAAAACAAACTGATATCTGGTGGCACAACTGTGATTATTGAACTTATTCGTGGCTTACCAACCCTTTGTATCTTATTTCTTTGTTTTTATGGTCTACCTGAACTTGTCAGTGGGCAGTTTATGGGGATTGATAATGGGCGATTAGTTTCAGGGTTGATTGGTCTAACAATCGCTGAGAGTGTCTTTGTAGCTGAAATCATCCGTGCCGGAATTCAATCAGTTGATTCAGGACAAATGGAAGGGGCACGTAGTATTGGCTTTTCAAAATTAGCGAGTTATCGGTATATCGTCTTACCACAGGCGATTCGAAATATTTTACCGACTATGGGAAATGAATTTGCTAACATCATCAAATCATCTTCTCAAGTATCAGTTATCGGGATTGCTGACTTGATGTTCACCAGTCAAAAAATCCAGGGTATTTCATATAAACCTTTCCAAGCTGTGATTGCAGTGTCGATCATTTATTTAATTTTTAGTGTATCGATCACACAAATTGTGGCTTTAGCAGAAAGGAGAGGTAAAACGAAACGCTTAGTGATTTAATCTCAAAGCGTCGCAATATTACTGATAGACGTCACGCACTCACATACTTATGTAAACAACTGGAGGAAAATAATATGAAAAAAACAATGGTTAAAAAAATGGCTACGCTCACAGTGCTTGGCTTGACAGCTTTTGGCTTAGTGGCCTGTGGCAATAGCAAAAAATCATCTGATGGACTGACTAAAGTCAAAGATGCAGGTAAATTGACAGTGGCGACAGCTTCAGGTTATGCACCTTATGAATTTATTGATATGAAAACTGATCCTAAAAAAATCATTGGTGTTGATATGGCCTTTTCACAAAAATTAGCTGACAAGCTAGGTGTGAAACTTGATGTGAAAGATATGCAGTTCAGTTCTATCTTAGGGTCTGTCACTGGCGGTAAAGTTGACATGGCGATTGCAGGGATGACCGAAACAGAAGAACGTGCAAAATCAGTTGATTTCTCTGATCCATATGTCGTCAATGAAAATGTGACTGTTGTCCGTGCGGGAGATGAAGATAAATGGACAAAACAATCTGATTTTGAGTCACTCAAAATGGTTGTACAAAAAGCAACAACTCAGGAGGCTGTTGTGAAAGATTACTATAAACCAAAACAAATGGTGTCACTTGATACAGTTCCTGAGATGATGATGAATCTTAAAGAAAATAAGGTAGATGCTACAGTAATTGAAGCATCTGTTGCCAAATCAATTATTGCTAAAGATAGTAGCTTTGCGATTGCCAAATATGAATTACCAAAGAAATATCGTTATGTAAATACAGCAATTGCTGTTGAAAAAGGGAATAAAACATTGCTAGCAGAAATTAACAAAATGGTTAAAGAATGTAAAGATAATGGTGATTTTGATAAATGGTTCGAAAAGTATGATAAAATTGCGGCTGAATCAGGTAACTAATCTTTAGTACCCCACGCCACATAAGCCGGTATAAGTCAGTAAACCTGTCCTGTCATCATGGTTGAGGTTTAACCCATCATGACATCAGATATAGGATAAGCAACAACACAAAAAGGTTCAGTGCTCCCTCTACGACGCTGCTAGGTACTAAAAAGTAGAGGAGATTGAAAGATGAGTCGTTTTTTAAGTAAACAATTTAAGCAGTTGACGATGTATGAAGCAGGGGAGCAGTTAGGCGACAGGTATCTGAAGTTAAATGCAAATGAATCGCCATATCCACCTTCTCCTTTGATTAAAGAAGTTATCTCAAGTTCACACATCAATCAACTTAAGCGTTATGGAGATATTTCTTATCAAGCACTGCATGAAGCTTTAGCTAATCAAGTTAACTTAGCTGTAGAAAACGTTGTCCTTGGGGCGGGGGCTGATGATGTGTTAGATTTAATATTTAGAACCTATTTTCAACCTGGTGATACCTTGTTACTTCCTAATATTACTTATCCTTTTTATGAAACCTATGCCAACTCTTATGGATACCAAGTGGCAGAAATGTTAGTTGATGATCAGTTGCAGATTGAGTTATCGCCTTATATCGAGTCGGATGAGCCATGTGTGATTGTCAATCCTAATGCCCCATCAGGGCATTTCCATCCAGTATCAGAAATCGAGCGTGTTGTCCAAAGCAATCCAGATAGATTAGTGATCGTGGATGAAGCCTATATTGATTTTGGTGGTGAATCTGTTGCACCTTTAGTCAAAAAATATGACAACCTGATCGTTGTGCAGACATTTTCAAAATCTCGGAATCTCGCAGGTGCTCGGATTGGTTATGCCCTTGCAGCACCCTCATTAACTGAGGATTTGAAAAAAGTCCGGGGGACCATCAATCCTTTTTATCTCAGTGAGTTACAAGTCTTGACAGCTCTTGCGTCTTTATCAGATGACGCATATTTTAAACAAAGCACGTCTCAAATCATGACAACACGAGATCATTTTTCACATCAGCTACAGGCTGCAGGATTTTATGTCTTACCTAGTTTAACTAATTTTGTATTAGTCAAACCAAGACATATTAGTGCAAATGACTTATATGAAGGACTTAAAGCACAGCATATTTTGGTGAGATATTATACGAAACCTGTGATTAATGACTATGTTCGAATTTCGATAGGTCTTGATCATGATATGACACGATTATTTGATATGATGCTGACATTAGACCAAGAAAATCATACATCTGTCCTTGCATCTATGGATAGAAAATTAGCCTAATAGATACCTCTAAGAACTGATTGCTCATTTGTAAAAATCAATCATCAGTTCTTAGAGGTCTTCTAAATAAACCTCAAAAAAGGAGTCGCCTATGTTTGTCGTAAATGGCACATCAAAACTAAAAAAAGTATTAATGAGTCCACCAGCTTTTTTAAAACAAGCTGCACCAATCAATGCAATTTCAGTGCAATATGCTGATCGATTACTAGATCAGGAAAAAATGCTAAAAGAATATGCATCACTTGTCTCAGCTTACCAAGCAGCTGGTGTTGAGGTAGTCGAACAACCTGCATTTGCAGAGACACCCAATGCTGTATTTGCCAGAGATTTTGGTGGATGTGTTAGAGAAGGGTACATTTTAGGTCGATTTAAAAAAGATATTCGATTAGCTGAACGTGATAATTATGAGCAAAAGATGCTTGAGTTAGGTATTCCTAAAATTGCAGAGGTAACGCGTGGGTATTTCGAAGGTGGCGACTTTGCTTTTATTGATGAGACGACGATTGCAATAGGCCAAATTGATCGAACTGATGCACAGGGTATTGAGGAGATACGGACACAACTTGAAGCGTATGGATACTCAGTACATGCAGTACCTGCTAATCCTGACTATCTACACTTAGATATGTGTTTTAACCTTGTTGCTCCTAAAATAGCTATCGCTTATACTGCTGGACTACCAGATGCCTTTTTGGCACTGCTAGACCAAAAAGGGATTGAGGTCATATCAGGAAGCGAAGCGATGATTTATCAACATGGCTATAATGTGCAAGCACTTGGCAATGGCCGTGTCTTGTCACTTGCACAAAATAAGGCAATCAATTCTGCCATGTATGAATTAGGACTTGAGGTGATAGAAGTTGAGATCACGGAATTATTAAAAGCTGGCGGTGGTATTCATTGTATGACTTTCCCGCTCGAACGTGTAGCTGAATAAGCCGACAAGAAAGGAGAGCTATGACGACCTATTTAATCAGTGACTTTCCAGATGTTTTAGCTAGTCGAGAGTTACAAGTTGAAATAGACGCATTACAGCAACAAGATCCCACTGCTATTGTGACCCAATATGCTTACCAAAACCAAGCTGAGCTACTAGAAAAACTGGAGCAAACAGACATCTTAATTACTGCGTTTTTACCAATAGATGCTGAGTTGCTAAGTCAATTGACTCGACTAAAAGGGATAGCAGTTAATGCAACAGGGACATCTACGATTGATTTAAAAGCAGCCGCGAAACATGGGATTACTGTACAGCCTTTAGGGGATTATTCAACTGAGGATGTTGCGAATCATACCTTGGGATTAATCCTAGCCTTAAATCAAAAATTGCCAGCACATACCAGACAGATTAACGCACATATCTGGCAGTATGAAGCGGTCGGTGCAATCACACGACTTGGCTCACAGACTCTTGCTATATTAGGGTTTGGTAGAATCGGACAGGCAGTTGCAAAACGTGCTAAGGCGTTTGGTATGACAGTCATCGCAGTAGATCCTTATTTACCAGAAGCAGTTGCACAAAAACAAGGTGTGTCACTCGTTAGCCTATCAGAAGTATTTGATAAAGCAGATATCATCAGTCTACATTTATTTGCTGCTGCAGATAGTCCACCGTTGTGTGATGCGGCTTTCTTTAGTCAGCTAAAAAGACAACCCTTGTTCATTAATGTTGCACGAGGGTGTTTAGTAGACGAAGCTGCATTAGTAGCTGCTTTAGATTCTGGAAAAATTAGAGGAGCTGGATTAGATGTGCTCCAAAGCGAGTCTCCAGAGTTGAGAAACTCGCCATTTCTCGGACGCGATAATGTCATCCTCACCCCACATGCAGGGTTTTATAGTCAAGAATCTATGGCATACTTACAGTTAAAAACAGTTGAAAATGCTGTTGATATAGCAAAAGGAGCAAAACATGTATGAACAACTCAAAGGGCGACCACAGGTAGAACAGATAGAACTCATTGCACGTGAGTTAGTCGCAACTATATCTGTGAACGGGACTGCTGGTGAAGTAACGATTGCTGATAAAATTTTTGACATCCTTAGCAGTTTCCCCTATTTTAAAGAGAATCCAACAAACCTATGGACGTCAGATTTATCAGGAGATGCACTTGGTCGTAAGAATGTATTTGCCTTTATAGAGGTAGCTGATACGTATAAAACGGTCATCTATCATTCGCATATGGATACTGTGGGGATAGAAGATTATGGTGCTATAGCAGAGTTAGCTGGGGATTCAGACGCTTTATGTGCTTATTTTTCAACTTTTAGTGAAGATCCTGAGGTACAAGCAGATGCACTAAGTGGTGAGTATCTATTTGGTCGGGGTATGCTTGACATGAAGAGTGGTGTTGCGGTTAATTTAGTGAATATCTTATATTTTTCAGAGCATTTGGATACGTTACCAGGTAACCTATTCTTATCTGTTAATCCAGTCGAAGAAAATGATCATACGGGTATTATTGAGGCAACTCAAGAAATTAAACACTTACAAAGTAAAGGCTATGAGATGGTCACAGCGATTAATACCGATTTTGTCTCTCCGTTATACAAAGGAGATGAAACCAGATATGTGTACACAGGTGCAGCGGGTAAAATACTACCTTGTTTTTATATTAAGGGACGTGAAACGCATGTGGGTTCAACCTTACAAGGAATAGATCCAACGCTGATATCAAGTGCCATTAATCTGGAGATCAATACAAATTTAGCGCTTTGTGAATCTATTTTGGATGACGAGATTGTCCCAAGTTCTGCCCTTTTGCAACGTGACTGTAAAGATTTTTATAATGTACAAACAGCTAAGACAGCTCAACTTTATTTTAATACATTTTTGTATGAGGAGAGTGCTACAAAAGTCTTGGCCAAGTTTGCTAATGTAGCTCAGTCGGCAATTACTTCTGTATGTGAGAATTATAAACTCAGATTAAGTCGTTATCAAGCAAGTATCGGGATTTCAACTGAAACAGAGATAAAAGTTGACTTTTATCGTTTTTCACAATACTGTCAGTACTTGGATGATAAAGGCTATGATAGTCAAAACTTGATAGCTGACTTCATTAACGAACATGGGGCTTTGGATCGCCGTCAGGCAGGATTTGACTTGATTAATTATCTTGAGTTGCAAACAGGTGAAGATACGCCTAAGGTGATTTTATTTCTAGCACCACCATTTTGCCCACATAATTTTATTGATGCAGATAGCCGAGTAAATCAAGTGTTAGATACGGTTTTAGCAGATTTTTCAGAGACAGAAACCTTTAAAAAAAGACGCTTTTTCCCCTATTTATCTGACTCCAGTTATTTAGCAATGCGTGAAACAGCTGATGAGATAAACGAGATGCTAACAGATTTTCCTATGGCAGATACGCTTTATCCTGTGCCGTTTGATACGATACGCTCTTTAAATATACCTGCGATTGATTTAGGGGTGTATGGAAAAGGTGCGCATACTTGGAAAGAACGGTTATATAAACCTTATTCTTATGGTGTGTTACCAGAGTTGATTCGCTCGTTTACAAAGAGAATGTTAGAAGGAGAAAAGCAAGCATGACCGATATTTTTTTACCAACAAAAGTCTTGATCGAGCAAGATGTAATTGACAAACAAAAAGAAGCTTGGGTGCTAGGAAAAACAGCACTATTGGTCACAGGTCGCCATTCAGCGGTTTTAAGTGGTGCACAAAAAGCTATCCTTTCAGTACTTGAAGCGCAAGACGTTCGTGCTCATATTTTTAATGAGGTTGAAAATGATCCAGCTTATGACACGATAGAAAAAGCTGCTCGGATGGCGCGTGAGGTTAAAGCAGATTTTATCATCGGTATTGGTGGTGGTAGTCCCCTTGATGCAGCAAAAGCTATCGCAGTACTAGCGGTGAATGACTTAAGCGCAGATGCTTTATTTCGACACGAATTTGAGACAGCACTCCCAATCGTTGCGGTGCCTACAACAGCAGGCACAGGAAGTGAAGTGACACTCTATAGTGTGATTTACCGAGCAGATAAAGGGACAAAGCTTAGTTTTGGTAATGCCTTAACGTTCCCTAAAGTTGCCTTGTTAGATGCAAAATATACTGAAACCTTGTCAGCCAATATTACGATTCATACAGCGATTGATGCGTTTACGCACAGTTTTGAGGGATTCTTAGCTAATCGGGCTACAGCTTATTCAGACATGATTGCTTTGGAGGCAATACGCCTCTTTGGTGAGGTGCTTGGAGACTTAAAAACAGGAGAATACTCAGCTGAATTACGGGCTAAACTCTTGTATATTAGTTTATTGGGTGGGATTGTGATTACGCACACAGGTGTGACAATCGTACATGGTATGGGGTATGCTTATACGGTGCATTACGACATCCCACATGGTCAAGCAAATGGGTTACTTCTTGATCGCTATATGACTTATCTAGAGGAAAAGGAGTGTCCTAAGTTAGCAGATGCCCTATCCACACTAGGCTATGATCATGAAACTTTAGCAAACGAATTAAGAATACTACTTGGTTCCCCCCCTCACCTAAAAGTAGGTCAAGTATCTGAATTTACGACACAAACTTTACTACAAAAAGGATCCATTCAAAATACCTATGGCGGGTTGACAGAAGCTGATATCAAAGCATTGTGGGAGAAAGAATAGAAGGAGTTAGGCGATGAATTTATATGAACGGAGTTTAAAAGTACTTGCACCAGTTGCTAAAAGAGCAACAACGCTAGGGGTAACAAGTGGTCAAGGGTCTTATTTGATTGACGAATCAGGGCGAAAAGTACTAGATTTTGCTAGTGGGGTAGCGGTCTGTAATATCGGACACAATCATCCTAAAGTTGTTGAGGCGATTCAAGCACAAACAAAAGAATTGATCCATGCTGGTCATAACGTTGTCTATTATGAGAGCTACGTGGCACTTGCAGAAAGACTAACAGCGTTAAATGGTCCAGATTCTATGGTGTATTTTAGTAATTCAGGTGCTGAAGCAAATGACGGCGCGATCAAACTCGCTAAGTATGTGACCAAACGGCATGCAATCATTAGTTTTAAGTCTAGTTTTCATGGTCGAACGATTGGTGCCATGAGTCTAACAGCCTCAAGTGCTGCCTATCGCAAAAACTATGGGACAATGCCTGATGTGTATTTTTTAGACTATCCAAATGTTTATCGTGATCCTTTAGTTGATGGCAAACTCAACGCCCATTATTTTAATCAATTTGACGCTTTATTTAGTCAATTAGTCGTACCAACAGATGTGGCAGCGATTATTTTGGAACCAGTACAAGGTGAAGGCGGCTATATCGTGCCACCTAAAGAATTTCTCGTTTATGTCCGAAAAATTTGTGATGAATATGGTATCCAACTTATCTTTGATGAAGTACAAACTGGATTTGGCCGTACAGGGAAATTATTTGCATCACAGAATTTTGAGGTTGAACCTGATATTCGTACAGTTGCGAAAGGTATCGCCTCAGGATTACCTTTATCTGCTATTTTAGCTAAAAAATCATTGATGACACAGTGGGCACCAGGTGCGCATGGTGGGACATTTGGTGGTAATCCAGTCGCTTGTGCTGCAGCGCTAGCAACATTAGATGTATTAGAAGGTGGTGCGATTGACAATGCAGCGATTCAAGGGGATTATCTGAAACAAGCATTATTAGCATTGCAAAAAGACTATCCGATCATTGCTGATGTACGAGGTCTAGGCTTGATGATCGGGATGGAAATTGAGAGTGACGGCAAAGCAGATGCAGCCAAAACAGCAGCGATTTTATCAGAAGCACTAGATCGTGGGTTATTACTCTTATCTTGTGGGACTGATCATAATGTTGTACGCTTTATCGCGCCAACCACAGTGTCTAAAGAAGAGATAGATGAGGCGCTAGCGATTTTGAAAGCTGTTCTTGATCATGTATAAGCAGGCTAAATTATCAAATAGCCAGCTAGTATACTTTGTTTTATTTGGCTTGACATTAAATGCCTTTGGTATGGGCATGACAGTTGCGACCAATCTTGGAAGTGCCATGTGGACCGCTAGCAGTGTCAATTTATCTGTATGGTTGGGCTTACCCTTAACAGTCGTGATGATTTTACTTGGCGCCTGCCAAATTATTGTGAACGGCCTAATATCAGGCAGTTGGGAGTTACCAAAAATAATCGGAAATATTTTTGTTGTCCTATTTTTTGGTTCCTTTGTTGGCTTATTTACACATCTATTTTTAGTCATCGGGATTGGCCAGCTACCAATTGGTTTGCGCATCTTAGTGACGATAGTAGGGATTTTGTTTGTGGGCAGTGGTATCTCCATCTCACAACGTGTGAATCTTGTCTTACATCCTTGGGATGAGCTGACGAACCTCTTACGTTTCAAATGCTTTAAAGGCAAAGCCCATCAGGCGCAACTGGCAGCATTCGCTATACCATGCACCATCACGCTTATCTTGTGGCTAGTCACGAGACAGGTATACGCTGTTAACATCGGTACGGTTATCTCATTCTTTTGCCAAGGGAAGCTCATCGGCTGGGCAGATATGCGTGTCTTTCCTGCATTAACGCATCGTTTGCCTTTATTGGATAGTTTGCGTCATGATGGGTCATAATAGCGTGAACTTAGCTATAGAAAAAAAGAACACGATATGTTGTTCTTTTTAGTGGTAATAGTGAAATTTTATGTCCTATTAATAAGCTAAACCATTACATATAAATATGAAAAGTTGTCTGCTAATTTGCGTAAAAGTCATCAAAGATAGTTGAGAGATCATCTTCTACCTGACGCATAATCTTTTGTGAATCGACAGGAGGTATATCAGTTCCTTGTGCTCTCACGATATAATAGTTATCAAATGACATGATGTTGACAAACATTTCTTTAAGGAAATAATGGCTAAATTCAAGAGGAGTATACCGATCATTTTCTGTATAAATACCGCCACTAGACTGTAAATATAACACTTTGTAATCATCTGTCATTAAGCCTTCTGAACCAGTTTCAGTATAACGAAAGGTTTTGTTGGCTATCAAAATATTATCGATATAGTCTTTTAAACGTGACGTAATATTAAAGTTATGTAATGGCGATACAATAACAATGCGATGATGAGACATAAATTGTGTTAATAGCGCGTCAGATTGTTTGATTATTGTCATCTCATCATCGTTTAACGGCACATTCGCCTCTTGTTTATGCCAGATTCCCAACAAACCGTCTGCTTCAAGTCTAGGGATGATGTGATCAGAAAGATTTAAAACATCAACCGACTCATTTGGGAAGCGTGTCTTAAATTTTGCTTCAAAAAGGGTTTGCATTTGATTAGCGTAGGATGCTTTATCAGTAGGGTTAGGATGTGCATTGATAATTAGGGTATTTGACATTGTATTTCTCCATTTCGTTTGATATAGTTATTATATCAATCAAAGGTGCCAATATAAGTCACCGTTAAAAGGAATACTTTTGAATAAATCAACGCGTCTCAATCAAGAACTTATTTTTTTAAATGCAAGGGAGTCGTTTCAACTTAAAGACCTAATGGAGACGTTTGATATCTCTAAACGGACGGCGCTAAGAGATCTTCAAGAATTAGAAACACTTGGTCTTCCCTTATACTCAGTACCTGGTCGTTATGGTGGTTATCGTATTTTAGATACTAAATTATTGCCACCATTATATTTTAATTTTGAAGAAATTACTGCCATATTTTTTGCACTTAAAGCGTTAGAACAACTTTATACCAACCCCTTTCAACAACTCTATGCATCTATCACACAAAAACTAATGTTAAATTTGTCAAAAGCACAACAAGAAGCAGTATATCAAACTTTAAATGTCACACACTACTATAATCCTATGGCATTAAAACCTGCTCATTTTCTACCAGAATTATTGCAGGCAATCATTGATGAAAACCAAGTTGCACTAACGTATTCGCAACATGAACTTCAGACGATTAATGTCCGATTTTTTGATTTATTTTATCGAGAAGGTGTTTGGTTTACACATGCTATCAATATTGATAATAAAAAATGGGGAGTGTACCGATGCGATTATATGACGTCATTTACTGTCTTAGATACAAAAGATAATTTATCTCGACATCAACTAGAACTTTCCCTACAAGCTCACAATAAAAGCTTTAGATCGATATACTTCAAATGTAAAATAACTGAATTTGGAAAAGAGTTATTTCAAAAAAATCACTATGAAACAATGAAGATAGAGATACTCGATAATCAAGCCTACTTAACAGGCTACTATAATGAAAGTGAGATAAATTATTTGGTTCATTATTTAATAGAGTTTGGAGAACATATTAAGATTGAGTCACCAGAATCATTAAAAATGAGCTATATTGATCAATTAAAAACGATTTTAAATCGCTACGAATCAATATAATTTATAGCAGTGAAAGTGGTGACGTTTAGTAATGATTGGGTGTCAACTTTTGTTTTGATTAGTTATAAAATAAAATGATAAACATATGTTTTAAACTATTGACAATAATCTAATAATTTGATAATATATTGTTTATAGAAATTTGTTTCAATCAAACCTGTTATGATTAAAGCAAATCTCGTCTACCAACTAGGGTACTCGCTGAGATTGACTCCGAGTACTCTAGTTTTTTTATGCCCTTTTTTATCAATAATTAAAGGAGATAGATTGCCTAAGGACAGGGCGATAATGACCTATTAAACTCTATCTACGCTAGTGGCATTTAAAGTATGAGATGATCATAAAAAATACCTGAAACGAATCGCGTTTCAGGTATTTTTTTAATTTGTATATTGACCGTATGAAGCCTTTATCTGATGATCAAGTAATCGAAGTTTCCCAACATTATCTTGAAAGCTTCTAAAACAAAACGTTCTTTCGCCTTCATTTAGATAAATCTCGATAAATGAATTATCTACAAAAATATCTACGGTATTCAGCTGTTCAATTTTTGCCTGACGTTCTATACCATATTCAGGATCAATTTGATTTGCAAGTCCGGCTCTCGAGAGAGTTACTAGTGATGTTTTTACGTCATACTTTAGTGTCCACGAGTCATGTTCATCACCGATTGCGATATGACAACCACCTTCAAGATGTAGTCGGTAGTATTTTGACTCAATTTGCAGCTCTAGTGACTGAATCGGTGTGAGTGTATCAAATGCTTTGAGTAATTCTGGAACAGGAAAGCGATATAAGTGAGTGTCATTGAGGGTCAGAGTTTGAGGCATTGTCAAGCCATGTTTCCATTTTTCTTGGTCAATGGTATACATCGGCTCACCACAACCAAACCAAGCAAAGCTGATTGGTTGCTGATGTTCCCCATAAAATGCCTGAGGAGCATAATAATCAAAACCACTGTCTATTTCTAATACGTCATCAGTTGAAGGTATAAATTTTAGATTGTCGATATCTAAGTGCCCCACCAGTTGAACAGTAGCAAAACGGTTTTTAAATTGACCTGCTGATTCAGAAATCCCCATTGGAGATAACATCAATACATCTTGCCCGTCTACCTTGATTAAACTTGGGCATTCAAGCATATAGCCAGTATCAATTGGTAAATCAATTAACGCAACATAGTGCCAGTTGTAAAGATCATCGCTTTGATAAAGTAAGAGCACACCTTCATCACCAAAGCCTTCGCGATTTTCACCAGTAAATTTACTGCCACCAAGTAACATATAAAATTGATCATCTCTTTCAAAAACAAATGGATCACGTAATTCACCAGATAATCCCTCAGGTGCACCATCGATAATCGGTGCAGCTAATTTTTTAATGCTGCCATCAGATGACATAATAGCCATGGCTTGTTTGGCAATTTTACCAGCGGGTGTTTTATAGTTTGCTGTATAAAACAAGAAAAGCTGTCCATCATGTTCAATCGCATTACCAGAGTAGCACCCATTTTTTTCAAATTCTTGATTTGGGATTAGCGCCATTTCTTGGTCACTCCAATGAATTAAATCTTGTGATGTTGTATGTCCCCAGTGTTTTAGACCATGTACAGCATCATACGGATACCATTGGAAGAATACATGATAGCTACCTTGAAAATAAGCAAGACCGTTTGGGTCATTCATCAAACCTGATTTAGGATAAATATGGTATTTAGGTAAGTATTGACTTTTACTCACTTGATTTGCTAATGTGGCTAATATGTCTTGATCTTCAGCGTGATAATATTTTTCTTTCGGATTAAACATGATTAATGATTGCTCACTTTCTATATATGACTTACACCTCTGCACCAGCAACTCCTTTGAACTTGTTATAAACGACTAAAATAACAATCGGCACTGCGAGGGCAACCAAACACCCAATGACATAGTGAATCATCACAGGAGGATTAACAATAGTAATACCAGGAATACCTGTTAAACCAAACCCTAGGGCTTTCACATCAAAAATTTTCATATAAGCACCACCGATACCAGCACCAATTACAGCTGAAATAAATGGCACGATAGAGTCTTTTAAGTTTACTGCAAAAATAGCAGGCTCACTGACACCAACTAAAGTAGGAATAAAACTAGACACCGCAATTTCACGACGTTTTGATTTTTTCTTAGCTAAAAAGAACATGCCGAGTGCAGCACCACCCTGTGAAATGATCGAAACAGCCCAGAGGGGTTGAATATAATTAAATCCCGTTTCTGAGAGGAGTTGTGCTTCGATTGATCCGATCATATGATGTGTACCTGTGATAACTAGTGGCTGTAATAAGGCAGCAAAGATGGCAGCACCCAATACGCCAGCTTTCATATATAAGAAGTTAGCGACACTACCGATTCCTGCTGCAACAATATCGCCTAATGGGCCAAAGACCAAGAATAGTGCTAAAGATGAGACTAAAATTGTAATGGCAGGGACAAAAATAAAGGTCAGCATTTGTGGAATGCGTTTAGTGATAAATTTCTCAAATTTTGCCATGAACAACGAACTTAAAATGGCAGGGAAAATACCGCCCTGAAAGGCAACTTGTGGAATTTCTAAGCCAAACAGATCCCAGTTGTTGACAGTTTGTAATTTACCTTGCATATATTCAAAACGATTTGCAAGATCTGGATGAATGAGAATTAACCCAAGAATGATACCAAAAACAGGATTACCACCAAATCTTTTAGTAGCAGAATAAGCAACAAAAACTGGTAAAAAATTAAGTCCTGTGGCGATAATATTTAGAAAGCTTGCAATATCTTTTGCCCAACGATAGTTATCGGCAAGACTACCTTCTAATCCAAAAATGCCTGTCGTATTAAAAATAGCTCGAATACCCAGAAGCATCGCACAACCAACAATAGCTGGGATTAAAGTGACAAAGATATCTGAAAATGCTTTGAAAAATTCTTGTGTCTGTCCCTTAAACGATTTATCAGTAGGAGTAGTTAGTGCTGATGTTTGCTCACTCCCCAAGTCACCAATGCCCAATTCTTTAACAAACGCTTCGTAAACACGATCAACTAATCCAGTACCAAAAACAATTTGTAGTTGTCCCTTGTTAAAAAATACCCCCTTAGCACCATCAATGTTTTCCAATTTTTCTTTGTCAAATGTTTCTTCATTTAGTGTTAAACGAAGTCTGGTTACACAATGTGTGGCTCCTGTAATATTGTCTTTACCGCCCGCCCCAGTTACAATCTCTTCAACAATTTTTTTGTAATCCATGGTAATTCTCCTTCACCTATATTTAAAATTGGAACGTTCCAAATTTAAATATAGTATAACCGAGTTGTGCTAAAAAAGCAAGTGATTTTATAAAAAAAAACTACTAAATGTGCTTAGTAGTTGTGAACTCACCAAATGTGACAGGTATGATGTTTTTTTGCTGTGGGCAGTCTGGCTTTGTCATCGCAATTCTTAAGAGCTCTGTGACACTAAGTTTGGCTATTTTTTCAACATCTTGGATGATAGTTGAAATAAACAGGTGTTGACTTGAAAAGCTCTTAGCACCGTCAAATCCTATGAGTTGCACATCATCTGGAATTGTCCAGTTAAGTTTTTTAAAGCTATGATAGATGTATTCAGCATAGCGATCAGTTGCGGCGAAGATGCCATCATAACGGCAATCATTTTTGTAGGCTTCTAGTAAAAACTGCTCTAGTCTTGTTGAGAAATCCTCAGAGTTGCCTTTATCTAAATGGACGTCATAGTCTACTTTTTTATGCTGACAATAATCGACAAACCCATTTATACGTTCTGTAATCCCTAAGTTATCAGGTAGATGACGGACCACCATTAAGAGTTTTCTTGCACCACGCTGGGTGAGTTCTTTAGCAGCTAATTGTCCACCGCCAAAATTATCGCTTGTCACAAATGGGACTTTTTCATTTAGATAACGTTCAATGGAAACAATCGGTAAATCAGAGGTGATGTAGGGCGTGATATCACTATAAGTAATCGTAATGATGCCTTTGACTTTTTGTTCCATTGCCATTTTTATATAGTCTAGCTCTAGATTATAATCATTTTGCGAATTACATAGGAGCATTTTATAATTATTTTTTTGCAATTCTAGTTGTACGTAATAGGTTAATTCAGCAAAGAAAGGTGTCCAAATTGTAGGTAATATAAAGGCGATTAGGTCGCTATCTTGATTTTTGAGTGTTCTTGCTGCTTGATTAGGGACATAGTGAAGTGTGTCAATCGCCTTTTGAACTCGAATAGCCGAGTCTTTTTTTATTTTAACGCCGTTAATATAGTTTGATACCGTGCCACGAGAGACTTTGGCTAATTTAGCAACATCATTTATATTTGCCATTAGAAGTTGTCCCTTTCATTTCCATTTTTTTGAATAGTTAATACTACAAGTTTAACACAACTTTGTAGAAAAATAATCATTGCTAAGCGGATTTTAAATAGACATCCGGTTATTATTTTTATATCCGTTATGCCATACGTACAAACTTACTCAGCTATAATCATGAGATGCTGGTTTAGCATTGAGTTAACAGTAATTTTGATTTTTCATGGCGATGATTATTAGTCTGTGAGTTATCAGAAAGCCTTTGCAAGGTATATGCATTAAATTTGTTGTCTAGTTTATAGCAAAAGTGAAAAGTCAGAGCTTAGATAAGTTATTAAGCGCAACAAACGCGTGAGTTGTTCGAACGGATCAAAATTTTTGAATCAAGGTGAATGAGAGCAGTTAGCAAACACAGAAACTGCGACTGATTGACTGCATTGTTGCAAGCCTTAGGCTAACCCCTAAGGTAGGGGTAAACTGTGGAGTTAAGTAGCTGGATGTGCTATAATAAGAACTATTTTAGTATTTGTTGTTAGAAAGGCTATACAAATAGGATTTAGTCATTGTCTAGTATGTTAATAAATAGCAAACTAACCAAGCAATGAAAAATCATTAGTTGAATATAAACTAAAGTGTATCAGTTTAGTATTGGTGCATTTTATTTTGTATTTATGTAGTTTGATTATATTTGTGAATAAAAGAGATTATACTTTTAAGTGTAAATATATGATATTGCGTCATAGAGTTTTCATCCCCACACATTTTCCAAAAACAATAAAAAGAAAAAAAGTCAATATAATGATGTAACGAAAGGTAAAGACTATATCTATAGGTGCCTTTTTTTATTTTAATCAATAGGCTTGTGATGAGATAGCAATAGAGTGAATAAAGGTTTTGATTACTGAGAAATGATGCTATCCTTAAATCTTAGAGTC
>NZ_JXJX01000008.1 GCF_002441715.1 Pseudolactococcus plantarum
ATCTTTATCGTGCAATTGATGCGGACGGCTTAACCTTAGATATCTGGTTACGAAAGAAACGGGATACGCAAGCAGCCTATGCTTTCTTAAAACGACTCCATAAACAGTTTGGTGAGCCGAAAGCAATTGTGACCGATAAAGCACCTTCTCTTGGCTCCGCCTTTAGAAAGTTACAGAGTGTGGGTTTATATACTAAGACAGAGCACCGAACTGTGAAGTATCTTAACAATTTAATAGAACAAGACCATCGACCTATTAAACGACGGAATAAATTTTATCAAAGTCTCCGTACAGCCTCTTCCACGATTAAGGGCATGGAGACCATTCGAGGAATATATAAAAAGAACCGAAGAAATGGAACGCTCTTCGGCTTTTCGGTGTCTACTGAAATCAAGGTATTAATGGGAATACCAGCCTAAGATATTCTGAGTTCAGAGAGGGCTCGTTTGATTTTCAAACTTCGCAACAGAACCCAAATTCCTTTAGATCACTCTCACCACGAGGAATTTGGCTAAAATCATCGCCTGTAAGCTCCTTCAGTCTTGAGACAGCCTCTTCCAAATCTTTTATTTGCTGACTTTGTGGCTTAGCTAAAATATCATCATTTTCTAAGTCTTTGGGCAGTTGATTATCATTCTCCTCTTTTGCTTCCTGAAAAGTATCATTTCCTCCTCTTGTATAAATACGCAAGGCGTTTTCAACAAATTCTTGCATAGCATCTCCTTGTCGATAAAAACGCACTTTCCCATGAGGTTTACTGTTAAAATCAAGCGTTCGATTAGTTCGTGACATTGCCTGAATAAGCATGCCTTCCTTGAGCATTTTGTCCATGTAAATCATATTAATATATTTTGAATCAAAACCCGTTAATAGTTGATCTGAAACAATCACTAGATTGAGCCGATCCTCGTCTTTATCTTGATTGTAGGGTTTCTTTCGTGCCAATCGCTTCGTAATATCTAACATGTAAGCACGAGCTGGATCATTGGCCTCCAAAATACTAGGAACATTAAATTTCTCAGTATAATCTTTAATCGCTTTTTTCAATGCTTCATTTTGTTCTTTTGTTCCAGACTCATTAGATTCATCACGAGAAAAAGTCATGGCAATATTTAGATGAGGTGCATTTTCTTTAAAAATATTGTAATAATGTACGACTGCTTGCTTACCAGAAACAGCTAGCATTGCTTGGAATGTATTTTCTTGACGCCTTCCTGCAATTAACGCCCCACTAGATGTTTTCTTCCAGTTTGTCAGGATATCTTGTACAACCTCTTCACGATAAATATCGCTTTGATAGACTTCCTTTTCATAGGCTTTTTCAGAAAAATTATTTTCTGGATGTTCAACAACCCAATGTGGTCGGAAGTATGTTACATCAAAACCTAAAACATTTCCATCGCCAATTGCATCCTTAATAGTGTAGGTATGCAGTCGCTTACCGAAAATATCGTGTGTTGAGATATCACGAGATGTCTTGACATCATTTATTGCATCACTATAAAAATTCGGAGTCCCTGTGAAACCAAACCATGTTGTTTTTTTGAAAGCTGTCTTAATTAGTTGTACAGACTCACCGCTTGCACTTCGATGGGCTTCATCCATAATAATAACGTTCCAGTCATCATTTTTTAAGCCATTTTTCACAGCCTTAGTTAAACCCTGAACAGAAATGAGCAAGATTTGTGACCCACCTTTGTGTTTTAATTCTCGCTTCAATTCTCTGCCATTCACCTTCTTAATACGATTCTTAAAGTGAACATAAGCAAAATCCTTAAAATTCTCAAGTGTTTGATCAATCAAATCAACGCGATCTACGATAAACAGCACATTTCTAACTCTAGGAGATGAAGCCAATAGTTGAGCGACCTTGAACGACGTTACAGTTTTTCCAGATCCAGTTGTATGCCAAATATAACCGCCTTCTTTTTGAATCAGGCCACTGTTCTCCATTTCTTTCATGCGCTGTAGGATTTCTCGTGTCGCTTGAATTTGGTAGCTACGCATAACCATTAAATTATCATTTGACGCATCTGGAATCATATTAACTGTTACCAAACGATGTAAGGCAGGAATCCCCATTACTTGATGAACAAATTCAAAGGCATCTGTGATATCTTCATTCTTTTCATCACGCCAGCCAAACACAAAGGTTTTATTATAATTATCAAATGCATTTGGTCGTGCAAAATAATGAGCTGAATGTTGACTCATAATGAATTGCACTTGAACAAAAGCAAACAGACCTTTGTATAATCCGTCTCCTTCATACCCTTTAAGTTGTTCAAAAGCACTCCATTGGTTTTGTAGATGCTCGTCCTTCTCCTCAATATGCACAACTGGAATTCCGTTGATAAGTAAGGCCACATCGATAATCCGCTTCGTTGTCAAACCTTCTGGTAAATCATCAAATATTACTTGACTAACAATTTCATAACGAGAACGTCCCCCGGCCACATCATCTTCATAAAAAATTTCAATTTCCAGACTAGAACCATCATCACGAGTAATAGGAATTGATCCTACTCCACCTGCACCTACTAATAAAAGCTGCGCATCATAAGGCGTTCGGATACGTTGTAACTCTTGAAGAACCAACCCAAACTCAATATCGGATAATAGTGTTCCATTTAATTTATGGGCATTTATTTCATTCAAAATATCACGCCAGTGCTGTTCAAGCCTATTTATACTAATATTAGAAAAATCTTTACGATAGTTCCAGCCTTCAGATTCTAGCTTTTTAATTAATGCTTCTTCAAATTTTGCTTCTGCCAATTCAATACTTCCCTCCCAAAATTTATACGATTTTCTTAAATAATAATTATTCATATTTTTTAACAAATTAAACTTACACTGTGATAAAACGTAAGTATAAAAAGGATCCCAATTACAATAGTTTTTAAGTATTTTATTCTAGTTTATCGATTTCTATCAAATCTTCTCTTGATAGCGCTTTGATACCTCCAGTAGGAATGGCTAGATGTAAATTACCAGGTAGTTTATCAGAATTCATTAAATCGCAATCATTATCCGCACAAACGACTGTGTCTTTAGGATGCTCCTCTGCAAATCGTATAATAGCAGCCTGTTTTTTCCAAACTCCTTTTGGAGGTTTGCTAAACATTAATTTACCTTCTACCTTAAGAGGTAACTGTTTTTCAATTTGAGTAGTCTCATTCGATCTATCTGTACACCACCAAATACTCTGATTTTCCTTTTTTGAAAATAGCTTTACCCAGTCTACAATATACTTAGGAATTGCGAGATGCCCACGTCCCCACGTTTCAATTTCTACGGCGTCGGATCCTCTGTACAGATATGGTGCAATAGTATCATCTATATCCAATAATAAATATTTT
Source organism: Pseudolactococcus plantarum (assembly GCF_002441715.1). GTDB lineage: Bacteria > Bacillota > Bacilli > Lactobacillales > Streptococcaceae > Pseudolactococcus > Pseudolactococcus plantarum. The sequence continues at coordinate 3,363 of NZ_JXJX01000008.1, forward strand.
GTCATGAGTATTTCCCTTCTTTTTTATAACTATAACATAAATTTGTATAAATATAATGGGTAGTTATCAAACTAATCAGATACTTTGGTATTTCTATCAAATTATTACAGATAAGTACAATATTATATAGCATAATAATAGTCCAAGAAGTATAATGAAAAATCAGTCCATTGACACATTGGACTGATTTTCTTTGCCTGTTTCGCTAACAATTGTGATTTTTATGAAAAAAATTCAAAGAAGCAGTAGTCTTAAAGGCTCAATCCCATATAATACTACTTCTGCCAGATAATGATAAACTACAGAAATATCATACATTTAAAGCTTAATTTACAACAAAAGACACTCAAAATGAGTGTCTTTTTCTTTTTACCCGATAATTATATTTTCAAGAAATGTAGTCAAAAATGTAGTCATCAGGTTGATTTTTAATGCGATATACTGAAATTCAAAAAATCAAGAATCGCTCTAAATCAAGGTTTTATACACCTACTGATGTGTATTGAACCCTTATTTTACTTCTTTAAAAATAACGTGTTTACGTAATTTTGGAGAGTATTTTTTAAGTTCAAGACGGTCAGGTGTGTTACGTTTGCTTTTTTGAGTCAGGTACAAACGTTCGCCAGATTCTTTGTGTTCAAGAGTAATATTTACGCGCATCTTAGTTTGTCCTTTCTATTATTTTGTAACTTTTTTGCCTTTGTAGTATCCTTTAAGAGATACACGGTGGCCACGGCTGTAATCACCAGTTGCTTCATCAAATGAAACTGTTGGTGCTGTCATTTTATAGTGTGTACGACGTTTGTTTTTCTTAGATTTCGATGTGTGACGTGCTGGAACTGCCATTGTCTTAAATCTCCTTTTATTGTTTATATATGTTGCCTTGATTTCTCAATACTTATCTATTCTAACAAAGTTCAATAGAGAAATCAAGCATTTTTGTCAAGTATTTTTACTTGACAAAAATGGATAGCAAACAAGGCATCTGATTAAGCTAGTGCTGCTAATTCTGTGATTCTTGCTTGTGTTGTGTCATATTTTGCTTGATAGTCAGCTTGCTTAGCTTTTTCTTTATCTACGACTTCAGCTTTCGCATTGGCGACAAACTTCTCATTAGAGAGTTTACGACCTACCATATCTAGCTCTTTTTGCCATTTGGCTAATTCTTTAGTCAAACGTGCAATTTCATCAGAGACATTAATCAATCCTGCTAGTGGCAAGTAAACCTCAACATCTGAAAGAACCGCTGTCATCGCTTGTGCTGGTGCTGTAAGCTCTGATGAAATTTCTAACGTTTCAGGATTAGTGAAACGTGTCAGATAATTTGTATTTTCGATCAAGAATTGCTCGATTTCTGGTGTTTTCGTCTTGATCAACATCGGGATAGCCTTACTTGGTGCTGTATTTACTTCTGCTCTAATATTACGAACTGATTTAATGATATCTTTCAATACCTCAACACCTGTCACTGCTTTATCATCTGTAAATTCTGTGCGAACTTGTGGATAAGCAGCCACGACAAGAGACCCGTCGATTAAGCCTAGATTTTCTGAGATTTCTTCTGTCACAAATGGCATGATAGGGTGTAAGAGACGAAGAATTTGGTCTAAGACATAGACTAATACACTACGTGTCACGTCTTTTTCTGCATCATCTTCACCGTAAAGGACTTCTTTTGTTAACTCCACATACCAGTTGGCAAAGTCTTCCCAAATAAAGTTATAAAGTGCACGACCTGCTTCACCAAATTCAAACTTATCGAAGTTTTTAGTCACATGATCAATCGTTTCATTCAACTTAGTTAAGATCCAGCGATCGGTTACATTACCAGCTGTTTTCGCTGCGACTTTGTCGATATTTGCATACGTCTCAGAGACTGTCAGTGTCTCTTTATTCATGATGATGTAGCGTGAGATATTCCAGATTTTGTTGATGAAATTCCAAGCTGCATCCATCTTCTCATACGAGAAGCGTACATCTTGACCAGGTGCAGAACCATTTGATAAGAACCAACGTAGTGCATCTGCGCCATATTTTTCGATAACATCCATCGGATCAATTCCGTTACCAAGAGACTTAGACATCTTACGACCTTCTTCATCTCGAATCAAGCCATGGATTAAGACATTTTCAAATGGACGTTCCTCTGTAAACTCTAAACTTTGGAAGATCATCCGACTCACCCAGAAGAAAATGATGTCATAACCTGTAACTAAGGTTGAAGTTGGGAAGTAGCGTTTGAAATCAGCTGCATCCTCATCCGGCCAACCCATGGTTGAAAATGGCCATAAAGCTGATGAGAACCACGTATCCAGTACATCAGCATCTTGCGTCCAGCCTTCACCTTCAGGTGCCGTTTCACCTACATACATCTCACCTTCAGCGTTATACCAAGCTGGAATTTGGTGTCCCCACCAAAGTTGGCGCGAAATCACCCAGTCATGTACATTTTCCATCCATTGTGTGAAGGTATCTCCAAAACGAGGTGGGAAAAATGCAACAGCGTTATCTGTCGCTTGATTGGCAATCGCATTTTTTGCAAGTTCGTCCATCTTAACAAACCACTGAGTCGATAGACGTGGTTCAACTACTGCACCAGAACGTTCAGAATGTCCAACGCTATGTACCATCTTCTCGATTTTAACGAGTTGCCCCATAGCGTCTAGTTTTTCGATGATCTGTTTACGTGCCTCAAAACGATCAAGACCTGCAAATTCAGAAGCAAGCTCATTCATCGTACCGTCATCATTCATGACATTAATCATCGGTAACTCATGACCTTGTGCATTGAGACGTTCGACAACATCAAAGTCATTAGGATCATGAGCTGGTGTAATCTTAACGACACCTGTCCCTTTTTCCATATCCGCATGCTCATCTGTTAATACTGGAATTTCACGGTTAACAAACGGTACGATAACTGTTTTACCGATGATATCTTGGTAGCGTTCGTCTTTTGCATTGACAATCACTGCCACATCACCTAATAGTGTTTCTGGACGAGTCGTTGCGATCTCTACACTGCCAGATCCGTCAGTAAGTGGATAAGTAATGTGGTAAAAAGCACCTTCGACATCTTTGTGAATCACCTCGATATCACTGAGCGCAGTGCGAGCAGCTGGATCCCAGTTAATGATAAACTCGCCACGATAGATGAAGCCTTTTTCATATAACTTAACGAAGACTTTTTTAACTGCCTTAGAGAGCCCATCATCTAAAGTGAAACGCTCACGAGAATAGTCAAGAGACAAGCCCATTTTAGCCCATTGATCTTTGATCGTTGCGGCGTATTCATCTTTCCACTCCCAGACTTTTTCTAAGAATTTTTCGCGTCCTAAATCATAACGCGAAATTCCCTGCTCGCGCAAGCGCTCTTCTACTTTGGCTTGTGTCGCTATCCCTGCATGGTCCATACCAGGTAACCAAAGTGTATCATAGCCCTGCATACGTTTTGCACGGATGATAATATCTTGTAAGGTCGTATCCCAAGCATGACCAAGATGTAGTTTTCCTGTCACATTTGGTGGTGGAATCACGATACTATAGGGTTGCGCCGTCGCATCCCCAGATGGCTTAAATACATCCGCAGCCAACCATTTCTCATAACGGCCATGTTCAACCTCAGTCGGATCAAATTTTGTTGAAAGTTCTGTCATTATCTATACTCCAATTCATTTTAAACGTATTTTATTTGTGCTTGGTGGGTAATTCAAAGATAAGCTGAGCTATCTTATGACGTAGTTTAGGTCGACGATAATAAACAAAATAGCTATGATAATCACCCCTAAACATGCGGCTATATGCCGTTTTTTATACATTAGTACCATGGCGATGTATTCTCGAATAAAGGCATTAGGTAAAAAATATCTAGCTGTTCGACTACCAATCCCATCACTATTTAAGCCAACTAATCTAGCAAAAACACCTGCTCTAAAGATATGATAATCGTTACTGACAAATGCACTTTGATACCTAACACCGTTACTTCTGCTATCTAATATTTTTTTAGAAAATTTGAGATTTTCAAGTGTTGTGCTACTCTGGTCTTCTAGCAATATATCCGAATCTGCTACGCCTTTTGACAAAGCATAATTGCGCATAGCAATAGACTCCGGTATCTTCTCATCACTACCTTGTCCACCACTCATAACCAGCATGGCACGCTTACCTGTCTTTAGAAATTGCTTATGATAAAAAGCTATCCCAGCATCTACCCGACCCGCAAGGAGTGGTGTCACACGTTCCCCATCTAGCAACCCTGCACCTAAAATGATCAAGTAATCTTTATCAAATTTTGGCTTAATCACATTAAATAAAATACTGCTGGTCAACATGGTGAGAAAGGTGAAGAAGAAATAAACTAATATGGCGATAAACATCGAATAGAGATAAGCGAGTACCTTATGATCTTGATTGATAAAGCGCTGCATCAAAATCAAACAAATACCAGCTATTCCCAACAATAGTGTCAGCATATTACCCAAAGTCCGACTCTCTTTTTTAAGGACGATACGTGCATTCCAAAAAAAGAAAATGATCAAGGCATAGCCGCCAAATATCAGAAACAATAGGCCTGTTAAAATGATAACGATAGAAAATATGAGAGGCATTAAAGTCTCTAAAGTAGCTGTTAATAGCCCAATATATGCCACTGTCATCACTAAACTCACATTACAGACGTATCCAGCCAATAAGCGACGCTTGTCCTTGCGAATAATCAGATAGGACAGCAGCCAACACCCTAGCAACACTGTAAAACTTGTGATAATTATTTCTCTAGGCTGATACTTAATGATCGAAATACCTGTGTCCAAAAGCAATGATAGGCCTAGCCATATGACTAAAACTTTTAGGTCAACAGGTTGCTTTTGCTTCACCCTGACGACTAAGTAAATGACTAAACTCAAGAGTAGTAGCAAATCTGGTATGATACTCATCGGATTACCTTTCCTTTAAAACAGCTGGTTGATGCACACTAAGTATACAAAAAAGCGCACTAATCATTCGATTAGGACGCTTGCACGTGGTACCACCTAAATTCTCAGAAACCTAGTTCTGAGCACTTCATTCGTTTATTTAATTGTGAAAAAAAGCAACACTTATCAGCTCGTTTATAGGACTCTCAGCACTCGCCTATTCTCTGTGAAACGATATATGACAAACCTCTTCTTGTTTGATTCTCATTTTAGCAAATTATCTCTTACCCGTCAACCTAACAAGGCATAACTACCCGTCAACTAGCTTATTTTTATCAAAAAATAAACCAATAGATGAGTAAGGTCTAAGTATGCTTAAAATGGTAACCCTTTTGTGAATTTACCAAGTTTTTGTTCAGTCGTTTTATCAATTTCTGCTAAAGCACTATTTACAGCTTGAGCGATCATATCTGAGAGTGTTTCAGGATCTTCAGGATCGATTAAATCAGTAGCAATATCAATATTTGTCAGCTTACGATCACCAGTAAAAGCTACTTTAACTAAGTCTTGTGCTGACACACCGTAAAATGTTGTCGCATCGATTTCAGCCTGAGTTCTCTTCATATTTTTTTGTAAATCTTGTGCTTGTTTCATCATTTTTTGCATATTCATCATAGTTGTGTACCTCTTTCTTTATATAACAGGCTTTATAACCTTCTTTTATTTTATATACTGACCACGCTTTATTGATATAGATCTGATCAAAAGCATGAGACATCTTAAAAATACTACGCTTTTAATTTTACCATTTTTATAAATACTTGTCAGCTGATATCATGATGTAGCTCCTTATCTTTAATAACCAGAGAACTATTTTAATAAAAAAGTCTCTCGCATAGTTTAACATACACGAGAGACTTTTTAATTCTTTATGATTGATACTACAAAACGGTTTATACATCGCTTAATAGCTTCTGTGAACACCGCAGAAATATATTAACTAATTAACTCTAGATTCATTTTCTTCGCTAATTTTTTTTGCTGTACTTTTAAAACTAGAAGATGCTTTAGAAGCTGATTCTGAAATTTTATCAGCTGCTACGTTTGTACCCTCTACAACACGATCTTGTAGGCTGATAGAGTCTTGTTCATACTGCTCTGCTGTTTTGATATCTACCACCGTAACGTTTACTTCAATGACATCTAAATGTGTCATTTCTTTTACGCTGGCTGAAATAGCATCTTTAATTTCATCATAAATTTTTGAAATATCTTTACCATATTCAGCTACAATGTCTAGATCAACAGCGACTTGCTCTTTACCAACTTCAACACCAACTCCGGCAGTTTGGTTATCGTTGTTAACGATTTTTTCTGCGATATTGGAGAAGAATCCTCCATCAACAGTCAATAAGCCATCGATGTCTTCAAGCGTATAGCCAATAATTTTTTGAATTACCTTATCTTTATAAGTTAATTCACCAGTAATTGCATTTTCTGTTTTATTAATTTGGTTCGAATTGATAGTTTTTGTTTCCATAGCATTCTCCCTCTTAGTTATAAAATTCAAAATAAATTACAAGCTTATTGTACAACATAGCATGGTAAAGTTCAAAAATATTGATTGATTTATTTTTTTCTAAAATAATTATCAAGCAGACCAGTATTTTTGATATAAAAACCGATAACTATACCCAAACCAGTTACTACTACTAATACCAACGTTTTCAGAAAGCCAATTGTGATTAATAAAATTGCCAAAATTAAAGCAATCAGTCCAAATATGATTGGATATTTGTAGTCATTTATTATTTTTCCCATAGTCCACCCCCTAAATTACTTTACTACTTTTTTCACCAACGACACTATTTACGTTAACATTAATATTTATATTTTCTTGTGGTGCATTAGTCATTTTTTTTAAATCATGTTCAATATTTGACTGTAGATCAGCAACCGCTTCTGTTAAGATCACATTAGTTGAAGACGTCCCTGATACTTCAACATCTATCTTATGTTTCATGACTTTAAGACTTACCTTTGAATCTTTTAAGATATTAGCATTTGAAATATTCGCGTTTACAATCCCTACAATCGCTTTATGACTAATGTTTAAAACTCCTTTATCCTTCTTGAGAATAATATTGTTAACTGTACTTGGATACAGTATAATAGCTAAAATTAAAGAAAGGTTCACTAGAATGATGATGATACTAATCACAGTGATTGATGATAATAATTGAAAGTCACTACTAATGATGTCTGTAAATTCTTGAAACGAATTAATTTGGTTATCTCTAATGAAATTGACCAGAATAAATACACTTGGTAATGCTGCTAATAAGAGATATATGCCGATAGTTGCTTTTTTCAGTCTTCCCATCCTACTTCTCCTTTTTTAAAAAAATTATATGTTTTCATATAGTATAAGCTTAAACTAGTATAATTACCAATGATTTGTCTAATCATTAGCTGAAAAGCGGTTAAATCTCCACGGTTAAAGGACTTATGCTAAGAGCATTTGTGATAACACAAAAAAGCAGAAACACTTAGTGTGCGTCTACTTTTTAACTAGGGTTCATCAAGCCGACCCTATCAATTAGCTGAGTGTTTCTATTTTTTATCTGGTCTAATCAAACTCATAGACAATAAAACAATCACAACGCCTACTTACATTTGATCAAGGTTTGCTTTTGTTTTTTTCACCTGTATTGGGTAATTAGTTAGCAGTTGTTTCTTTAATCAAAGTAATGTGTGTGGACTGGGAAAGTTATGCCAAATTACATGTCAAACACCTTAAAACAATTTATACTTTAAATCCCAAAGATGATTTTGTAAAAGACATATTAACTGATCTATTAACAGAAACACGCTTTTGTGAATGGTGGGAAATTCTAATATCGAGGGGAACCCTGAAGGACAAAAAGTCTTGAAATTTCCCAAATTAGATAATTTATTCTTTAATCATTTGACATTACAGACCACAGATTATCGAAATATATTTATCGTCACCTTGCTACCTACTGATAATCATAAAAAAGAAAAAATAAACATCTTCACTCATACTTTATAATTCCTATATCAAGATAATACTTAACACCTCCTCAAAAAAACTGATCATATTCAGTCTTTTTTGATTTAGCTATAAATATGCATGAGCTTTATTTTGTAATATGGTAATTCTAGCTCTTAATGCGTAAGGTATGATAAGTCGGCTCTTCCCAATACCCAAACTCATCTCCATTCACTGCGTAGACTTGGCCAGTGTTAGTTGTATTGATCAAGTGATTGATGACAAACTCAGCAATTTGCTTACTGGAGCCTATTTGCCATTCCTCAGGAAGTTTGCCGTCATATCGTTTTTTTACTTTTTCCATAGCAGGGACTGTCATATCTGTCAGTGCAGCAGGTGATAGACAGTTCACACGAATATCTCGTCTTTTTAGTTCTTGTGCCAAAGTTTTTGTTAGGGCGATTAATCCTGCCTTGGACGCAGCATAATTTGCTTGTCCCATATTACCCAACATAGCAGATCGTGAGGTCATCATCACAATCTGACCTCCATTTTTTATGTTGCCAGTCAGGAAATGTGTGACATTAAACACACCCGTAAGATTGGTTGCGATGACATCATCCCAATCTTTTGGAGACATCTTTACCCACCAGCTATCTAAAGCGATCCCAGCATTATTGACTAATATATCGATAGGGCCGACAGATAAAGCTACTTGTGCTACAGCTGCTCTATCAGTTACATCAAATACGACCCCTTCTATTTGTGCATCAGGATACCTAGTTCGAAGCGTCGCCACGCACAAGTCTAGCTGTTCTTGATTTCTACCATTTAGAATGACATGATACTGCGCTTGTGCCGCTAATGTTGCGATATCCCACCCTATCCCACGCGTTGCTCCGGTGATGAGGATTGTTTTGTTTGTCATGCGTTAAGTTCTCCTTTTGCAATCAGTACTAAATTTTTTGTCGTAATACTAAACCGTGTCGGCGATAGATCAAATACTAAAGTATCTCCTAAAAAAGTCGGGTGAACAAACGTAATAGAGATGCTTTTTAAAGGGCATTCAAAATACCCTTGGTACCTTTGCTCAACAAGCAAAGTCAATAAGTTGCCAGGCACCACAGGCTGTTCTTGGTGATGTAGCGGATTTTGATCCATCATGACTGTTAAAAACTGTGAGAGCATCTGCTCATCTATTGTGATTGTCTCACGCACACCAAGTTACCTCCGATAGTAGCATCAAGTTGACCCTAGCAATTTCTTGCGTGTCATCTAAAATTTTTAACACGAGTTCGACCACATATTTCTGTTTTGACGTTTCTTTTTCGCTGATGAAATAAAGCGCGATTGCCGACATGTTGCTGATGTTAGGCGTCAGCAACTCGATTTTTTCACTGAGTAACCAACTTGCACCATTTTTTTGCCCCTCATTCACGTTTGGTAGTGCCTGCCAAAGTTGGGTTAAACACGTGAGGTAGTGCGTTTCTCCATAATATTTTTGAGATCTCTTCATCATGTTTTCAACATAATCAGGCGCTAATTTACTAGCAACAATTAGCTTCATTTACCCCACCAGCGATTACCTATCAAGATACTACAGCCCATACCACCAGCAATACATAATGTCGCAATGCCTAGCGCGGGCTTTTTGAGTTGATTCAAACGATTTAAGAGACGTGCGATCAAAATCCCACCTGTCGCACCAAAAGGATGACCGTATGCTAATGCGCCACCATAACCATTTAACTGCTCAGTTGAGAGTTGAAACTGTTTTTGAAAAAGTAGTGCTTGCACGGCAAATGCTTCATTTAGTTCAACAGCATCGATATCATCTATTGTCAAGTCAAACTGCGCCAATAATTGCTCAGTTGACTTTATCGGACCCACCAGAAAGTCTTCTGGCGCTACACCTACTGTCGCTTGTCCCAAATAATACCCTTCAAACGCATATGGCAAGTCTAAATCACCTAAGATGATTGACGACACACCATCACTGATTGGACAACTATTACCTGCTGTACTAGTCCCAGATGCAGAAAATGCCGGGGTTAATTTTGCTAAAGCCGCTAATGAACTCTCGAATCGAACTGATTGATCTTGCGTGATTAGCTGATTTTGATCAAAAGGATATACCTCATCAGAGAGTTTTCCTGCCACGATGGCACTAACTGCTTTACTATGGCTGTTTAAGGCGTAAACATCTTGATCATGACGAGAGATATCGAGCTTTTTAGCAGTTAAATCGGCCACGACTCCCATATCCAAGTCTTTAAATCCATCGGGCGCCATCTTAAAGCGTTTGATCACTTGTTGACTGTCATGATCCAAGATTGTATGTGCTGTCGACGGACTTTCTAGCCCACCGCTACAAACAACACGCGCATCTTTTGAAAGAATTTGATTCGCAGCTATCACAACTGCTGAAAGACCAGATCCACATTGGCAATCTAGCGTTAACGCAGGCACTGAGTTTGAAAATCCTGCTTGAAGGGCAGCCCGCCTAGCTAAATTTCCACCTTGATTGGTCACATTTCCTAAAATAACTTGATCGACATCTGTTTGCTTCAGCTCATCAATCTGACTAAACTGCTGTTCGATCAACTGTTGATATAACACTTCTGGCAAGATATCACGATAATAGCCACCAAATTTACCGATAGGCAAACGGTGTGCTGCGATAATCCCTACTTTTGATTTTATGTTAAAACGCATCAAATTCTCCTTTTTCATAAGCTGTTGCGAGTTGTGTTCTAGATAGTTTCATCTCTTTCGTTAAGGGGATATGTTCAGTCCTTAAATAAATTTGAGGCCATTTATACTTAGGCAAAGCCTGTGCAAGATGTTTTTGAAGGACAGATTTATGGGATGGGTCAACCATCAGTAACGCGATAGCTTGACCATAAAGTGGATCTGCTACCCCGAACGCAACACACGCTTGACAATATGCTTTAGCAATATCCTCGATATCATGGGGCGATACTTTGTTACCAGCATGATCAATCATATCGGATTGTCTCCCCAATAAATAAAGTCGACCTGATTCATAAGCCACTAAATCATCTACTACCCACTGCTTAGGCTGACTAGACTTGGTTGAGCTGAGATACCCACCAAACAGATAAGGACTCTTAACAGTTAAGGTATGATGGTTATCTATGGCAATTTTTACTTCTGGAAACAAATGGCCAACTGATAAATCAGTTTTGCCATGTTTTAGCGACTGAAAGCTAATAAAACTGGTCTCAGAACTACCGTAAAACTCGATCAATTCAACAGTTTTAAGCTTTGGTCTAAGTTGCGCTAACATGTGTACACTTAATTGTCCACCACCAAAAATAACGCTTTTCAGATGAGGAGAAACTGTTAACATATCGATTTGTTTTAACAAGAAAGTCGGCACAGTAAATAATGTCGTAGGGACATCAACCATTTTCAAAATAGCTACATCATCTATTTTCATAAATGTTTTCCCAAGATATAAGGCAAGACACAGGGTATGCAGCCCCAAAGAAGTCGTCAAGGGACTTGATGTCATAATCATCTCGAGTTGCTCAAAATTAAAAAGCTGATGGATATGTTTAAAGCCGGTCTCCCACGATTTCCAATCTCTATAATAAACTTTAGCACCACCAGTCGTGCCTGACGTCAGACCGATAAAAAAAGGGGTACGCGTGATTTGTAGTGATTGCAACTCAATCTCCTGATCATTCCCACCTATCATCGGAAAATTGCCACTTAATTGAACAGCTAAAAAGCTAATCGTAAACGCTAAGGGATCCTCAGTCTCTATCCAGATGATTTCTGAAGTCGACTCAAACGCCTTAGCTTGCTCAGCAGCTAGTGTCATCAACTCTTGATAGCAATAACTTTTTGTGCCTATTTGAAGTGCAACACGAGACCCATAGTTCGTTAGCCTATCTATAAACCGATTATTTTTTATCATTTGCAACTCATTTTGCCACTTATCTTTCGTCATCAACTCTTTTTCAAAATAATAGTAAACCTTTTGTTGATTTACGGTTTACTATTAGCTATACTATATAGTATAATAAAAAAAACTTGCATTGTAAAACTAATTTATAGGAGATAATCATGACTTATCAATCGCAGAGAACTAAAATATTGGCTTACGTAGCCATGATGACAACGTTTATCATCATACTAGGATTATTCCCGGGTATTCCTATCGGCTTTATTCCGGTCCCAATCGTTTTACAGAATATGGGAATCATGATGGCTGGGGAGTTACTTGGACCTAGATACGGGTTTTTGTCTGTTACGACTTTCTTATTACTAGTCCTTGCAGGACTACCACTTCTAAGCGGAGGTCGTGGTGGTGCCAGTGTATTTGTCAGCCCTTCAGCAGGTTATATCATCTCTTGGCTCTTTGTACCATTAATCATCGGCTACTTACTTAAGTCCTTTCAAGCACATCAATCATGGTGGGTTGAATGTCTCATCGTGATCATAGGTGGCGTTATCTTTGTCGATATTTTAGGTGTTTTATGGTTGTCTTGGCAAACGGGTATGCCACTTGGCTTAGCCCTAAAATCAAGTCTCGTGTTTATCCCAGGAGATTTGATCAAGGTAATCTTATCGGTAACCATCATTAGACAAATCAGAATACGCAATGCCGTAGTACAACATCTCAACAACTAAGCACCAGCTTAAAGTCTATCTTATAAAAATAAGATAGACTTTTTAAATACTTGAGCATCCATTTTCAAACACCTGTTAGCCAGCAATACTGCTACCTAGTTTCTCACAGTTATATTGATTTTTTAAGTCTAGGCATAGTTTTTTTCTAAGACAAACCCCATACAAGAAGTGGTATACTAAATAAATGTTATAAAGGAATAAATTCACTAACAAAGGAGTCTTATGTCGGATAATCAAAACAATTTCATGAGAAAAATGAGTAGCAAACACTTAGTAACGCTGTCTTTAGGTGGTGTAATCGGGACGGGTATCTTTTTGAGCTCGGGTTACTTAATTCAGCAAGCTGGTGCCATAGGCACGATCATCGCTTATCTAGTCGGTGCCTTACTTGCCACTTTAGTGATGATGTGCTTAGGAGAACTATCTGTTTACCATCCTAATACCGCATCATTACATCTCTATGCCTCGAAATATATCCATCCCAGTATGGGATTTACTGTCGCTTGGCTTTATTGGCTAACATGGACTGTCGCACTAGGCTCACAGTTCATCACTATGGGCGTCTGTTTACAAAAATGGTTCCCACAAACACCAATCTGGCTTTGGTGCGCAATTTTTTCTATTTTAATTTTATTACTCAACGTCTTGGATATTAAAATATTTTCTGTCAGTGAATTTTGGATGTCTCTAGTTAAAATCGTAGCCCTTGGGATCTTTATTATTTTAGGTGCTACTGCGATCACCGGTATTCTACCAGCACATGCAACTAGCGCACCCTTATTTAAAAATTTAGTGTCTAATGGTATTTTTCCTAACGGATTTGGTGCAGTCTTTATCGTATTACTTTCAGCAAACTTTGCCTTTAGTGGGACTGAATTGATTGGTGTTGCTGCTGGAGAAACTAGCCATCCTGAAAAGAATATCCCTAAAGCAATCAAAAGTACCCTATTTTTATTAATCACACTTTTTATCGGAACAATTGTTGTGATTGGCGCACTCATTCCTGGGTCTTCTAAAGTTTTGACAGAAAGTCCATTTGTCAGTATTTTACAAAATATCGGGATTCCCTATGCCAGTGACATTATGAACTTCACCATTTTCATTGCGATTTTATCTGGTGCAAATTCTGGTCTATACGCCGCTAGCCGTATGCTTTGGTCACTCGCAGAAGACGGTACACTACCCAAAGTATTTTCTAGACTATCTAAAAATGGCTTGCCTATATATGGATTGCTATTGACTTTAGCAGGCGGTCTACTCTCTTTATTTTCAAGTATTTATGCTGAAAGTACGGTTTATTTAGCTTTAGTATCCATCTCTGGTTTCGCTGTCGTGGCAGTATGGCTATCTATCGGGATTAGTCAGTTGAGATTTAGGAAAGTTTTTCTAGCTACACATGATATCTCTGAATTATCTTATCGCACACCTGGCTATCCAGTTGTCCCTTGGTTGGTGATTATTTTCTGTATCATCTCAATCGTAGGTATCTATTTTGATCCTAACCAACGTATCGCGCTATACTTTGGTATTCCGTTTACAATCATCTCAGCACTTATCTATCAACTATTTTACAGCAGGAGAACGCATGACATTTCAAAACTGGCTGACTAAACAAGACGTTGTCATCATAGATGGCTCTATGTCTAGACTATTAGAAGCACAACACATTCAAACCAACCATAAATTATGGACGGCACTCGCATTGATTGAGGCACCAGAAGCTGTTTATCAAGTACATAAACGTTATTTTGATGCTGGCGCAAACATAGCAATTACTGATAGCTATCAAGCAACAGTCAAAAGCTTTGCGGGCCTTGGCTACTCTGAGGCAGACGCGATTAATTTGATCAAAAAAAGTGTGCAGTTAGCTCAACAAGCAAGAGAAGACTCAAAAACGCCACAAACCAAGTGGATTGCGGGGTCAATCGGTCCTTATGGTGCTTATCTATCAGATGGATCTGAGTATACTGGTAATTATCAAATAGACGATAAGACAATGTATGCCTTCCATGAAACGAGAATCAAAGCACTCGTAGAGGCCGGTGTTGATTTACTTGCGATCGAGACGATTCCTAGACTAGATGAACTACGTGTTATCTTATCAATCATCGCGCATTTTGATGTCCCTGCTTTAGCGAGTATCTCTTTAAAAGATACGACACATATGGCAAATGGTGATAGCCTTGATACGTTCCAAGATCTAGTTGAAGCAGATCCTAATGTTGTTGCTTATGGTATCAATTGTACAGCACCACAAGCCGTAGCGAAAACGATCGCTATCTTGGCAAAACAGGCTAAAAAACCACTCCTAGCTTATCCTAATTCAGGCGCTATCTTTGATCCTATTTCTAAAACGTGGTCAGAAGACATTAGTACAAAAGACATCTTTTCTATCGAGGCCAAGGACTGGCATGACAAAGGCGCTAAACTAATCGGTGGCTGTTGTTGCGCTACGGATGATGATATCGCTATCTTAGCCGAAACATTTCACAACTAATCTCAGCAGTTACGGTACAACTTTACTCCGTGTTAAGATTATTGATGGCTAGTGCTAGCAGCTGTTTTCTCTAACCATGCGATGACAGGCAGCAGCTCAACTCTAGGCTCTTGAACACGTGTGATGAGATAAAAATAGCGTTGATATTTGCTGGAAAGTTTTTGGTAGGGTAAGTCTTTTGCAGCTCTCTCAGAAATAATCGAGCAGCCATATCCTTTTTTGAGTAGGGCAACAATCATATCATTATTATGAATGGCTAATTGTTCTTGTTTGATATCATACTCTGCGATATAGCGTTGTGTATAATAAGAGACACCTGACGTCTCTTCTCTCACCAACCACGGCCCAATTTCTGGATCACCTACAAGAACAAGCTGATCTTTTACTAATGGGATACGGTGCATCTGTTTCATGGATAAGGGTTTTTCTATAAAACCAAAATCAATCTCATGGCGATTAAGTGCATCAACTACTGATAAAGAATTCATCATTTTAACTGTAATCGCTAGATGTGGAAAAGCTGCTTTAAGTGCTATGATTAAATCAGGTAGTAAATAAATCGCATAAGTATGAGACGTTCCGATGACACATTGTGTCATCGTTTTTTTGTCCTGCTGTAAGGCTAATTTGAGCTCTCGCCACTCATCCAACATATTTACCGACTGTTCATAGAGTAGATCTCCCTCTGGTGTTGTCTCAATCTCTTGGCGACCATTTCTAATAAATAGCATCACGCCTAGATCATCTTCTAATTGTTTGATTTGAGCAGAGACTGTCGACTGCGCGATAAACAGTAACTCCGCTGCTTTAGAAAAATGCTTTGTTTCGTAAACAACTTTAAAGGTTTCCAGATTTTTAAACATGATTTTCTCCCATCTGTTTTTTCGATTAAACCTATTATATCAATTGATTATAGTAATGGGTATTTTTTACTATAATAGAGTTAAGGAAAAAGAGATAAAGAAAAGAGAGGTTATCATATGCATCACATCATAAAAAGACATCAAGCGATATTACCAGGGCTAGGATTGTCGTTAATCGTTGCCATGATTGCTAAAGTTATTGCACTTGCTTTACCTGATTTAGGTGGCGCAACACTGGCTATTTTACTCGGTATCGTTTTAGGTAATACATTTTTTAAACAAGACTATTTAGCTAGTGGAACTAAGTTTTCAGAAAGTAAACTTCTTGAGTGTTCTGTTGTCTTATTAGGCTTTACTGTTACCTTCCAAACAATTAGTCGTTTAGGTATGAATGGTTTGATTTTTATTATCGCGATGATGGCAATCGTCATCATTGCTGTCATCTTTATTGGTAAGCGACTAGGGTTTTCTGAAAACATGGGCATCTTGATGGCGAGCGGTAATGCAGTGTGTGGGTCTTCAGCGATTGGCGCAGTAGCCCCAGCGATAGAAGCTGATGAAGATGAAAAAGGACAAATTATCACACTCGTTAACCTATTAGGGACAGTGATGATGCTCACACTCCCTATTATCGCGACATCACTATTTGGAAAAAGTTTACTGGCACACAGTGCGCTATTAGGTGGGACACTTCAGTCAGTCGGGCAAGTCGTTGCAGGAGCAAGTCTAATTAACCAACAAACCGTTCAATTTGCTATGCTATTTAAAATTACTCGGATCATATTTTTAGTCGTCGTTGTCTTTATTTTCCAAAAGAGACATCAAAAACATCAAAAAATAGCGACAACGACTAAACGTGCCTTTCCCATACCTTGGTATGTACTCGCATTTTTAATCATCTGTGTTGTCAATAGTTTGGTTGCCCTACCTAAACCCTTTAGTGATAGTGCGCATTTTATCAGTACCTGGTTTGAAACAATCGCACTTGCTGCGATCGGCTTACGACTTGATCTAAAAAAATTCATCAAAGAAGGGCCAAAATTCTTAATATATGGCTTATCTGTTGGCAGTGTCCAAACAATCGCGGCTATCGTGTTAATCGTCTTACTTAAAATCAGATAACCCAATACGTCTGGCTTCTGATAGACTGCAAGTCACTCAAGTAAGTACAGTTTATCAACAAAAAAAGAGTGCCACATCAATGTGCTACTCTTTTTAAGTATCTTTAATTTTCACTAACAAAAAAGCTAAGCTTGTTCGCTTAGCTAGTATGCGGAGAAAGGGACTTGAACCCTCACGACCAAAGTAGGTCACAGGATCCTTAATCCTGCGCGTCTGCCAATTCCGCCATCTCCGCGAAACAGTACCTTATTAGTATATCAAAGTACTGATCGTTCGTCAAGGATTTTTAGCAATCTATCACTTTGACTATTAATACTTAATCTGACCTAACAAATCATCTGGGAGGTCATGAAAGCCTTTGCCTGCTTTAAAGTTTTCAAATTTACCTAATAAAAATTGATACGCATCTAAGCGACTTTCGTAACGGATGACCGCGTCTTTTGCGCGTTCGTCTCCATCTTCTGTCACGACCTTTTGACTGGCAGTCATGGCTAATTCATTAATTGACACTTGTGTTTTTACCCAAGCCTCAAACTCTGCTATAAATTTTTGTTCATCCGTCATAAACTTCTACCCTCTTTACTTCATTTTTCTTATCCATTTTTTAGTTGTGAATCATCACGTGTTACTTTTTGAAATGCGATTCTTTCACTTTCATATATCACAATGCCACAAGCTTGAAACCCTAATGTAGTCAAAATATGCTGCATAATTTGATTATCTGGGTGTGTATCCACACGAAAATCCCCGTAATCTGCAAACATATCAAAAACAGCAGTAAAAAATTGTTGTCCTAATGCTTTGCCACGATATTTGTCTGAGATAGCCAGACGATGTACCGTCACATAGGCATCATTTTGCGTTAACCACTGTCCTTGTATCTGTTCATAGGCAGGTTCGACGCCAGTAATCACTGCACCATATCCGACAATTTCCCCATCTTGTTTCAAGACATAGCCGACACCATTTTTGATATCAGCTAAAATATCTGTTGACGCAGGATATGCGCTTGTTTGCCACTGATCAAGGCCTTGCTGTTTCAAAAATGCACGGGCATTTTCAATCACAGCTATAATCTCTGATAATTCGGCTTGTTTTGCTTTTTCAATCATTTTCGTACCAATTTAACCACCGCTTCTGTTCTTGCCGTATGCGGGAACATATCCACTGATTGGATATACTTAACAGCGTAAACTTCAGACAGTCTAACCAAATCACGCGCTAAAGTCGAGACGTTACAAGATACATAGACCATCTTTTCAGGTTTTGCTGCGACAATTGTCTCCAGTAACTTCGCATCTAATCCTGTTCGTGGTGGATCAACAATCAAAGCTGTCGGTTGATATCCATCAGCAAGCCACTTGGGAATGACAGTTTCTGCTGTCCCCACCTCATAGATCCCATCAGGCACATTCACTTTCGCATCTGCTATGGCTTCTGCAATGACATCCATACCGCGAATACTGCGAACTTTTCCTAAGAATGCACGACCAATCGTACCAGTACCAGAATACGCATCAATCAAATCATCCTCTAGAGTTGCACCCATCGCCTTAACAGCTTCTCGATACAAGATTTCTGTTTGTTCAGGATTGAGTTGATAAAACGCACGTGGACTAAGCTCAAAACTATAATCTAACACACCTTCTAAAATGGCTCGATCTCCCCAAAGTATCTCAGTTGTTTCGCCATAAATTTCTGATGTTTTTTTCGAATGAATATTGATTGCGACTGTTTTGATTTCTGGGAATTTTTCAGTCAAACTTTTGATTAAGTGCGTCAATTCAACTGATATTGATGAAATAAAAATCAATTGCACATCACCAGTTTTACGTGACCTGCGCACCATGACTGTACGAATACCATCAAACTGTCGTTCGTTGTAAATCGGGATACGATGCATGGTCAACAGCTCTGTAATCTCATTAATCACAGCCTGTGTCGTTTCATCTTGCACATAACACTGCTTGATTTCAACTAACCTGTGAGAGTTTTCTGCAAATAAGCCTGCTCTCACTTTCTCGCCCAATAGTCTTGTTTGAAACTGTAGTTTAGCACGATAGTGTTCTGGTTTTTTCATCCCTATCGTTTGACGGACTTCATAGCTTTCATACCCATCTGGTTTAAATTTTTGTAGTGCTTGTTTAAGCAAATCTTGCTTAAATTTTAGCTGTTGTGGATAAGCCAAATGCATAATTTGACAACCGCCACACTGTTTATAGATATCACAGACCGGTATCACACGATGTGGGGATTTTTTATTTATTTTAAGGACTTTTGCTGTTGCATAATTAGGTTCAACGTTAATAATTTCAGCATAAACCGATTCTCCCTTAAGGGCTCCGGGGACAAAAACTGTCATGCCTTTAAAATTACCAACACCTTCCCCATTAATGCCTATTTTTTTTATATTTAATGGAATTTTCTGCTTAATTTTGAGAGTCATGTACCTATTTTACCATTTTTTAGACAGTTTGACCTCACAACCACACAATAGGCAGGCGCTTATATTCCTATTTTTTACTTTAAAGCGTACGTGTCAGATATCCCTTTCAAAACAGCAGTTATCCCCACACTTAAATACTATTAGGTGAAGCCATCAGTAGTCTTAATGAGTTTAACAATACAATAACCGTACTTCCTTCATGTGCCATCACACCAGCTACCACTGATAACCGACCAGATAGACTAAGGGCAATCAGTAATAGGACAATCAGCAGTGAAAACCCAACATTTTGCACCACGACCCATTTCAAGCGTTTTGACGCTTGATGCGCTTTAACAATGTTAGTTAGGTTATTTTTCATCACCACAACATCTGCCGTTTCGATCGCAACATCTGTCCCATCGCCCATCGCAATCCCGATATCAGCTTTTGCAAGTCCAGGTGCATCATTGACACCATCACCAACCATGCCGACCATACCATATTTGGCTTTATTCTCCATGACAATGGCTGCTTTCTGATCTGGTAATACATCGGCTACCACTGTATCAATCCCAATCATTTGGCCTACTGCATCACCGGTTAATTTAGCATCTCCAGTTAACATAATTGAGTGAATATTTTCTTTTCGCAAGTAATCCATCACTAAAACAGACGCTTCCTGTGGGACATCCTGTACAGCGATTAAGCCAATAACTGTTTTATCCACAGCAATAAACATGACTGTTTTTCCTTGTTTTTCATAACTTTCCTGTGTGATGAGCCAGTTTGAGCCTACACGCTCAAAAACACTTGGTTTTGCGATTTGAATCAGCTTATCATCGTATACAGTTTGCAACCCTTGACCTATCAGCTGCGTGGCTGAGACAGCTATCCCAGTATCTGCTTGAGCAAATTTAGTTATGATAGCACTAGCAAGTGGATGATTACTTTGTTTTTCCATAGCTACAATAATAGGTAAAACATCGTCATACTGAGGATCAATGCGATAGGCAACCACTTCTGGTTGTCCTTTGGTTAAGGTACCGGTTTTATCAAAGGCTACCGCTTTTAGATTAGCAAAGTTTGACAAAAATGCCCCACCTTTAAAGAGTACGCCCTGACGTGCTAGATGAGACATACTTGCCAGTGTTGCAGGAATAGCAGAAACTGCTATCGCACAAGGTGATGCAGAAACGAGAAAAACTAAACTTCTTGATAGGGTTTCTGACCACGTCCAACCAAATATAATTGGCGACCCTACTAATAGCAGCAAAAAGATAGCAAGGACGATATTCACATAAATAGGTTCATATTTTTTGATACCTGCAGCAGCTGGTGATAAATTATCTTGCGCGGTAGCGACCATGTTGAGTATCTTAGCAAAAACACTCTCGTCACTACGTTTGGTGACTGACATGGTAAAGGTGCTATTGCCATTTATCGTCGCTGCGAAAACTCTATCCCCTACAGACTTTTCTTGGGGGATACTCTCGCCATTAATCGTTGCTTCATTAATGCTTGCAAGACCAGCTGTAATCACACCATCTGCTGGTACTTGATCACCGTTTTGTACTTGTACAAGATCATTAATCTCTAAGCGATCAACAGCCACGATGTCAACCTTACCGTCTGCGGTGATTCTGCGTGCTTGTGTTGGATTCATTTTTAACAGATTGGTAATTTCTCGATTACTTTTACCTTCAACATACCCTTCTAAAAAATGTGCACCAGAAAAAATAAAAATTAACAAAGCTGCTTCTTTTGTCTCTCCTTGAATCACTGCGCCTACTGCTGCTAAAGTCATCAACAGATGCGTATTCGTCATCAATTTCCGCTTGGTTTTTGATGTTTGGATCGTATCAACAATCCCTTCTATCATCACATGATAACCTGATAGCACCAAGGCAATCACGTCGATCATTTGAGAGGCTATATGAGGTACAGGTAACCCTAACCCAATAACAAACAGAGCAGTTCCTAACAAATAATGAAATTGATGTGTCAATACAAAGTGTTTTGTGTCATGATGATGTAACTGTGTCATGATTTACTCCTTTATTATATGCATGTTTTATGATATAGTACTATCATAAACTATACTGTAAAGGGAAGGTCAAGTCATATGAAAAAAAATAATGCGTTAACGATTGGACAACTCAGTAAATTATCCAACACACACATCAAAGCCATCAGATACTATGAAAAGATTGGGATTTTCCCACCGAGTTATATCGATCCTAGCAATAGCTATCGCTATTATTCAAACTCTCATATCATTTATTTACAACTGATCAAATTATGTATTACTTATGGTATTTCTTTAAAATCATTTAACCAGTATTGGGCTGATGCCGATAAAATTGATTTAGATGCAATCATTGATAAAGCAAAGGCACATATTTTAGAAAAGAAAAAGCAATTATTAGCAGATGAGCATTTCCTTGAGGGACTGACTTCTGAGCTTGAATTTTCACAAAATTTACATACAAAAATCAACTCAGAGACACTTGCAAACCCAACACACGAAGATTTTTTACTGCTACCTTTTGAAGGTGATATTTTTTCTTACCACTATTATGAAGCATTCTACAAAGCACTTGATATCATTGATGCGCATCAAACCACCTATTTTAATAAAGTGGGTTGTTTTTACGTGCAACAAGATGGGCGATTAAAACAATTTCTCGCCTTAAAAATACAAGCACACACGCCAAACACTGGCTGTCTAGAAATTTTACATATTAGTCATCAACCTGAGCTGATCAAACATATTCAGCCAGAACAAGTGGCCAATGAGCTAAACAAACTAGCTCACCAAGACTATCAGTGTCTTATCTTAGAAACGTATGAATCTCCTTATAACGTACGCAAGCCTCACTTAGCATTACGCCTACTTTTGACCTAAACTGGTCATATCGCGATCATAAACGCCTCAAAAAATAAGCAAAATTAGCTATTTTTACGTATAATAAAGTATGCCTAAAATCATAACCCTTGAAAAAAAGAAACGACTTTATAAAGTCGTTTTCGATAATGACCAAACCATTTATGTTACAGAAGATACGATTGTCCACTTTCTTTTATCAAAAGAGACGCATATTGAGGCGTCAGAGGTGGATAAAATCATTGCATTTTCTGATTTTTCTAGAGGAAAAAATCTAGCCCTCTACTATATTTCTTTTAAGCAACGTACAAAAAAAGAGGTCATAACCTACCTCATGGATCATGATATAACAAGTAGCCAAACATTTAAAATCATTGATAACTTAACAAACTCGGGGTTCATAGACGATACTGCCTATGCCACCTCTTTTATTCAGGAAAAGGTATTAGGAAAAACTTTCGGTCCCTATCAGATCGAACGTAAATTAATGGATAAAGGCATTGATAAAGCAATCATCCAAGACAAATTAGCTGAAAGTTATGATGTAGATACACAACTGGACACTGCTACATACTTAGCGGAAAAATTAGTCATGACAAAATATAGTCGACTCCCGCTCAAAGCACTAAAACTAAAAGTCACAACTCACTTAACTCAAAAAGGGTTCTCATATGATATTAGTAAACTCGCACTAACAAATCTTGAGCTAGAGTCTGACCCAGAAAATGAGCAAGAGCTACTTCAAAAAGAACTCGAAAAACTACTCAAAAAATACAGTCGAAAATATGATGGGTACGATCTTAAACAGCGTGTCACTAACGGACTTGCGCGAAAAGGATTTGATTTTGACATCATCAACCGTGAATTAAGAGAAATCGATTTTTAGTTAAAATAGATGGCTAACTGCTGAATCTCAGACCGCGTTAACCTCCGATATTCACCAGGGGCTAACGTCTCATCTAACTGGATAGGACCGATTTCTTTTCTGACCAACTGCGTCACCAAGACCCCGATGCTTAAAAACATCTTGCGAATTTGTCGATTTTTCCCTTCACTAATGGTCACGATAGCAGAATGTGGCGAGGTTAATATGAGTTGAGCTGGTGCTAGTTGCACATCGCCATCTATGACTAGACCAGATGCAAATTTATCCACAGCATCTGTAGATAAAGCCTCTTTAGTCTCAACTGCATACACTTTTTTGACATGCGCATCAGGCTTCAGTAAATTACGGCCTAATTTACCATTGTCAGTAATGAGTATCAGACCTTGTGAGAGAAAATCCAACCTACCAATCAGATACAACCCTTCACGATCAATATCCTGCGATAACGCATCAAATACCACTGGTAGCTGTTTATCTTGGTTAGCTGAGAGAGTTCGGATTGCTTTATTTAGCATCAAATACCGATGAGCTGGAAAAACGAGAAGCTGATCGTCTAATGCTACATCATTTAAGTTACTATCTACTTGATAATTCACCATAGTGACTACTTTACCATCGACTGTCACACAACCTTGTTTAACTATCTTTTTGACTTTGGAGCGCGCAACCTGCCCATATCTTATCAACACATCATCAATTCGCATTTTAAGTTCCTATTTCTTGTTTTTTTTTGACAATTAAAATATAATTTACTTATATCTGATTTCCAAAGAAAGCGAGGTGACCCTATGGCTTTTACAAATACACAATCACGCTATGCTAGTTTTGGTACCATCCAAACAATTCCGGGTGAAGTTATTGATTGTTTCTGGTATATGATCGATAACAATCTAAAAGGTGTTTTTGTTTTAGAATCTACGATTAATTTTGAATTACTCAATAACCATGGTGCACTTTCCGTGCGTTTTTCACAAGATGATGATCCTTACACCTCTGTTGTCATCGATTTCAACTATAAGTTTGATACGAGTTGGCCAAAACTATTTCATGCGGTCGATAATATGGGGCGCGAAACAATCATGACACCGATGGAGCTATAATCGGTCTCGTTCAAGACTAACAGCATCTGTTAGTCTTTTTTGATGTTCAAAATTTTTACTGATAAAAAAACAAATCCCGTAAGATTTGCTTTCATAGGTTTTTTATTCAGCTTCGTTTGCTACGAAAGGTAGTAAAGCCATGATACGTGCACGTTTGATTGCTGTTACAACTTTACGTTGGTTTTTAGCAGATGTACCAGTCACACGACGTGGTAAAATTTTACCACGTTCAGAGATGAAACGTTTCAAGAGTTCAGTATCTTTGTAGTCAACAGTTTCGATTTTATTTGCAGCGATAAAGTCAACTTTTTTGCGGCGTTTGAAGCCACCACGACGTTGTAATGCCATGTTTTTCTCCTTTATATTATTCCAGACAATTTCTAATTCAAAACTGTCTAACTGTGATTAAAATGGTAGATCATCATCACTCAGATTCATCGGTGTGCCACCAGAAAATGGATCACTATCGCGTCCAAAATCAGGAGTTTGTGATGAAGCTTGCGTTTGTGATGCTTGATTACCACCGAAGTTTGAAGTATTTGCTTGTGATGTTGGTGTATAGCCACCACCACTTTGGCCATTGTCTCGTGCCGCTCTACTTTCAAGCATTTGGAAATTATCTGCTACGACCTCAGTCACGTAAACACGTTGACCTTGGGCGTTTTCATAATTTCTCGTTTGGATACGTCCAGTAACACCTAATAGTGCACCTTTTTTAGCCCAATTCGCTAGATTTTCTGCAGCCTGACGCCAAATGACGATATTAATGAAGTCCGCTTCACGCTCACCATTTGCATTTTTAAACGTTCGATTTACCGCAAGGGTAAAAGTCGCTACTGCTTGGTTAGCTGGTGTGTAACGTAATTCAACGTCTTTGGTCAAACGACCTACTAAAACAACATTATTAATCATGTTTAGTCCTTCCTGATACCTAAAGCGAACTTATAATTAAGCTTCAACCTTAGTGATCATGTGACGTAAGATGTCATCGTTAATTTTCGATAAACGGTCAAATTCACTTGTTGCAGCTGAATCAGTATCAGCTTCAAGTGTAATAATACGATACAAACCTTCACGGAAATCGTTGATTTCATACGCAAGACGACGTTTTTCCCAATCTTTTGATTCAAAAATAGTTGCCCCATTTTCTGTTAAGATTGTGTCAAAACGCTCAACAAGCGCTGTTTTTGCATCTTCGTCGATGTTTGGACGAATAATGTAAAGAATTTCGTACTTTGTAGTAGCCATTGATGTATCTCCTCCTTTTGGTCTAATGACTCGAACTGTTTTCGAGTAAGTGAGGGTTTCTCACAAGTATTCATTATATCATAAACTTGACGACTTTGCTAGTTAATTTTTTATTTTCCTCAATTTTATGATCATTATTTTTTTTTTAAATGATCTGCTATTTCTATCCTATAGAATAACTTTGTTAGTCCCGGTTAGCGCTGGACTAACTGGGATTCAAAAAAACACTTATAACAATTCATCTTCTTTAGACAATCTATCTAGCATAGAGATTAAGCGCTGTAATTTATCATCTAATATCGCATTTTTTAGATAGGCATACTGCACATAAAATAGGACTTTATCTTCGGCTACTAAGGGAATTTTGACTAATCCTTCCATATCTTCAAATGGCAGAAAATCCGTCATTAGCGTGATCCCAACATTTGATTTGACGAGTTGGCCAATGGTATGAACATCAGCAAAATGAAGTAAGACATTTGCTTTCTTATTATATCGATTATTGAGTGTTTCAAATGCAGTAGTGTGCGCCAAGCCTCTTTCTAATAAAATAAAGGGATATGCTAGCGTCTCTGCAAATGATACTTCGGTTTTCTCAGATAACGGGTTATCTTTTGAGACAAAAATATAAAACTCACGTTTGTACAATAATTTTAACGTTAAATTAGGGTGGGATAATGGTGCCATACTCCCCATTAGGCTAAAATCTAGTTGACCAGATAATAGATGATTTAACAAATCTTTTGATCTTGCTGAAACTAAATTAAAGTGCGAGATGAGATTAGCTGTATCTGCTTCACTTAACAATTTTGAAAATATCCTTGCCCTGATTAATGGTGGGAAACCGATATGTATTTTCTTTTGCTTAGCGTGTTCAATCGCTCTCTCAGTAATCATAAATTCATCTAAGATATTGGTGATATGAGACTTTAATATCTCACCTTCTCTTGTAAATATAACAAATCTATGAGAAGGGTCTTTCTGAACTAAATCACAGGCATAATATTTTTCTAGTCGTTTGATTGCATAACTTATCGTAGGCTGACTGACATTAAATTGCGTCGCCACTTGTGTAAAAGACAACACTTTTCCTAATGCATCAAAATATTCAAAATCTCGTAAATTCATAACACGCTATCTCCTCTACATCAGTTTATCATAATATCCTTAATTTGTTATAAATAAATTTTATCACAACTATCGGAGTTGACTATAAGAATTGCAAAGGTATAAACTATTACCTGTAACAACGTTTAAGCAGATTAGGTAATCGGAGGATATAGATAGATGCAACGCTATAATGTTTTAAATAAAGGCTCAACACCTTAACGATTATAGTCAGTAAACGAACAAATATTAAGGAACTAATTATAGAAAGAGTGGAAAAAATGACAATTTGGACAAATGCAATCGTTGATAGAGTAGAAGCGGCTTACAGTGTACGTTTTGATAAAGAAGAAGCTTTAATTTTCTTAAACGATGCTTATCAAAACTTATTAATGCTTGAACTCAAAATGCAAAATGAAGATAACGAAAAGCTCAATAGCTTTATCGACTACTTTGTAGCAGTAAGAGATTCATTTATTACTGAATTAGTAGATCGCTACCCTTCAAATTATACAGATATCAAAACTAAAATTGATACGCTACGTAAATTGAATGAACAAGTTTTAAGCGTCCCACAAGAAGTTGCTTAAGCTATTCAACACATCACCCATATTTTAAAAAGGAGTTTATAGACTATTGGACAAGGAAAACGAGAAACTATTTAATGCTGGTTTCATTTCAATCACGATCATCAACTTTATTGTATATCTAGTTTATTATTTATTGATGGTTATCATCGCTGTTATTGCACAAAAACAACTTCACACCACTTTAGGACAAGCGGGATTAGCTTCCGGCATTTATATTATTGGTACTTTACTCGCCCGCTTATTTATTGGTAAGAAGTTGGAAGTTATTGGTAGAAAAGCAGTATTAAGATTTGGTGCTTTATTTTATTTAATCACAACTATTGCTTATCTTTATATACCAGTTATCCCTATGCTATATCTTGTTCGTCTCTTGAACGGTTTTGCTTATGGATCAATCTCAACTGCTACAAATGCTATCGTAACAGCCTATATCCCTAAATCTCGTTACGGAGAAGGGATTAACTATTACGGTCTTAGTACTAGTTTGGCTGCAGCAATCGGACCATTTATCGGTATGTTGCTCCTCAACTATACAAATTTCAAATTCATCGTATTCTTCTCTATCGCACTCGTATTGTTAACAACAATTGCTTGTTTTGTATTCCCAGTTAAAAACATTCTGTTAACAGAAGAAACTAAACAAGCTATCAATAAATGGACTTTTGATAGCTTCATCGAAAAGAAAGTTATCTTTATCGCTTTCTTAGCATTCTTGATGGGTCTTTCATATTCAAGTGTTCTTGCTTTCTTATCTTCATATGTTAAAATCATTCATTTAGTTGAAATAAGCTCATTGTTCTTTGTGGTTTACGCATTGATCATCACAGCGACACGTCCACTCTCAGGTAAAATTTTCGACTCACTCGGCGAAAAATTTGTTATGTATCCTAGTTACATCTTCTTAACATTAGGCTTAATCTTATTAAGCTTTACAACTAGCGGTTGGGAATTATTAGTATCTGGTGGTTTAATCGGTCTTGGATATGGAACATTTATGTCAAATGGACAAGCCGTATCGTTAAAACAAATTACGTCAAGCCATAGAATCGGTGTTGCTTTATCAACATACTTCATCGGGTTAGACCTTGGTTTAGGTGTTGGTCCTTTCATACTAGGGGAATTAAGAAGTTTCTTCTCATTCCAACAAGTATACTTAATTGCGGCAATCTTACCAATCGTTTGTCTCGTACTTTATAAAGTATCACTTCACAAAAATACAGCAAAACAACAACCCTTAACTTAATCAAACGTTAAGGGCTACATCAAAAAGCCAGATAAGCAAAACTGCTATCTGGCTTTTTAGTCGACTTAAACACGGTGTATGACTTTCACAAATCAGCAAATAAAAAAAGGCCAACTCATCAGAATTAACCTTTTTATTTTATCGTATCCCTAACAGATACCTCACTTAACGGACGTTTGTTTATCAACCAAAGACTGCTGCAATGCCTGCATAAATCAGTATAATCACACCAAGGACAATCCGATATTTACCAAAGAAGGTAAAATCATGTTTCTTGATATAATCCATCAAGAATTTGATGACCACGATAGAAACTAGAAAAGCTGTAATACAGGCTACCATTAAGATAGAGAATTGGTAGAAACTAAATCCTGATCCGTCACGTATAAACATAACGATTTTAAGGAAACTTGCACCAAACATGACTGGAATACCGAGAAAGAACGTAAATTCTGCAGCTACAAAACGCGAAGCGCCAAGGATAATGGCACCCAATATCGTGACACCAGAACGTGATGTCCCAGGGATTAATGACAATACTTGAATCAGACCGATATAAAAGGCAAACTTGTAGGGCATATAATCTAGATTAACTAACTTATCTGGACGTGTCTTTGCCCATTTCTCTACATATATAAAGGCTACGCCATAAATAATCAACATAAAGGCTACTGGGACAAATTTATGAAAATGCGCATCTAGCCATTTATCTAAAGGTAAGCCAACGATAATAGCAGGAACACAAGCAATGACCACTTTCAACCATAGTTGCCAAGTTAATTGAACTTCCCGTGCCGTTTTTGCTTTATCAAACGGGTTCAGTTTTTTGAAGTAAATCACGACAACGGCTAGAATCGCACCAAGTTGAATCACGACATTGAACATATTCATAAATTCAGTCGGCTGTTTTAATTTAATAAACTCATCGGCTAGAATCAAATGCCCTGTTGAACTAATGGGTAGCCATTCGGTAATCCCTTCGACAATACCCAAAATAATTGCTTTTATAAATTCCATAGTATCCACTTTCCTATTTCAATTTTTATAAACCACTGTACTCATTATAACAAATGGTGGACAGATTGTGTCAACAAGTTCTATCATTATTATTAGGGTCTGTTAGATAGAAATTACAAGGCGGTAGTTATTGAAAATTCAGTCTATTTTTAGTATAATAGTGAAGATAATCTATACACTTAGAAAGAGAATTATGAAAAAAATATTTTCGCTACTGTTTGCGACACTTCTCGTCCTCAGTCTAGCACCAACGACTATTGCAAAAGGAGCTAGCAAAGACAATGAGTTCCGTGTTGGTATGGAAGCAGGCTATCCACCTTTCAACTGGACACAAAAAACAAATGCTGACGGCGCTGTCAAAATAGATGGTACCAATCAATACGCTAATGGCTATGATGTGCAAATTTCTAAAAAAATTGCAGATAAGCTAGATAAAAAGTTAGTTATCGTCAAAACAAAGTGGGATGGCTTATTGCCTGCGCTTACCTCTGGGAAAATTGATGCCATCATTGCTGGTATGAGTCCGACTGCAGAACGTAAACAAGCGATTGATTTTTCACAAAATTACTATACTAGTCAACTTGTCGTCATGGTCAAAAAAGATAGCAAATATGCAAACGCAACTTCTATCAAAGACTTTTCAGGCGCTAAAATCACTGGACAACAAGGTGTGTTCCACTATGATTTAATCCCTCAAATGACTGGCGCAAAACAAGAGCCAGCTATGGGCGATTTCTCAGCAATGCGTGTAGCACTTGAATCTGGTACGATTGACGGGTATGTTGGTGAACGTCCTGAAGGGATCACAGCTATGGCTAAGAACCCTAAATTCAAGATGATTACTTTCTCTGACGGTAACGGCTTCAAAACTAATCCTGATGATACACAAACAGCTGTTGGTCTTAGAAAAGGCGATAAAAATCTTTCTGAAATCAATGGTATTTTATCAGAAATCAGTCAAGCTGAACAAACAAAACTGATGGACAATATGGTTGCCCTACAAACACAAACGTCTAAAAAAGTTGGGTTTTGGGGACAAGTATCAGATATTATCAAAAATAACGGTAGCGATTTCGTACAAGCTGCTGGCATGACTTTATTCATCTCAATTATTGGGACAATCATCGGGACATTTATCGGTCTCATGATCGGTGTCTTTAGAACATCTAAGAAATCTGCAAATGTTGTCTTATCAGTACTCCATACAATTGTGGGGTGGTTGATTAATATCTATGTTGAGGTATTTCGTGGGACGCCAATGATCGTACAAGCCATGGTCATCTACTACGGTTCAGCACAGTTTTTAGATCTCTCTTTAGATAAAACCATGGCAGCGTTATTGATCGTCTCGATCAACACTGGTGCTTATATGAGTGAGATTGTTCGTGGTGGTATCTTTGCTGTTGATAAAGGACAATTCGAAGCTGCTAGCGCTTTAGGTATGAGCCATGGTCAAACAATGCGTAAAATTGTATTGCCGCAAGTTATCCGTAACATCCTGCCTGCAACCGGAAATGAATTTGTCATCAACATCAAAGATACGTCTGTCTTAAACGTTATCTCAATCACAGAACTCTTCTTCCAAGGTAATACAGTTGCGCAACAAAATTATCAATACTTCCAAACCTTTACGATCATTGCCGCAATTTACTTTATCTTAACGTTTACGATTACACGTATCCTTAGATTAGTTGAAAAAAGATTAGATTCCGAGAATTACACGACAGGTAACACGCAAGCGCAATTACCTTTAGAAGAAAAATTTGTGGAAATAGGGGCTGAAAAATGAGCAACGTTATTCTTGAGATTAAAAATCTTAAAAAATCTTTCGGTCAGAATGAAGTCCTTAAAGACATTCACATGACCGTTGCCGCTGGTGAAGTCATTTCAATTATTGGTAGCTCAGGTAGTGGTAAATCAACACTACTACGCTCTATCAATTTGTTGGAGACACCAACATCTGGAGAAATCCTTTATAAAGGCGAAAATGTGCTTACCAAAGGGTATGACCTTAATACGTATCGCACACACCTAGGGATGGTGTTTCAATCCTTCAATTTATTCAATAACTTAAACGTCTTAGAAAATATCATCGTCGCACAAACAACCGTTTTAAAACGGAGTCGTGCTACTGCGATACAAACTGCACTTGATAACCTAAAAGCTGTTGGGATGGATCGTTTTGTTAATGCCAAACCAAGCCAATTATCTGGTGGGCAAAAACAACGTGTTGCGATTGCTAGAGCTTTATCGATGAATCCTGATGTCTTGTTATTTGATGAGCCAACAAGTGCACTTGACCCTGAGATGGTTGGCGAAGTGCTTAAAACGATGAAAGAATTAGCTGATAGCGGACTTACGATGGTCATCGTGACGCATGAGATGGATTTTGCCAGAGAAGTTTCAGATCGTGTCATCTTTATGGACCAAGGTGTCGTTGCTGAAAGTGGCACGCCTGATCAAATCTTTGTTCATCCTAAAGAAGAAAGAACTAAAACATTCTTAACACGTTTCCTAAAAAATTAGCTCAAAAAAAAAGACTATCCTAGCGATGGTCTTTTTTTGATAGATAAGCCTTGGCTGCTTGAGTCACTTCTTTTAAATCAACGCCTTGTTGTTTGGCAGCAAATACACAGCCACAATAACATTGACGATAGATATCATACTCCCCACACATCTCCACTGAGCGCTTATAGCCATTATTTTTTTTAAAGTCACTCGGTAAATAATGAACAGCATAAATCTTTTGCATATCTAAGCCTACTTCATTAATCACTTGACTATTTTTATGAGGTGAAACCGTTAAAGCACTACCAAAATAATCAAAATCGAGTGCCTTAGCTTTTTGAGCCACGATATCTAACCGCATTTGAAAACAGGCTGTGCAGCGTTTGCCTCCCTCAAATTCAGCAGCTAATCCTCTTTTGACCACCATCTGATTAAATTTCTCTGGCTCGTACTCCCCAGCTATAAAGCCAACGTTTGCACCTGTTCGCTTATTAAACTCATCAACAAATGCTTGTTGGACATGTTTACGCCGGTCATATTCACTTGCCGGGTGTATATTAGAATTAGCAAATAGAATCGTCACATCTGCATAGTGACATAGATACTCTAAACTATAAGTACTACAAGGGGCACAACAACTGTGTAATAAGATCGTTGGTCTTTGCGCTTGTGTCTGCCACTCTGCCATAACTTGCTGTAGTACTTTATCATAATTGACTTTTTGATCTGGCTTAAGCCTCTCTAAAATATCTTTTGCGTCTTTCACTATTATTCCTTCTACATTAGTCATAAGGCTAGCCACCAGTCACTAGTAGATATGATGAGCTAACCTAATCCTCAATGACCTCCACCACATCACCAAACAGGGCTTGTGCTTCATCAACAACCTGATGTGACGTTGCTACAGCTGTTACATCAGGTGACGTCACAGCTACTGCATCACTTTCTGAAGACTGTTTTTGATGTAAACTCGCATATTCTGAGCGAATCGCTAGCCAGTCCTCAGTCGTCAAGGCGATGATTTCAGGCGCAAACCCAACAATATTTGACATGAAATTACCAAATTGTACTTTTAGCTCTTCATTTTGAACGGCTTTTTGCGCAATAAACTCACTTTCAAACGTCACGACAACAAAGTCTTTTGAAGCTGCAACAGCAGAGGTACTTTGCAACATCGACTTACCAAATCCGCTTTCAAATGAGTTAATCACTTCTTCCCAAGCATTTTGTATGGTTTGTCTAGCTTCATTTGTCGCCTGCGACAATGCTTTAAAAACAAATTCCTTACTAAAATAAGCTGTCGTTGATTTAGACTGCGTTGGACGTTGGACAGGTTTTGGAGTCGCAACTGTTGCTGCCTGAAAGTCTCCAGTCTCCAACTTCTCGGTTAGTTTGGCAACTTTATCTTGCAATTCAGCTATGACTTGACCGTAATCTACTGATGCTGAAGCTTCACAGCATCGCATGGTCATCACATCAGCCGC
This sequence comes from Pseudolactococcus plantarum, assembly GCF_002441715.1. GTDB lineage: Bacteria > Bacillota > Bacilli > Lactobacillales > Streptococcaceae > Pseudolactococcus > Pseudolactococcus plantarum. The sequence continues at coordinate 36,931 of NZ_JXJX01000008.1, forward strand.
AATTTTTTCTTGTGTCGTTTGTTTTAGTGTTTGTAAGGTATCAGTCGCAATGTCAATCCAGTTAAAAATCTGTCCTTTACTGGTTGGCAATGAGGCCGCATCAGCTAAAAGCATATCACGAAAATGCCGCATTAAATCCTCAGTAAAACGGATCATATTTTTGCCGTCATTAAAAATTAAATCGAGTTGTGCCAACGCCTCGCGCACATCACCTTGTGCTATCGCACTGACATAAGACGATAAAGCCTGTTTTGAAATAGCACCTGTCACTAATAACGCATCATCAGTGCTCAACCCTGCTTCACTAAAACTCAAGGCTTGATCTAGCGTTGACAGGGCATCTCGCATACCACCATCTGCAGCTGTTGCGATCAAATCAAGTGCTTCAGGTTCAAACTCTACCTGCTCTTTCGTCAAAATTTCTGCTAAATGATGACTAATATCAGTCACCGAAATCGCCCTAAAGGCAAAACGTTGCACACGAGAGAGGATGGTTGCTGGAATTTTTTGGATCTCTGTCGTTGCTAATACGAAAACAACATTTTCTGTCGGTTCCTCAAGTGTCTTTAACAAGGCATTAAATGCGCCAGTCGTCAGCATATGTACTTCATCTATAATATAGACTTTGTACTGCGCTCTAGATGGTGCATAGGTTGACTTATCTCGAATATCACGAATTTCATCGACACCATTATTAGATGCTGCATCGAGTTCGATCACATCTTCCAAGGAACCATTTGTCACACTTAGACAAATATCACAGGTATTACAAGGCTCACCATCTTGTTGATTGGGACAATTAATCGCCTTAGCAAAAATCTTGGCTGCAGAGGTTTTACCCGTTCCTCTCGGTCCTGAAAAGAGATAGGCATGTGAAATTTGATGTGTAGAAATCGCATTTTTTAAAGTTTTAGAGACGACTTCTTGACCAACCATATCATCAAAACGTTGACTTCTATACTTGCGATATAAGGCTTGATAGCTCATTTTTCATCCTTTGCTTCAATCGAAAATTGGTTGAAATACCAATTCGTTTTATCTATTAACACCTGACATGACTGTTCAAGAAAGGCACGGTCAATCTCATCATATCCATTGACTTTACTAGCATCTAAATCTAGTACACCTATCAACTTACCAGCTTTAACTAAAGGGATAACAATCTCAGAACGTGCTGCTGCATCACAAGCGATATAATTTTGGTGTTTTGATACATCATCGACAATAATCGTTTTCTTTTGACTGGCTGATTCACCACACACACCCTTACCTAACGCAATATTCACACAAGAAACGCCACCTTGAAAAGGACCCAAGACGAGTTTTTCACCATCAAATAAATAAAATCCTACAAATACTTGGTCTACTAGAACTTGTGATAATAGCGCACTGGTATTGGCAAGATTGGATAAAGCATTACCTGACTCACCAAGCAACGCATCAAGTTGTAAAAGGGCTAGTTCATATTTTTCTTGTCTTGACATCTGTTTCACCTGACTTTTTTGATATAATAGTTGATATAGATAACACACAACTATTAACTTTGGGGACACTTATCCATTAAAAGTTACTTGTCTATTATTATATCAAATTTTTGGAGATAAAAATGAATCTGGATGACATTCGTAATGACATTGATATGGTGGACAGCCAACTCATCGCACTTTTAGAACAACGCATGGACTTGGTCTCACAAGTCGCCACCTATAAAAAAATGACAGGTGTACGTGTACTTGATAACTCAAGAGAAATCGCTATTTTAGACAAAGTTGCCAATCGTGTCAAGGAACCTTTGTTTACAGAAACTATCGTGAATACGTTTAGAGATATTCTCAAAAACTCACGCGCTTATCAAGAACAAACTTTAAAAGACTAGATAAGGAAGTTACGCTATGTTTCAAGCCTATAAACCAATTTTGGTTTGGTCTGTATTAGCGATACTGATTGGCATCATTGTAGGCGGCCTTGATGCACTATTTGGTCGTGTATTATTAAGCTTGTCAAGTTTTCGAGGCGAACACTTTCTTTATCTGATCCCTTTTTTAGCGATTGCTGGTCTCATTACCGTTTATCTTTATCAACATGTCGCTAAAGAAGCCAGTAAAGGTATGGGCTTGATTTTTAATATCGCTCACCAATCAGATGAGGCCATCCCTGTCCGACTAATCCCGATTATTACAGTCTCTACCTGGTTAACTCACTTATTTGGTGGGTCTGCTGGACGCGAAGGTGTTGCTGTGCAACTTGGGGCAACAGTCGCTAATTACCTAGGCGACTTGGCTAAAATTAAAAATCGTCACCTCATGGTCATGGTTGGTATGGCAGCAGGTTTCTCAGGTTTATTTCAAACACCACTAGCCGCTACTTTTTTTGCTGTTGAGGTGATTATGGCAGGCACCATCTATTACGCAGCCATCCCACCTGCATTACTTGCAAGTCTCATCTCTGCCTACACAGCGCACTACCTAGGTCTTGAAAAATTCGCTGTGACGATAACTAAATTACCTACAGTTAATCTATATCTCATCTTAAAATTAGGCATTATCGGTGTACTCTTTGGCCTAACAGGATTTGGTTTTGCTTGGTTATTAAGTTATACAAAAGCTAAATTAACGGATTTAGCACCTAATCCCTATATCAAAATCGCCTTAGGCAGTATACTACTCTCTAGTTTATTGCTCCTTTTATTCCAAGGCCGTTATGCAGGACTAGGGACGAACTTGATCACGATGGCTTTTGATGGGAGACCTATTTTTCTCTGGGATTTTGGCCTTAAATTGTTATTAACACTCTTGACTTTAGCTATCGGATTTCAAGGTGGTGAGGTAACACCATTATTTGCGATTGGTGCCACGTTGGGAATTATCTTAGCCCATTTATTTGGCTTACCGCTAACATTTGTCGCCGCTTTAGGCTATGCAGCTGTTTTTGCTGCTGCAACTAACACTTTTTTTGCCCCCATCCTCATCGGATGTGAAGTTTTTGGCTTCTCGCTCATACCTTACTTATTCATCACAGTAACAGTGAGTTATTGTCTAAACTTTAATCGGTCTATTTATACTGGGCAAACGCGTCGATTGACTAAGAAAAAATAATGCTGTCAGTCTGATCGACACTTCAAAACAAAGACTTTCCAAAAAGGAGAGTCTTTTTTCATCCTTGATGCCCCCTAGCCTATCACTATAAACTATAATGCTTTGACATTTTTTAACTGACCAATAGATGTTATCCTTAAATCTTAGAGTCACTATTGTATAATTTATCATCGTGATAAGCATGACAACAAAAAGGAACCATCGCCTTAAAGTCCCAATTGATTAATCAGATCTTTAAAGCAATAGCTCCTAATAAAGTGTCGAAGAGATATAATGTTTTGTTTTCTACATCATAATTTTTACGTTTATGGTAATCGGATTGGAATCCACTTTTCCCTGCTCTCCGTTAAATGTATATTTTATATTATTATATACACCTGCCTTACTTGTATCAATGTTCAATCCATTAGAGGATATTCTTGAATCTTTCCATTCTACTGTATTACCTTTTTCATCTAAACAAGAAACAAATGGCAACTCTCTATCCCATTTTTCTCCCAACGATAAAGTAACATCTTTTAATGTTATTTTTGATTGATCGATATCAGCAATGCTTTCAGCAATCATTCCAGGATCACCAATGCTAGTTACATCGTTTAAAAACGGCATTCCCCAATTATAAGCGTGAGCAGCACCATCAAAATCTTGTTCAAAAACTAGCGGCTCATCTTTAATCGCATTCCAAACATTTCCTGCAAACCAGGAACAATTATTAATAGGTGTGTAGACACCGCTGACCTCATTAGTAGGTAATCCCATAGCATTGGCAACTATGTTACTTTGGATAATTAAATTTGGTATCACATTTTGTTCTAAATTCGATTGAGTTTCCTCTAAATTTTTAAGTGGAACTGTGAGTGAGATATTAAATTTTCTATCTGGTCTATCATTGGTGCCACCTCCTGTGCCGTTTTTTACAAATCCATATTTATCATGAAATCCATAGGACGTATAGTCACCATCTTTGTCACTGTTAAATATAATAATCCATGCATGGCCCAAAGTTCCACTCCCAAAATAAGATGTTAACTTTTTAAATACTGCCTCTGATCGATGTGCTTGATCTTCAATTGGAAACTGTGCCGCTGCATTATCAGCTATTTCTACAATTTCATCCAAATTTGTTCTGTCAGGTGTTCTATTAGTACGAATACTAATTTGTGGGTAACTAATAGCATGTTGTCCTGTAGGAGCTGATTTATCAGCATCTATTTCTCTAATAATTTTCATATAGCCTTCTTTTTGAATAATTGGATTATACTATGTTTTGATAATCATGTTTAATGACACTTTAGACTACTTTATTGGTAACACACTAACAGAACCAATATATCCTCCTTGGTAATTTTCCACATTAATTAAAGGAGTGAGTTCATCTTTTGAAACCGTAAATTCAGCCATTACTGAATAATATCCCTTCTGATATGGAGTACCAGTATTCAATGTTGTATTAATCAATTCCCTATAGTCGTCACTAGATGATTCTGCTTTTAAAGAAACTTTAACTCGATACGAAGATAAAGGTATTTTATCGTCTAGTGGTTTAAAGTAAACGGTAACTCTATAATCTTCCCCTTCTTTTAGCTCATCTTTTCCTGAGAAAATTTTATAAATACTTGCCTGCTTGTCAGAAAAGAATACTTCATTCGTCTCTAGAATCGAATTATCTGGGTCCACTGTCAGATTAATATCTTCCCCTGAGAACATTTTCCATCCATCCGTTTTCCCATCAGGCCATGGATTAAAAGGTATAACAGTTACTGTAATCGTTTTTTTAGCAACTTTACCAGAACTATTTTTTACTTGATAACTAACATGATAGGTGCCAGCTGTAGAAGAATCAACATCATTTTCTGAAACGTCTATTTTGTTAGTCAAATCACCATCTATCGGATCGTAAGCCTTCAAACTAATCCGACTATCAAAAGGATCAAATTTTTCACCTTGATTAATCGTGATATCGCTTGCTTCTAAAGTAAATTCCTCTAAAACCTTGACAGAAGCACTAGCAGTAGCTGTTCCATATTCCCCTTGATACGTATAGGTAACAGTATAATTCCCTGTTTTATTTGTATCCACATTATCCTTAGTAGAAAGATGTGGGTCATCTAGACCAATCGTTTCGCCATATTCATTAGTTGCTGAAACAAAATTATCTTTGGGACTCCAACGCTCACCTTTGTCAATTTGTATATCTTTAGTTTTTATTGAAGCAGATTGTGGTATTGTATCAAATGATAAAGCATTTATTTCAAATTGTCGTCCAGTTGAAGAAGTAAAGCCCCAATATACATTAGGGTCATCTAAGAATGTGTGACCCCCATCTCCACCACCATCTTTAGTAAAATAGACATCAGTACCATGTGAAAAAGTATCACCTGTCCCCATATCTTTATACGTATAAGATATCTTAAAATACTTGCTTGTCATTGGTTTTCCTGTAACAGTAATTTGTTTCCAATAATTATTAGACATCTCATAACTACTTGGTAATTCTGACTTACCATAGTGATAATTTGAATGCCCAGTATTGAAAGCAATATGTTGTCCATCTTTTTTCAATCCAGAATTTTCATGAGGATTATCTAAGCCATCACCATTATAATATGTGTCAAATTCTAGGGATAGATAATAACGTTCCCCTGTCGCATACATTCCGAGATATTGTCCAGATTTACCCAAAAAATTATTTTTACGAGATTGTAAGCTGAAAGTCATACCATCAGCGGCACTATTACCTTGATCCCCAAGATATATATACGCTTTGAAGACAAAGGGTTTTCGCACATCTATCTTATTTTTAGACCATATCGCCCCCGTTTGAGATGTTCCACTGCTCATCTGTAATACATCTCTAGTATCATTGTATGAGATACCATCACCTACTGCTGATTCAAATACATCGTCCAAATGTATTCCTCGTTCTGGAGGAGAAGGGATTGAATTAGTTTGAGTTGCATCTGTAGTTCCGCTGTTTGAAATCATGAAGATCCTCCTAAATTATGAATTACTCATATTACACTGGTCATTATATACCTCTGTTTGAAATTATGAAGGTCCCCCTAAACTATGAACTGCCCATATTACACTGGACATTATATACCTCTGTTTGAAATTATGAAGATCCTCCTAAATTATGACTTACTCGTATTACACTGGTCATTATATACCTCGCATTAATAACAGTCAAACAATAACTTAGAAAATTGCTGAAAAATTAGAAAATAATTACGAAAACCTTATGCATACCAAGGTGAAAATAAGTTCTATCGAATTTTTTGTAACGGTAAAACAATATCTCACTATACTTAAACGCAAAACAAAATGTACCAATTTTAAACTGGTACACTTTATCATATCTTTAATGTTAATAGTTACGAGAGATTATCAATAACAATGCGAAAGTTTTTAAATAAAAAAATACATGATTAAATAAAATCATGTATTTTCATGATACATTATACTTAGAAGTGCCAGTACATAATTTTCTAAATCATGTACTGGCACTTCTATTTTTTTGCACAAAAATTATAAAAAAGAGGCTCTTTTTCAAATCGCGTGGGAAACATCTCCACGTCTCTAAACAAATACATCAGTGCTTGTTTTTTAGTTAGCTAAATTTTGTTTATGAGTTTGATATGCTTAGACTTCAAACATCAAATCGCCATATGAAGGCATTGGCCATGCTTCTTTATCCACGATCAACTCAAGTTGGTCAACTGGAGCACGAAGTTCACCCATTGCTTTGAAGACAACATCATTATAGAAACGTGCTTGTACTTTACCTTCTTCTTGTTCGCTTGCTTGTGCTGTTACTTCTTTTAATGTCACAAGTGCCGCTTTAGCTGCTTTGAGCAATTCAGAAACTTCTGCTAAGCTATCAGCTTGTACACTCGCATCGCTGCCAGCTTCTTTGACAGCAATTACTGTATCTGCTAATGATTTTGTATATTTGATAACAGCAGGAATAATTTGTTTTGCTGCCATATCAATCATTGTCAACGCTTCAATATGAATAACTTTAGCGTAGTTTTCATACTTAACTTCTTCACGTGCTTTTAACTCAGTTGGAGATAATACGCCATATTTATCGAATAACGCAACAACTTCTTCTGATTCGAGTACTTCAGTAGCATCAACATATGATTTAAGGTTAGGAAGACCACGTTTTTCAGCTTCTTTAACCCATTCTTCAGCATAACCATCACCATTAAAGATAACACGGCTATGTGCTTTTGCATACTCAGCAATCAATGCATCAACTTCAGCATCGAAGTCGCTTGCTTTCGCTAGACGTTCTGATGCTTCATCAAATGCTTCTGCAACAATTGTATTCAACACAATATTTGGAGAGGCAATCGAATCACGTGATCCAACCATACGGAATTCAAATTTATTACCTGTGAAGGCAAATGGTGATGTCCGGTTACGGTCAGTAGCATCCTTAGAAATATCTTTCAAGGCTGTTGATCCTGTTGTCAATACACCACCTGCGATAGAAGTAGATGCTGACCCGTTTTCAATATATTGGTTAATAATATCTTCTAATTGTGATCCTAAGAAAATTGAGATAATTGCTGGTGGCGCTTCATTGGCACCTAAGCGGTGGTCGTTACCAGGATCTGCTGCAGATTCACGAAGTAATCCAGCATATTTATCTACTGCTTTAATGATTGATGCCAAAACAAGTAGAAATTGTTTATTTTCATGTGGTGTAGAGCCTGGTTCTAGTAAATTTTCACCTTTATCTGTTACAAGAGACCAGTTATTATGTTTACCTGATCCATTCACACCTGCGAAAGGTTTTTCATGAAGCAGACATTTCATATCATGTTGACACGCAACACGTTTAAGTGTTTGCATCACAACTTGGTTTTGATCGACAGCAACGTTAGCATTGGCATAGATTGGCGCAATTTCATGTTGTGCAGGCGCTACTTCATTATGCTGTGTCTTAGATGTCACACCAACTTTCCATAGCTCTTCATTGATGTTTTTCATGAAGCCAGCAACACGTTGACGAATTGTACCAAAATAATGGTCATCTAATTCTTGACCTTTTGGTGCTGGTGCACCAAATAATGTGCGACCAGCATAAATTAAATCTTTACGTTGTTGGAATTTTTTCTCATCAACCAAGAAATATTCTTGCTCAGCACCAACTGAAGGCGCAACTCTTTTAGCAGTTGTATTACCAAAAAGACGAAGTAATTTGATAGAAGAATCAGAAATTACTTGCATTGAGCGAAGTAGTGGTGCTTTTTGGTCTAGTGCTTCACCATTATATGAATAGAAAGCCGTTGGAATTAACAGAGTTGTTCCCCCAGCATCATGACGAACAAAAACTGATGATGTTGTATCCCAAACTGTATAACCACGAGCTTCGAAAGTTGCTCGCAAACCACCTGATGGGAATGAAGAGCCATCAGGTTCACCCTTAATTAACTCTTTTCCTGAAAAAGCAGTCATCACACTGCCGTCTGCTTTAGGCGCTGTGATAAATGAGTCTTGTTTTTCAGCTGTTACGCCAGTTAATGGTTGGAATAAATGCGCAAAGTGAGTTGCCCCTTTTTCAATGGCCCACTCGCGGATTTCATTTGCAATCACATCAGCTGTCGCAAGATCAAGATCTTTACCGTCTTCAATTGATTTTTTAAATTGCTTATAGACACTTTTAGGTAATCGTTGCTGCATCACTGCATCTGTAAACACGTCCTCAGCAAAGATTTCTGGAATATTGACTTTCACCATCATTAACTTCTCCTGTCATTTTCTATGTTATAACTTCTGACACTAATTATTATACAGTTTTTTTGAACCGATTGCAACAATAGTTGCAATTTTTAGAATTTTCTTTTTAATAAGTGTTTTTTTGTCGGTAAATGCTAGATGAAAAGGCACTAACTTTGATAAATCAAAGATAGTGCCTTTTCACATTTAAAATACGTTTAGTAAAGATCTAAGTAATTATCGACTTCCCATTGAGAAACGTATTGCGCATAAGCAGCCCATTCTACTTTTTTCGTTTCGACAAAATTCGTATAGATGTGTTGTCCTAGTGCTGCCTTAACAACATCATCTTCACGAAGTGCTTTGACAGCATTATGAAGTGTGGATGGTAAATCTGTAATCCCCATCGCTTTACGTTCATCACCAGTCATCATATAGATATTATTTTCAACAGGCTCTGGTGCCTCTAGATGTCTAGTAATACCATCAAGACCACACTCCAAAAGTACAGCAAGTGCTAAATAAGCATTCGCTGTCGGATCAACCGAACGCAACTCCAGCCGTGTACCCCTACCTCGTGAAGCAGGTATCCGAACAAGAGGTGATCTATTTCGTCCTGCCCAAGCAACATAAACAGGGGCTTCATAACCTGGAACTAATCGTTTATAGGAGTTAACAGTTGGGTTAGTAATGGCTGTAAAATTATAAGCATGTTCTAAAATCCCACCTAGAAACTGATAAGCTGTATCAGATAAAGACAATTTACCATTAGGATCATAGAAAACATTTTCACCTGATTGGTCAAATAAGGACATATTACAGTGCATACCGCTACCATTAATCCCAAATTGCGGTTTAGCCATGAACGTTGCGTGTAACCCATGTGCACGCGCAACAGTTTTCACTACCAATTTAAAAATTTGAATATTATCACAAGCTTCTAGGACGTTTGTATATTTAAAATCAATTTCATGCTGACCTACTGCCACTTCATGATGACTCGCTTCAACTTCAAAACCTAAATCCGTCAAGACATTCACAATCTCACGACGTGTATTATCAGCTGAATCTGTCGGTGCTAAATCAAAATAACCACCTTGGTCATTCACTTCAAGCGTTGGATTCCCTTTTTCATCAAGTTTAAATAAGAAAAATTCTGGTTCTGGTCCAAGATTAAAGGACTCAAATCCCATTTCTTCCATATGTTTCAGTGCCCGTTTTAAATTCCCTCTGGGATCTCCAGCAAATGGTGTTCCATCAGGATTATAAACATCGCAAATCAAGCCGGCAACTTTACCGTTTTCATCTCCCCAAGGAAAAATAATCCATGTATCTAAATCAGGATAAAGGTACATATCAGATTCATTAATACGAACAAACCCTTCAATAGATGACCCGTCAAACATCATTTTATTATTTAAAATTTTTGTGAGTTGTTCTTCAGTTGCAGGCACTTCAACATTTTTCAAAGTCCCAAGTATATCCGTAAACATGAGTCGTAAAAATGTGACATTTTTCTCTTTCACTTCAGTTAAGATATCCGTTATTGTAGTTGTCATCTCGCATCTCCTATTATAATTGTCAAAAACAGTATCATAGCGATAAGAAGCGCGCTATATCACCAACGTTTCTTATCGCTATTTTCTGCTTTTAAATTTATCGTAAAGTCGTTTTAGGCTGATTAAATCTCGACTGTTGCATGATTTCTTCTTCTAAAATCTTACGGACTTCAGCATCAGTGATTGACTTATTTTTCACTTCATCTAATGCTTCTTTACTTTTTTCATACAGTTTCTTAATCCCGGCAATATTCAATCCGTCATTAAGATAATCCTTAATTTCCAGTAGGACGTCCATATCATTCAGTGAATATTTTCGTCGATTACCATCATTTCTGGCAGGAAAAATAAGTCCTTGATCTTCATAATATCGGATTTGACGTGCTGATAAATCCGTCAACTCCATAACGGCACCCATAGGAAAGACGGCCATAGAGCGTCTTAGTTCGCGTTCTTTCACTAAAGTATACCTCCTTTACTGTTTTACCTTCTATATTCCTCATTATATAGTGGCGATTATGAAAAGTCAACGGTTAATGTTAGATAAAATAACATATTCCTTAATCATGAGGATACGCATAGCCAAAATGCTCATATGCCTGTCTTGTTGCACACCTACCTTGACGCGTTCTGATTAGAAACCCTGATTGAATCAAGTAAGGTTCATACATATCTTCTAGGGTTTCTCTCTCCTCAGAGATATTCACAGAAAGTGTGCCTAGACCGACAGGACCTCCTTGATACATCTCAATCATTGTCTTAAGAATTTTTTGATCAATGTAATCAAGACCAGACGCATCAACATCTAACATCAGTAGTGCCTTACGCGTTATTTCATCATTAATTATCCCAGTCCCTTTGATCTGTGCAAAATCTCGGACACGTTTTAAAAGTCTATTGGCAATACGCGGTGTCCCTCGACTCCGACGTGCAATCTCATGTGCCCCATCTCCTGTGATGTCGACATCGAAGATATCTGCAGTCCGTATAACAATTTCTGTTAGGTCTGATAACTCATAGTAGGCCATATGCGCATTAATCCCAAATCTAGCCCTTAATGGATTAGATAGCATACCCGCACGAGTCGTCGCACCAATTAAAGTAAATGGCGGTAATTCAAGGTGTACACTTCGACTTGCATCACTACCACCAATCATAATATCGATATAAAAGTCTTCCATAGCACTGTATAAAATTTCTTCAACAGACATTGGTAGACGATGAATTTCATCGATAAAAAGCACATCTCCTGCTTCAAGATCATTTAGAATAGCGACTAAATCTCCTGCCTTTTCAATCGCCGGTCCTGATGTTTGTTTAATATTAACACCCAGCTCATTAGCAATCACAAAAGCCATAGTCGTCTTACCAAGTCCCGGCGGACCAAACAACAGCACATGATCTAAAGATTCTTCACGCATCTTAGCAGCCTTGATATAAATATCTAGCTGCTCTTTAATTTTATCTTGTCCTATGTATTGCGCTAAGTATTGCGGTCGTAAAGTTCTCTCTGCCGATAAAGCCTCAGCATCAAGCTCATAATCTTGTAACTCTCCCGATGTTAGTTTGTCATTTCCCATATCTTTATTGTAACAAAAAAATGGCAAAGACGATATTTATAATTGAGATGCCTAAAGCATCACAACTATCGCGCTTTTACCATCATATAAATAGGATAACTTACAAGGTTTCATAGCCATCAATCATATTTTAAGCTGCCTGTCTCACTTACTATCCATTTATATCATATCTCAAAAAACTTTTATCATAATCAGTATGATAATGGTAAAAAGTACTTGAAAACCAGTAGTTACCATATTAACTAGACGCATCCGATAGTTCATCTGTTTCTCAGGATATAACTTAAATAGCCAAGTTGGTAAATATGCCCCTATTCCCCAACTCACAACATTTAATATTAGCAAAAGTACAAATAAGCCAATATTTTTTGGAGTGAATCCACCTCCTAACCAAGGAGATAAGAGCAATATGCCAAAGAAAATCACTAAATAACTTGGAAATAAAATTTGTCTCCTAATACGTGCACCTCTTTTTTTATCAGGTAAGTTTTCGATGAACTCGCGAGCAAGTACAGGTGCTGGCATACCAAAATACTCTTGCGCTGATAGGCCATTATCCTGGGCTTGCAAGATATCAGAACGTACATTTTCGATAATATCCATTACCAATTTCGTATCTTTTTCTGATAGGTGATAACTCTCAAATAGATGTGTCACAAACAACTCATCATAAATACGGTTGTCAGGTGTCATTTTCGCTAAACTTTCACGATTTTCAAGATGCTCAGCTTGTTTTGATTTTAAAAATTGTCTAAGTGTTGTCATTAAGTTGACCTTTCTAAAAATAAAGGACTAACATAAATCTGAGTTTCTACTCTCATTTATCAAGCTAGTCATTGCCATTGTCAATTTTGACCATTCGGCTATAAATTCATCTAACCTAAGCTTTCCTTTTTCAGTAATCGTCAAATATTTTCGCTTCGGCCCCTCAGAGGATTTGCGCATCTCTCCTTGAATATAGCCATCACGTTCTAACTTTTGCAAGATAGGATAGATTGTACCAGCAGCAATAGACAAAAAACCCATTTCTGATAATTTCTCTGTGATCTCATAACCATACGTCTCCCCACTTGATATGACGAGGAGCAAGGCACCATCTAAGGTACCTTTTAATAATTGTGTATTAATTGCTGCCATTCATATAGTTCTCCTTTCAATAGGTATGATATACATAGCCAATAAGTATCAAAAATAACTTATTTTACATCCAGACCCACCTCATCAAAATGCACCACTACTATATAATATATACTAGATACCCATTTATTATACCATCACTACTACACATTGTAAACTAGCAATCCGTGAAAGTTATAAACGACTTTTAATATAGTATAATAGGCATATGAGATTAGATAAATTTTTAGCTGACATGGGTATCGGCTCTCGTAGCCAGGTCAAAATACTGTTGAAAAAAGGCCGCATTACAGTAGATGGCCAGATAGAAAAAAATGGTCGCACGCAAATTAATGAACACAAGCAAACGGTCACTTTTGATGATCAAGTATTAAACTACCAAGCTTTCTACTATTATTTACTAAATAAACCAAAAGGTGTCGTATCAGCTACAAAGGATAACGTATTTAAAACGGTTGTCCAATTATTATCTGAAAAAGACTATCGAGCTGATATTTTCCCAGTCGGTCGTTTGGACAAAGATACCGAAGGGTTATTACTCCTAACCAATGATGGGGCATTAGGACATGATCTCACACAGCCCAGAAAACACGTTGAAAAAGCTTATCTTGCGATCATCGATGGTAACGTCACTGACATGACGATCAAACAGTTTGCAGCAGGCTTAACCTTTAAAAATGGGGAGACTGCACGACCTGGGGAATTATCTGTTAACCAAGTCAAAGAAGCCAATACGACCACCGGCTTTCAAAGTGAGATAGAGGTTATCATTCACGAAGGAAAGTTTCATCAAGTCAAACGTATGTTTGAAGCAGTAGATATGCGAGTCCTTGAATTGAAACGCATCCGAATGGGACACTTAAGGTTAGATCCCACACTAGCACTGGGTGAGTATCGCAAGATAACAGCAGAAGAATTGACTTTACTTAAACAATCATAATATAAAAAAACACTTTCACATTTTGGCGAAAGCGTTTTTCATTTTATCTGATTTATCTATGACGATAATAGACTAGATATCATCCCCCTATTTACTCAGATGACTGATGTGATCATAACAATCAAAAAAGATTAGGTATCATTTCATCATCAGCTTCAAAGCTGTTTTGATAAAGCCTTCAGTGGTATCTAGTGTACCGTCTAGTTGTTTTTCAACTTTCTTAAGTTCAGCCGGTTTATATCCTAACGCACGCAATGCTTCTAGAGCATCGCTCAAGGAAGTATTAGACTCAGGCTTAGCATTCGGTCTCTTTGTCGCAACCTGCTCAAACTTACCTTCAAGATCTAACACCATCTGGCTAGCTGTTTTTTTGCCAACACCAGGAAATTTTGTCAGATATTTAATATCACCACTATCTATGGCGGTAACAAGCCCAACATTATCATCGGCTGCGATGATGGCGAGTGCTGATTTTGGCCCTATCCCAGAAACTGAAATCAACTGTAGAAACAGTTGTTTTTCAGTCTCATCAGAAAATCCATACAGTGTATGGGCATCCTCACGTATCACTTGATGCGTGTATACTTGTATCGCAGCATTGACAAGTGTTGAAAATGCATAAGGGTTTGCAACATGAATCAGAAATCCTATACCTGAAACTTCTACTACAATATAGGTCGGCGTAATTTTGACTAGTGTGCCTTTTAGATATTCGTACATAACTTCCTTCTATTACTTATATGCTAGATCAAGCGACTTAAACAGCTGATATAACAAGACTAATTACACAGTTAAAACTGCGTATGCCACCCACCTTGATGTCCTTGCTGAATACGTCTGAACATCTTTTCAAGATCAACATTCGAAAATGACACAAGTGCTGGTCGACCATGCGGACAATTATAAGGATTCTCACAGTTAGCAAGTTGGCTGAGTAAATCTCGAGCACTGGCTGGATCGATAAACATATTTGCTTTAATCGAACTCTTACATGCGATCATAATCGCTAAATCTTCCCTGTACTTTTTAACAGACACTTCTTGATCATCTAAAAGCAGATCAATTAATTCATACGTCGCCTTTTCGATTTCATTATCATTCATCCAGATAGGATGCTCACGCAAGATAAGCTGATTTTCTCCATACGCATCTAAAAATACACCAGCTTCAGCAAGCAATGCTTTTTTCTCAAGCACCAACCCCACTTCATCTTGGGATAACTTAATCAAAATAGGTGTTAACAATTGTTGTTGATCATAATTAACTTGTCCTATTTTTTCTCGATAATACTCATATTTAACACGCTCCTGTGCGGCATGTTGATCCACAATATACAAACCATCTGGTGACTGACAAAGGAGATAAGTTCCATGCATTTGTGATAAGAATTCTAATTCAGGAAACGTTTTATGCGCTTCTTTGGGAGAATCAGTTTCAAAGAAGGCCGTCTCATTTACTGCAACAAACTGATTGTCTTTAGAGCTATCAGACGTATAGTTATCTTTAGTATCGGTCAACTCAGAGAGCGTCGTTGGTACTTTGTCAACTGTCGGCGCTGCTTCCACTGAGGACTTTTCTTGCACAAAAAAATCTTGCTTTTCCGCATCATAATACAACTGCTTACTACTTAATGGCAGACTCGTCTGGTGTGCGTTAACGACTGACTGAGCAGGGGATTTTGATTGATTCAAATTTTCTAAAGCATTGGGGATTAACGTCTCTGGTTGCAAGGCTTGCTTGATAGCTTTAGTAACCAGCAGCATCAAATCCTTTTCTTTGGAAATTCTAACTTCCTGTTTAGTCGGATGCACATTAACATCAGCCAAAAAGGGATCAATCTTAATGTCGATCACCGCAATAGGGAAACGTCCTACCATAAGTTTTGAGCCATAGCCATCGACAATAGCCCGGTTAATGAGGTAATTTTTGATATATCTACCATTTAGTAACACGGTAATATAATTACGGTTTGCACGCGTCAACTCCGGTAGACTGACATACCCCGTCACTTCAAAATCTAAATCAGCATTTGATATATGTAACATCTTCTTGGCTGTCGAAATCCCATAAACACCTGCGATAGCTTGACGTAAATCACCGCTTCCTGCAGTTTTCAGCATCTCACGCCCATCATTGATTAGGGTAAACGCGACCTCTGGATGTGCCAAACTCAGTCTGTTGATGACATCCGTAATATGACTTAATTCAGCCTGTAAACTCTTGATATATTTAAGACGGGCTGGGGTATTAAAAAACAGGTTTTCTACTTTGATTTGGGTACCAACACGTTTTGGTGCAGGATCATTTTGCAGAATTTGCCCACCTTTGGCTACCAATAAGGTACCACTTACGTCAGCATTATCAGCTACTGATGTGTTAATGGTCAATTCACTAACACTGGCAATAGAGGGCAGAGCCTCTCCTCTAAATCCCAAAGTCCTAATCCGAAATAAATCATCTACATCTTTAATTTTACTCGTTGCATGACGTTTCAAAGCTAGTGCCACTTCATCACGTGCAATGCCTTCACCATTATCGGTAATTTCAATTGATTTTAGGCCTGATTCTTCGATGGAAATCGTGACTTGTGTTGCTGCTGCATCAATCGCATTTTCTAATAATTCTTTAACGACACTGGCTGGTCTTTCAATCACTTCACCAGCAGCAATTTTATTAGCTAATGTTTCACTAAGTTCAATAATTGTCCTGTGTTTTTTTTCCTGTATACTCATGACTTTATTATACCATTTTTTTAAACTAGCTTTTGTTTCCACTCTTTATATCAGAAACTTTAATCATAATACCTCTATAAAAAAAGCACTCGTCACAATAAAAATGTAGCGGTGCTTTTTAAAGCTTATGATCGTCTGCGAATTTTCTTAACAGCATGCGATCCCTTTCGACTCGTATCAGTTAATCTTGTCCCAACAGCCAAATCAAATCCAAATAAAATCTTAATGACAAAACCGAAAACGATTTAAGTCATAACAGGGATAACACAGGTTGTCACAATCATTCTAGTAACCTCTTGTGTTAACGTATTTAACATACTGACGGCCTTCTCTTTTCCAGCAGTCTGTACTCGACCTGTCTTAGAGAAAAAATCTGTAATACCTGATTCGATTTTTTGCAAAAAGTTTTGATCAGTCTCTATTTTTTTGTTTAGTTTTAATATTAGCATCATCTGCTTTTACTTTTTGACTCGTTTCCTGAATCTCTGTCACAAATTTTTGATCCACTAAACCAGAAATCTGGAGTGATGCTGGTACAAGCGCAACAAAGCATAACCCAAAAATCGCGACTTTAATTGCTAATATTTTTAAAATGGACTGTCGTCTATACACATAAAATAGCCCTAAGCCAATTGCAATCGGTAGCAGGTAAGTAAAGGTCATCGTCCCAGCTATCGACAGTAAAAATTTCTCGATAATCAAAACGCCTAATACCACCATAAACTTGCCTGAAAGTTGATAACTTGTGCTGACTCACCACTTACATGGATAGGGAGTCTACTAATTTTTTGAGTTCATATAGTTGATTCATCGCATCCATGGGTGTCAGATTCATCACATCAATTTGTTTAATAGCAGTTACTAATTCATCAGAGTGATCAAATAAACCAAGTTGTTCAACTTCTTTTTTAGGCGCTTCAGGCACATGTTGAGCAGATGAATTTTCTAACTCCGATAAAATCAGCTTAGCTCGACTTAATAATGCTTGTGGCAATCCTGCAATCTTAGCAACATGAATCCCGTAAGATTTATCTGCCGGCCCTGGTTCTATCTTATGTAAGAAAGTCACTTCACCAGCATTTTCAAGTGTGGCAACATGCACATTTTTCACTTGAGATAACTGACGCTCAAGTACAGTCAACTCATGATAGTGTGTCGCAAATAAGGTTTTAGCGCCAACTTGTTCGTGGATATATTCTACAATAGACTGAGCTAAGGCAATCCCATCATAAGTTGCAGTCCCACGGCCCAATTCATCAAATAAAATCAAAGACTGCGGCGTGGCTCTTCTGATTGCATGATTAGCTTCCATCATTTCTACCATAAAGGTTGATTGACCACTAATCAAATCATCAGCAGCACCAATCCTTGTAAAAATGGCGTCAAAAATAGGCAAGTCAATTTGATCAGCAGGGAGATAACACCCTATCTGCGCCATGACGACACTCAAGGCTAGTTCACGCATATAGGTTGATTTCCCTGACATGTTTGGCCCTGTGATGAGTTGTATCATGGTATCTTGATCAAAGTCGATAGAGTTTGGGACGTATTGTTGCGCATCCATTACTTTTTCAACAACAGCATGACGGCCATTTTTAATGTGAATCTCTTGACTGTCTTTGTGGATAGTTGGTCTGATGTAGTGATTGTTTTCTGCTACGACTGCTAATGATTGGAGCACATCAATTTCTGCTATTATTTTGGCAAGTTTTTGAATACGTGAAATAAACGTTGCTGCTTGCTCTCTGACATCTAGAAATAAATTATATTCTAAACTAGCAGCGTTTTCACGGGCATCTAGCATCTGAGTTTCTATAGTAGAAAGCTCTTGTGTACCATAGCGTTCTGAATTCTTTAAGGTTGCCTTACGAAAGAAATGACTAGGGACTTGTGTCAGATTAGCATTCGTCACATGGAAATAGTAACCATCTTTCTTATTGTAATCTATTTTTAAATTATTAATCCCCGAATTCACACGCTCTTTTGCTTCCAGTTCAGTTATCCAACTCGTCCCATCACGCAAAATCACACGGTAATCATCTAGGGGCTCATTAAACCCATCTTTAATGATATTACCTTCTGTAATACTGGCAGAAGCACTGCTATCGATCGCACGCGTAATCAACTCAAGTAAGTCAGGCATATGATCTAATTGGTCGATCAAGGGTACCAAAATATCTGAGGACATCTGAATTAATACTGTGCTAATAGCAGGAACATTTGATAAAGTCTGTGCTAACTGTAATAAATCTTTTGGCGAGGCTTTACCAAAAGAAATTCGAGAAGCTAGCCGTTCGATATCGTAGACACCCTTAAGCGCTTCAGATAAATCAGAACGTTCAAAGAAATGATCTAAAAAGACTTGACTAACATCCTGACGGTTTTTGATTGCTTTTAGACTCACTAGAGGGCGATCTATCCACATCTTTAACATCCGTGTCCCCATAGCTGTTTTCGTCTCATCTAACAGCCAATAAAGACTACCATACTTCTTACCAGTTCTAGCATTATAAAGTAAGTCTAGACTTTTTTTACTCGATGCATCCATCAGTAAAAAATCTTTGATTTCATAATGCTGAGCCGCTTGTAAATGTGACAGGTGTCTCTTTTGTGTCCCAATCACATAATTCAAAAGCTTAGCTGCTGTCTTCGATTCCAAACTCGATAAGTCCGTACTGATTAACTCACTGGCTTCAACACCTATCAATTCAGATGATACCAAAACATTTAACTGTACTTCTAAAATCTGCTTTTGTGGATCAGCTTCCGATAACCCATAGCCAACGACTACCTCACGAGCTTTAAGTGATGCAATCTCATCTACGACTGTTTCAAAATCATCTAGGCTAGTGACAAAAAATTCACCCGTTGCCAAGTCTAGATAACTCAGTGCATATTGCGTGTCATCTCGATCTATCGCAACTAAAAAATTATTATCCTTACCTGTGTTTAGGGCATCGACAGCCGTCCCTGGTGTAATCACTTGGACAACATCACGCTTCACAACACCAACAGCTTGTTTAGGGTCTTCCATCTGTTCTGCAATCGCAACTTTATAGCCCAAATCAATCAAAATATCGATATATTGTTGGACGCTATGATGTGGTACACCTGCCATGGGAATCGGATTCTCTGAATTTTTATTTCTAGATGTTAAGGTTAATTCTAATATCTGAGCTGCCTTAACAGCATCATCATAAAATAATTCATAAAAATCACCCATTCTAAATAGCAAAAAAGCATCTGAATAAGCTTGTTTGATATCCAGATACTGTCTCATGCCTGGTGAAATTTTCTCAACAGGTTTTGATGATATTTTCTCAGTTCTCACGATGAAGTTCCTCGTTAATTTGTGTCTCTAAATTTTGTAAAAGATATTGTAATAGCTCAGTGACTGCTGTTAGTTTACGACGATAATCAATTAAGATAGGCTCATCATTTAGTTGTGCTTCAATCACTTTTGAGCGCTCAATCGTCTCTTGATAAGCTCTTTCTTTACCTATTTTTTTATATAAAATAGCATCTTTTGCTAGTGCTTTCATCTCCACTTCAAGCGTATAAAGTTCCGTACTATTTTTTAGCAGGCTTTCTGCAGTTTGAAAGTCAATGACTGTTGGATGTTTCGCCAATTCACTTAAAAAAAGGGTCAGAGTAGCTTCGTAATCAGACTGCTCACGATCTATTTGCGGTTCTAGCATCATTCATTTCTCTTTCAAATTTTTCCGCGCTTGCTTCATCTCGACAAGTGATAAGCAACGTGTCAGCTCCTGCGATGGTACCTAAAACTTCTTGTTTATTAGCACCATCGATTGCATTGGCTAATAAGTCAGCTTCGCCAAGACCTGTATGGACAATAATGATAAACGCAGCTCTACTCACACTTAAAATATATGCTGAAAAGACCTCTACCAAATCCATGTTGGCACTGATAAAGTTAGGATTATCTAACACCTCATCATATTCAAATAATGCGTAAAAGTTGCCATCATCATAGCGGTTTTTAATGATACCCAACTCACGAATATCTCTAGATAAAGTTGCTTGTGTTGTAGACACACCAACTTTTAACAGACGTTGTGATAACTCTTCTTGTGTATCTATCTTATTATTACGGATTAATTCCCGAATAATCTCTTGCCGTTTTTGTTTTTTCATATGTCTCATTATACCATAAATTGACTGATTATCTTATTTAACACTGATGTTTATCATCACTTACATTTCTTCCGGTGCTTCAACACCTAAGAGTCTAAGACTTTCTTTCAATACAACACCTGTTGCATAAGCTAAAGACAATCGTGCTGCTTTTTCGCTACTTTCTTCTAAAATACGCGTATGGGCGTAATATTTATTAAAGGCTTGGGCAAGATTAATCGCATATTTGGCAATAGCTGAAGGTTCAAATAGCCTAGCTGCTCTATTAATCACATCAGGAAAAGCTTGCAATAATTTGACAATTGCCCAGCTCTCATCATCTGAAAGTGAGAAACTTTGGCCAATCACGGCTTCTGGTTTAAAGTCAGCCTTCTTGAGGATAGACTGAATTCGAGCGTGCGCGTATTGGACGTAAGGTCCTGTTTCACCTTCAAACGATACCATCTCTTCAAGATTAAAATCATAGCCATTCAACCGCTCATTTTTTAAGTCATAAAATTTAATCGCACCAACACCAACTTCATGTGCAACTACTGCTTTATTTGGTAAATCAGGATTTTTAGCCTCTATTTGTGCTTGTGCACGTTTGACTGCTTCTTGAATCGTTGGTTCTAATAAAATCACGTTACCTTTACGTGTTGACAATTTTTTACCTGCTTTGGTAACCAAGCCAAACGGTACATGATAAATATCCTCAGACCATGCGTACCCCATCTTATCAAGCACAGCTTTCAGTTGTTTGAAGTGTCCTGACTGTTCTTGTCCTACTACATAAATTGATTTAGCAAAGTCATATGTCCGCTTGCGATAAAGTGCTGCTGCTAAATCACGTGTGATGTAAAGTGTTGCCCCATCAGATTTTTTAATCAAAGCAGGGTTTTCAAATCCTTCTAACTCAACAACAGTAGCTCCTTCTGACTCCGTTAGGAGTTGCTTATCTGCAAGGATATCGATAATTTCTGACATTTTATCATTATAAAATGCCTCACCGTTCATACTGTCAAACGTGACACCTAATTCTTGATAGATACGATCAAATTCAACTAAAGACTCATCTCTGAACCATTGCCAAAGTGCTAGTGCTTCTGCATCACCATTTTCTAGTTTTAAGAACCATTCACGCGCAGATTCATCAATCGTAGGATCCTCAGCAGCCTCAGCATTGATTCTCACATAAAGTTTTAATAACTCTGAGATTGGGTGCTGACGGATTGCTGCCTCATCGCCATATTTTTTATAGGCTACAATCAACATGCCAAACTGTTTGCCCCAATCACCTAAGTGATTGATTCGAACAGGTGTGTAGCCAATCTTACGATAAATTTCGGCTAAAGCATCTCCGATAACGGTTGAGCGTAAGTGACCGATTGAAAATGGTTTTGCGATATTTGGCGATGACATATCGATAGCGACTTTTTCACCATTCGGTGCTACTGTTGCATAGTCTTCACCCTGTTCTAAAATAGCTGATAGTACTGATGTCATCGTTGCTGACTTATCTAAGAAAAAGTTAACATATGGTCCTGTTGCGACGATTTTTTCAAAACCATCTTGTGATAGTTTCTCTACGATATCAAGTGCAATCATATTTGGTGCTTTTCGTAAAGTCTTAGCTAGTGAAAAGACAGGAAAAGCCAAATCACCCATCTCTGGTTTCTTTGGTATTTCTAGTAAGTTAGTGATCTCAGACTCAGTGAGTGCATTATCTAAAACAGCTGCTAATGCTTGAGTTGCTAATTGTTTATCATTTGTCATTTTCATCATGTCCTTTAAAAAGTATTCATGTCTATTTTATCATATTTTAGTCCCTGTAGGGAATGAAATCGCGTATTCTAACTGCCAGATGACGCTATGAACCCCTTGTGAAACTTAGCGACAAAAAAACAAACCAGTCAGATGGTTTGCTCAAACTAAAAGACAAAGGCAACTGAGATCTGTCTCGTCATCGTTTTAAAACTATTATAGTTTCCCTAAATATAAGCAATAGCTAAAAAAAGTGCAATTCAGCCGATGGCTTCAATTAGTAGGTGTGCACAATATGTAGCACAACTGTCTTCTAACACTGAAGAGGTCTTGTTGTATCGAGAGTTTTTATAATAGTCCTTGTTTCTGTAATACTGCTTTAGTTCCTTTAGGATATTTTCCTTTATTATAATAATTTAAGAACCTATCCAACCAATCAGAAGAGGTATAGCCTGCTTGTATCGAAAAGTTTTTCAACTTAGCAGCATAGACCTTAACCGGAGTTAAATCTGTAAAATCCATTGATTGTCCAGCGTATATAACGTTTATATCCGATAATCTTGGTTTTACAAATTTTTCTTTTGTTGCTTTACCTATAGCCATGCCTACTAACGGAAATGAGTATTTTGGATACGCATAAGTGGTAACAATCTCTTCGGATAACCGCCTAATGCTACCTATGACACAGGTTCCAAGCCCCATACTTTCAGCAGTAATCGCAGCATTCTCAAGAGCAAGCGACGCATCAACCGCTCCGATAAGTAATGGCTCTATTTCTCCACCAAGATCTGCATCTATACCATACAAACTTAGGTTGATATTGAATAATAAAAAGACACTTGATTGCCTAATCGTGTTAACATTGTTCACTTGATTATCATGTTTTTCCACTAAATTGGCCAATTTTTCTTTTTCTTTTCCAGTAAAGACTAGAATACTATAGGCTTGACCATTTTCCCAAGAAGGAGCTTGCTTCGCAGATGAAATGATAGCACTTAGCGCTTCTTGAGAGAGCGTATACTCACCATCAAATCCTCTAACAGTTGCGTGATTTTGTATCACATTAATCGTTTCATTCATCATCGTTTTACGCCTCCTTTTAACGTCTGTACTTTATTGTATAATTAAGATATAATATGTGCAATACTGTCAAAAAAGATACTATGTCGATAGGAGAATATCATTGAGAAAAACATATGAACAAATGGTCAACTGTAATTGCGATACCGCTAATGCGTTAGCAGTCATTGGTGGCAAATGGAAAATCCTAATGCTATACCATATTTCAAAAGGTGATAAAGGTTTTAATGAGTTAGTCAGATTACTAGTTGGCATTACGCCTCACACCTTAAGCAAAGATTTAAGAGAATTAATTGAGGATGGTTTAGTTGAAAAAACAATCTTACAACATATACCACCAAGAACGAGTTATCAGTTAACTGATGTAGGCAGAGAGTTAGAGCCTATATTATTAAAAATTAAAGAGTTTGGCCATAGACATCCGATAAAACGCCATTAAAGTATAATTTAACGCCCAAAACATAATCTTTTAAAATTAAATAGTCGTACTTGATTTTTTTAGTTTAAATCAACAGTCAATATTGAATTGGACTCTACTAATTATTTTTCCATAACATACAATAAAACCTAGCCATATAATCACTAGGTTTTTTCAGTATGGGCAAACCGGTCAGACGGTTTGTTATTTTCTAGATTTGAAGCTCAATTACTAGTGAGCTTTTAGACTGATTTTTTGCCAAGTTTAAACAGTATCATACCAAAGCCTACATATGCTAATAAAACAAGCAACGGTTGGCTGATTGCATGACCATCAAAGAAAGCGATATTTCTGAGCAAGGTACCTGTTGCACCTGGCGGTAATAACTGTCCAAATGCTCCCCAACCATTAGGCAGTAACTCAGGTGCTGTGAGTAAACCTGATAATGGATTACCTAATAAAATCAGAACGATTGCGGCAATGCCAAGCCCCGGTAACCCAAGCACCTCTAATATGCCTAATACAAAGAAGCTAGTTGCCATAATACCAAGCATAGCCCCTAAGGATGTGAGTAAGTAATTACCATCAAATGTCCCTATACCAAATTGGATCACTGCAATCAAGCCAAGCCCACCGATGATTGAAAAACCAATAACGGCTATAAATTTTTGTCTTTTTCCTTTGATTAATTGGCTAATTGCAACCGTACCAATCCAACCACCAAGTGCAATGGGCAACGCACCTGCTGCTAATCCTGATCCCTTTTCATCAGTTTTTGGAAATGCTTTAACCTCAACAATCTTGACTTGTTTTGCTGAAATCGCGACTAGTTTTTGAGTAAGCACCTTAAGTTTGACACTATCTGTAGTCTTTGTCATTAATTGCGTCAGCTGTTCCTGTGCAGCTGATTTTTGTTGCGTCAACATTTCCTTAGCTACATCTGTTAATAGTTGGGCTACTGTAGTAGACGCTGCGGTTGCTTTATATAAAGTAACATCTCCTGATGGATCTATTGCATACACACCATATGCTTTTCTTTCTTTCATTGCGTTAACAGCTGTTTTTTCAGTATTAAATCGTGTGACTTTAAACCCTTTTGCTTGAAGTGACTGACTTATTTTATCGTAAATTGCATCATTTTTTTCTATGATACCAATAGGTACCTGTTGGACGCCACTATGTACAGCAGGTAAGGCAAAAGCTGCCATCATAATTGCTAATATTGCAGTAAGTATCACGACTAATGATAAAATAAAACGCCAAGTTGATTTCATTTTATAACTCCCTTTGTTTTGATACTTAAATCTTATCAAACAGACAACTAAAAAAACACCACCAATTTCCCACAAGTGTTGGATAGTGATGATGTTTGTTAATTTACGTAAGATAAATACAGGTAACCATAGCTTAATCCATCAAAAGTCGCATTGTTTTCGGTGAAATACGGCTAATAATTTTAGCAAATTCTTCTGGTGTTTCGATAAAATCTCTCTCAATCCATATTTTAATCAAATTCAATATCATCCCCTGAAAAATCGAAAACACATAAACATCTGGTAGATCGATAGCTTGAACGATATTGCCGTCAATTAAAAATTGCTCAGAAAACACTGAAAACCGTGCTGTAAACAAGCCATCAGACTTATCACTTAAAAATAGTTTGATGGCTTCTTTATGATCATAGATACGATGGATTAGTAAATTAATCCGAGAGTCTATCAATTCATGATCATCTAATTTGAGCACAGTCACTTCTGGTAGCCCTTCTACTATTTTAGTGATTAACCTCGTTTGTACTTGTGCCATCAAATCTTCTTTATCCAAGAAATGTTCATAAAAAGTAGACCGATTAATCCTTGCTTTTTTAACAATGGCACTCACACTAATCTTCTGGTAACCTACTGTATCTAGTAAGGCTAAAAATGTCTCTGTTATTTTTTGATCTGTCATGACATATCGTTTGTCAGTTTTTTTACTTATCATCATGGATTCCTACTACATGTTTAAGCATCTGTTTCGTACTCAAAGCGACAGTTGCATCTGTTGCCTCATTCGCACCATAAGCAATAAAAGGCTCCTCAAAAATCATACCGCAGAGTTGACTGGTCATCTCAAGTGGTCGCAATACCTCCGTCATTGTATGCTGTTTACGTCCATCGGGCTGATAGTCAGCTTCTGTTGATCCTGCAGATAGTAGCAGCATGAACGATTTACCATGCAAATAAGTCCCGGTTGAGCCATGTGCAAATCCTCGAGTTAATACCACATCTTGCCATTGTTTCAGTAAAGGTGGTGTGCTATACCAGTACAAAGGAAATTGGAAAACAACTCGATCATGTTGTTTTAGCAAGTCCTGCTCTTTTAAAGCATCAATCTTACCATCTGGATACGCCGCGTACAAGTCATGGCAAGTCACATCTTCTTGCAATAATGCTGCTTGCCAAGCACGATTAAAGCGAGACTGAGATAGATTAGGATGGGCCATAATAATTAATGTTTTCATATTTTTTCTTCCTTAAGATATACTTTTTAACAAGTAATACTAGAGTTTAATCTAGTCGCTATACCTCTAGTTTACACACAAAAAATAAAAAAGTATACTCAAAAACATTTTATTTTTTTTAAAAAATGCAGTATAATGCAGTATACTAAAACAATAGTAGACAATTATCAAAATGGAGAAATAGATGGCAAATACCAATCGACTTAAAATCGTTATAAATCAGTTAAAAGATTTGACCGCACAAGAATCTGTCATATTTAATCTCTTTCATACCAATAGTACGATTGATAAAGTCATTGATATGTTACGAAAATCAACCTCGACAATTCTAGCAACTGAGTTGCGAACACATGTGCAATACAAAGTCAAATTCGCAGATGTTTTATATCTTGACTATGTTGATAGAAATGTGTGTTTATATACCAAAGATGCGAGTTTTTGGGTCAAAACTTCTTTTGTCAAACTATTCACCCAACTGCCAAGTCATTTCGTTCAGATTTCGAAAAATAATGCTGTCAACATCTATGAAGTCCAAGCTGTAGAAACTAATATCGGCGGGAATTTAATCATCAAACTCTCTACCGACGAAAAACTCGTCGTCAGTCGTCGCTATATCAAAAATTTTAAAGCATTTTTGATCGACCAAGCGTAATTTAACCGCATGTGTTCAGTATACTGCCACATGTGTCAACTGCTATTTCTTTTTATGTCTTACATACCTATAATAAAAACATAAAAAGAAAAGAGGTTGCACATTACATGTCCCAATTATTAAACATCATCGGTCAAATCCTATCACATACACCTATCTGGGTGTGGGTTATTTTAATTGTCCTAATCAAAAGAGGGATGGCTTTGCAAACAGATTCTCCTGTTTCTCTTGCTAAATCCTTTATCATGCCGACTATCTTTATACTATGGGGATTAGATACGATTGTAACTAAATTTCACCATCCACTTTATCTGCTAATGGCATACCTACTATGTTTATGTTTGGGCGCTTGTGTTAGTCTTTATATTTATCGCAACAAAAGATTTTATATCCAAAATACAATTTTGATGCAAAGCGGCAGCAAGATACCTTTAATCATCATGATCAGTAATTTTTGTATTAAATATTGTTTAAATGTGCTATTATCTACACAACCTTCACTATACAGTGTATTTGGGTTTAATCTCATCTATGGCGTCATCTCAGGATTTACCGTCGGACTATTTTTTGGTGGGATCATTCAATCATTTCGAGCAAAATCACGTCTACTCGCTTAACCTTACATCACAATTCATAGCAAGGAAAAATTAAGATGTCTATTTTACAACGCTGTTTCAAAGCCTTAGGTATCGGGTCTTTTGTCTACTTATTAATCCTGTTCATCAATGATGGTGTAGTCGTCTACACGTCAGGAGTGATCTATGTATTTGCAATTTCTATATTTATTGCATTGACAAGTTATATCTTTAATATAGACTCACTAAATTTCATCACTTGTTTAGTCATCCATTATATATTAGTGAATATATTTGTGATTGTTGCCAATTATACCATGCACTTCACCGGAAACTACATTCACTTGTTTTTCTCCATTTTTATCATCTATGTGGTGTCTTTTATCGTGACAACAATTCAGACAAGGCTAACTGTTAAACAACTCAACAACTTACTAGACCAAGTCCATCACAAACCTTAGTCCGTGACACATCCCAATCATATTATAAAAATACCTCTTAAAGATAGTCAATCATCTTTAAGAGGTATTTTTTATAGACTACATGGTCAGTCTTTGACTTTGTGGCTGTCAGTTGCTAGTCATGCCAAAATCTCTTGCTGCCCATTGCTATATACCACGATAACTGATTCTTTTGTCGGCACGTTGTAATCCGAATCTGTCAATGGTGCACCATAAGCTGTACCAGTTTTATAAAGTTTTCGTTTATATAACTTCCCATCCTTTATAATCTCTGCATCAATAGACCACTCACCATACTTAGAATAGTCATATGTATGACTAAATTTGATTTTTTCTATACCAGGTTGTGTCCGTTTAAGCGCCATTACTGCTAGCCGCTGATTATCAAGGTTTTTCTTTTCATTACTGTTTTTGTCCAGATTCCCCTTAATGCGTAAGCATAAAACAACTGTGATTAGCAATATAATCCCTAATACGATTTTTACTTTCTGTTTTGTCATCTTTTTATCTCTCAAGCATCATCCTCACAGTTATTCAGTTAAAAAGATATCTTTTCAACGTCTCTAAACCTACTTCGTATACCACTGATAGTCCAATTACTACAAAAAATAGATACAGAAAAAATTTCCTATTATAGTTGTCTCCCTTGCGATAATAATAATATTCATGGTAATCAAAATTTAGTAGCCAGCGAATAAACGTATACACCATAAACAAACCATAATAGTAATATAACCTCATCATTAAGAGATGTGTTTGCGTATCATCTACTTTCCAGAGAATCGAATTTTCTAGAAAAGGACTGATCACTACTGTTATAGCTAACACTACAACACTGATTAGAAACAGTACTAAGTCTTTAGTTTTCAATTGCTTTTTAGAAAGTGATTGATTGCCAGAAATATATCTTCCCAGTGTATATATAATTAATATCCAAGTTACCCAGCCAACAAATAAAGATACATGATCACCATCATAACCGTGACTTATTAAGTCATTTGTATCTGAATATCCGTCTATAAAGGGAGATGAAATATATGCCGAATCATAAAAATAGAAAATAGATACTATCAAATTATCCAGATACGCATAACAGCGCCCTAGCTTGAGTCGCCTAGCATTTTTACGTAGTGTCCGTCTATCTACCATCGCCTACCTCTCCACAGTTACCTGATTACCACCACGAAGCATACTGTCTGAGTGTGATTCTGGTACTTCGAGTATAGGCTAAGGCATTAATGGCTGCACGATCATAAAGCGATAGGTGAATGAGGGCAAGATTTGTTACTGTATAAGTAGCTACAATAGGCACAATACCAATCGGTCCCCCTAAACACAAACTAAAAACAGCACTTTCAACGACCGTTCTCATTGCTTTTCTGGTATTTTTTTCTACTTCTTTTCTTGGTATTTTTTTAGCAGCTTCATCCCAATAGTACATAAAATCGTCAACTGTCTTCACTTTACGTAAAACACCATCATTCATATACTTATAATAATCTTTTGTAAACCTCCCTGCTTTTAAAAGACCTTTAGCTGTAGCCACCCAAGTTTTAAATGACTTCAAGTTTTTTATTAATTTACTTAAACTTACTTTCTCTAACCCAGATCCACTCTTAACCAGCTCTGCTGTTCTTCTAGTACTGTTGAGCAGTTTACCACCGTAGGTTGTCTTGATAAAGGCGTTATATACACTGTCATCATTTTCTCCCATATATTCAGGACAGTAGTAATCCGTTCGTAACTTGGGTCCCACGTTACCTGCTGTTTTGTCTGAATCGTTGACATCAAAATAGTAGAGGAGATACATCTTCATCTTCTCTTCTTCTGTCGGATTGCTGCCATAGCGGTTTCGGGCATATCTGTTGATAGAAAAATACTTATCCGTCTCTTTAAAGTTAATCGGATCTTCAGACATTCTTGCACGGCTATTTTCCTGTTGAACTTGAGGAGGTGGGCTTACTCTTGAAAAATCAATCTGCGTCTTAGCTAACATCTCAAAAGATAGTCCGATTTCCCTGAGTTCATCATCCATCATCTGATAGAGCTCTAACTTTTGCAAATTCTCTCGCTCTTGATTTTCCTGACTAAGCTGTTCGTAAGCTTTCACAGTTGCGCTACTAAACGGCAAACAAAATGTAAGCGCTAACAATAGACATAAAAATTTTTTCATTTATTCACACATCTTTCCATGATATAATCTGATTATATCATCAATCGAATTCATTGTCTAATTTTTTCGTATATTTTATGAATTATAGAAAATAAAAAAAGTTACACTAAGGTAACTTTTTAGTTTAGGATTTATTCAACTGAGAATAAATAAGGATAAACAGGTTGTCCACCATCAAATATCTCGATTTCAACATCAGGGTACGTCTCTGATAATTCAGCTGATAACTTATCAGCTAATTTACGCGAACCATCCGCACCGATATAGAGACTAATAATTTCAGCATCTTCGTTATCAGCGAGCATCTTAGCAAATGTTTGCGTTAAGACATCATGTATATCTTTTTCTGAAACCACAATCTTGTTATCGATCATACCAAGCCAATCATTTTCATGGATGGCAAGTCCATCAATAGATGTATCTCTGACAGCATTTGTCACTTGACCACTCGTCACTTCTGAAAGATTTTCAGTCATATCTGAGACATTTTCAGCTAATGTTTTACTTGCTTCAAAAGCTAATAAAGCTGTTAGACCTTGTGAAACTGTTTTAGATTCAACCACACTAGCAGGCACATCAACAACATCAGCTGCTGATTGGGCTGCCATAAAGATATTTTTATTATTTGGTAGAATAATCACATTTCTAGCATTCACAAGATCAATTGCTTTCACGATATCCTCCGTAGACGGATTCATTGTTTGACCACCAGAAATAACATAATCAACACCCATATCTTTGAAAATTTTAGCTAAACCATCACCTGCAGCGATTGCGATGATACCAAATTCTTTAGGCTCAGCCGATTTTACAGGTGCTACTTGCTTTTCTTCTTTAATCACTTGTGCATCGTGTTGCTCACGCATGTTGTCAACTTTGACTTTAACTAAAGCACCGTATTTTAGCCCTTCTTGCATAACAAGACCTGGATCTTCAGTATGCACATGGACTTTAACGATTTCATCATCATTAACAACTAATAAAGAATCACCGATTTCATTCAAGTAATTTCTAAACGTCTCATAGTCAAAAGATTTACTCGCTGTAGGCCCTTGACCTAAGCCAACCATGATCTCTGTACAATAACCGTATTTGATATCTTCAGTTGCAATGTGACCTGCGACTGATTTATGATGTTCAGCATTGACCATCTCATCCATAACAGCAGGTGTTGCTTCAAATTCTGCTGAATCTAAATATTCACCAGTCGCTGCAGCAACAAACCCTTCTAAGATATAAACAAGCCCTTGACCACCAGAGTCAACGACACCGACTTCTTTTAAGACAGGCAACATATCAGGTGTTTTAGCAAGTGCTACTTTAGCCCCTTCAAGAGCTGCTTTTAAAACAACTATCGCATCATCAGACTCATTAGCTGCTTTACCCGCAAAAGCTGATGCCCCACGAGAAACTGTTAAAATTGTTCCTTCTACTGGTTTCATAACCGCTTTATAAGCGACTTCTACACCATTTTGGAAAGCTTTTGCTAGATTTTCTCCAGTAAATACTGTTTCATCTTTGATAGCTTGACCAAATCCACGGAAAATTTGCGACAAGATAACACCTGAGTTACCACGCGCACCCATCAAAAGACCTTTAGCAAGAATAGCCGCAACTTCACCTACCGTAGTCGCTTGTTTATCGGAAACGGCTTTTGCACCGTTTGTGATCGTCATGCCCATGTTAGTCCCTGTATCGCCATCTGGAACAGGAAAAACATTAAGTGAGTTAACATACTCAGCTTGACTATTTAATCTGGTACTAGCAGCCTGAATCATCTCCTGAAATTGGCTTGCATTAATTGTATTAGTCATGTTAGTCAGCCACCACTTTCACATTCTGTACGAAAACATTGACTGAATTTGCTGTTACACCCAGTTGGTTTTCTAGATTAAATTTAACACGTTCTTGTACATTTTTAGCAACTTCAGAAATCTTGACACCAAAAGATACAATCACATAAATATCAACGTCAACACCATTATTTGTCGCCGAAATCACAACACCTTTAGCATAGTTTTCTTGACGTAGCAGTGTTTTGAAATTATCTTTGACAGCATTTTTACTAGTCATACCGACTACACCGAAAATTTCAGTCGTTGATGCACCAACAATGGTAGAAATTACATCATTTTCAATGTCAACTGTTCCATTTTTTGTATTAATTGTCACAGACATATTTT
Source organism: Pseudolactococcus plantarum (assembly GCF_002441715.1). Taxonomy (GTDB): domain Bacteria; phylum Bacillota; class Bacilli; order Lactobacillales; family Streptococcaceae; genus Pseudolactococcus; species Pseudolactococcus plantarum. Next base: position 69,647 of record NZ_JXJX01000008.1, read on the forward strand.
ATCCTCGCTTATGATGAGTTTTGCAAAGTTTACTTAAAGCAAAACTCCTATGTTTAAAAGCCTAACAACCATCTATAACCTGATGAGATCACAAATATCACAGACTCTTGCATCTATTTTAACATAATCTAATCAATTAAAAAACCGTGAAGTCTTTTCACGGTAAATTTATAATAATTAAACGCGTTCTACTGAAAGGTTTTTAAGTGCACGAGCTGATGCCCATACTGATTTCACTTTACCATTTTCAACGATTTTAATTTTTTGTAAGTTTGGTTTAACTTGTTTTTTCGTTTTGTTCATCGCATGCGAACGGTTGTTAGCAGATGAAGTCTTACGACCTGTAAAGTAACATACTTTAGCCATGATATATTTCTCCTCGAGTATTTTTTTTGTTAGTCATTTCATAACATACTAGAACATTATATCATATCTCACTTTAAAATCAAGCCATTTTAATGATTTTTTTCAGGTATTGCCCACAACGTTAAACACACATTTTTCAGTATAATACTTTATTAATATCCTGTCGGATGATTTTTATGCCATTGCCAAGCATTCGTGATGATGTGTTCAATATCATGTTTAGCAGACCAGCCTAAAACTTGTCCTGCTTTACTTGCATCTGCGACTAAGGCATCTGGATCCCCTGGACGACGTTCTCCGATTTGACTAGGAATGTCGCATCCTGTCACTTTTCGTGCAGTTTCAAGCACTTCTAAATTTGAGTATCCTTTACTTGAGCCCAGGTTAAATGCATCAGATTGACCACCAGCTTTAAGATATTCCAACGCCTTGATATGCGCATCTATCAGATCTTCCATATCGATATAATCTCGAATACAAGTCCCATCAGGCGTCTGATAATCATCACCATATATAGTAATCACGTCACGTTGTCCTAATGCAGTTTGCAAGATAATCGGAATCAGATGTGTTTCATTTTTATGTGCTTCTCCAATAGAGCCATCACCTTTTGCTCCAGCTACATTAAAATAGCGAAGTGCTACATATGTCATATCTGTCGCAGTTGATTGCCATTTCATCATTTTTTCCATGATGAGTTTACTTTCTCCATAAGGATTAATCGGATTTTGAGGTGTTAATTCAGAAATTGGCGAACTTTCTGGCACGCCAAATGTTGCAGCTGTTGATGAAAAAACAATATGTTTCACATCAAATGCTTGCATGGTCTCCAAAATAGAGATACATCCTCCTACATTATTATCAAAATACATCATTGGGTTCACCATAGATTCCCCAACTAAAGAATACGCACAAAAATGCATGATGCCTTCAATATTGTTTTCTGAGCTAAAGACGTGTGATAAAAATTCGCGATCTAAAACATCCCCCTCATACAAACGCACGTTCTCAGGTATAGCTTGTCGATGACCTGTAACGAAGTTATCTACCACTGCTACATCATACCCTTTTTCCATCAACATCGATACAGCGTGACTACCAACATACCCTGCCCCGCCAAGTACTAAAACCGTCATAATTTTTCTCCTTATAACCTGTTCAAATGCTAGTTGCTTATAATATCTGTCAACAAACTTTCATTTTTCATAATACCTTAATTATACAATTTTACTTAATTAAAATCTATCACATTTTAAGTTAATCATAATAGACCACTGATTAAGTCATCGCAAGCGATCCATAGCACACCTTATCTATCATTAACAGCCGCTATGAATCTGTCGAATCCTATCTGTCCGTTATGATCATCTTTAAAAACACCCGCATCTTGTAAAACTTGCTCAAATACTGCACCAACTGCTTGTTGAACTTTTTCATGTACGTCTTGGGGGGTAACAGTTAGTGAATTTTTCAAATGATTTGCCCAACTCAGATGACTATCAGCAATCTCATTTGATTGATTAAGCAAGTACTTTTCAACCTCATTAAGTTCATCTTTTAAACGCGGTGGTAAAATGGCAAGTCCCATCACTTCAATTAAACCAATATTTTCTTTTTTAATGTGATGTAGCGTCTCATGTGGATGAAAGATACCATCTGGAAATACTTCACTTGTATTATTATCTCTAAATACTAAATCAAGCACATAATCAGTACCTATTTTTCTAGCAATTGGGGTAATCGTATGATGCAATACATTATCTTCAGTTTTCGAAACAATCTGTAGCGATTTGTCATCATATTGTCGCCACTTTTCTAGTATCTCGCTACTCGCAGCTAACAAAACAGCCTTATTGGTACTACTTAATCGCAAAACCGACATCGGCCAATTCACAATACCTGCTTGAATATCTGGATAATTTTGTAATTGGACAGTTTTGCGGATATGTGCTTTCATCATCGGAAAGTCATAGTACCCTGCTTGATAATGGTCATGTGTTAAAATAGAGCCTCCGACAATCGGTAAATCAGCATTTGAGCCGATCATATAATGCGGGAACACATCCAAAAAACTGAGTAAATTATCAAATGTTTGCTCATTAATGATCATCGGCTGATGCATTTCATTAAATACAATAGCATGTTCTTGATAATAAGCATATGGCGAATATTGAAATCCCCATTTTTGATCACCTAGTCGCATTCTAATGGCACGATGATTACTTCTTGCTGGATGATTACCTCCGCCATACAGACCTTCATTTTCAAGACACAAAGCACATTTGGGGTAGCCTGATGATTGTTTCATTTTCTCCAAAGCGATCATTTTAGGATCTTTTTCTGGTTTGGAAAGATTAATGGTAATCTCTAACTCACCGTATTTTGTTTGATGTTTGAAGCCAACATTCTTAGCAATATCTCTTGTTTTGACTTGATCAACTTGCCGTGCCAATTGATAAAAATAACTGGTTGCAAGTTCCGGCTGTTCATCATACTTTTCCCAAAATTCGTGGTTAATTTGACTTGGTTTTGGTGTGATGAAATCCATCAATGCAGCCTCATAAAAAGGCGCATCTTCCTCAGTAAATTGCTGATTTACTTTTGCAATCTCAAGTAAATCGTCCATCAAGATAAGCGCATTATGTTTTTCACAACCACCTTTTGGTTCTTGCCAATCATCAACACCTAAAAAATGAAGCAATTGATTCCGCAAATAGATTTTATCTATTGCATTAATCGTCCCATTTTCTTCTGCTATATCTATAAAATTTTGAATGGTTTGATACTTTGACATGTCTAATTCCAATCTAGATTTATTTTCATTACCTTTATCATTTACTTCAATTGACATGTATCTGTTTGTCAAATTTCAACACCTTACTTTAGTTTACATCTAATTTTGTTGCACCAGAGCCAATCTGAGCAACATAGAAACTTGCAGGATACCCGACTGTCTTTTCATAAATGTCACCAACTGCTTTTTCAAAAGCAGCAACTCTATCATGCGCAACAAGCACGATAGCACAGCCACCAAAACCTGCACCTGTCATACGAGCGCCTAATGTACCTGGTTGTTTTTGGGCCGTTTCTGCTAAGGTATCCAACTCAATTCCTGTCACTTCATAATCATCTTTTAGCGATGCATGAGAAGCGTTTAAAAGGTCTCCAAATTTCGTTAAATCACCAGAAACAAAGGCTTTTTTGGCGATTTTAGTCCGATTGTTTTCATAAACTGCATGGCGTGCACGCTTAATTAGCATTGTATCATTAATTAAGTCTACATTTGCATCAAATTCTGCGTTAGAAAGCTCTGCAAGTGCAGTAATCGGCAATTTGGTTTGTAGACGTTTAAGTGCTTCTCTTGTTTCTGAAAATCGTTCATTGTATTTAGATTCGGCTAAAGCACGGGGTTTGTTTGTATTCATAATCACGATATCGTAATCACGTAATTCTACAGGCACCATTTCATATTTTAATGTATTGCAATCAAGTAAGATGGCTTTTTTAACTTCACCAAACCCAATTGCAAATTGATCTAGAATACCTGAATTAACACCAATAAACTCATTTTCTGTTTTTTGTCCTAGTTGCACAAGTTCCAGACGAGGAACATTTAGCTTAAATAAATCATTTAGTGTCACACCAACTAAAAGTTCAAGAGAGGCTGAAGATGATAACCCTGATGCTGTCGGAATCTCTCCTTGTATTAAAAATTCAAATCCACTATCAATTTTATACCCTGCCTCTTTTAAGACCGTTATCATGCCTTTGACATAGTTTGACCAACTGTTGCCATCTTTTACACCACTGTCTGCTAAGTCAAATTCAATGATGCCTATTTCTGGAAAATTTTCTGAATAAAGCCTAACTTTATGGTCATCTCTTAGCCGTGCCAAACCTGTTGTACCAATGGTAATGGATGCTGGAAAAACATAGCCACCATTATAATCGGTGTGTTCTCCAATTAAGTTAATCCGACCAGGAGAGAAAAAGTATGAAATTCCTCGTTCATCTCCAAATATGGCTACAAATCTGTCTGTCAAACCTGACAAAACTTGACTATTATCTACAACTGTTGACATTTTATTCTCCTCTAACTGTTTATCATTATACGACACTTAATACTTATGACAAGCTAGTTTACCTGTAATTGGTAAACTGTTTTTGCGTGATAAGTATCTCCAGCAACTAATGTAATATCTCCAAGTTCTGGCATTTGCTGTGAACCTGGTGATACTTGACATTCAAACGTTATTCCACCATGGTTTGCTTGTGGTCTACCATGATAGACAGTCCCTAATTCTCCAAAATTGGCTGTAAAGATGACAATACTCGGCCGATCTGTGCGAACTGAAATACTTAACTCTCCCAAACTCAGTCGTGCTTGTTCTTTTTCAAGTGTCACTTCATCTAATAAAAAGGGATGATCGATACCACCAACAAGCTGTACTTGTGCCATAGCAGAATTTAATGCCTGACTCAGTAATTTAGGCTGATGAAAATCTAAATCTGTTCCTTCTAGATTAACAATATCCCCTCGTACAAGCTCTGTTTTATCTTTTAATGCGACAAATCGTGATGCTGCCATTTCAAGCATATGCTGATCAATTGTTTGGCTAGCATCGCCAGTCAAATTAAAATAAACATGCCCAGTCGGATTAAAAACAGTATCTTTGGTTGTTGTTGCCTGATAATCAATTGTCCAATTATTGTCTTCGTCATAGGAATGGGTCACAGTCATACTAAGTTGACCTGGGTAACCATTTTCCCCATCATTTGAAATGTAGCTAAACTTAACTTGGGCTTTACTTTCCTTTTCAGAAATATCATACTGCCAAAGTTTTGTATGTATACTTGAGTCGCCACCATGTAGTGTTTGCGGGCCTTCATTTTGATTCAGTTGTACTTTCTCTCCAGAAATCTCTACCACTCCATCTTTAATTCTCCCTGCTGTTCGGCCAATAGTTGCACCAGGATAGGTATCTTTTTCAAGATATTCTTGTGCAGAATCGAATCCTAAAACTAAGCGTTTACCATCTTTTTGCCAATCCACAATACGCGCGCCAAGGTTAGTAAAACTAATACTCACACCCTGTTGATTGGTCAGAGTAATCAGGCTACTGCCCAATCCAAAATCACTTATCCTAATCTTCATACTGTTCCTCCTAAAACAGATGCTACTTCTCAAAATAATTGAGTAGTAGCATCTGCTTAACAACACCTTTGTAAGCAAGGTCGTTAACTATTTAAAACGTTCTTCAAGTTCCTTGACAATTTCTTCATGTCGTTTTTCCGTTAATTTTACTTTGAATAAATAAATCGCTAGTGAGATGATCATCAAACCTGCTGGCACAATAAAGGCATATAATTTAAAAGTTGCAACACCATAAGTATGCCCACTAACATATTTTGAACCTGTCATGCCTGCTGCGATGGCAACAAATCCATAAATCCCATTTGAAAATGCACCAGCAATTTTATCAAGTAATGGTCGCATGGCAAGAGTTACTGCCTCATTACGCACACCATTTTTCCATTGTCCATATTCAACAGAGTCAGTAATCGTCATTAAAACAGATAAGAAAACTAATTGATATGGTGTTGTTAAGAAAATTAACCCAGCTACCGTCATAGGCACAGATGACCCTACAGTAAAAATGACGTATCCAATAAGCATTGAGATGATGGCACCTGTCAAAACTTTACGACGACCGAACTTCTTAGCTAAGATTGGAAATAGTGGTACTAAAATAATTGAACCGATAAAGCCAACAATACCAGTGATTGAATACAAACTGACATTACCGATGACAAAGGTAAAGTTTAAAATCAGTGTTGCTGTTGTTGCCACATAAGCAATCGCAAATAAAATGTATGAGAGCGACAACCACATCAATTGATCATTTTTTACTAGCGCTTTAAATACATCTAATGTGTTTGTCTTTGTCCCTTGTTGTCTAATTGTTGATTCTCGTTCTTTAGTTCCCCAAGCTGCTACTAAAGCTGATATCCCTTGAACTAATGCTGCAATGACACCAAAAGCAAAGAAACCACGTGCACCTTGTGTATGACCTCCTTTTGTAAAAAATAGTGTGATTGGGATCGCAAGAATCGTCGCACCTTGTGCACCAATAGCTGACCCAAAACGTGCAAATGTGCCTAAAGTTTCGCGTTCTGAATTTTTTTCTGATAGCGCTGGAATCATTGACCAAAAAGCAATATCCTTAAATGAATAAAAGGCATCCAAGATGATAAATGAAAGAATAAAGACGATCGTAAATAACGTCCGATTGCCACTTTTTGATAACCCAAAAAAGTCAGAGAACATTAGCATAATCATCAATGAAGACATAAGCCCGCCAACAACTAACCAAGGTTTAAATTTACCCCATCGTGTTTGTGTATTATCAATGATCGACCCAATAATTGGATCAAAAATAATTTCTATGAGACGTATAATCACAACTAAACTTGTCACAAGTGCAATCATTGCATCTTCATGAGGTGTCCCAGCAAACATCTGTGCTGTGACAAAGGCAATAAAGAATGTACTAATTGAGTAATAATAGACATCGTGCCCGAGTGCACCGAATCCATACGATAAAAGTTGCTTCATTTTTCCACTGTTCATGGTAATCCTCCCAGTAATTACGATTTGAAATCGCTTACATATTTAGTTTAACATGTCATAGTAGGAAAATATTTCCAAGTTATAGATATCGCTTAGGAAATGCTTTCAATATTAAAAAGATACTAAAAGTATCTTTTTATCAAATAACCTTTGTATATGATCAATTAATCATTATTTTTTTGATAAATTGAATAGCCATCTATCAAAACCCGTCCCAAAATAAAAAGCGGTAATCTGCTATGCACGTCTAAATCAAAATGATTAATCTCTAGTCTACTTTTATACCCTATCAAACAAACATCTGATAAACGCACAAGTTCACTATCTTGATTAGTCGTTAATGCTAAAATATTACCTAACTGTCGATTCACTTGTTTTAATGGTATATTGATTTCAGCATTTTCGCCAGATAATGAAAGCGCAATGACAAGCTGATGTTCTTTAACAAAACGTGTATAATAAAGCATCTGTTGTGGATCATCATAAAGACTCACACTTTTATGGAATAGCTGCAATTTTCTTAATAACTCATTTGCAACATTTATCGTCAGACCACGGGCAAAAAGCAAAATTTCCTCAGCCTCATCTATTAATTTTACTGCCGCCTCTACATCGGTAGCAGATATACTATAAATCGTCTGTAATAATTCTTCCTCATTTTTAGCAATAGCCTCTAAAAATTCTCTAGAAAAACCAGTCCTGTCAGGTAACTTTTTCTCACGAACTGAATATCTAAATTCACCATATCCTGAAAATCCTTTTTTTCGTACTGTACGATTGACTGTAGAAATAGATACGTGAGCCAAATTTGACAAATCTGAAATTGATAACTTTGGAATATTATCATAATTTTCTTGGATGATTTCCCAAGTACAGCGTTCTGCGTTGGTAAGATTTGACATATGATTAATCAACTCCATTAAATTTTATGTTTCTATTTAATTAAAGTATATCATGAAGCGCTTACAATTGATATAAGCAAACTAGATACTCTCTCTAAACCTGTTCGTTTGTCATAAACAAGTTATTTAAAAATGAAACCAATCTCATTTATTCGAAATACTCATGAAAAATTCAGCTTTTTCTGTTAAAATAGGGATATGGAAAATTATATTGATCAATTAACAGGAAAAAATAGCGAATACGTACATATCATCACGCGTGAACTTGTCAAAATAGGCAAGACAGATGAAGAAATAAAAGCTATTTTATCAGAAATATTGCCACAAATTGTAGCCGCACAGGAACAACGTGTGCTCGCTAAAGATCTGCTTGGCACGCCTTCAGAATTCACAGCTAAATACACACCACAAACTCAGCTCAGCAAAAGCACAAAAGCTGATCAATACGATAACGAAACACCTGTATTAATGTGGCTAGATAGTGCACTCTTAATGTTAGGGTTCATCACTATCTTAAATGCTATTATGTCTATCTTTAATAAAGGTGCTCGCGCATATGGGATCGTTACACTCGTTACGATGAGCTTTGCTGCTGGTTTTGTCATTTATCTCATGTACCGACTTGTATACAAACCACAAAACGAAGGTAAAAAAAGACCTGGATTCAAATCTTATGCAATTCTCACGCTAGCATTTCTGGCTTGGATTATTTTGTATAGCTTGTCCGCCTTATTACCAGCTAGTCTTAATCCTTCACCAAATAGCTATGTTGTCGGTGTGATTGGTCTTATCGCTTTAGGGATTCGTTACCTCCTAAAACGTAAATATCATATCAGATCTGCCATGGCTACATCACCAAAAAGAAACTAATCCTTTTTTATCTATGATTTACTCAGACTAAAGACAAAGTATGAACGACTTTGTCTTTTTTTGTGGCGTTTTCTCCGAATTCTTGTCATGTTTCGAGATAGCTACCTTATAAGAAACTATTGCTATTCCCTATTCTAGTCAATGTCTATATGTCAAAAAACCGCTTGTTGAGCGGTTTTTGGCCTATAGGATACAGCTCATCATATGGACTAATGCATACAGTTTTAATAGATGATCTAATTAGAAAGTGGCGTTTGTTTAACTTTCAAAACACCATCAGCTTCGATCAAGGCCACACCATCAACTTGACTGATTTGCGATACTCTCTCTTGAATCGCTGTTACCGTCTCTGGATCGGCTAATTTTGGTCGGCCACGCTTGCTGGGGCGGTCATGCGTCAACTGCAAATCAATCGGAATCAAGTGATAATCGAACGTTTCTTGATCTGCATTTAAGTCAAAACTAATCAAAACACTTTGACTAAACCTATCTTCAGCATTGAAGCCTTGCCAGTTACCAGCTTTGTCTTTAGCCCGATTAGCATGTAGGGTTGAAGGTTTTGAGTTTGTTGGATAGCCATATGCTTCATACATTTCTGGTGGGATAATTGATTCTCCCGACTCAAATTCCATCACCAGACTATGAATATTATAGAAAATAGGTTTGCCTTGATGCAGAGCTATGCCTTTTAGAAAATGCGCGCCATGTCCGATAACTGCATCTGCGCCATGATCAATCGCTGATTTCGCAAACTTTTCGATAAATGCGGCAGGCTCATCAGCATACCAATCCTCATTTAATCCTTCATGGGCATGAAAATTGACAAAAACATAATCAGCACGATTTTTAGCATCGGCGATGTCAGCTAAAATGTCAGCTTGGTCCTGCTCATTCGCTTTAGTGCGAACAGCATAATCTTCACCCAACTCGATCGATACATGTTCTTGCCAAAGAGAGCCAAATTTAAAGGCGCTATCATCTGGTCCTGACCAAGTTTCTACACGGCTACCCTGCTCTGAACTAGCTCGTGTCCCCAGCTTATGATCTATCTCAGCTAACGCTTCAAATGCAGGTTTAGGTAATACATAGCTACGCTCCCAACGTAAGGGATTAACACCAGGACGAGCCGGTACGCCATTACCTGCATTACTTGCAGCAAATACCTCACTTCGTGTGACAGCTACAGTGATAATGGCAATTCGACCATCTCGTGTATCGATAAACTGTGGTTTTCTAGCATCAAATAAACTTTCGCCTAAACCCAAAGGATGTAGCCCTCGACTTCTAGCTTCTGCCAGAGTATCTAACATTCCTGTGATACCAAAATCACCCGTATGATTATTAGCAAAAGAGAGGTATTTCATATTTAGATCTGTAAATTCGTCAAGCGTTTCAGGCCGAACTGCGGTTACATATCCTCTTCCAGCAGCAGGTGGGGTATCTTTTTTAGGCGTCACAAATTCTGCGTTGGCCAAAACTGCGTCTGCTGACTGCAACAACTCAACAAGTTTAGGATCTATTGTCTCTTTCAAATTACGACTTGAAAAGAGCAAATCCCCTGCAACGATTAACTGCATCGCTTAGTCCTTCCTCATTATTGATTAATTTCTTTTTCATCAGGTAGATAGCTAGCGCCCAACTGTTCTTGACTAATTTTTTCGAGCGTACCATCTTTGTATATTTTTTTAATTTGCTGATTGACGACTTTTAAGAGCTTGTCACCGTCTTTAGTTTTAGGTAAAAGCAGATAGGCATCAGGATAGATACTTGGATCTGAGAACGGCACAATTTTCAGTTTAAACCCATGTTCTTTAATCGCTTGTTTTGCTGAAATAGTACTGATAATCCGTACATCATATTTACCCTCTTCAATATCTTGAAATTGTTTGATAAAATCTTGATCTGTATATTGAATATCAATTTTACCACTATGATTTTTATTATAATTTTCTAGTAAAGTGGCACCACTATTGCCGACCTCTGTCACTGCTTTTTTGCCTGTCAAATCATCTAAAGATTTGATTTGGTTGTCATTTTCTCGAACTACTAAAACATAAGGATTTTTAGTAATTGGCAATGAGAAGTTATACTTTTTAGCACGTTCTGCGTTATACGAAAAGTTATTTGCACCTAGTTGATATCGATCGGTATCCAAACCAGCCAAAATTGATTCAAATTCAGTCGTTTCAAGATCGACCTTATACTCCTGCTTCAACCCAGAAAACAACGCCTTAACCACCTCTACATCATAGCCTGTCAACTTCCCATTATCTCGATAACTAAAAGGCTTACTAACTCCAGTCGTACCGATGTTGAGGACTTGAGGGGCTGATGCCGACTGACTCGATGACTGCTTTTCTTTTTTCTGCTGACCACATGCGACCAAACTACCGCCAATAACTGCAAGGGCTAGTCCACTCACGATTAAACGTTTTACTTTTGACTTCATTATATTCGTTTCCTATCTAAATATTTTTCTATACACTTAATCATACTATGTTTAATTGACACTAGCGTTTTCGTTTATTTATACCCGTTATTCATTTTTGATAACAAGTCATCAAATGATTGAATCATTAGTATATGCCACTAAAATAGTTATAATAACTGACAAACTAACTGAACTTTATCTCATGAACTGAAAGTAAAATAACAGATTATGAATCGGACTGCTTGTTGATGTGAGAGAACTTTTTTTGTGCCTACCGATCAAAGATAGATAAAAAAGAACTCAACATACTTTACTAGTTGTATATGTTTCTCAACTTGTCTTATTGTGGTACCAAAAAAACCCTTAGCACATTTCCGCTAAGGGTTTTTGAGTCTGACGCAAACCAATTGGTCTGAGTTTCCCAGTTATTTGGCATCGTACCAAGTTTTACCATTATTTTCATCTACTAATAAAGGAACTGAGAGAGAAATCGCTTCTTCCATCGTTTTTTTAACTAGCGTTTGCATCACTGCTAACTCGTCATTTGGTACATCTAGAACGATTTCATCATGTACCTGAAGTAACATTTTACTTTTATACTGACCTGCTATCAAAGCGCGATCTAGATTAATCATGGCAACTTTAAGAATATCAGCCGCTGACCCTTGGATTGGGCTATTAATCGCTGTGCGTTCAGCAAACGAACGAACCGAAAAATTTCTAGCATTAATATCTGGTAAGTTACGGCGTCTGTGGTAGAGTGTTTCGACAAATCCTGTATCTTTAGCACTACGAACGATATCTTCCATATATTTTTTAATATCTGGATAGCGTTCAAAGTAAGTATCGATATATGTCTTTGCTGCTTTTCTTGAGATACCTAGATTATTTGATAAGCCAAAGTCTGAAATCCCATAGACAACACCAAAGTTTACCGCTTTAGCATTTCTACGATCATTTGCTGTCACATCTTCTGGCTTATCAATACCAAACACGCGCATCGCTGTCGATGTATGGATATCTGCGCCTTCATTAAACGCTGAAATCAAGTGCTCATCTCCCGATATATGTGCCAATACACGTAATTCGATCTGAGAATAGTCACTTGATAATAGAACTGAGTCTTCATTTTCAGGCAAAAAGGCCTTGCGAATCTTACGTCCTTCTGGTAAGCGAACAGGGATATTCTGTAAGTTAGGTTGTACACTAGACAAGCGGCCTGTCTGCGTTAAATCTTGGACATAACGTGTATGAATTTTACCATCAGACATGATTTCTCCAAGTAAGCCTGTGACATAGGTAGACTGAATCTTTGAAATCTGACGATACTTCAAAATCTTATCAACAATCGGTGCTTGGGGTGCAAGTTGCTCTAGTACATCAACTGCTGTAGAATAGCCCGTTTTCGTTTTCTTAATGACAGGTAAGCCCATTTTTTCAAATAAAATCACACCTAACTGTTTAGGAGAGTTGATATTAAAAGGTTCTCCTGCTAGCTCATAGATCTCTTCAGTCAATCCCTTGAGTACTTGCTCATTCTCAAGTCCGATTTCACTTAAAACCCCACCTGAAACTTTTATTCCCGTAATTTCCATCTTAGCTAATACATCTGCTAAAGGAAGTTCAATACGATCCAGCAGATCTTCTTGATCATTTTCTCGTAATTTATCAAGAAGTGGTGTCTTCGTTTTAACTAAGACATCTAGTTTTCTGGCAAGATGATCAAATAAAATCGCATCTTCAGGTACTGCGCGTTTAGCTCCCTTACCGTAGATCAATTCATCATCTGGCAACTCAAAGCCAAATAAATCTGCAATGGTTGAGATTTTATTATTTTCTATCGTAGAATATAGATACTTGGCAAGCATACTATCAAAATCAACTACTGGATAATTGATGCCTTGACGTGCCAATAGAACTTTATTTTTCTTAAAATCAAAGGTATTTTTTGGAAAACGTACATCACTAAGCAAGGCAACATTTTTTGACACATAAATCTGCTTCTCATCACCCCAAGTAAATCCGATGATATTATCGCGATGATAATCTTCTCCAAGGATTTCAAGATAGAAGAATTGATCATCATGGAACATATCATCACTAAGATTTTCTGCCACGATTTTAAACTCAATTGCTTCAACTACTTTCTCGGTAGCACCTTCTAAGTTTTCAAGAAATTTATGAAAGCCCATCTCTTTATAGAAAGCTTTTAATTTATCGTAGTCACTTCCCGCATACAGTGTGTCTGCTAAGCTGATTTCGATCGGTGAATCGAGATCAATCGTTGCAAGCTCTCTTGATAAAAAGGCTTGTTCTCGATCGTTGATCAAGTTTTCTTTGAGTTTAGACGTTTTCATGTCATCTACGTGATCATAAATACCATCTAAAGACCCATGCTCAAGTAATAATTTGATACCTGTTTTTTCACCTACCTTAGTCACACCAGGAATATTATCAGATTTATCTCCCATGAGTGCTTTTAAATCGATGAATTGTTCTGTTGTCAATCCTAATTTCTCATATAGATAGGCTGGCGTATAAGTTTCAAGCTCTGCCACACCTTTAATTGTAATCTCAACTGTTGTTTTTTCCGTTGTCAGTTGTGTTAAATCACGATCTCCAGATACCACTGTGATTTTATCGAAACCAGATTTTTCTGCCTGAGTGGCTAAGGTCCCAATAATATCATCTGCTTCATAGTTCACAAGTTCATAATGCCTAATCCCTTGTGCTTCAAGCATCTCTTTAATAAAAGGCATCTGCTCACGGAATTCATCTGGTGTTTTGGCACGGCCGCCTTTATACTCTGCATACATTTCCGTTCTAAAAGTTGTTTTTCCTGCATCAAAAGCAACCAACACGTGTGTAGGTTGTACAGCTTCTAAAACGTTTCCTAACATGGTATGAAAAGCAAAAATCGCATTTGTATGAAGCCCTGATGGTGCAACAAATCGATCGATCTGTGTATAAAGTGCAAAAAAAGCACGAAAAGCGATGGAAGACCCATCTATCAAAAGTAGTTTTTTCTCTGTAGTTGTCATATTTCTATTTTAACACAAAAATACCCGTCTCATCTATGACAGGTATTCATCAATCTTTAACTTATGATCGCGCCTTAATGGCACCTAACTCCTTGTAATAAATATGCGTATCATATCATGATCAAAATGGTGACACATATTTGTCTGAAACAGATTTTTCTTTATCTGTTTCCGTTTTTGATAAGACAGGTTTGCCATCACCGTCAATCAAGGGAGTTAATCCCGCCCCAGTATCTCTGGTTACTAATAAATATTGAACGCCTGTCACCTTATCTGTGATAATATCAATCCCTTGAAAGGCACCCCCTGTTGTTCTTTCGAAACGGGTTTTTATATCATTTTTAGTAAACATTTTTATCCTCCTTTTAGTCAAAATACCTTGTATTTGTGATTGAGTAAACCTCTCCATATCTGCGACAAAGTCCGCTTTCATCTCACAATACTGCTTAAGGATAAGTTTACCTTATTTTTTATTAAAAATAAACCCTTATCCTAACACATAAGCTGACAAAATAGTTTTACTTTACATCCGTCCACAGACACTGTATAATCATGACAAGATAGAAAAGGAGTCAACAAATGATCATTATTAATGTATTTTTCCACATCAAACAAGCACAAAAAGCAGCATATTTAAAAGCAATGGATGAACTTGTAAGTCACTCTAAGACGGAAGAAGGCGCTATTTTTTACGACCTTTTTTCTGACCCAAAAGACGATACAAGATATATTATAGTTGAAAATTGGGCAAGTCAAGCAGCCCTTTCAGCGCATAATGAAACCGCTCATTTCAAAGCATTTGCTAGCCAAATTAATACATTTTTAGTAGAACCCTTCAGACTAGTCGTGAGTACTGAACAAGTATGAGTTAAAGGATAGACAAATAAAAAAGTAACATCAAATTGATGTTACTTTTTATTTGCAATTAAGCAATTATTTATCTAACTCAGCGTACAACAACTCTTGTACAACCTGTGGATTTGCTTGTCCTTTTGTTGCTTTCATAAGTTGACCAATCAAAGCCTTGGCTGAATTTTTGTTGCCACCTTTATAATCACTGACAGCTTTTTCATTTTTAGCCAAAACATCTGTGATGATTGGGATAAGTACAGCTGGATCTGAAATTTGAATCAAACCAGCTTTCTTAACAAATGCTTCTGCAGAGCCACCATTTTTAGCTAGTTCTACAAATACTTTTTTCGCAATTTTAGATGAGATAGTCCCATCAGAAATTAATTGTAGCATTTCAGTCAAGTTTTCAGGTGTTAACCCTATTTCTGTAAGAGTTTTACCTTCAGCGTTAAGATACTGTGCAACCTCGCCTTGCAACCAGTTAGATGCAAGTTTAGCATCAGCACCTGCCTTAATAGCAGCTTCAAAGAAATCAGCTGTCTCTTTAGAGGCTGTCAATTGTGCTGCATCGTACTCTGATAAGTCTAATTCAGAGACATATCTTGCACGACGTGCTTTAGGAAATTCTGGTAATGTTTTACGCACATCATCAATCCACTCGTCAGAGATTTCAAAACGAGGTAGATCAGGTTCTGGGAAATAACGATAGTCTGATGACCCTTCTTTGACACGCATCAAAGTCGTTTCACCTGTTTTTTCGTCGTAACGACGTGTTTCTTGCTGAATCACACCGCCAGCACGTAAGATTTTAGCTTGACGTGCAACTTCATACTCCAATCCTTTACGAACAAAGTTGAAAGAATTCAAGTTTTTAAGCTCTGTTTTTGTACCAAATTCTTCTTGACCATATGGACGTAACGAGATATTGGCGTCACAACGCATTGATCCCTCTTCCATCTTAACATCAGAAATACCTGTATATTGGATGATTTCTTTGATGGCAGTTAAGTAGGCATAAGCTTCCTCAGGAGAGCGCATATCAGCTTCTGATACAATCTCGATCAAAGGTACACCTTGACGGTTCAAATCAACATACGAATACCCATCTGTGCCGTGTGTATTTTTACCAGCATCTTCTTCTAAATGCGCACGTTCGATACGTAAAGTCTTTTTAGTCCCATCTGCTAATTCGATTTCAATGGTACCATTATAACCAATGGGTTCATCAAACTGAGAGATTTGGTAAGCTTTAGGGTTATCTGGATAAAAATAATTTTTACGGTCAAAGTGCATACTTTGATGAATATCCATATTAAGCGCAAGTGATGCCTTAATACCTGATTCGATAACCCCTTTATTCATGACTGGTAAAACCCCTGGAAAGCTCCAATCAACGATATTCGTGTTTTTATTTGCACCTTCACCAAAGTGAGCTGGTGCTGGTGAAAATATTTTTGAGTTCGTATTTAACTCAACATGGACTTCAAGTCCGATGACTGTTTCAAAATTCATAGATTAAAGTCCTTTCTTAAAAAATAATTGGTTTTGCTTTATGGAAATCAGTTGTCGCTTCAAAGGCTGCAGCAGCTTGATAAATTGTCTCTTCATCAAATGCTTTACCAATAATTTGCAAGCCAACTGGTAATCCTTCTACTTGTCCGGCAGGAATCGAAATACCTGGTAAACCGGCTAAGTTAACAGGAATTGTTAATAAGTCAGCTAAATACATGGCAACTGGATCATGACCTTGCGTATCTAAATCATAGGCAACACTTGGTGCTGTTGGGCCAATAATTAAATCATAAGTTTCAAATACTTTTTGGAAATCTTGCATGATAAGCGTTCTAACTTGACCAGCTTTTTTGAAGTAAGCATCATAATAACCAGATGACAAGCTAAATGTCCCTAGCATAATCCGACGTTTCACTTCTTCACCAAAGCCTTGTGAACGTGTCTTAACATAGATATCTTCTAAATCAACAGCATCCTCAGCACGGAATCCATAACGAATACCATCAAAACGTTGTAAGTTAGAACTTGCTTCAGATGATGCAATGATATAATAAACGGCTACACCATATTTACTATGTGGTAAGCTAACCTCTTCAACTGTTGCCCCAAGTTTTTCAAACTGTTTAGCTGCAGCTAACACTTGCTCTTTAACTTTAGGATCAATCCCCTCACCCAAATATTCTTTTGGCAAAGCAATTTTAAGTCCTTTGATATCTTGGCCTATTTTAGATGTAAAATCAGGAATCGCCACTTTTGAAGATGTAGAATCTTTAGGATCATGTCCTGAAACGGCATTTAATAATAAAGCATTATCTTCTACATTTTGTGAAAATGGACCGATTTGATCAAGTGATGAGCCAAAGGCAATCAACCCAAAACGTGAAATACGACCATAAGTCGGTTTAAGACCTACTACACCATTAAATGACGCTGGCTGACGAATTGAGCCACCAGTATCCGAACCTAGTGAAAGTAGGACTTGGTTTGAAGCAACCGCTGTAGCAGAACCACCTGATGACCCACCTGGTACTTTAGTTTGATCCCAAGCATTTTTCGTTGTTTTAAAAGCTGAGTTTTCAGTTGACCCACCCATAGCAAACTCATCCATGTTGGTTTTCCCTACAACAATCATATCTTTGCTGTATACTTTTTCTACAGCTGTTGCATCAAAAATAGGTTCATAATTATAGAGCATTTTTGAAGCTGCAGTCGTAAGGATCCCTTTTGTTGAGATGTTATCTTTCACAGCTAATGGGATACCAGACATTGGGTTTGTCGCATCAATTCCACGTGCATCAATCGCAGCAGCTTGAGCAAGCGCTGCTTCTTCAGTGATCGTGATAAAACTATCTACTTTGGCTTCGCGATCTGAGATGTTTTTCAAGGTCTCTTTTGTTAATTCAACCGCTGAAATATCTTTGTTCACCAATTTTTCATGGAGTGATTTAATTGTTGTCATTTAGTTATCCTCCATAATTGTTGGTACTTTGATAAAGCCATCTTCAGTTTCAGGGACATTTTTAAACAATTCATCTCTATCCCAGCCAGCGACAGCAACATCTTCACGCCAAGTGTTGACATTATCAACAACGTTTGATGTAAATGCTACACCAGTTGTATCCACTTCTTCTAATTTTAAAAACATATCAACTATTTTGGTTAATGATCCAGCAAATTCTGCTGTTTCTGTCTCGTCAAATGACAACTTAGACAAATTAGCCACATGTTTAACATCTTCTTTTGTAATTTCCATGTATTCTTCCTTTTTTATTTGTCAGATTATTTACTGATTGCAAGCTTATTATATCAATTTATCACTAGATTAGTCAAAATCAATATCTAAAACCAATTTCAACTCTGATAGCTGTTTTGGTTCAACATCACTTGGTGATGCCATCATCAAGTCAACGCCTGCCGAACTTTTTGGAAAGGCAACGACTTCACGGATATTATCTTCTCCCGTAAGGACCATAAAGATACGTTCCAAACCAAATGCACAGCCAGCATGCGGTGGCGCACCGAACTTGAAGGCTTCAAGCATGGCACCAAACTTCTCTTCTACAAAGTGCTCATCATATCCTAATATGCTGAATGCTTTATACATCACTTCTGGATTGTAATTACGTACAGCACCTGAACAAATTTCATAGCCATTCATGACCATATCATATTGGTCAGCTTTAATCGCTAATTTATCAGCATCAGTTTTAGCAGCTTCTAATACAGCTACGCCACCTTTAGGTAATGAAAATGGATTATGTCCAAAGTCGACTTTACGATTTTGCTCATCATATTCATAAAATGGAAAATCAACCACCCAACATAATGCCACTTTATTTTTATCTTTCAAATCATAAAAATCAGCAAACTCATTACGCATTCTACCCAATACTTTATTAACTGTCGCAGGTTTTCCAGCACCAAAGAAGACGATATCACCATCTTCAGCCCCTGTTTTTGAAGTAATTTCTGCTAATTCAGTTTCGCTCAAGAATTTTGCGATAGGCGATTTGATGCCACCATCTACAAAAGTGAGGTAGGCAAGACCACCAGCACCCTCTTTTTTGGCAATCTCAGTGAAGTGATCAATTTGTGAACGCGTCATGCTAGCTGCACCTTTGACACAAATTGCTTTAACTTTTTTAGCATTCTTGAAAACAGCAAATTCAGTCGTAGCAAGTGTTTCATCTAAATCAACTAAGGTCATACCAAATCGCAAATCAGGTTTATCACTACCATAGATATTCATCGCATCTTCATAAGCAATACGAGGAATTTCTGCAGATACTAAATCTTTTCCTGCAAAATCTTTAACTAAATTTTGGATGAGCACTTCCATCTCACGACGAATTTCCTCACCATCCTCAACAAAAGCACGTTCTACATCAAGTTGGTAAAAATCACCATAAAGACGATCCGCACGTGGATCTTCATCACGGAAACATGGTGCAATCTGATAATATTTATCCACACCACCTACCATAAGTAGCTGTTTGAATTGTTGTGGTGCTTGAGGTAGCGCGTAGAATTTTCCAGCATGAATACGGCTTGGTACTAGAAAGTCGCGTGCACCTTCTGGAGAAGAATTAGCTAAGATCGGTGTTTGGACTTCCAAGAACTCTTGATCTTCCATAAAACGACGAATAAATGACAAGTATTTTGCACGACGTTTTAAAGTCTCTTGCATTTTAGCACGGCGTAAATCTAAATAGCGATATTTGAGACGTAATTCTTCACTAGATTTATTGGCTTCATTTAATGAAATTGGTAATGGTTTTGAGGCATTCAAAATCGTGAATGCGTCTGCGACTAATTCAATTTTACCAGTTGTGATATTTGGATTTTCTAATCCTTCACCACGCTCACGTATCAAACCTGTGACAGCAATCGCGTACTCATCACGTAAATGTTCAGCTGCTGAAAAATTAGCAACATTTTCAGGTTGGATGACGATTTGCAGCAATCCTGCATCATCACGTAAGTCAATAAAAATGACCCCACCATGGTCCCGGCGTGAATTAACCCAACCTTTTACGGTAACTTGTTCACCTTGTTTTGTAATTGTGCTATTTGTTTTTGTTCTCATTTCTTCTCCTATATATGTATTGCCTATTCATCAATGCCACACACGATATTATCATTACATGTCATCAAAAAATAGCACCACAACCCCTGTCTAAAAAGGACGAGAGTCGTGGTGCCACCTTAATTTGTCATCTATCTATTTAGTAAATGACCTCTTTTTTTTATTCACAAAAATTTTAAAATAGTGTTCTTCATCTTATCCATCTGACACCATTTCCAGCAACAGGTGTTCTCTAAACAGACTTTTGATAAGATTACTGCTATTTTGTCATGTATGTTAGAAGTTACGTCCTTCAAGTTTTTCATAAATACCTGAATTGACAACTTTCAAATAAGTTCCCTTCATACCTAGAGAACGAGATTCGATAATCCCTGCTGATTCAAGCTTACGCAAAGCATTTACGATAACTGAGCGTGTAATCCCAATTTTATCAGCAATAACAGAAGCAGTCAAACGGCCTTCTTCACCACCTAACTCCTCAAGGATTGCCTTAACAGCTTTCATCTCAGAGTAAGATAGCGTGCTAACTGCCATATTAACAGCTGCTGATTTACGGATGCTTTCTTCCATTTTTTCGATTTGAAGGTTGGATAGTTGAATACCAATGACAGTCGTTGCAATTTCTACAAGTACCAAGTCATCTTCATCAAATTCACCTTCGTTACGCCAGATAATAAACGTACCTAAACGTAACCCACTACCGTAAATTGGTGCCACAGTTGTTTTACCATTTGGGAAGTCTTTGATCACTTCTTGTGGGTAGAGTGACAATACCGCATCAGCTGGTAAGTTAGCTTCAGTATCGTAAGTACGTGAAGCAACTTGTACATATTCAGCTGATAGTTTTCTTTCATCAAACATCGCTTCTACACGATCATTATTTGTTTTATAAGGCATCGCATAGCCTAAAACATCACCATGTCCATCGATGAATAATGAATTACAGTCGATAACACCAGAAAGACGTTCAGATAATCCTTTGTAAGGGAGTACATCACCTGAATTATTCAATCCTTCTTGTAAAATCGCTGTTATCTTTCTAGTATTTTCTAATAAAGTAGCCATGATTCTCCTGTTTTTTTAAAGTTTAGATATCTCAATTATAACAAAATAAACCAAAAATACAACAATATTCAGAAAATTATTTATTGTTTTGTTTTAAGACACAATTACCTGCGGTATTGATGTAAAAACCGCGTCATCTTCTCTTGAATCATAGCCAATTCATCTAATCTCGGCATATACACGATACGGAAATGATCTGGCTCTTTCCAGTTAAACCCACGTCCTTGCACAAGCATTACTTTTTCTTGCTTGAGAAAATCTAAAACAAATTGCTCATCATCTTGAATGTCATACATATTCCTATCGATTTTAGGGAAAATATAGAAGGCAGCTTTTGGTTTAACAGCTGAAATACCAGGAATTTCATTCATCGCTTTATAAATAAATTCACGTTGTTCATAGATGCGTCCACCTGGCAATAAGAGCTCATCTATTGACTGTGTCCCACCTAAAGAAGTCTGGATAACTTGTTGCGCTAAAACATTTGAACATAAACGCATACTAGCCAGCATATCTAAGCCTTCAATATAGCCTTTTGCATGTTTTTTCTCTCCAGAAAGCACCATCCAACCGACACGGAACCCAGCAATTCTATGTGATTTAGATAATCCACCCATAGTCACAACAAATAAGTCTGGTGCTAAACTAGCGATAGGGACATGCTGTAAGCCATCCATAATCACGCGATCATAAATCTCATCTGAGAAAATGATCAAATTGTGCTGGCGTGCTACCTCTGCGATCTCTAACAATAATTCTCTTGGATAAACAGCTCCTGTGGGATTATTGGGGTTAATGATGACAATTGCTTTAGTATTTGAGGTAATTTTAGACTTGATATCTGCGATATCAGGAAACCACTCTGCCGATTCATCACAAAGGTAATGTACCGCATTACCTCCTGCTAAACTGACTGATGCTGTCCATAATGGATAATCCGGCATAGGGATGAGCACCTCATCTCCATTATTCAACAGACCATTCATCGACATAGAGATTAACTCACTCACACCATTACCGGTATAAATATCGTTCACATCAACATTTGGAAATCCATGTAGTTGGCAATACTGCATGATTGCTTTTCTAGCACTAAAGATTCCCTTACTATCCGAGTAACCTTCACTATCACGCGCATTCATAATCAAGTCACGTAATACTTCATCCGGTGCTGTGAAACCAAATTCTGCTGGATTACCTGTATTAAGGCGTAGGATTTTCTCACCGTTTGCGCGCATCCGGTTTGCTTCATCTAATACTGGACCACGAATATCATATGCGACATGATCCAATTTACTTGATTTCTCAAAGACGTCCATTTTTTCTCCTAACTCGTTAGTTTCGTTCGTGATCTCTGTTAATTCAACCTGATATAATTCAGCTAATTTCCTGAGACTTTCTTCCTTTGGTTTTGCATTCCCTTTTTCCCAAGCCCAGTAAGAAGGCTTTGATACCCCTATACTCCTGGCCACTTCCGCTTGGCTTAGACCAGATTTTTCTCTCAGGCGAATTAGATTATTTTTCATACCACTACCGCTTTCGTTAGTTTTATTTAACTAACGTTAGTTTAACACTTCCGTGTTTATTCGTCAAGTTTTTTATCACGAAGCGCTATGGATGTCTGATATGTTGATACGCATACTGCTTACAGGACTAATGATCAAGCTAACACTTTTCGCCTAACACCAAATAAAAAAACTATCTGATTTAAAATCAAATAGTTTTTTCTAACTTAATCCTGTTCTTCAACAAATGTGTTAAAGACTTCTTCAATCATGTCCCATTCTTCATTTGCATCTTCAGGAATTGGTATCAAGTCACCTTCTGTACCATCTTCACTTTGTGTATAGGCGTAAGCTTGAATTTCTACTTCGCCATTTTCGTCTTCCTCAGCACCTGCTGGTACGACCAAGACGTAGTTTTTACCAAATTCTTCTTGGCCATCAATAGTCAACAGAATCTCAAATAATGTTTCATTACCTTGATCATCAACTAATGTGATAAATTCTTGTTCATGGTCGTGATTATGTGTATGTTCAGTCATTTTTTCTCCTAGATAGTATTAAAAGGCTTGGCTGTCAAGATAGTTCTGCAAAATTAATACCGCTGCTAATTTATCGATATACTTTTTACGATTTTCTCGACGCGTGTGCCCTTGGATGAGTATTTTTTCTGCCTGAGCCGTAGTCAATCGCTCATCTTGATAAGCAACCGGTATACCAAACTCAGCCACCAATAAGTCACCATAATGTCTGCTCGCTTGCGCTCTGATGCCTTCATCGTTATTCATGTGTTTAGGTAAGCCTAAAACAAACTTAGCTGGTTTGTATTCTTTGACTAACTCAGCTAAACGGTCAAACCCATACTCTTGTTTTGCTTCGTTAATCCGGATTGTTTCAACTGGCTGCGCTGTGTACCCTAAAAGATCACTTACCGCAACGCCAACAGTTACACTCCCAACGTCTAATCCCATTATTCGTTGCATCAAAGGTCTACACCTTGTTGTTTCAAATAGTTTTTGATCAACTCTTCAACAATGTCATCACGATCAAAGCGACGAATTTTATTTCGTGCATCATTATGACGTGGAATGTAGGCAGGATCTCCTGACAAGACATAACCAACCATTTGATTGATGGGATTATACCCTTTTTCTCCTAAAGATTTATAGACACTGGCAAGGGTTTCACCAATCTCTTTTTTGTCCGAGTCATCAAACTCGAAACGTACAGTTTCATCTGTAAAACTCATATTTGCCACCTCACTTCTGATTTATGTAGTTAACTTAATTATATGTTATTTTGGCTCAAAATTCAAATAATAGTCCTTATGATACAACCAGTTAATTGTATCCATGGGGTACTATCAACTGAAATTCGCAATAGTTGCTTAAGGAAGTATATTCCCTGCTGCTTGGTATAGTGAATACCATTCTTCACGTGTTAACACGATATCTGATCCCTCTGTCACTTCCACAATACGCGACAAATTCATCGTACCAATGATTGTTTGCATCTTAGCCGGGTGACGATTAACAAATGCAATTGCTATACCAGATGGCGTGCTATCATACTGCTCTGCCAACTCCGTTAGGCGTTTGTTAAGCTCAGGAAATTTTTCCGTATTCCCTACAAAAGGACCTTCAAAAAAGCCATATTGAAATGGCGACCAAGCTTGAATCGTCATATTTTCTATTCTTGAATACTCTAAAATACCACTATCACGCACTAAGCCTGCTTGATTCGTCATATTGACATTAATCCCTGCATCAACCATACCTGTATGCATTAAGCCAAACTGCAACTGATTAATATTCATCGATTGCTTAACGGCTGTTTTTAACAATTCTATTTGACCTGGATTTTGATTTGATACACCGAACGCACGAACTTTACCTGCTTTTTCTAGTTGTGCAAATGCCTCTGCTACCTCTTCAGGCTCCACCAAGGTATCTGGTCTATGTAATAACAAAGCATCTAAATACTCAGTATCTAATCTTTTTAAACTACCTTCAACGGCTTCAATGATATGTGCTTTCGAAAAATCAAACGCAATACCAGGTCGAATGCCTACTTTAGATTGTATGTAGATATCTGATCGAGAAATAGTTGTTGCTTTTAAAGCCTTAGCGAAAATCGATTCGCAAGTGCCGCCACCATAGATATCAGCATGATCAAAAAAATTCACACCATTATCATATGCCGTTTGAATAATTTTAGCAGCATCTAAACTAGGCTCATTCATTCTCATACATCCTAGTATGATTTGACTAGCCTTAATGTCTGTATTCGCAATTTGAATTTGTTTCATATCATCCTCCTACATACCTGGTAACCGGTTTCAATTATACCAAAAAAGTCGTGATTAATCTAAAGTAAAATTTAAAACCTTTACTCGCTTTGCTGTTTTTCAACAACATAAAAAAGAACATGGACTCGAGTTTCCATGTTCTTTTTATGTTATGCAGTTAAAACTGCACGGCCTTTACGACGACGGCTAGCGACTACGCGACGACCATTTTTAGTTGCCATACGTTTACGGAAACCATGTGTTTTTTGACGTTTACGTTTACTTGGTTGAAAAGTGCGTTTCATAAATATTTTCCTCCTGTACAGAATTTTTGGTTGTAAGTATAACCTACAATCTTTATGTCTAGCCTAGGCTTTTGATCAGTTACTAAACATACCTTAATATTATATCGTTTTTATAGTCCGCTGTCAATATCATCTTATGTTTCTGATTTGATTTTATTTTATGAATAAAACCTCTCTTGAATATTATCAATTCAGTAAGTGTTATTTTGATTTGATACAACATCCCTCCTAAACAGCTAAGCCTCATACTTAACCTATCAAAGCAGTCGTTACACATTCGTATCATATGAAAAAAGACAGATATGCGTCATCTGCTTTTCCTATCCATCTTAGACCTATTGTTTAACATGACTTATCTTGCTTATCAGCATTTTCTGACAAGTCATATGCAGCAATCTGACGATTCTCTAATGTCTGCATCCTACCTCTAACTTCATCTAGGCTATCCAGGTCAATCTCAGCGTATAAGATTTGTTCCCCATCTGCTGCGCGAGCAACTACCGTTCCCCACGGATTAACGACTAAACTATTCCCATAGGCTAACATCTTGGCATTTTGGCCATGTTGATCCGCTGCAACCATGTAAACACCATTTTCAATCGCTCTCGCTCGCAAAAGTACTTCCCAATGATCTTTGCCTGTCATCAAGTTGAAATCTGAAGGATTAAAAATAATTTGAGCACCTTTTAGTGCCAACAAACGATGCAACTCTGGAAATCTCAGATCGTAACAAATCGCAAACCCTAATTTACCAAGTGGCGTATCAACGACTACCAACTCATTACCAGAAGCCACGGTGTCAGATTCCCTGTAAACATTACCAGATGGATCTGTGATGTCAAAGGTATGAATCTTTCTATATTTTCCTACCACTTCACCTTGATCGTTAAATAAATAGCTTGTATTGTAATGTTTGTTTGAATCTGGAATGGTCTCAGACCAAGATCCCCCGTGTATATAGACACCTAAACTTTTTGCCAAATGCGAGATTAACCGAAACGTTTCACCACCATCATTTTCTGAATAACTGGGTACACGCGTGTCAATCACATTCATCACTTCTGGAAAAGCAATGAGTTTAGCACCCTCTTTGGCAGCTGTTCTGATCATCTTTTCAATTTTTTCCAAATTATTTTTTAAATGATCACTTGTTTGCAATTGCACCACTGCTATTTTATATTGTCTTAATGCTGTCATTTTAGTACCCCAACTCTAAATCAACACGATTCCGAATTACTTTATCTTGTAAAAAATCCGACAATACACCTGAAAATATAGCCATTGCACGAGGTAGATAGTCATCTATATCTCCTGCAGAATGCGGTGTTATCAGCACATTTGGCAAATCCCAAAATGGTGATTGTGCTGTTAAAGGTTCTTTTTCAAATACGTCTAATCCAGCAAAAGACAATTTCCCGTTTGTTAAATTTTCAAGTAAAGCTGTTTCATCAACCGTTTCTCCCCTTGAGATATTGATAAAACAGCTTCCTTGTTTCATAGCCGAAAATGTTTGATGGTCGAATAAGTGAAACGTTTCCGAGGTCAAAGGCGTTAACAGGACGACGATGTCTGCTTGTGAAATCGCTTGAGACAATTCTGACGTCACATACATATGTTCAAAGTTTTTTTGAGGCTGACCTGTCCGGGAAACTCCAATTACATTCATACCCAAAGCCACAGATTTCGAAGCTAATGCTTGTCCAATAGCCCCAGCACCTACAATACAAAGTTGACTACCACTAACAGTTCCTAAAGACACCTCTCCTTGTGACCAGTGATGTGCTATTTGAGATGTATACGCATGTCTAATCCCACGTGTATACGATAAAATCATAGCAAGTGCATGTTCACTCATAAATTCTGCATGCATACCACGACTATTCGTTAATATGATATCATGCTCTTTTAAATAGTCAAAGGGCATCTTATTAACACCAGATGATAAGGTGAAAATGAGTTTGAGATTAGGAAAATGTCTTAAAAACTCTACAGATATATTGGGGGTTGAGATTAAGCAATCAACTTCAAGAAACACACCCTCAAGTTCTTGGTCAACAATTAAAATTTCTTGTGAAAACTTTGTTTCATACTCTGCTTTTTGTTCAGGCGTTAAGGTATGCATCAGTGCAATCATTTCTTAAATCTCCTTTTCCATATAAGTTAAATCTCGACGAAAGCTAAACCCTTGGCTCTGCCAGAACTCTTGAGCTTTATCATTTTCAATAAAACAGACTAAATTGACTTTTTTAATCCCTTCTATTTTAAGTGACCGCAAAACTTCTGTTAACATAGCCTTACCTATTCCATGATAATGCATATCGGTGCGCACAGTTGCATGATAAATAAATCCTCGTCTACCATCATTTCCAGATAACATACAGCCTAGTATACTGCCACTTTTCTCAGCGACAAAACAGGTTGTTGGATTACGCTTTAAAAAAGCAGCTATACCCGATTCACTATCGTCCCATTGACGCAAACCTACTCCTGGCACACTGTTCCAAAGCAACCAGATTTGCTCAAAGTCAGATAACTGTAACAGGCGTATCTTAATTTTATCACACATCCTTTACCAACTTTCTAATGTTTAAAAAAGTAATTTGTGATATTTCATCACAATCCCTAAGGTCAAGGCTACAAAAATACCCGAAATTAGATACATCTGTTCAAACCCCACTTGCATTGCAACAAACCCCCAGATCATAGCACCACTGCCATAAGCCACATCTAATGACGCTGAAAATATCGCCGTTGCACGCCCACGCTGATGATCGCTGACATGATTTAAAACAACCGCATTCATAATAGGCAATACACTCGCAAAACCAATACCATATAGACTACCAGCTAGTAAAAAACTGATTAAAGTTGTGCTTTTAGAAACCAATATTAAGGATGCAATAATAAAGCATAGACTAATAAAAACAACCTTTGAAGTCTTAATTGTTACTAAAAACTTAGGATATATCAAACGCATCAGTACCGTTACAAGTGCATTTACCGTAAAATAATACCCAATATTTGATACATTTCGTTCAATTGCAAACTGTGAAACGAAAGCTGTAACACCAGAATTTGCTAAACAAACAATCGATAAAATTAAACTAGGTACCAGTACTGGCACACTCAATAGCCCTTGTTTAGGCGATAATCTGTGTGCTTTAGCCTGTCTTAGATCATTTGCTAAATTATCCTTGTTAGTCAATCGTTGGTTGAGTTGAGGTTTGGTTATTTTTTGTTCATAATGATCAGATACCAGCAAACTTGCCAAAAAAGCGATAACAGTTAGTAATAACCCAACAAAAAACAAAGAATTGAAGCCATAATTCTGAACTAGATATAAGCCAATCAACGGACCAATTGCTTGAGGTAGGGTCTGCGCAATACTAAAGTAGCCTAACCCCACAGATAAACGATTTCTAGGTATTAAATCACTTGCTAACGTACCAACAGCTGTATTTTCAATACCCAAAGCAGCACCTTGAACCAATCTTAAGAAAAATAAAAAACCAAGTTGATGGTTAAGATTTAAGACCAAAAAATCTGCAACCAGAACCGCCATACCTATTATCAAAATTAATTTGCGACCAAATTTATCTAATAAGCCTCCGATAGGTATTCTCAAGCATAAAGCTGAAAGGCCTAGAATACCCACAATAGTCCCAGCATCTCCTTTGGTTCCGCCAAGATGCGCCACATATAAAGGCAAAGTCCCCATCTGCGTAGTAATAGCTGTCCCTGCCAGAAAAGAAATGAGCATCACCAACAATAAGTCTTTGGATAGAATCTTTTCATGCGTCAATTCAAGTTTTTTTTGAGAAAATACCACTTATTTGACCCGCCTAACTAAAATTCAAGCGCGATAAAAACTCTTGAGTTCGCTGCTCTTTCGGATGATTGAATACCTCATCTGGTGTCCCAGATTCTAAAACTTTACCATCTGCCATAAAAATAATTTTGTCAGCAACTTCATAAGCAAATTGCATCTCATGTGTCACGATAATCATCGTTCTACCACTCGCGGCAAGTTCTTTCATGATGGCAAGCACTTCGTCTACTAATTCAGGATCTAAAGCAGAAGTCGGCTCGTCAAACAACATCAATTCAGGCTCCAAAGCCATCGCTCTAGCAATCCCAATCCTCTGTTGTTGACCTCCTGATAACTGACTTGGATAGGCAGAAGCTTTATCAGCTAGCCCAACTTTTTCAAGTGCTTTCATCGCCACTGACATTGCCTTTTTTTTCGGTACTTTTCGCACTGTAACCAATCCCTCCATAACATTTTGAAGTATGGTCATATGTTTAAACAATTCATAGCCTTGAAAAACCATAGCAGTATTCATCCGAATCGCTTTGATTGATTTTTTAGTCGCAGCACTAAAATCAACACGATTATCTCCTAAAATAATCCTGCCAGCATTAGCACGTTCCAAAAAATTAATGCAGCGCAGAAATGTCGTTTTCCCAGATCCGGATGGTCCTAAAATGCAAACCACTTCACCTTCTTGAACAACAACATTCACTCCTTTTAAAATTTTGTGATTACCAAAACTTTTATGAACATCTGTAATTTCAATTTGATTTGCCATACTTCCACCCCTTTTAATTATATCTCAACTCAGATCTACGCTTAATCTGATAGTCTATGCAACAATGTTCAGGTTTTCTTCATTATTCACTACTGCAACTGCATTATCTAAGGCAGTTTCAACGATTTCACGCACTGCTAAACCCGTAAAGTAGGCAATATGTGGTGTAATCAATACATTTGGGAAAGCCACAAGTTGTTTAACTAGCGGATTTTCACTCCACCCAGTTAAAAAATACTTTTCTTCATCTTCAATTGCATCAATCCCTAATCCACCAATTTTCCCTACCTCTAAAAAAGGGATCAACGCTTGAGTATCAATTATTGCGCCACGTGCTGTATTAATTAGTATGGCATTTTCTTTCATCTGGTCAAACACATCAGTTGAAAATAAATGATAATTTTTAGTTGAAGCAGGAATATGAATCGAGATAACATCTGATTTTTGGATAAGTGCTTCAAAACTCACATACTTAAGTCCTCGTGCTTTTAAACTAAGATTTTCACGTGTTGCACAAGCAATCACATTTGCGCCCATAGCCATGAGATTATCAGCAACAAGACTACCAATTCTACCAGTTCCTAAAATACCAATCGTAACATCTGATAACTCTCGACCTAAATGTGCTTTTCTATTATCATGATTCAAATAACTTGGTACATTACGAAGTGTCATTAATATTAGCATCACTGCAAAGTGTCCAACTGATGTTGGACTGTAGCCTGGTACATTTGTGACTGTCAGCTGATGTTGTTTGGCAAAATCAAAATTAATCCCATCTACTCCTGTTGATTTGATAGACAATACCTTGATGCCATTCTCCTCAAGTTTTTGGTATAGTCTAGGTTGTGTTGCCATTTCCTGGCTTGGATATAAACAAATGCCGTCAAACCCTTTTGTTTGATCAACATTATCTATGCTCAGATTTTCAGTGACAACTTTTACAACTGTTTGATGCTGCTTAGCCCACATATCTATGAATAATTTTTCTTGCTCATTTGCCCCCATAAAGATTAATTTCATAAGTTACATTACCTCTTTTTCAAGTGCCTTTACTGAAGTTGATAAATTTGCTGACTGTAATGCTTCATTGATAATATTGATCCCTTTGCGAATCTCATCTAATGTTGGTTTTGTAAAGTTTAATCTGAAATAGTTATCAAACCCTTCTTGCGCTACACTCATTACATTTCCTGGGATAATCGCAACTTGGTGTTCAATCAAATAATCATAAAACTTAGCAATATCAACAGTTGAAGATAGTTTTCCACATAAGAAATAACCACCTGCTGGTTTAATATAAGTCATCAAATCTGGAGAAATTTTATCTAGTTCATCCATCATGAGCAAATATTTTTCTTTATATAATTCTCGTAAGCCATCAATATGTGCTTCAAAATCATAATCAATCATGAACTTTGCAGCAACTAGTTGCCAATATTGGTTAGTATGTGAATCACTGGTCTGTTTCCCTAACAAAATCATCTCATATGCACCTTTGGGAATGACTAAGAATCCTACACGGCTAGATGGCGCTAAAATTTTAGAGAACGAGCCCGAATAGATCACGATACCGGCTTTGTCAAAAGATTTAATTTTTGGAATGTGTTCCCCAACGTATAAGAGATCACCATAAGGATCATCCTCAAATATCATAACACCATAGGCTTTGGCCAATTCATATACCCGTTTTCGATCTTCGAGTGGCATTGAAGTCCCCAACGGATTCTGGAATGTCGGAATCAGATAGATTAATTTAATCTTTTTTTCAACATCTGCAACTAAAGCCGCCTCTACTAAATCTAAATCTATCGATTCACCTTTCATTGGTATCGCAAGAGGTTCAGCACCATAAGCACGAATACTATTTACCGCACCTGAGAATGTTTGTGATTCACAAATAACCACGTCACCTTCATTGCAAAATGCCTTGATTGTCAAATCCATCCCCTGAGTCGATCCCGATACAACCATCAACTCATCTGCTTCACTATCATAAGCATTCACAACAGCAGATAACCGCTGTCCTAATACTGATAAAAATTCTGGATGACCTTCTGATGGACCGTACTGTAGAAAAGTTTCATGATTATCTAGATCATAAAGTTTTTGAGAAATCTCTGCAAGTTTATGACTAGGAAAAGCCGCTTCTGGCGGGAAACCATAGGCAAACGAAATCACGTCTGGATGTTCCATATTTTTTCGGGCATTAGCACGCAATGGATTTACCTTAATTTTTGAAATACGATTTGAAAATTGATAATTCATAATTCCTCCATATTCATACTTAAGCATTTGTGTATCGTGATAAAAATGCTTTCGTTCGACTTTCTTTTGGATGATTGAACAACGCATCAGGTGTGCCTTGTTCTACAACCACACCGCCTTCCATAAACACAACCTTATCTGAGACTTCATATGCAAACTGCATTTCATGTGTGACAACGACCATTGTGACACCAGATTTTGCGATATCTTTCATTAACGCGAGCACCTGTCCAACTAACTCTGGATCTAGAGCACTTGTTGGCTCATCAAATAAAATGACATCTGGATTGATAGCTAATGCTCGTGCAATACCTATTCGCTGTTGTTGACCACCTGATAATTGTGACGGGTAAAAATCAGCTCTATTTAATAGAGATACCTTATCTAACACTTCGACAGCACGTTTTTCAGCATCTACCTTAGATAATTTTTGTGCCAACATTAAAGGTAGCATGATATTTTCTTTTGCCGTTTTATTAGCAAATAATGCATAGTTTTGAAAAACCATTGCTGTTTTACGACGAACAGATAATATCTCTTTTTTCTTCACACTTTTAAATTCGACCGTTTGACCATCAACGGTCAGCTCACCCTCATCTGCCGACTCTAAAAAATTAAGACATCTCAAGAAAGTCGTTTTCCCAGAACCAGAAGGTCCCAAGATGCAAATAACTTGGCCTGGTTCAACTGTTAAGTCCACCCCTTTCAGTACTTCATTTGCACCAAAACGCTTATGAACATTTTTTGCTGTCATCATGCGGCATCCCTCCGAAGTCTACTATTTAAATTACGCTCTAACATCCCCGCTCCCTGTTCAATAAAAATATTGATAATCCAGTAAATTAGCGCGACTGCCAAGTAAGCCTCTAAAAACCGATAATTTTGTTGTGCAGAAATTTTTGCTGCTGCAAAGATATCCACAACACCAACCATTGATACTAAAGCAGACGCCTTAACCAAACCAATTAAAGTATTACTCATCATCGGTAAGGCGACTGGCAGCGCTTGAGGTAAAATAATTCTAGTAATAATTTGAAATGTTCCCATCCCAATCGATTTTGCAGCATCCTGTTGACCTTTCCCAATTGAGGCAAACGTTCCACGAAATGTTTCGCTCAAACCAATCGTTGATAAGATAGATAAGCAGAATATAGGAATCAGCAGTGGATTGATATCTTTAAACTTCATATGCCAACCAACATTTACAGCAAATTGATCAAATGTTTTAGCAAAAATCAAATAGGTAGCAAGTAGAATCAAGACAATTGGAATTGCTTTTAGCACAGTGAATAGTCCTGCTAAAAATTGGGATAAAACTGGTACCTTATAAAACCTTATCAAAGCAATGATTAAGCCTAGAAATAAACCGATGAACAACGCACTTAGTGCGACTTCAAGCGTTGTGCCGATATATTTACTAGCAATCTTTAAACTTTTGAGAAAAACTTCAAACTTAAAACTCATAGACTTGACTCCTCACTTTGTCGGTTTCTAATTCAAAATGAACTAAAAGCTGAACTTGCTATCCTAGGTGAGTAACTATTCATGTTAACCTTTTGGTACGTAGTCTCCACCTAGATATTTTTTAGATAATTTCAGTATCGTGCCATCTTCTTTCAATTTTGCCATTTCATCATTGACTGCTTTTTGTAATTTTTCATCTGCTTTTTTATTAAATAAGATATAAGCTTTAGACTTATTAACCGGCGTTTTACCAATTACAAAATTAACACCATAGTTTTTCACATACAAATCGTTTGAATATTTCGGTGCTAAGGTTGCATCAACTGCACCAGATTTAATAGCTTCCACAATTTGCTCATTTGTATATTCTCCATAAACAAGAGTAAAAGCATCTTTGTGCGCTTTCAAGTAATTTTCAGCCATTGCTGCTTGGTTGGTACCTGTTGTAACATAAACCTTTTTACCTTTTAGCTCATCAAATGAATCTAGCGCTTTGCCTTTATCACCATTAGTCACAATAAACGTATCCCAGTCTGTATAAGGCACTGTACCGTAGGTGAATTTTTGCTTACGTTCATCATTCACTTCAAACTGGAAACTAGCAATCATTGCTTTCCCAGACTCTAAGTTTGATAAAGTAGTTGGAAAATCACCGCCAATAAATTTAAATTTGTACTCAGGTAATGCCTTATCGACCGCTTCCATCAATTTCACATCAAGCCCATCATATTGGTTATCTTCATTAAGATATGCAAACGGTAGACTAGCATTCCCTGTAGCGACCGTGACAGTTGTAACACCTTTATCACTTGTATCATCAGCTTTGTCTGCTTTTTTACCACAAGCAGTTAAAGTAAAGAGAATCGTTGCACAAGTTAGTGTAACAGTCAGTTTTCCTACGATATTCTTTTTCATTAATTGAGTCATAATACTTCCTCCGATAAAGTTTTTTTAGTCACAATAGTTTGTGATGCTTTTTGAGATGAGTGAACTTGATCTACTTTGGATTTCCGTTTTCTATTGAATAAGCTAACTCTTCTACGACTCGCAACTAGATCATAGTTGGTTTTCTTTTCAATCCATTTAAATAATAACTCGAGTACAATACTACAAAATATAAATATTATTGCTGCATCAACATACCCCTCAAAAATATGCATTGTCACAGCACCCAGTGCCTGCGCACGACCGATGACATCTAATACACCGATTGTAAAAGCTAATGAGGTGTCTTGCAACAAACTAATTGTTGCTGTACCAAAACTAGGTACTGCAACTTTGATAGCCTGTGGCAAGATAACTTTAAGATAAGCTTGTTGCTTAGTCAAGCCTGATGCTAACGAAGCCTCCAATTGATTTTGTGGGACACTTAGAATTGCGGCACGAATTGTCTCTGATTGAAAAGCTGCTGTATTGAGACCATAAGTGACATAAAGATAATACATTTTGTCTAGATCTCTAATATCAAGGCCAATCATTTTCAACATTTCTGGCAATCCATAAAATACGATGAATAGCTGCACAAGTATAGGAGTACCTCGAATAAAGGAGACAAACACAGCTGAAAGTTGTGATAAAACAGGTACTTTTTCAATGCGTATCATTGCAATTAAAGCACCAAGTACTAAGCCAATTATTGTAGCAACAAACACAATCATAAGGGTTGTTGGTAAAGCAGATAAAATCTTTGGAAAATATTTTTCCGCCAATTCTATGTTAAACAGTTGGTTCATGCAATCTCCTTTTCAAAAAAATAAATTCTCTTAAATTTCGATGCTCAAACCCTTACCATTTATAAACTGTTTTTTAATTTTCTCCTTTCTAAAATTCAAGAGCAAAAACGAGTTTATGATGTACAACTGATTCAAACATTTTCAAGATTAGATTTTGAGTCATCAACTGATTACTTTGATGTTTACAATCTTAACCCATTTATAAACTAAAAACAATAGAATTTTCTGATTTTTCTGATTATTAGTATAGTAAACTAGTTTATGACTTAAAATTTAGTTGAAAGCGGTATTATTTTTATATTATTAACCATAAATTTTAGATTTTCGGCATTCGTGTTATAAAAAGTGACGCAAAAAATCTTTTTTCATCCCAAATTTACATTTATTCAATTTTATGATAAAATTGTGTCATATTTTATGACAACAACTATACTTTTAGGAGAAAATAATATGAATTTAGATAATATTGATATCAAGATATTAAATATTTTGCAAAGAAACAGTCGGGAGCCATTAAAATCAATCGCTCAGCAGTGCTTCATTTCTTCTCCTTCTGCTTCTTCTCGCATACAAAAACTAGAGAAGTATATTATAAAGAATTATCGACTAGTCATAGATTA
Organism: Pseudolactococcus plantarum; assembly: GCF_002441715.1. Classification (GTDB taxonomy): domain Bacteria; phylum Bacillota; class Bacilli; order Lactobacillales; family Streptococcaceae; genus Pseudolactococcus; species Pseudolactococcus plantarum. Next base: position 105,671 of record NZ_JXJX01000008.1, read on the forward strand.
TGAGAAACTGGGATATCAAATCAAGGCGTTTATAAATGTTTCATTGAAATCAGATAACAAAAAAGAGTTCATCCATTTAGTACAGGACATTCCAAATGTTTTAGAGGTTGATAATATAACCGGAAATTATGATTTCATTCTGAAGGTTTTGTTTAAAGACGTTCATGAATTAGAAAAATTTCTCATTAAACTTAAACGATTTGGTCAAACAAATACAAATATTGTTTTCACAACACAAGTCGAAAATCGTGGTATGATCCATGATGAATCACACTTTGAAGATTAAACCTGTTTATTAATGACTTTGGGATAGAGCATTCATTTTATCACATATAAAAAAAGCTCTCAGTAATATAAACTGAGAGCTTTTTAGCTTTTATCTATTTGTTAGTGATCGGTTATGCTTTTGTGACAAGGATATATCGGCCACCATGTTTGCCGACTGATTCACTCTTGATGCCAGGTTCATGCGCAATGATTGCATGAACGATCTTACGTTCATTGCTTTGTAAATCATTGATATAGACCGTCTCCCCCTCAGCTGCACGTTTAACCGCATGGTGCGCCAAACTTGTAATATAGACTTTACGCTTCTCATAATAATCACCGACATTAACTGCCACTGTAATGCGTTCATCAGTCAAACTATTGGCATAAGCCTTGGCAAGCACTTGAAACGCTTGTAGAATTTTTCCGTGCTTACCAATTAACAAACCATCTTGAGTAGACTTGAGTGTAAAAATAGTCAACTCGCCACTTTGTGCCACAGAAACTGTTGCCGGCACACCCATATCTTGGGTAATAAGTGTTAAGTATTTTGCAACTTCTTTAATCACTTTATTTTGACCAGACGTCAAGTTTGTTTCATCAGCATTGACATCTAATCCTTGAGTTAGCGTCTTTTTTTCAGCAATATCAAGTTTAGCTTCCTCAATAATGGCATCCCTATCTTCTTGAGATAACTCTCCTGCACTTGCTTTTTCAGCAGCTTTAACAGCCTTTACGACTTGAGATAACTCAACTGTAGCCTCCATAGCAGATTGTACTTTAGGTGATTCTGCAATAAAATCGGCAGATAGCCCACGAGTCGCTAACCGATCAGCTTGACGAACAGTATCTTCATGGATAGGCTCAATATTAACGCGTGCCCGTTTTTTCCCAATACCCAAAAAACCTTTTTTATCTTTTTGCTCAATTTGAATATGAACAGTTTCTCGTTTGACACCTAGCTTTTTTAATCCACGTTCGATCGCTTCGTCTATTGTTTTACCAGTAAAAATAGCCATACAATTAACTACTCCTTCCCATAGGGTTACTAACTAAAATATGCTGTGACAAGTATCATTTCTTTTTCTTCTTAGCATTCATTAACGCTTTTTGCTTACGTTTTTCTTTATCCTTTTCAGCTTTGACTTTAGCTTGTCTTTCTTCTTGAATTTTAAAAGGATTATTTAATAATAAAGTTTGGAATACTTGATAAGCGTTTGAAACAGTCCAATATAAGGCAACCCCTGATGCAACCGTAAGGCCCATTACAAAAATCATGATTGGCATGAGATAAGTCATACTAGTTGTCATCGCATTTTTTTCAGGTGCTGCTTTCATTGTTAACCATGAACTTGCAAAAGTAAACACTGCTGCAAGAACTGGTAAAATGAAATACGGATCATGACCAGCAATATTAAACCAAAGGAAATGACCATCTCTTAAAAAATGTACACGCGTAATCGCTTGATACAAGGCCCATAAAATCGGCATTTGAACAAGAAGTGGGAGACACCCCATGTATGGATTAACATTATTTTGTGCATAAATCTCTTGCGTTTTTTCCGCAATGATACGTTTACTTTCTTTATCTTTACCTGGGTACTGTGCTTGAAGCTTTTTTAGTTCAGGTTGAACATCTTGCATCTTACGCGTTGATTTCATTTGAATATGCATCAAAGGTAATAAAACTGTTCTGATAATCAAGGTAAATAAAATAATACCTACACCCACAAGACCGCCAAACGATAAGAAGTGAATAATCTCTGCAAATCCGTAAACAAATTTTTCCCAGATACCACTTGTTTGTCCAGTAATATCTGAACGACCACATCCTGCTAGGATTAATAATCCTAAAGCTGATATAGCTGATAATTTAAGTTTTCTTTTCACGTTTTTCCTTTTCCTAAACCTACCCCTTGATAATTTTAGCACCCTAATCCATTAATCTTTTTGATATATTTTTGATAGGTTTAATACATGAACCAAATTTTTTTGAATCTCATCAAATGTTAATGTTTCCACACCTTTTCGACAGATAATGACAAAATCCACTTTTGACAATTCTGGAGTTAGGGGGGCTAAAGCATGTCTAACAAGCCGTTTAACTCGATTACGAACCACGGCATTCCCTAATTTTTTACTTACCGACACTGCAGCCCTAAAATGGCCCAAATCTGATGGCAGCTGATAGATAATAAATTTTTTATTAGCAGTCGATTTTTTAGCATAAAAAATACGATCAAAATCTTTCTTTTTTTTTACTCGTAATGCTTTCTTAAGCGCCAAAATACTTTCTCCTACTATAAGTTATCATTGTCATTCTACCATAAAACCCCAAAAAATGCACCTTGTTATAGGTCCATTCCTGATATATCTACTTGTTATTTAAAGGGGTTAGTTGCTAGAAACTGATGACTCATTTTTCAAAGTTTCTTTTGCCAAGTCAATTTGCATCTTCACTTGATCAAATCCTGTGCCACCAAATGAAGTTCGTCTAGCAACTGCTGTGCGAGAGTTTAAGGTATCGTAAATATCTGCCTCGATCAGTTCTGATACTTCTTGATAACGTGTTAAAGGGACATCTTGCAAGTAGTGGCCTGCTTTACTACACTCTAATACCATCTCACCGACAATTTCGTGCGCTTTTCTAAAAGGTAAGCCTTTAGCTGCTAAATAGTCTGCTAATTCTGTCGCATTTGAAAAATCTTTTTCAGTCGATTCAGCCATAACTGACGTGTTAACTGTCATCGTCGCTAACATACCACTCATAACATCTAAGCTGGTTAAGATTGTCTCTGCAGTATCAAACATGCCTTCTTTATCTTCTTGTAAATCCTTGTTGTAAGCCAAAGGTAAAGATTTCATCACTGTCAGTAAACCAAACAGATTACCATAAACACGACCAGATTTCCCACGGATTAATTCAGCCATATCAGGATTTTTTTTCTGTGGCATAATAGATGATCCTGTTGAAAAGGCATCTGATAAAGTCACAAATTGGTATTCATGGCTACACCAAAGAATGATCTCCTCACAGAATCGTGATAAGTGCATCATGAGGATACTTGCATTACTTAAAAACTCTAAAATAAAGTCACGATCACTCACTGCATCTATTGAATTGACATAGAGGTCACTAAACCCCATCAAAGCTGCAGTTTCTTTTCGATCGATAGGAAAAGTCGTACCTGCTAATGCTGCAGCACCTAAAGGTGAAATATCAGCGTGCTTCATATTAAAGGCAAAGCGTTCTGCGTCTCGCGTTAACATACTGTAATATGCCATGATATGGTGACCAAACGAAATAGGCTGGGCATGCTGTAGATGCGTATATCCTGGCATAATCGTTTCAACATGATCAGATGCTAATGCCACTAAAACTTCCCGTAAATTTTGCAACTTATCTTGAGTCTCTACTAATGTGTCTTTTATCCAAAGGTGCATATCTGTCGATACCTGATCATTACGTGAACGTGCTGTATGTAACTTACCAGCTACCGATCCGATTTCCGTATGCAGATAAGTTTCCATATTCATATGAATATCTTCGTTTTCAATCTTGAATTCGATTTGGCCTGCTTCATATTTGGCCTCAACTTTTCTGATACCTGCTTTAATCTCTTCGGCTTCTTGGTCAGTTAAAATACCTGTTGATGCAAGCATGGTCACATGGGCAAGACTACCTTTTAAATCTTGACGCGCCATTTTCTGATCAAAAGTAATTGATGCACCAAACGCTTCTGTTTTCTTATCTAATCCAGCTTCAAAACGGCCACCCCATAATTTTGCCATACTATTCTCCATAATTTCTATATTTACTATATTTACAGTATACTCAAAGTCAAATTATTTTACTACTCTGATATCTATTTTTGATAATTTTATTTATTAAAAAAGCGCTTATGATAGCGCCTTTTGATGAAATTGTAGGTCTCTGACTACGATTAATTTCATGCATATTTTATGACTAATCGGCATCACTGTAACGATTATTAGTCCAACTCATTCAAATCCAGTTCCCTGACTTAGTTTATTTGATGGTTGCTTTAAACAAATTATTTTTCTTTATCTAATTTATCCCATACTTGCGCATTAACTTGTGATGGTAGACCCCATAACTTGATAAACCCTACTGCTGCATCTTGATCAAATTCGTCGGCTGCTGTATAAGTTGCTAAATTCTCATCATAAAGTGAATTAGGTGATTTTCTACCGATACAAATTGCATTCCCTTTATAAAGTTTTACTTTTACCGTACCATTAACAACTTCTTGTGTGCTATCGATATAAGCTTTCAACGCATCTGTCGCTGGATTAAACCAAAGCCCATTATAAATCGTATTTGATAATTCATTTTCGATCACTGGTTTAAAATGAGAGACTTCACGAACAAATGTGATATCTTCAATGTCTTTATGTGCTTTCAAAATAACAGTCGCACCTGGACATTCGTAAATTTCACGTGATTTAATCCCAACTAAACGGTTTTCAACATGGTCGATACGTCCGATACCGTGTTTCCCAGCAATGACATTCACATCATTGATCAACTGATATAAGGGAAGTTTTTTCCCGTCAAGTGCAACTGGAATCCCTTTTTCAAACGTTAACTCGATAAATTCTGCTTGATCCGGTGCGTTTTCAATTGATGTTGTCATGAAGAAAGCGTCCTCTGGACATTCATTCCATGGATTTTCTAAAATACCAGCTTCTATCGCACGACCCCATAAGTTCATATCGATTGAATATGGGTTATCAAGATCAGCAGGCACTGGAATTCCATTAGCTTTAGCATATTCGATTTCAGCTTCACGTGACCATTTCCATTCACGAACTGGCGCGAGTACTTTTAGTTCAGGAGCTAGGGAATGAATGGCAACCTCAAAACGAACTTGGTCATTTCCTTTTCCGGTACAGCCATGAGCAATCCCTGCTGCTCCTGTCTCACGCGCAACATCAACCAATGCTTTTGAAATTAACGGACGAGATAATGCTGAAACAAGTGGGTACTTTTGCTCATACATGAGATTACCTTTGATTGCATACCCAACATAATTATGTGTAAAGTCTTCTTTAGCATTAATAACGTAAGATTCAATCGCACCAACTGTCAACGCTTTTTCTTTGATAAAATCTAGATCTTTTCCTTCACCAACGTCTAAACAAGCTGCTACAACATCATACCCTTCATCTACAAGCCATTTGATCGCAACGGATGTATCTAATCCACCTGAATAAGCTAATACTATTTTTTCTTTTGCCATTATTATCACCTCTAAATATTTTGTTTCTTGATTATATATTCATTATAGTGCATAAAAATACATATGTCAAGTGTTTTTATTGCATATTTTTCAAAAAGTATGCAATAAAATTAACAATATGCGGATATTCATACAATATCCTTTACAAATATGGACTTTTTGGATAAAAGAAAGATAGCTGACACCCAAGTGCTAGTCCTTTATCATGCTTTACCTAATATCCTAATATGCTGGTGCTTATTTTTGACAAGCAAATGATTAAGAAGTGGTATCAATTTGCATTATTTCTATTTTATAGTAAACTAGACCTAGTATCTAAAACTACATAATACACTATTCAACTAGAAAGTATACAACCTATGTCAACACTTTTTTCTGATTCCAAATGGGGAAATCAAATAGAAACAGCAGCATTACCACGCTGGGATGAACTACCGGATATAGAACTCTATATGGACCAAGTCATCAACCTAGTAAGTAAATATTTGGGACCTATTTTATCTCACCAAGATCAACCTATGTTGACCAAATCGATGGTCAACAACTATGTTAAATTAGGCCTAATACCCGCACCTGTCAAAAAGAAATACTCCCGTGTACACCTAGCTTTTCTAATTGCTATCACGCTATTAAAACAAGTCCTGACAATACCCGAAATTAAGACCGGTATCATTTATCAAGGCCGTATTAGTGGCATACACGAAGCTTATAACATTTTTTGTGATGTCTTAGAGTCATCTCTAAACGTTGTTGGAAAACAAGTCCAAAGCATTGAGACTACAGGGCTATTCGCAAAACAAATCTCACCAGAATTCTTTATCGTCACAGCAGCGACATCATCACTTGCCACAAAACTGTTGGCACAAAAAAGTATTGAACTTGCTGAAAGTTTGGCGATTATGGAACACACAGAGGAGGGTTTAATTGACAAATAAAAAAATTGCCATCCTAGTTGATTCAGGATGTGATGTCCCAAATGCTCTAGCACAAGCAAATAATATATATGAAATTCCCTTAAAAATTATCTATGAAACTGAATCGTTTACAGATAAGGTTACCATTACTGCTGAAGAAATTTATGATCGATTGCCAACCGAAATACCCAAGACTTCATTACCTGAAGGGGCAGTTATCCAAGAGATCTTTAAAAAAATCATAGCAGATGGGTATGAGCAATTGATCGCCATCACCATATCCAGTGGACTCTCAGGCACCTTTAACTCAATCAGACTGATTGCACAAGATTTTCCACAACTTGAGACGTTCATGTTTGATACGAAAAATATCGGGATTGGCGCTGGATCACACGCTATTAAAGCAGCAGAACTCATTACACAAGGTGCTACTTTTGAAGAGATTACAAACAATTTATCACATAGCACAGATAAAAGTAAGATCTTTTTTAGTGTTGCAACATTAGAATACCTCCAAAAAGGAGGCCGCATCGGTCTTGTAAGCGCTGTGCTTGGTAATGCACTCAAACTCAATCCAATTATCACGTGTAACGAAGCCGGTGTTTATCACACTGTTGCCAAATCACGTGGTCGTAAAAAAAGTCTAGAAAAAACGGTTAGTTTAGTAAAAGAGTTTGTTGGTAATCATCAAAATGTTAGACTGCTTGTTGCCCACGGCAATGCTGAACCAGAAGCATTGGTGTTGGTCGATGTCTTAAAAAAAGAAATCCCACAAGCAAACGAAATCCTAGTTGACCAAATATCTCCAGCACTTGTCGTGCACACAGGCCCTGGTTTGATTGGTCTTGGCGCTCAATTATTAGATTAAACAGTTAGATCATAAAAAGCATCCGTTCATGAGGCAGATGCTTTTTAATATAGTCAGCAAGCTGATATCAAAAATCAACAAGTTTTACTATTAGTTTGCTTTTGCTTTTGTTTTTGTTTAGAGACCAAGTCCCGTTCGCTTACTTAGACCATTCTTATCATTTTGTTAAACTAGACTCTCAGCAGGTAGGGTTAATTCATTCCAAGCACTAATACCACCACTTAATTCTTTGACGTCATACCCTTCTTTCAATAACATAATACTTGCTTTTTTACCCATATGACACCATACATCCCAACAGTAAACAATAATCAATTTATCTTTTGGTAGCTTATCTAAGTTTTCTGCTAAAACAGTTAATGGTATATCGATAGCTCCTGCTATTTTCGTTTTTTTCAAATGAGGTGGCGCATTTCTAACATCAACCACTATGTAATCAGTTGGATTTTGTTTTTTATATTGCATCAAATCCATAGGGCTAATTGATAATTTAATTTGTAATTCTAAAAAAGCTATTTCATTCATTTTCTCTCTCCTCGATTCATAGCAGCATTTATGCGCTCGAAAACTTTCTTTTGGGCAAGTGTCATGTTACCAATGACTTCTTTTTCAACTTCTTCCATTTCAATCCACATTTTTTCAACAATCTCTCTACCTTTGACTGTTAAAGTAATTAAATTCTGTCTTCTGTCTTTTGGATTACTTTCTCTATTGATCAATTCCTTTTTTTCAAGCACATCAATGAGCTGCATCATTGTTGTTCTATCAACAACCATTTTTATCCCAATTTCTTTTTGAGTTAGCTTGGGTGTCTTATACACCACAGATAAAATACCATATTCTCTTGCATCAATACTATATATAGATAGCCTTTCAGTAAATAGCTCATTCATGCTTTGAGAAATCTTACTTAACGTATACCCCCAAGAGTCAAAAACATCATACAAATCGATCACCTCCATAGATAGTCAATTAAACTGACTATTAATATGATACACTAACTGAAAGTGATTGTCAATATATTAAGCATATAGCATGACAATAGTTATAGTCCAATAGCAAGTTGATATATAGCATACAGTCTCATTGCTGTTTTACAGATTTTAAGATAAAATAAGAGGTATGATAACTAAAGAATTTGATACGATTGTTGCAATCTCTACACCTCTTGGCGAAGGGGCGATTGGGATTGTCAGACTTTCAGGACAAGAGGCGATTCAAATTGCTGATAAAGTCTTCAAGGGTAAGGCTTTGGCAGACTGCGAGACACATACGCTGAATTATGGGCATATAGTTGAAGAGACACGTGTACTAGATGAAGTGATGGTTGGTGTGATGAAAGCACCTAAAACGTTCACTAGAGAAGATGTTGTTGAAATCAACACGCATGGCGGTATTGCAGTTATGAATGAAATCTTGCAACTTCTCTTGCGTAATGGTGCACGTATGGCTGAACCAGGTGAATTTACTAAACGTGCCTTTTTAAATGGTCGAATGGATCTCTCACAAGCAGAAGCCGTCATGGACCTCATCCGTGCCAAAACTGATCAGGCGATGTCGATTGCTGTGCAACAGTTAGATGGTAGTTTATCATCCTTGATCAACAATACACGTCAGAATATCCTTGAAACACTCGCGCAAGTTGAGGTGAATATTGATTATCCAGAATACGATGACGTAGAAGAATTGACCACAAAATTACTTCGTGAAAAAACAGCTGAGTTTAGACACTTACTCGATAACCTGCTTAAAACAGCTAAACGCGGTAAAATTCTTCGTGAAGGGCTTTCTACTGCTATCATCGGGCGTCCTAATGTCGGTAAGTCTAGTTTACTCAACCATCTACTTAGAGAAGAAAAAGCGATTGTCACGGATATTGCAGGTACAACGCGTGATGTGATAGAAGAGTATGTTAATATTAATGGCGTACCATTAAAACTAGTGGATACCGCAGGTATTCGCGAAACTGATGACATCGTGGAGCAGATTGGTGTAGAACGCTCACACAAAGCATTAACTGAAGCCGATTTAGTATTACTGCTACTTAATGCTAGCGAGCAACTAAGTGACCAAGATGAGGCTTTATTAGCCTTGACACAAGAGACTAACCGGATCATCTTACTCAATAAAACAGATTTACCCGAAAAGATTGATTTATCAAAATTACCAGACGATATCATCAAAATTTCGGTACTCAAAGATACAAATATTGATAAGATTGAAGACCGTATCAATACACTCTTTTTTGACAACGCTGGTATAGTTGAACAGGATGCTACATATCTCTCTAACTCTCGACATATCGCCTTAATAGAGCAGGCACTGGCCTCATTAGATGCGGTAAATGACGGACTTGATATGGGAATGCCTGTCGATCTTGTCCAAGTTGACATGACTAGAACATGGGAAGTTCTCGGTGAAATCACTGGAGATAGTGCACCAGATGAATTAATTACACAGTTATTTAGCCAATTTTGTCTAGGAAAATAACGATGACTATAAAAAGACCAAGCACATCAGTTGATGTACTTGGTCTTTTAGTTGATAGAAGACTAACATATGAATTAATTAGTCACCAATCATATGTGTTAACTGTTTAGCACCTATGACTAAACCAATTGCAAATAAGATAGGCACAGATGCGTAGATAGCAAAATAAAGTACCGTATGATTTAAATAAAATCCTGATAAGCTTGCATTGATACCTTGACCTACTGAATTAGATAAAAACCAAATTGCCATCATCTGTGCTTCAAACGCTTTAGGAGCTAAACGGTTTGTAACAGCAAGTGACACAGGAGAGATGAGCACCTCACCAAAAGCGACTACCCCAAGAGATAAAACAATCCAGTTTGCTGAAAAACCACTACCGGTTAATGCTGGAGTTAATAAGAGTAGATAGCTTGCCCCAACCAAGGCCATCCCTATCGCATAGCGTTGAAATAGATTGGGTAATTTATCAGCAAATACTTTATAAACAAAGGCCATAGTTGCTGTCCCAAACACCACAACAAATGGATTCACAGCTTGCACCATCGCATCAGCAATCTTGAAACCAATAAAATTATGATCCGAACGGGTCACAAATTCTGCAACTATCGTCCCACCACCTTCTTGGACTGCCCAAAGTGCAACACCAGATAAGAATATCGGAATATAAGCCACAACTTTGCGTTTTTCACCAGATGTCACAAGTTTACTCGTTAAGATATGTGTAAAATAATAACCTGTTAACACAACTGCTGCTACAGTAACGACCTTAGAAAGGGCACCGATAGAAAATGTATGTGTCATGATACTAAGCCAAAACCCAAAGACTATAATCACAATGATACTAACGATGGTCAAAGTTACTTTTTTACGCTCAGTTTTTGCGATTGGATTAGGTGCTAAAACATCAAGATGATGTCTAAGAAATCTTGCATATCCCCAAACATAAATTGCAAGGCCTAGTCCCATAACAACTGCTGCAGCTGAGAAGGCAACATGAAAACCATATTTTATTTGCAAAGCAGATACTACAATTGGTGATATGAAGCTACCGAGATTTATCGCAACATAGAACAATGAGAAGGCGACGTTCGCATCTTTGTCATCTTTAACAACACTACCAACTAATGTCGATACGTTGGGTTTTAACATCCCAGTCCCAATAATCAATAGCGCTAAGGATGCCAGTAAGGCCGGCTCACCAAAAGGTAAAGCCAAAACAATGTGACCAGCTAGAATGAAAACACCACCGATCGTAACGATACGAGCAGCACCAAATACTCTATCTGATAGCCACCCACCAACAATTGTTGACATATAGATCAAGGCACCATATAAGGCAGAAATTGCGACGCCATCAGCGCGCGGTAATCCTAGGCCACCTTGAGCAGTAGTATTAATCATATAATAAAGTAAAACCGCTTTCATCCCGTAGTATGAAAAACGTTCAGCAAATTCTGTTCCTAGAATAGTTGGAAAACCTTTTGCCAACCCAAACAGTCCTTTTTTCTGTTCCACTTCTGTCATGGAAATCTCCCTTTAATTTTAAGTATGCTAGCGAATGATGCAAGCGTCATTTTAGCACACTACTTGATTTTTCAAAGTTATGCCCAAGTATAGTCATCATCACCAGTGCATCTTATAATAAATTTAAATTCCATATTTTTTTATAATTAATTTGAAATAAAAATAAATCTATAATAGTTTCGAAATCAACATCAATTCTATCATAAGAACGGTTCCTTGGCAACTACCAGATTACTTTCTATCACATAAAAAAGAACAATTCACTAGATTGTTCTTTAAACTTATTATTATTTTTCAGTTCGACGTGAGACCCTTTTTAGCATCAGCCCCAACGTTTTATTAAACAAATAAGGATGAGATCTTGCAAACCAGACTGTCATCTTATCAGCGACACTATTAAAGTATCGTCCTTTAACTCGCTGATCAGTCGCAGCCTTATAAAATAGGGCCGCGATCTTATCTGCACTAGAAACAAATGCATTATTATTAACTGTTAATAAGCCACCAACGCGACTTAACAAAGGCAGATAGACAGAGTCCTCTTTAGCATTTTTACGTGCATTATCCATCGCGATATCACCCCAAGCTGAGCGCGTTAATCCTGGCTGTATCGTAATACTACGTACACCAAACGATTTCACTTCCATATCAAGCGCATCACTCCAAAGTTGTAATGCTGCTTTAGTTGCATGATAATACGACCCTAAAGGTAGATAGACATTGGCACCTATAGATGAAATATTAATAATTCTACCTGATTTTTGCTGTCTCATCGTAGGTAATACCAATTGACTTAGCTCTGCTGCACCAAAAAAATTGGTCTCAAATTGTTTTTTAGCGTTCGATAGAGGTACCTCTTCCACAGCGCCATATTCACCGTATCCAGCATTATTGATCAAGACATCAATTCGGCCAGCCTCTTTGATGATAGTCTCTATAAAGGCTGTATTTGATTGATGATCGGTCACATCTAAGCGTAGTGCATGTATCCCATCTTCAGTTGGGATCTTTTCAACACGTCTTGCACCACCGTATACTAGCCATCCTTTAGACGCAAATAACTTGGCTGCAGCAAGTCCCATTCCATTACTTGCACCAGTAATTACAACTACTTTTTTCATCACTATCTCCTTTAATCGAAACTCTCTTCATTTGATAAGTTCGCCAAAATCATCTCATAGGCTGCTTTTTGCGAGCCATCTTTTTCTTTACATATAGTAATCGCTTCTGTACGTGCTACTTCTAAAATAGGGTAGTCATTGACAATATCAGCAACTGAAAATTCTGGAATACCTGATTGTCGTGTGCCAAAAATCTCCCCACTACCACGCATTTTCAAATCTTCTTCTGCCAAGACAAACCCATTTTGTGTTTCGGTCATGATCTTCATCCTATGCTTACCACTATCTGATTTTGGATTAGCAACTAGTATCGTCGTCGATTTTTTTTCTCCACGGCCAACACGACCACGTAATTGATGCAGTTGGGACAATCCAAAACGATCAGCATCCATGATTACCATAAGTGTTGCGTTAGGCACATTCACGCCAACCTCAATTACCGTTGTTGATACCAAGACATCATATTTTCGTGCCTTGAAATCCATCATGATTTGATCTTTTTCACTATTCTTTAATTTACCATGTAATAGCGCAATTTTTACATTATCACCAAAAAATGCTTGTAAATCATGAAATAAATCAGTCGCATTTTTTAAATCCATCACTTCACTCTCCTCAATCAAAGGAGAAATAAAGTAAACTTGAGCACCTTTAGTAATCTCATCACTTACCCACGGTAAAACACTCGGTAAAAGCTGCTCATGTTTAACCCAACGTGTCGTGATAGGCTTTCTCCCAGCGGGTAATTCATCAATGATTGAAACATCCATATCGCCAAATGCGGTGATAGCAAGCGTTCTTGGAATCGGTGTAGCAGTCATCATTAGCACATCAGGATTTTGTCCTTTTTCTCGAAAAATACGACGCTGATTAACCCCAAAACGATGTTGTTCATCTGTTATAACCAGACCCAGTGCATGATAATTCACTGATTCTTGAATCAAAGCATGTGTCCCAGTGATCATCTGAATCTCACCTGACTCAAGGCCAGCTAATATGTCACGTCGCTCAGCAATTTTCATACCACCAGTTAACAAACCAACCGATAACTCCGGAAATAAGGCTTGTAAACTGTCATAATGTTGTTGAGCCAAAATTTCAGTCGGTACCATCAAGGCTGCTTGGAACCCAGCTTTTACAGCAGTATACATAGCCAGACTTGCGACAACCGTTTTACCACTTCCTACATCCCCTTGTAACAACCGATTCATATGATAAGGGCTTGCCATATCAGTAATAATTTCACGTAACGATTGCTTCTGAGCTGCAGTTAAGGGAAAAGGTAAAGTCTTTATTTTTTCTACAAGCGCTTCTTTATCAAAGTCTATCGTTAAACCACGTGCCATGCACTTATCTTTTAAACGAAGAACTTGCATTTTAAATTGAAAATAAAACAACTCTTCAAACTTCATTCGACGCAAAGCCTGATGATGAGCTGCTTCATCAGCTGGAAAGTGCATATCATGTACAGCTGTTTTACGACTCACCAATCTATATTTTTCTAATAATGATGGCGGTAAATTCTCAGGTATCAATTCTCCCACACCTGCATCAAATACTGACTGTAATAGTGAGACTAAAGCTGATTGTTTTACGTTCTTCATCACATGATAGACAGGTTGGAAACTATTTTCAACCTGTGCAAGGATTTTCATACCTGTAAGGCTTAATTTTTTGGCATCCCATTTACCATAAATCGCAATCTCCTTATCCAACTCAACCTTACTTTGAAGATAAGGCTGATTAAAAAAGCTGATCGCAATCACCACCTCATCTTGTTTGATTTTAAAGGTTAATCGATTTCGACGAGGGCCATAATAACTGACATTTGCAGGGGTCACTACTGTACCGATGATTGTTGTCTTTTCACCATCTATCAATTCGAAAACTGGTTTAGCCGCAAAATCATCATATCTAAAAGGAAAGTATTCCAATAAATCAGATATAGTAAAAATACCCAGCTGATGATATCGCTCGGCAGATTTTGGGCCTACACCTTTTAAAAATTGAATTGAATCTAGCAGTTTCATACCATCATTATACCATGTTCACACTATACACAGACTAATTTAGTACTATTCCTCATTTAAACGATTAAGTAGTCTGTTACCATTTACCTCACATACAATCATATTAAAGAAAAATAAATCCGATAAACATAACAAATTGAAATAACTAACGCTAATAAAACAAATACAAAAATCACTTCATTGACTAAAAGTTTAACTGGAGAAATATCACGACTTTGCAAGAGCTTTTTAGCAGACAAGAAACTACATAATAATAATGATAAAGGAATAATAAATATTATGTCCTTACTTCCCAAATTATCTATCAGATCAATAGGTTATACCTGTAGATATCTTAATAGCTCCAAAAACAGCAACCAATCATATCCAAACACGATAACGATTATTATGACATACATATCATACCACTTTACTATTCAAAAAACGATATAAAGTACTCTCTTTTTATCCATATCAGAGTACAATAAAAAGGGGTCTCTTCCCCTTTTTACTTTACTTACTTATATCACAGATTACTGAGCGTATAATTCTTGAAGTGGTTTAAAGACGATATCTTGTAAGTCACTTGTGATCGTTTGCAAGGCTTGCTCTTTAGTTAATAGTTCGGACATCACAGCATTTTCTTGTAAACTAGCAAATAATTCCTGTGCTGATTTTTGCTCTTCTTCACTAAGTGCTTGACCTGTTTGCATCTTCATTTGGACATCCATAAACTGCGCATATAAAGCACTAGCTGTTTCATCTGCTTTAACTGCCGCTAATGCAGAAACAACTGCCTGATATTCTGGTAATGCACGCAGTTCACGTTCAAGTTGATTCATTGTATCATAAATATTCATTATTTCTCCTCATAACTCAATTGATCTAGCTTAAATGAGTATACTAATTTTTCAAAATTTTCTATGCTCTTATTTTACCAAACTAAAAGATAAACTGCCAGACATATACTTATCTTGTTAGCTTATGCTTTTTTTACAACTGACCCTTTTAGACCCATTGCACCAAAACCATCGATTTTAGCATCAATAAAATGACCATTTTTACCATTTTCATTGAGTCGAATATTTTTAGCTTTCGTTCCTTTTTTAATCGGCTTTGGCATACCTTTAACAGTTAGGTCTTGGATAATAATAACATCATCCCCATCGGCTAATAGCGTCCCTACAGAGTCTTCTACAGTAAATTTAGAGGCATCGCTAGCAGCTGCTATGTCAGATACACTAAATTCATTACCACATTCAGAACAACCAAAAGTTGTATCTGACAACTCATATGTGAACTCACTACCACAACTTATACACTTTTGTGCTTCCATAATTCTCCAATTCTCTTTACATTAGTACATTAATAAAATTGCAACAAAAAACAGAGGAGCTAAGCTTCTCTGTTTTAAACGTTAAATAACAGAATTATTTAGCGATTTTAGCGAAATATTCAAGAGTACGAACAAGGTTAGATGTGTAAGACATTTCGTTGTCATACCAAGCAACTGTTTTAACTAATTGAACACCGTTAGCTTCAGTAACTTCAGTTTGAGTTGCATCAAACAATGAAGAGTTAGAGATACCTACGATATCAGAAGAAACGATTTCGTCTTCGTTGTATCCGTAAGATTCGTTAGCTGCAGCTTTCATTGCAGCGTTAACTTCTTCAACAGTTACGTTTTTGTCAAGAACTGAAACAAGTTCAGTTAATGAACCAGTTGGAACTGGAACACGTTGTGCATGACCTTGAAGTTTACCGTTCAATTCTGGTAATACAAGACCGATAGCTTTAGCAGCACCAGTTGAGTTAGGTGTGATGTTTTCTGCTGCAGCACGTGCACGACGGAAGTCTCCACCACGGTGAGGACCGTCAAGAGTCATTTGGTCACCAGTGTAAGCGTGGATAGTTGTCATAGTACCAACTTTAAGACCAAAGTTTTTGTTCAAAGCATCAGCCATTGGTGCAAGACAGTTAGTAGTACATGATGCACCAGAGATAACTGTTTCTTCACCAGTTAATACTTCATGGTTAGTGTTGAAAACGATTGTTTTAACATCGTTTCCACCAGGAGCTGTAATAACAACTTTTTTAGCACCGTTAGCGTGTAAATGTTGTTCAGCTTTTTCTTTAGTTGCGAAGAAACCAGTTGCTTCAAGAACGATTTCTGCACCTTCTTCAGCCCAGTTGATGTTAGCTGGGTTAGCTTCAGCAGTAACTTTAACGAATTTGCCGTTAACTTCGAATCCACCCTCTTTAACTTCAACTTTACCGTCGAAGCGTCCTTGAGTAGTATCATATTTCAACAAGTGAGCAAGCATTGCTGGATCAGTAAGATCGTTGATTGCAACAACTTCAACACCTTCAACGTTTTGAATACGACGGAAAGCAAGACGACCGATACGGCCAAAACCGTTAATACCAACTTTAACTACCATTTTGTAGTAATCCTCCTATGGAAATAAAAACTTTATACTTGAATGCATATGCATTCTACAATTGAAAGTTAATTATTTAACTTACACTATAATCATACCTTTTTTATCGTATATTTGCAAGAAAAAACGCTATATTTAC
Organism: Pseudolactococcus plantarum; assembly: GCF_002441715.1. GTDB lineage: Bacteria > Bacillota > Bacilli > Lactobacillales > Streptococcaceae > Pseudolactococcus > Pseudolactococcus plantarum. The sequence continues at coordinate 122,711 of NZ_JXJX01000008.1, forward strand.
ATTGTTTTGTACTATAACAAAAAATAAAAAAGGACTAAAAACGTCCTTTTAAGTCAATATATTAAATCTGTACTACATTACTTTTTAAATAGTCTCGCAAAAAAACCTTTTGATTTTTCGTCTGCAAGCTCTATCAATGTCTGTTCTCGCTCAGTTAAGGCTTTAGCAGTTAACTGTTGTTGCTGATCTAATTGCTTGTCTTTTTCAGCAATTTGGCTATCTTTCATCACAATTTGTTCGTTCAACCGCTCAATCTCTTTATTCTTGTCTGTTAATAATTGAGAAATGAGCTTTTCAAAATCAACTGCCCCTGTTGCTTTGTCCTCTTCAACATCATCAACAAGAATTGTCTTGCCATAATGTTTTTCAAGAATAACTATTCCCTCACGGTTAACAACAGTAACACCACGTTCATTTTTACTTAAATACTCATCTTCAAGCTTTTTTACACGATTATTAATCGCTTGACGTGTTACGCCAAAAGCTTCAGCTAATTCTGTTACTGTCCCATTGATCATGATTTACTCTCCAAATATCAATATTATTTACTTATCAAATCTTTTCTTATTATAACATATTGTAAAACTTTAATCGTGTAATCTATGCTCTAAACCGAGTCTACCTATATAAAAATATTGAATGATAGGTACTATTAAATAAAAATTATAAAAAAAAAGACATATGTCTTCATGAATTTGCAATTATACCGGCGGCCGGGGTCGAACCGGCACGTCCGTGAAGACACTGGATTTTGAGTCCAGCGCGTCTGCCAATTCCGCCACGCCGGCAAATTCTAATATCGAAATTTCAATAAACTGGGGTAGCTGGATTCGAACCAACGCATGAGGGAGTCAAAGTCCCTTGCCTTACCGCTTGGCTATACCCCAAAATTTAATTAAAGGCGGTCGACGGGAATCGAACCCGCGAGTGTCAGCGCCACAAGCTGATGTGTTAACCACTTCACCACGACCGCCAAAATGTGAAACACGGGCAGCAGGAATTGAACCCACACCAAAGGTTTTGGAGACCTTTGTTCTACCTTTAAACTATGCCCGCAAAGGTAATATGGAAGGGGAGGGATTCGAACCCCCGAACCCGAAGGAGCGGATTTACAGTCCGCCGCGTTTAGCCACTTCGCTACCCTTCCAAATTATGTTATTTCATTAGGTATAAACCTAATGGGAGTTAACGGGATCGAACCGCTGACCCTCTGCTTGTAAGGCAGATGCTCTCCCAGCTGAGCTAAACTCCCCAATATGCTTGGCACCGACCTTATCTCACAGGGGGCAACCCCCAACTACTTCCGGCGTAATGAGACTTAACTACTGTGTTCGACATGGGAACAGGTGTATCTCTCATGCAATAAGCACCAAACTTATCTTTGAATATCTAAACGGCGTTTGAACATTCAAAACTGAATAACTCATTTCTAAAATAATGGCTTAAACCAAAACGTTCTTAAACTCTTTTTAAACTTCAGACCATGGTCCTCAGTTTACTTTACTAGGTAAAGTCCTCGAGCTATTAGTACTAGTCCGCTACAAATATCACTATTCTTCCACTTCTAGCCTATCTACCTGATCTTCTCTCAGGGCTCTTAATTCATAAAGAATGGGAAATCTCATCTTGAGGTAGGTTTCACACTTAGATGCTTTCAGCGTTTATCCTTTCCCTACATAGCTACCCAGCGATGCCTTTGGCAAGACAACTGGTACACCAGCGGTAAGTCCACCCCGGTCCTCTCGTACTAAGGGCAGATCCTCTCAAATTTCCTACGCCCGCGACGGATAGGGACCGAACTGTCTCACGACGTTCTGAACCCAGCTCGCGTGCCGCTTTAATGGGCGAACAGCCCAACCCTTGGGACCGACTACAGCCCCAGGATGCGACGAGCCGACATCGAGGTGCCAAACCTCCCCGTCGATGTGAACTCTTGGGGGAGATAAGCCTGTTATCCCCAGGGTAGCTTTTATCCGTTGAGCGATGGCCCTTCCATGCGGTACCACCGGATCACTAAGTCCTACTTTCGTACCTGCTCGACTTGTAAGTCTCGCAGTCAATCTCCCTTATACCTTTACACTCTACGCATGATTTCCAACCATGCTGAGGGAAACTTTGAGCGCCTCCGTTACTCTTTAGGAGGCGACCGCCCCAGTCAAACTGCCCAGCAGACACTGTCTCCCACGACGATTAGCCGTGCGGGTTAGAGTAGCCATGACACAAGGGTAGTATCCCAACAACGCCTCCTTGTAAACTAGCGTTCACAATTCTTCGGCTCCTACCTATCCTGTACATGTGCAACAGATACTCAATATCAACTTGCAGTAAAGCTCCATGGGGTCTTTCCGTCCTGTCGCGGGTAACCTGCATCTTCACAGGTACTAAAATTTCACCGAGTCTCTCGTTGAGACAGTGCCCAAATCGTTACGCCTTTCGTGCGGGTCGGAACTTACCCGACAAGGAATTTCGCTACCTTAGGACCGTTATAGTTACGGCCGCCGTTTACTGGGGCTTCAATTCATACCTTCGCTTACGCTAAGCACTCCTCTTAACCTTCCAGCACCGGGCAGGCGTCACCCCCTATACATCATCTTACGATTTAGCAGAGAGCTGTGTTTTTGATAAACAGTCGCTTGGGCCTATTCACTGCGGCTCCACCTAAATGGAGCACCCCTTCTCCCGAAGTTACGGGGTCATTTTGCCGAGTTCCTTAACGAGAGTTCTCTCGCTCACCTGAGGCTACTCGCCTCGACTACCTGTGTCGGTTTGCGGTACGGGTAGGTTATAATTAAACGCTAGAAGATTTTCTTGGCAGTGTGACATCAGATACTTCGCACTCGAAAGTGCTTCCCCATCACAGCTCAATCTTAGAGGTACAAGCATTTAACTCATACCAAACCTCACTGCTTAGACCAGAATCCATTAACTGGCACATCTTAGCCTACTGCGTCCCTCCAATCACTATATAACCTAGTACAGGAATATCAACCTGTTGTCCATCGGATACGCCATTCGGCCTCTCCTTAGGTCCCGACTAACCCAGGGCGGACGAGCCTTCCCCTGGAAACCTTAGTCTTACGGTGGACAGGATTCTCACCTGTCTTGCGCTACTCATACCGGCATTCTCACTTCTTATCGCTCCAGCACTCCTCACGGTATACCTTCGTCGCTGATAAGAACGCTCTCCTACCAATTAAATAAATTTAATTCCATAGCTTCGGTAATATGTTTTAGCCCCGGTACATTTTCGGCGCAGGATCACTCGACTAGTGAGCTATTACGCACTCTTTAAATGATAGCTGCTTCTGAGCTAACATCCTAGTTGTCTGTGCAATCCCACATCCTTTTCCACTTAACATATATTTTGGGACCTTAGCTGATGGTCTGGGCTGTTTCCCTTTCGACTATGGATCTTAGCACTCACAGTCTGACTGCCCAACGCATGTAAATGGCATTCGGAGTTTATCTGATATTGGTAATCCGGGATGGACCCCTCAATCAAACAGTGCTCTACCTCCATTACATTCAAGTTGGACGCTAGCCCTAAAGCTATTTCGGAGAGAACCAGCTATCTCCAAGTTCGTTTGGAATTTCTCCGCTATCCACAAGTCATCCAAACACTTTTCAACGTGTCCTGGTTCGGGCCTCCAGTGCGTCTTACCGCACCTTCACCCTGCTCATGGATAGGTCACTTGGTTTCGGGTCTAAATCATGATACTAATGCGCCCTATTAAGACTCGCTTTCGCTGCGGCTCCGACTCTTCATCTTAACCTCGCATCATAACTTAACTCGCCGGTTCATTCTACAAAAGGCACGCTCTCACCCATTAACGGGCTCGAACTTGTTGTAGGCACACGGTTTCAGGTGCTATTTCACTCCCCTCCCGGGGTTCTTTTCACCTTTCCCTCACGGTACTTGTTCACTATCGGTCACTAGAGAGTATTTAGGGTTGGGAGATGGTCCTCCCAGATTCCGACGAGATTTCTCGTGTCTCGCCGTACTCAGGATACTGCTAGGTATATATTCTATTTCAGATACGAGGCTATTACTCTCTTTAGCTTACCTTCCCAGGTAATTCTCCTATAAAATATAAGTCCACAGCGCAGTCCTACAACCCCAGAAGATAAATCTTCTGGTTTGCCCTTATTCCGTTTCGCTCGCCGCTACTTAGGAAATCGCGTTTGCTTTCTCTTCCTGTTGCTACTTAGATGTTTCAGTTCACAACGTCTTGCCTCATATGAGCTATGTATTCACTCAAATGATAGTAGCCATAAGCTACTGGGTTCCCCCATTCGGACACCTACGGATCAATGCGTACTTACTGCTCCCCGTAGAATTTCGTAGTTAGTCACGTCCTTCATCGCCTTCTAGTGCCAAGGCATCCACCGTGCGCCCTTATTAACTTAACCTTTAAATTGATACATTTAAGTATCTTGGTAATAAGTATTGAGTCTTTCGACTCACGCTTTTTTTT
>NZ_JXJX01000009.1 GCF_002441715.1 Pseudolactococcus plantarum
GACTCTAAGATTTAAGGATAGCATCATTTAAATTGTAGTAAATATAGACAACTGGATTATTATTTAAGACATCAATAAACATTTTTTCAAGTTTATTTTCTAGTTCTCCTTTTTTTAAATTTAAATTCAAAACTCTATATTTCAACATGTATCTCACTCCAATAGTTAACTAAAATTATATTTACTTTATATATATATAATAATATTACCATATTAAATAATTAATATTAGAGTTATTACCAAAATATAACAATTAAATAAATTATAATTAACTGACTGAAGAGAAAACAAAAAATTGATTATGATGAAAAATAAATCAAATTCATAGTATACAAAATCAATTCATCTAGCCAAAGTATTATATTGTCAAAGTTTAGTCATATTGAAGTCATCGACTCTAATTCCATTCCTGAAAAAATTAGGAAAATGCGACAGAAAGACGGCTTAATCATTGATGGTATCCTTCAAGAAAATATACTATTCAATTCACCTTCATATGCAGCCGCCTTTGTCATTGGTGGAAGGGTCAACGGTAAGGAAGCTTGGAAAGACACAAATGGTCGTTCACTAAACGACATCGAAAAATCTGAATAACCACATAAGCATAGGTTAACTACTTCTGCTTTTTTTATATCCTATTTACCTCCCCAGCTATCAATAAACTAATGCTCCATATGTCCCTAGAAACTAAAAAAAGACCTCAGACCAAAATCTGAAATCTCAAAAATTTACAAATCTCTTAAGTTAAAGTTTATCTAACTGTTGACATAGTATTCAAAGCACATAACATCACGCGCAACCATCACTACCATACGTGACATATAAATAATATCTTACGCATGACCAAGATAAATACAACACTCCTCAACTCCTTTAAACCCTAAAACTAATCAACTTTTCTCTATCTCAGTATTTTTAGCTATAAACCGTCTCAGATGTTTAGCCGTATAGGAGTTTTGACATGACAGCATATCTATAGGATAGCCTTGGAATAGTAGCTGGCCTCCTAAGTCTCCACCTTTTAATCCTAGATCGATAATCCAGTCTGCCTGACTGATGATGGAGAGATTATGTTCTAGAACGATCACGGTATTGCCATCTAAGTTTAATTGATTCAGCAGCTTAAGCAACTTATCTATGTCCGCTTCGTGCAAGCCTGTACTAGGTTCATCTAAGATGATGATACCGGAGCTTTTTTTCGATAATAACTGAGCAATTTTTAGCCGTTGAAGTTCACCTCCAGAAAAACTAGCTAAGCTTTGTCCAAGGCTAATATATGACAAATTTGCCTTGATTAAAGCTTGTAGGACTTTTTTAATCTTTGGATTATCGAAGAACACAGCTTGTGCTTCTTTCACTGTTAAAGCTAGTAACTCATGAATATGCTTCCCTTTATACTGATACGATAAGGCTAAGTCATTATATTTTTGACCATTACACCTTTCGCAAACCTGATAAGTATCTCCCAAATAGGCTAAATCTAGTTTGATGACTCCTTTTCCGCGACATTCTGGACATGCACCTTTTCCTGTGGGTGAAAACAATGCTTTATCGACATGATTTGCTGTCGCATATACTTTTTTTATCTCATCAAAGATCGCTAAATAAGTGACAAGGTTCGACCGATGACTGACATGGGGCATTTTTTGATCTAAAATCATTGCTTGAGGATATTTTGCTTTAAATAAATATCTGATCAAGGTACTCTTACCTGATCCAGCCACTCCTGTTACCAGAGTCAATGCTTTTTTAGGGATTTTTATGGACATATTTCTAATATTATTTTTAGATACATGTTTAAGTCGATAATACGCGTCAAATGTTTTTTGATTAGGGTTAATATCATGTGATTGAGATAGTGCTTTCTCAGTTAAGGTGTTAGAGTTTAAGAGTTGCTGATAACTTCCTTGAAAGGTGATGTTACCGCCATCAGCACCTGCGCCTTCACCAAAATTAATCACCTCATCAGCAATTGCAATCATATCAGGATCATGATCTACAAATATAATCGAATTCCCCTTATCTCTAATATCTCTAAATAACTTGATAATCCCTTCAAGATCTTGAGGATGAAGACCAACGCTAGGCTCATCAAAAATATAGAGGACATCAGTTAAGGCACTGTTTAGATATTTCGTTATTTTGATTCTTTGAGATTCCCCACCAGATAATGTTGTTGTTGCTCTATTTAAAGTCAGGTAGCCTAATCCTACATCACACAAATTTTCTAGTTTTCTGATTAAATCATCTACAATAGTGGATACAGATTTATCTGTAATACTAGTTACAAACTTACACAGGTCAATAACTGACATGTCACAGCAATCCGCAATTGAATTCCCTTTTATTTTTGCACTTAAGACCTTGCTAGATAATCGTGTGCCCTGACAAAGAGGACAGATATCAGTTTTGACTATCTTATCTAGGTCTTTTTTATATTTTGTGTCTGATACATTCAGAAAACTCTCTACCATCCTTGGTATCACACCGATATAGTCAGCAGATTTATGCCATGCTTGACTAGGATTTTGAGGTTTTAACTTTTCTGAGTACAAGAGTAGCTTAAGTTCATCTTGATCATAATCTGAGAGTTTTTTATCATTATCAAAAAATCCTGACTCGGTATATCTTGATAAGCGCCATCCTTTAGCCTGAAAAGTTGGAAATACTATAGCACCATCGTTTAAAGATTTATCAAAATCAATTAACCTATCTACATCGATTTCCTTTACTACTCCTAATCCTTTACACCTTTTGCACATGCCATCTGGATGGTTGAATGAGTAAATCATGGAATAACCAATAAACGGGATAGCCATCCTAGAATATAAAAGTCTTAAACTTGAATAAATATCTGTAATGGTGCCGACTGTTGATCTGGCATTTCCTTGAATTTTTTTTTGATTAATAACCAAAGAAACTGGCAAATTACTGATCGTATCTACGATTGGTTTCTTGTACTTAGGCAGTAAATGTTGCATATAACTCGAATAGGTCTCAGTTAATAACCGCTGTGATTCACTGGCAATCGTATCAAACACTAAAGAAGACTTGCCAGATCCTGATACACCTGTGACTGCAACAATCTTGTGCTTAGGAATTTTAACAGATACATGTTTAAGATTATTTGTGCTAGCATTTTGAATATTAATAGCATCATTCATGTCTTCCTATACGCTCCTTTCTAAGCGCAGTTGAAAATTTATTAGCTAGAGTAGCAAAATCCTTTTGTTCTTGGACAGTCAAAGCATGAAAAGCTGTTTGATGTAGTAAGTGATGTCTATCTGAAATGCTAGCTAATAACTTCACTCCATGAGCCGTTATTGATGTATATAACTCCCGCCCATCAGTTAGGCTAGGTGATTGCTCGATAAGTCCTAATGCTTTTAAGTTTTTGAGAGATTTTGACAACTTAGTTCTGGAAACACCTAAGCTGACACTTAAATATGACGGTAAAACTTTTTCTGATTTGTCTAATCGGTTCAATATATCGTATTGTAACCAGGTAATATCATCAGGATTAGCCAAGGAACGTTCTGCAACCATCTCACACTGCAAATCCATTAAAGCGATTTTTAAGTCTGTCATCACTGCCTCCTCTATATAGTTTCTATATGGAAATTATATGTTTTTTGCTACTATTTGTAAAGTGATAAATAGGTTTTATAATTGACTATCCTCTTGTAATTAACTCACTGTATCTCCAAACACCATCTATGATAAAGTATTTAACAGTCAACCAATCTCATATCATCATTTAACTATAAAATGGCGTGAAGTGTCATTTTTATCATCACAGTAATATGTTAAACTATTTTTGTAAACAAAGTGAGGGATAGAAAATGAAAGTAATCTTAATTACAGGTGCAACGAGTGGTATTGGGTTTCAAGCTGCAGAACTTCTAGTCAAACAAGGACATAGTGTTTATGGTGCTGGTCGCCAATCAGAAAAACTAAAAAAGCTTAAAATGATTGGCGTCAAACCTCTTCACTTAGATATCACGAGCGAAGCAAGTACAAAACTAGCAGTTGAAGAAATTTTAAATCGAGAAGGAAAAATCGATATCTTGGTTAATAACGCAGGATATGGTGCTTATGGTGCTATAGAAGATGTATCTATTGTTGAGGCCAAAAGACAATTTGAAGTGAATTTGTTTGGTCTAGCCAGACTAACCCAACTAATTTTACCAAGTATGCGCAAGCAAAAGTCTGGCAAAATTATCAATATTTCATCCATGGGTGGGCGTGTCACGACCTATTTTGGTGCGTGGTATCATGCAACAAAATATGCACTTGAGGCTTTCAGCGATGCACTGCGTATGGAAGTAAAAGCATTTGGTATCGATGTTGCTATTATAGAGCCTGGTGGCATCAAAACACCATGGGGATTTATCGCTGCAGATCATCTTGCCACTTCAGCTAAGGGTGGTGCTTATGAAACAGCAGCTTTAAACACTGCCAAAGGCATCCAAAAACAATATGCTAGCAAGATGATGAGTGATCCTAAAGTTATAGCCAAAGCAATCGCTAAAGTCGTCAATCACAAAAAGCCAAAAACACGTTATCTCATTGGCTTTGCTGCTAAACCAATTGTATTTTTACATACGATTTTGCCAACACGCTTATTTGACTGGATGATGATGCATGCAAATTAAACCAAAGAAGAAGACAATATGAAAATTTGCGTAGATCAACATTTCCAAAGATTTTTAACCAAGAACAAAATCGATTTGGCCACTTTATTAGCTGAAGCTAAAATTCCTAATCTCCTATGGCAGGGTGTGGTTCACTTAGATGAAGCACAATATTTTAAATTTAAAGAGGTTCTCTCTCGTCATCTTTCAGATGAACAGATGTTAATGGTCAGTGATATAGAAAACTTAAAGTTGTTTAAGCCAGCAGTTTTTGCTGCACTATCTGCAGCTAATGGTTTACAAGCACTTCATCGTTTTTTAAAATACAAAACAATTTTTGCGCCAATAGCTATTGATATGATACAAGACAAAAACAAAGTTACTGTTCATATAAAACCACAAACATCCCACTATCATCTTTCCTACTTTTCAGTAGTCAATGAGTTGTGCTTTATCCTTGGCATTATCAGAACTGGTACCAATGAACAGATTGTCCCTGCTCAAATTCAGCAACCTTATCAATTAGGCGACAAAATTCTTGAATATTTTAAAACACCATCAAAAAATTCACAAGACGTTTCCATAACTTTCCTCCTAGCTGATTTGGAAAAACCTTTTTTCACAAAAAATAATACGATGTGGCACATGATTGCGCCTGAGTTAGAGCGGCAACTTCAAGCCATCAAAAGCGAGAAACCGTTCATGAATATGGTGCATCAGGAACTACAGAAGATTGTTGCTTCAGGTGATTTTTCTTTAAGCATATTATCTCAAAAATTAGGGTTGAGCCAAAGGACTTTACAGCGCAAACTTAAAGCAGAACAGACAAGCTTTAAAGGAGAGTTACAAACTGTACAATTTAGCATGGCCGTTTTTTTTGCAACACAAGAACATCAAACAATTGAAGAGATTGCCTATTTAGTTGGGTATTCAGAAGCGAGTGCTTTCTCAAGAGCTTTTAAAAAATGGTCAGGTATGACATTTAAACAATATATCAGTTCCCATAACAATAGCGAGACGGATTCAAGCAATCGATAAGGCAGAGGCTAACTACCTTTGCTTTTTTTCATCTTCTAGTTACCGAATTAACTATCAAAATTCTCTTACTCATATATTTCTGAAAATACACAAAAAAGAGCTCGAACGCAAAAAGCTCGAACTCTCTTATGAATTATGAAACACATTATACTAAGGTGTTTTTATCCTTTATACTTGATGAAGTCTAGTCACTCGTAGCTTAAATATACAAAAACTCCTCAACGACTAGTTTGTGATATTGACTAGATTGTCTTGAATCATTTGACTTGGTATATGCTTCATTATAATCGTTTTCATTTTTTGGACATGGGGTCTATTTGTTGGAAATGTATCTAAAAGGTCATTGAAACATGTCTCTATCATTTCCTTTTCTACACCTACAGACTCAGCAATATATAAAAGTAGTTCAGGATTTTTCACATTTTTATAAAATGCAACAATCCCACTTTTTTGATAACCTACATTTATTAAAAGATGTTCTTTTTGAGAATGTTCCCCTTTAGCATTTTGTGTGTAAGACTTTGGTTTTTCTCCTAAATGGGTTTTGTGTAATTCGTCTGCATAGTATGTGACTTCACTTTGACAATAAGTTTTTATGAATTGTTCAATCGTCATTTTCTACTTCTTTCTGGACGTCTAGTACAAACTAACAGGAAAGTGGTGCATGAGTCAAAATCAAATGGTGACATAGTTTACCACAAGCTACTTTCACCTACCATTAGTAGATTTCATAAACGCTAATGCTTATTTTTTTGACAGTATTCCTACCAACTCCACATGATGTGTCTGCGGGAACAAGTCCACGGGTTGGACTTTATCTAGGTTGTAGCCTAGTGCTTCAAAGCGCGTGACGTCACGCGCAAATGTCGCTGCATTACATGAGATATAGACGATGCTACGAGCTTTGGTACTTGCTGCTGCCTCGATAAAGGCTTCATCTAGCCCTTTACGTGGTGGGTCGACTAAGATAACATTAGGCTGGATATCTTGTCTTAGCCAGTCTGCCATAACTTCCTCAGCCTTACCAGTCACATAGGTCGCATTTGTGATGCCATTTAGTGTGGCATTTTTTCTAGCATTTTCTACAGCGGCATCAATCACTTCGACACCGTAAACGTGTTTGACCTGGTCAGCAAACGATAGTCCAATAGTCCCAATCCCTGAATAAGCATCGATAACGATATCATCTTTTGTCAAATCAGCAAATTTTATCGCTGTTTGGTATAACAGTTCTGCTGCTGCTGTATTGACCTGATAAAAAGAAGGGCCTGAAATCTGATACTGCTTACCTAACATGCTATCTGTAATATAGTCTTGCCCGTAAAGGGTATGCCACTCAGGGCCAAAGATCGCATTGCCGGTTGAGCTATTCACTGTCTGCATGATTGATTTTATCTCTGGAAACTGAGCTGTTAATGCCTTAACAATGTCATCCTTTTTGAAAAAAGCTGCTTTTCTGGTCACAAAAATCACCATGACCTCACCACTCGCATAGCCTCTACGGACAACGATATTACGTATGAAGCCTGTATTTTCTACTTCATTATAGGCTTTGATGCCATAGTTTCGAAGCAGATCACGCACTGCAAGGACAATCGCATCAATCTCAGGCTGTTGGATATAAAAATCTTCGACTGGCACAAGACTGTGTGATTGTTTCCGGAAAAAACCAGTTTCTAAAACACCTTTAACTGTTCTAACCGGAATGCTAGCTTTATTGCGGTAGTGCGTTTCTTTTGGACTTTTTAGTGTGTCAAGCACAGGAAAGTCCACTTTCCCAGCAGTTTTGCGTAACAATTCACTGACTTGCTTGCGTTTAAAGTTCAGCTGTTCTGCATACTGGAGATGACCAAAATCCGCTATCCCAGTTCTCAAGTAGTCGAGATTAATGTCTGTCACACGGTAAGGAGACGTTTTGATATAGCTTTCTACTTTTCCAAAGCCAAACTTTTTACCAGTCTTTAGGACGCGCATCTCTATTTTTTCACCAGGTAGGGCATTTTCCACAAAAAATGGGTAGCCATCAACTTTCACAACACCTGATCCTTCATGTGTTAAATCGATTACCTCTGCTTCAAACTTGTCATTTTTCTTAAATTTCATCATGATGTTATTATATCATATCCCATAACGATTCCCATTCACAAATGAAAAGATCCGCTTTATAACAGATGACACCATACCTTAACGATCTCACACCTCTGACATTTATTGTGTGTTAGTGACTTTTTTTACAGAAGTAAACACACATATCGACACGCAACTCAAACTCATGATACTGCCGACCAAGAGACATGGCAGGCTGTTCATCAAACTATTTGATAATGTGCCTGGGAACGCATTTGATAGGATTCCTGAAAGGATAACAGACGATAGCATGGTCATTATCGTCGAATACCGAATCATACCAAATACTAATGGCAATAAGCCGACTAATACAGTTCCTACCATTATCACTAGTAGATGTATAAAAGATGTTACCGTAAGCGAATAGCTACTTCCAGTTTCAATAGCAATTAGCTTAATCAAGAGTTGCACGATGATCGCAGCAACAACCTGTGCAACAAATGAAAGACTCACAACGACCAGAATCTTGCACCATAGTAGTTTCATGTTCCTAATGGGATGTGAAGATAATTGATTGCTCGATTGCTGTCTAACTGCTTCGATGATAATGACTGAGATTAAGTAGGCTTCAAAAAATAAAAATGTGACCTGTGTAAATAATGACCCAAAAAGTGACGTAGCTAATGGCCATCCTGCCCAAGCATTACCGTGGTCGTTAAATGCTATTTGGTTCTGTATGATGATCTCTGTTAGTTGGTTATTGGTACCTAGTCCCAGTACAATGATCGATGTGATGACAGTCATCACACCAAGTAATATGAGCCAAACAGATAACAGCTTCATTTTTGGTAGATTGCCTATTTCCTTTTGTATCAGTGTTAACATTTTTGTATCTCCTTTTTTTCATTTTTTATATGTATACCATGATTACATACTGATAGTATGTAATCGGCTAAAAAAATTTGCTTTCTTTAATAGCCATAACATACTACTGGTATGTTATAGACTAAAATTTAGACGGATCGTATACTTTATGCATTCACCCCGCCTAACTTTAATCTGTTGATTGTTTTAACTTGGCAAATAGATCATAAATCAATGATAGCATGTCATCAGTGATTAATGGTACCCCTAACCCGTCAAAGGTTAATTTGACAAATGCTATTTTACGTCTCAATGCTTGTTCTGTTAATACAGGCGTTTGAAACCCAATCCAAATATTAAATGTCAGTACGATCAAATCCGCTACTTCTTCAGGATAATTTGTCACGATAGACCCATCATCAATCCCCTCTTGGACTTGTTTTTGAATTTCTGGGACACTGTTTTCAAAAATGGCTAAATAGTGTTCTCCAAGTAATCTTGGACTACGAAGTGTTATCGTGGCTGAATAAGCAAGTTTTTGCCTTTCTAAATTACTGAATGCTTCTTTTAATGAATTTTGTAATCTTTCAAGACCACTATCCCCATGCCAAACAAAATGGCTACTTCCTAAATCATTACCGCTCACTATCGCTTGTAAAATACCAAATTTAGAATCAAAATGATGATAAATCACGCCCTTAGTTAGCCCACCAAGCTGATCTATAATATCTTGTAACGACGTATTATCAAAGCCTTTTTCTAAAAATAACTGTTTCGATACCGCCAAAATCTTTTGCCTTGTTTCTTCTGGATGACGACCTCTTCCCATCTTTTCTCCTCATGTTAAATTCACAAATTATCTACGTTAGCTATCAATAGTCTAATAGATACCGCTGGTATGTTTTAGTGTAACACGTCAAAGAAACTATGTCAAATACCAAGCATACTATGCAAAGCTATCATGTCTTCGCGAAAGGGATAAGGATATGCCCAACTACTTTTTTGAGAGCCTCATGCATCTCAAAGCAACTATTTATTGATAGCTTTGAACAAATCATTCACTAGATACTTACAAAATTTTTGTCATCGTGTACTAGATTAGGTATACTATAACTAATTTAAATTAGCTGATCAGCAGGCTATCTATCATCAAATAAATACTTACTTTATGATTGAATTAATCCCAACACCCAAACAAATAAACGAAAGGGCAAACAAATGACCACACTAGACTTTTCCAAAACAGCTTATATCCCGATAGATATCCAAGCAGGTATCGTACATACTGGTAACTTAGCACCCTACACAAGTGATGAGCTATTAAGCGCAACCAATCAGTTGACTCAAGTCTTTAAAAATACTGAAGCCTTGATTACATTGGTTAAAGTAGATGCCAAGACCTTCTACTACCTGCATCCTAATCGCGTATCACGAACACAAGACATTCAAGTACCTAAAGATTATGATACCTTACTGCCTAAGATTGCGACTGATGAGACAGCAACCAACGTCATCACTGTGACTAAGCATAATCCCAGTGCATTTTTTGGAACAGACTTAGACTTGCAACTCCGCCGTCGTGGGATTGACACCATCATTCTATCAGGTATTACCAGCAGTAATGGTGTTTATGCGACAGCTTTAGATGCCTTTCAACATGGCTATCATCTCTATATCGTCTCTGATGCGACAACTGATCGTGATAGTGACTTACATCAGCTATTTTTTGAAAAACTCTATCCTAAGTTAGGTACCGTCATCACTCAGGATAAACTCTTAAACCTGATTAAAGACAAGTAAATTGATAGATGACAGCAAAAAAATACATGATTATGATCATGTATTTTTATTTTTGATGACAGGCTAGTTATTACTTAACTTATTTTCGATACATCTTAACGGATAAGAATAAGTCATTATAGATGCCTAGGTATTTTGGTCCTAAGTTTTTATAAACGGCTAGATGGTTCATGACCTCATCACTTGGATAAAATGCTTGGTCAGCCGTTGCTTCCTTAGGTAATAATTTTTTAGCTGCTGCATTGGGTGTCGCATAGCCGACATATTCAGCATTTTGGGCAGCATTTTTGGGCTCTAGCATAAAATTAATGAAGGCATAGGCTGCTGGGAAATTCTTAGCTGTTTTAGGGATGACGATATTATCAAACCATAGGTTAGACCCTTCACTAGGCACGACATAGTGAAGATGCTTGTTTTGACTCACCATCTCAGCCGCCTCACCAGAGAATGTCACAGCTGCAGCTGCTTCATTATTAATCATGTACTGCTTGATTTCATCAGCTACGATGGCTTTAATATTTGGTGTCAGCTGTTTCAACCGATCATAGGCTTTATTGAGCTGTCCCATGTCTGTTGCGTTGAGACTATAGCCTTGTTCATTTAAGGCCATACCGATGACCTCACGCGCACCATCGATCAACATTAGGTTATCCCGGTAATCAGGTGACCATAAATCTTGCCAATGCGCTGGTGGTGTTTTCACTAACTTGTCATTATAGACAATCCCTAGTGTCCCCCAAAAATAAGGAACAGAGTAGTGATTATTGGGATCAAATGGTTGATTCAAAAACTTAGGATCTAGATTAGATAAGCCCTTGATTTTACTCGAATCAAGTGGATTTAAGAGTTTTTCAGAGCGCATCTTATCGATCATATACTCACTCGGTATGGCGATATCATAAGTCGTACCACCTTGTTTGATCTTGGTATACATGGCCTCATTTGAATCAAACGTCACATAGTTAACCTTATAACCTGTTTCTTTTTCAAACTTACGTAGTAGGCCCTCGTCGATATAGTCGCCCCAGTTATAAATCGTCAGTTGATTGTGAATACCAGAACTGCCTTTATCTGCTGAGAGTTTGACTGCAAATAACCCTAGTGTCGCTATAATCACGATAACACCAACTAGAAAGTAGCTTAATCTTTTCATTTATTTACTAGAATCATCAAAATTAACAGCAGGTGTATCTTTTGCAGACGCACTCGCTTTAAAGTAGTCTTTCTTAGTCGCACCCTTCATCCCAGCAACGATAGAGGTTGGGAATAAGCTGACTTTTGTATTATAAGATTTAACCACATCATTATAACGTGTACGTGCGACAGCGATACGATTCTCAGTACCTGCTAATTCATCAGCTAACTGTGTAAATTGTTTATCAGCTTTGATATCTGGATAACTTACTTGTAGTCTTAATAACCCATTAAGGGCTGATGAGACTTGGTCATTAGCTGCTGCTTTATCAGAGACTGTATCAGCTTTACTCATGGCGCTTTGCGCATTTGAGATGGCTGTAAAAATCTTTTCTTCATGTGATGCATAACCTTTTACAGTTGACACCAGGTTTGGAATTAAGTCATTACGACGTTGTAGCTGTGTATCAACATCAGCAAAAGCTGAGTCGACTTGATTTTCTTGTTTGACGATACCATTTCCGATAGTGAAAAAGGCGATAATCAGTACAACAAGTACACCAATAATCCCAACAACAACTCGATTTTTCTTCAGAAAGTCCATAATATTCTCTTTTCTATATTTTATATTCTATAAGTAGTTAATAAGTTTGCTAACTAGTGCTGAGCCCATGATACAGATAAGCAATTTCCAGGTGTTTAGCGACCAGCACCGCCACCTGATGAAGAGCCACCGCCGAAACCGCCACCGCCTGATGAACCGCCGCCGAAGCCGCCTGAACCACCGCCACCACGATTATTAAAGAATAACATCAAAATCCATAGCAGGATGTCCCCATGACCTGTTATCACGAGACCAAAAATGACAGCGATGATGACACCTAGTAAAATCAAGCCCGGAAGTGGACTACCAGCGTTTTTACTTGTTTCATTTGACTCTTGATTCGTCTGTTTTGCGGTATCAGTTGAGGGGTCAGATACAGGGGTTTGTCCGGTTAAGACTCCTGTAAATGCCGCTGTCGTTTTTAAGACTGCTGTATCATAATCATCTTTCGCACGATAAGGCACGAAGTCATCATCTAGTATCCGACCAACTTTACCGTCGTTGAGGTCTCCTTCAAGACCTTGTCCAACTTCAACCCATACCTTCTTCTCATCTTTAGCGATCAGCATTAATAAGCCATTATCAGTCTGTTTATCACCAATCCCTGTTTTGTTAAAAATGGTGTTGGCATAGGTTTCGATGGTTTGCCCACCTAAGGTGTCAACCGTCAAGACAATGACTTGTGCTTTTTTACCTTGATCTAATTGTCCTAGATTCTGATTTAACTGGTCTTTTGTACCATCAGATAAGAGCTTTGCCTTATCATAAACATAGGTATTAGCTTGCCACGTTAACTTGGGAATCTCAGACTTATCTTGATTATGACTGGTCCGATTAAAGAAACCAAGAACTGCACCAAAGGCAAGAATAGCCAGCGTGATCAGGACAATTTTTTTAGTTAAATTATTTTTCATCTTTATCCCTCATAATCATATAATACCCGATTACAAGTAAAATTGAAAGTAGAAACACTAAGGCAGATAAGGCATTAATTTCAAGAGAGATCCCATGACGTGCTCTAGAATAGATTTCAACAGATAGTGTCGAAAAGCCATTGCCTGTCACAAAGAAAGTGACTGCAAAATCATCTAGCGAATAAGTAAATGCCATAAAGAACCCTGCAATAATACCAGGTGTTAAAAACGGCAAGATGACCTCTAACATGGTTTGGCGTTGGCTAGCACCAAGGTCATAAGCAGCATTGACCATATCTTGGTCCATTTCTTGTAATCGCGGTAAAACCATAAGCACAACAATGGGAATCGAGAATGCGATATGTGCCAGCAATACAGAGGCAAAGCCAAGTTTAAAGCCGATAGATGTCATCAAAATTAAAAAACTTGCCCCAATCATGACATCAGGTGATACCAATAACACGCTGTTTAACGCTAATAATGTATTTTGACGTCGACTTTTCGTTTGATGAATATAAATGGTACCAAATGTACCGATGATTGTTGCCAGTAAAGCTGATAAGAAAGCTAGAAAAAATGTTTGAACAACAATCAAAATCAAGCGACTATCAGCAAATAAAGTCTTAAAATATGTCAATGTGAACCCTGTGAAGGCATTCATATTCCCATTTTTATTAAAGGCATAAAAAATCAAATAAAAAATTGGGAGATAAAGGATAGCAAAAACAGCTATCAGGTAAATTTTTTCAAATTTGAACTGTCTTCTCATGATCTATCACCTCTTTTCCGAGTTAAGAACATGACGATAAACATGGTGATGATCAAGACCATACCAATCGTTGATCCCATCCCCCAGTTCTGTGTAACCAAAAAATGTTCTTCTATCGCTGTTCCTAGCGTGATTACGCGATTACCACCGATAAGGCGTGTTAACATGAATAAACTCAAACTCGGGATAAAAACAGCTTGCACACCAGATCGAACACCATTCATAGAAAGCGGAAAGATAATCCTAGTAAAGTTTTGAAAACGTGTCGCCCCTAAATCATACCCGGCTTTAATTAAATTATCATCTATATCATCAATCGCGTTAAATATCGGTAGAATCATAAAAGGTAATTCTATATAAGACGCCACGAAAATAAAAGAAAAATCAGTAAAGAGTAGCTGTTGGCTACCGATACCAAAAAATGATAAGAATTGATTAATGGCACCATCTTGACCAAAAATACCGATAAAGGCATAGGCTTTAAGTAATAAGTTAATCCAGGTTGGTAAGATAATCAGCATCAACCAGAGTTGCTTATGCTTTAGTTTCGTTAAAAAATAAGCTGCGGGATAGCTGACAAACAAGGTAACGAGCGAGATAATTGCCGCATAAATCACCGAGTTTAAAGACATCTTAAGATATGTCCAACTGGTAAAATAGGTCGCATAGTTTGCTAGTGTAAACTGATTATGGAGATTAAAAAAAGATTTATAGATTAAGAGCGCGATCGGCGCTAAAACAAATAAGAATAACCAAACACAATACGGAAGGGCAGATAAATATATTTTTTTAGTCATAGTTGATCAGCTTGGTTAGTCATTTTTTGGATCATCGACTACCATCTCCTCCTCTATCGCATTAATAATTCCTGCTTCAATCTCTTCCTCGTCTACATACTCTTCAATCCGTGCATCAAAATCTTCTTCTGTTTCATTTAGCCGCATAATATGGATATCTTCTGGATCAAAATCAAGACCAATCACTTCTCCGACAATCGCCCGTCTAGTTGAATGAATCATCCATTCTTGACCCAACTCATCAGTTGCGATAATTTCGTAGTGAACACCTCTAAAGAGTTGTGTCTTCACACTAACTAATAACTTACCTTCATCTGGTAAAGTTAGGCGTAGATCTTCTGGGCGTATGACAACCTCTACTACTTCATTTTTTCTCATCCCACCATCGACAGACTCAAACCGTTTCCCATTAAACTCAACGAGATAGTCATCTATCATGATCCCTGATACAATATTTGATTCTCCGATAAATGTCGCCACAAAGCGATTAATCGGCTCATCATAGATATCAACTGGCGTCCCAGACTGGATAATTTCACCGTCGTTAATGATAAAAATCCAATCACTCATGGCTAGGGCTTCTTCTTGGTCATGTGTGACAAAAACAAAGGTAATACCAAGTTTTTGTTGTAAAGCACGCAGTTCATATTGCATTTCTGTCCGTAATTTTAAATCTAAGGCACTAAGTGGTTCATCGAGCAAGACAACTTTTGGCTGATTAATAATCGCTCTAGCAATCGCGACACGTTGTTTTTGACCACCAGATAGTTTTTGAATACGTCTGTGTTCATAGCCAGTCAGGCGAACCATTTTCAAAACTTCCATGACACGTTTTTCAGTTTCATGCTTATCAACACCACGAATTTTTAATGGAAAAGCAATGTTATCAAAGACATTTTTATGCGGTAATAAAGCATAGTTTTGAAAAACTGTATGCACATCACGTTTATTAATCGGCACATCATTAATCCGATCGCCATCTAAATATATATCACCACTACTCGCATCTGTTAGCCCTGCGATGATGTTTAGGATGGTTGATTTTCCAGAACCTGATGCACCTAATAACGTATAGAACTTGCCACTTTCTAACTCAAAGTTGATATTCTTTAAAATCAACTCCCCGTTATCTTCAAATGATTTGGATACATCTACAAATTTAACGATAGGTTTAGTCGTCACGTTTTTCTTCTCCTAATATCCTAACCTCAGGTTCTAATCTGACACCACTTGCCTGCTCCACCTGTTCAATCACATAGTTGATGAGAGCTTGGTAGTCTTTTGCTGTCCCGTTACCTAGGTTAACCATAAATCCAGCATGTTTTTTAGAAACTTGTACGCCACCTATTTGATGACCTTGCAGCCCAGCTTCTTGAATCAGCTGCCCTGCAAAATGTCCCACAGGTCTTTTGAACACAGAGCCACAGCTAGGATATTCTAGTGGTTGTTTTAACTCTCTTAAGTGGGTGAGGCGATCCATCTCAGATTTGATAACACTGTGATCTCCAGCTGATAATGAAAATTTAGCTGAAATCGCGATAAGATGACCACTTTGTAAGCGTGACTTGCGATAGCCAAACTGTAAGTCTTCAGCTGATAAGATGCTAATGTCACCAGTTTTATCGATAACTTGCACACTAGATAAAATCGTCGATACTTCTCCGCCGTAAGCACCAGCATTCATAAAGACAGCACCACCGACTGACCCTGGAATACCACAGGCGAATTCAAATCCTGTCAAAGAATTCTCAAGCGCAACCTGAGTTGTTTTAATCAAGTTTGCGCCTGCTTGTGCCTCGATCACGTAACCATTTGTTCGAATCGCATCCATTCTTTCAAGTAGGATAACGAACCCTCTAATCCCACCATCTTTAACGATGAGATTACTGGCATTACCAAGGACGATGAAAGGGGTATCTGTTTCATTTGCAACGCTAATAATCTGTTGTAGCTGAAATTTATCTGTTGGCAATGCGAGAAAATCTGCTGGTCCACCAACCTTAGTATAGGTATAACTAGCTAGTGGCTCATCATACTTAATCTCAATACCGGCTAATTTTTGTGTGATTTCATTTCTTTTTATCATTTAAACTCTTCTCATATATTTTTAACATTAATGACCTAACTGCTTGATGTCTTCTGCATAAGTCAGCTTGTTTTTATAGTCATAATTAATCCTATTTTATCACATTTCTCATCTTTTTGAGCAGTATAATTTGCCCAATCATAAAGACAAGGATTGATATCCAAATTGCTACAAATCCGTACAAATTTTCAACTTTAAACGGTTCATGAAATAAAAAAATGGCAATCGCTAACTTAATAGTTGGATTCAGATATTGAGCAAAGCCGACAACATTTAGTGGGGCTAGTTTCAAAGCTTCTGCAAATAATAAAAATGGCAGCGCCGTGATGATACCAGATAAGGCTAACATACCTTGGTCTAATAGGCTGTAGTCAGTTAGTTGATGTTTAGCAAAAAAGATAAGAAAACTTAAAACGACTGGACTCACTACTAGCATTTCAAAAAACATGGCGACATCACTTGATAGGTTGACGTTTTTCTTGATAACCCCATATGTCCCAAATGTTAATGGCAATAATAGTGATACAATTGGTAGTTGACCGGCCTGTATCGCCAAAATAACAACACCGGACAGGGCTAAAACGATAGCCAATTTCATAGCAGAAGTTAATGTCTCTTTTAATAATATGACTGCAAGAAAAACTGAAAACAGTGGATTAATATAATACCCGAGACTTGCTGCTGTTGCTTGATGATTTGCCATAGCATAAATATAGACTATCCAGTTGATAGACAGAAAAATACTTGCCAAAACCATACTGATGCATTCTCGTTTATTATGACCTAAAGTTGTCAATTCTGTTTTTAATTTGGCTGTTTTGCCACAAGCTAAAAAATAAATCAGCATCGTTAACATGGTAAACAAAATTCTATAAGAAAATACCTCATAGGAATCTATTTTTCCTAAATATTTCCAAAAAATAGACAAAACGCCCCAAGCGATATAAGACCCTATCGCAAGTAATATTCCCTTTTTCATAACTCTCTTTTCTATATGATAACTGCATCACATTTGAAAAAACTAAGTAATCTACTTAGTTTTTTCAAGTAATTTTTAACCTATCTTAATTATAAATTTCATAGTTTAGTAGATGACAAGTTAGCGATCTGAGTCTTTTATTAACGCTACTTTATCATAATGCTCGTGATATTTTCATTGTCATAACACTTCCAGCTCTTAAGTAGTCATAGGTCGTCACGCGTGATACCTTTTCATCCTTTTGAGTAATATTAGTTGCCCAATTATAAAGACAAGAATGGCCACCCAAATCGCCATAAAGCCATATAAATTTTCGAATTTAAAAGGTTCATGAAAAATAAAAATAGCGATGGCGAGCTGAATTGTCGGATTAAGATACTGGACAAATCCGACTACATTTAAGGGCGCACATTTTAAGGCCTCCGCAAATAATAATAATGGAATAGCCGTGACGATACCAGATACCGCTAATAATATCAGCTGTTTTAGACTATAATCTACCACACTATGTTTTGCAAAAAACATGAGAAACACCAAAATAAATGGCATGACAACAAGCGTCTCTACAAACATAGCCACCTCACTAGATAAGGTAACGTTCTTCTTAATAAAGCCGTATGTCCCAAACGATAACGGTAAGATCAAAGCAATAATCGGAAATTTACCACCTTGAATCGCTAAAATCGCTACACCAGAAAGGGCCAATAGTATAGATACTTTGGTAAAATTATTGAGTTTCTCTTTTAAAAAGACGACGGCTAATAGCACAGAAAATAAAGGATTGATATAATAGCCCAGACTTGCTGCTGTAGCCTCGCCATGAGCGATCGCATAAATATAGACAATCCAGTTAATAGAAATTAAAAAACTGGCTAAAATCATGCTAGTCAGCTCTCGCTTATTATGCACTAAGGTTGTGAGTTCACCTTTAAGTTTACCAAGTCTACCGAAAAGCACAAAATACAGCCCCATCGTAATCAGTGTCGACACAATGCGATAAGCAAAGACTTCATAAGAATCAATATCACCTAAGAATTTCCAAAATATAGATAGAAATCCCCAAGAAACATAAGAACCGACGGCTAATAATAATCCTTTTTTCATTGTTCTCCTTTTCGCTATCCTAACAACATGAAGCAGTTTTTAAAAAAACTAAGGGTCTCCCTTAGTTTTCAACTTTTACTCCCAAGGTATCGACCGACAACTCGACCAATTGACCTGGCAATTTTTCTGTTTCAAGTGCTGCTTTAATTAGTTTAATCTTATCAGGTGTCGCTAAAACCATTACGGTAGGACCAGCACCTGATAGATACGTGACATAGGCACCTTTGTCACTTGCAATAGTTCGAATCCTGTCAAATTCTGGTACAAGATGACGTCGATATGGCTCATGAAACTTATCTTGGCTCATGAGCTGTCCAGCTAATGTCATATCTCCAGTCAAGAGCGCTGCAATCGCGACATTGGCTACTGAACTTGCAGCAACTGACGCTTTATAGTCAAAAGAATCAGGTAATGCGTTTCTAGAATCGCTCGTTTTTAATTCATAATCAGGGATAAATGCGAGTAAACCCGTCTCAGGCATCTTAGCAGCCACATAATGTGTTTCTCCTGCTGCGCTATGTGCGATGACTAAGCCACCTAAAATCGCTGGTGCAACATTATCAGGATGCCCTTCAACTTCACTTGCAATCGCTAATTTTTCAGCATCTGAGAGTGCTAGATGAGCGAGTTGGTTAGCTAACTCTATGCCTGCTACGATCACTGAACTAGATGAGCCTAAGCCACGTGCTAGCGGAATATCACTCGTCATCTTGATCTCATGTGGCGTAAGATTTGGCTCAACCTGCAAAGCCGTTTGAATGAGCAGATTATTTTCATCACTAGGAACATCAGAACCTAAGTCATGATGTATGACCCACTTTTCTAACGGGTTAAGCACTTCTATTTTAAGGAAACGTGACACAGCAAGACCTACAGAATCAAAGCCTGGGCCGAGGTTTGCTGAAGTAGCTGGAACTGAAATTGTCAAAGTCATATGCTATACCCTTTAAATTACTTTAATTGTATTACGTAATGTGAAGCCTTCGAGATTAGAAATTTTATCTGATAAGCTATCAAATTGGTTAAGATCCATCTGATGTGAGATGATCGCAATCGTTGCGACATCTTCGTTAATCTTATCTTGGAAAACTTGTTCAAACGACACATTCTCAGCATGGAATAACTCAGCTAAACGTAATAATTGCCCTGACTTATCTTCAGTTTCAATCGCAAAATAATATTTATCTAACAAGTCTTCTTTTTTAGCGTAAACAGTTTCTCTGACAAATGTATTAAAAGCAGGAGCTGTTTCTGATTTAGAGATATAATGAGACAGTTGAATAATATCTGCCACTACTGAGGCTGCTGTTGGTTTTTGACCAGCACCTGGTCCATAGAACATCGCTTCACCAATACCGATAGATTCCACAAAAACAGCATTCATTACACCATTAACTGTTGCTAATTGATGAGATTTTGGTA
Source organism: Pseudolactococcus plantarum (assembly GCF_002441715.1). GTDB lineage: Bacteria > Bacillota > Bacilli > Lactobacillales > Streptococcaceae > Pseudolactococcus > Pseudolactococcus plantarum. The sequence goes on from NZ_JXJX01000009.1 coordinate 20,213, forward strand.
AGAAAGTAGGGACAACCTCTGCATAAATACCAGAGTCACGTTCAACAATCTCACCAACAAGCTTAATGACAAACCCAAGTTTTTGAGCAAGTTTGACATCAGCAGGTGTGATATGACGAATCCCTTCATGACGGACATCATCAAAATTGATCGTCATACCAAAAGCAAACTGACTAAGGATGACCATCTTATAGGCTGCATCAATACCGTCCACATCATTTGTAGGGTCAGATTCGGCATAGCCTAAACGACTAGCTTCTGCTAGAGCTTCATCATAAGTCCATCCTTCATCAACCATCTTAGTCATCATAAAGTTACTTGTGCCATTGACAACACCAAGTACTTTTGTGATTTTATCAGAAGTGTAGGAGTTAGCAAGTGTTCTAAGAATTGGAATACCACCAGCTACTGCTGCTTCATAATAGAGTGCCACTTGGTTATCAGCAGCAACTTTAAGTAATTCAGCACCGTGTAGGGCAAGTAAATCTTTATTTGCAGTCACAACATGTTTTTTAGCTTGTAGGGCTTGTGTGATAAATGTTTTTGCAGGCTCAATACGTCCCATTAACTCAACAACAATTTGAACAGAGTCATCTGAAATGATGTCAAGAATATCTGTGACAAAATGATAGTCATGTCCTTGTGCTAATAAGCTATTTTTTTCAGCTTCATCTCTAACTAAAACTTTAGCAATTGCAATGTCTGTATTAGCTGCTGAGATAATTTTTGCGCCATTTTCTTTTAATAAAAACGGAATACCACTCGCTACTGTACCAAATCCTAATAAAGCAATATTGACTGTCATACGTAATAAACTCCTTTAAACTCATTCATTTATGTTTTGACCTATTCGAGCACTTTTTTGAGCTGATATAGGTTTTATCAGTGAGGTACAAGCGTTTGTCATCTCACCGTAAAGCATGGTTAGCTAAATTATAGCAGAATTTTCAGACTATTTCTATCCTGTCTCAGTATTTCCTGCACTAATTAGTCAACAAATTGCTCTATCACTTGCCAAGCTTCATCTAACCCAGTTTTATCAAAACTTGAAAAGATGATAAAATCATCGTTACTGTCAAACTGCAATGCTTTCTTGATCACACTTTCATGTTTATTCCAGCGGCCACGTTTGATTTTATCTGCTTTAGTTGCGACCAAAATAACTGGAATATCGTAGTATTTCAAAAACTCATACATCTGGATATCCTCAGCAGACGGCTCATGACGCAAATCTACTAAGCTAACAACTGCACGTAAATTGGGACGTGTCGTCAAGTACTCTTCGATCAAGGCACCCCATTTTTCTCTCTCTTTTTTAGAGACACGTGCATAGCCATATCCAGGCACATCCACGAAGTGAAGTGTATCATCGATATTAAAGAAATTTAGCAATTGCGTTTTACCTGGTCGACCAGATGTTCTCGCAAAATTTTTACGATTTAATAGCGTGTTGATAAAACTTGACTTACCAACGTTTGAACGCCCTGCAAGTGCAATTTCTGGCCAATCTGTTTCAGGATATTGTTTGCTTGAAGCAGCAGATATCGTCAAACTAACATTATGGATGTTAAATTTCATGTTTCTCATTTCTATAAAAACAAAGAGCGCATCACGCGTTCTTTTCTTATTTTTTTAAGCACCGATTAGTAATGGTTCATTAGTGCCTAAAACAGCATCTTCTGTGATGACAACTTTTTGAATCCCTGTCATGCTAGGAATTTCAAACATGACATCCATCATGACCTCTTCTATAATCGAGCGAAGACCACGTGCACCTGTTTTACGTTGAATTGCTTTTTCAGCAATTGCTTTTAATGCACCCTCTTCAAATTCAAGTTCGACATTATCAAAACTTAAAAGACGTTGATATTGTTTGACCAAAGCATTTTTAGGCTGTGTCAAAATATGGACTAAGTCTTCTTCTGTTAAAGATTCTAAAGCAGCAACGATAGGTAATCTACCGATAAATTCTGGGATTAATCCAAATTTTTGAATGTCTTCAGCAATAATTTCTTGCATATAAGACATCTCATCAGATAAGGCTTTATTATTGAAGCCAAATCCGATGATTTTCTCACCTAAGCGTTGTTTAACAATCTCTTCAATACCATCAAATGCACCACCAACAATAAACAAGATATTTTTTGTATCTAGCTGGATCATTTCCTGGTTTGGATGTTTACGTCCACCTTGAGGAGGTACACTCGCTACAGTACCCTCTATAATTTTTAATAGTGCTTGTTGAACACCTTCACCTGATACATCTCGTGTAATCGACACATTTTCAGATTTTTTCGCAATCTTGTCTATCTCGTCTACATAGATGATGCCACGTTCGGCACGATCAACACTATAATCTGCCGCTTGTAAGAGTTTTAAGAGAATATTTTCAACATCTTCTCCTACATACCCAGCTTCAGTCAAACTTGTCGCATCAGCAATCGCAAAGGGTACGTTTAAAGATTTTGCTAATGTTTGGGCTAAAAAGGTCTTACCAGACCCTGTAGGCCCAATCATCAAGATGTTAGATTTTTGCAGTTCTACGTCATCATCTGCTTTACTTGCCATAAAATTAATCCGCTTATAATGATTATAAACCGCTACAGATAGTGCACGTTTAGCATTGTCTTGGCCAATGACATAGTCATTTAAAATAGCTAATAATTCTTTTGGTGTTTTGCTATCTAATATATCACCAGAAATTTCATCTTTGAATTCCTCACGTAAGATATCCATAGAAAGCGTCACACATTCATTACAGATAAAGACATCACTACCTGCAATAATTTTCTTAACTTCATCTTGTGATTTACCACAAAATGAACAATAAATTTGATCTTTCGTATTCATTTAATCCGAATGTCCTTTTCTATCACTAACAGCTTAAAACAATGTTTGGTAAACTGCATGTATTGAATTTACTAGATTGGTAAATGCACAGAGTAAAAACAAAATTGCTAACCCAAACTTCTTCTTACGGACACATTGTATGGCACAAACCAGACAAATCCAAGCTAAAACTGCAGTAAATACGCCAAATATAGATTTTTCCATTATTTTTTCTTCTCATAAATTTTTACTGTAAAAGCATATTGATTTGCTTCATCAGCGAGGGAGGTTTTCGTTGAGGTCTCGATAAACTGATCATAATCAATCACATCAGGAAAATAGGTATCTCCCTCAAATTCACCTTGTACGATTGTTCGATATAAACGATCGAGATACTGGCTAAATACCTTAAAGATCTCTGCACCACCAATAATATATAAGTCTTTAGCTGTTTCAAGCTCTTTTTCATGATACCAAGCTAATATATCTTTTGGACTATGAAAAACCAAGACTGACTTATCGGCAACTTGATACGTTTGATCATGTGTAAGGATAACAGTTGTTCGACCCGGTAAGGTTCTTTGGTTCATACCATCAAAAGTCTTACGACCCATTAAAATAATTTGACCCATGGTTGTCTGTTTAAAATGGTGAAGTTCAGCCGGTAATGACCATGGTAATCTCCCCTTGACACCTATCAAGCCACGCTCATCTTCTGCCCATATCCCTACAATCATCATTCACCTCATCATATAAATTGTCTTTTCTCATTATACCTTAAAACGATAGTTATTTCCATTAATTGACAATATCTATCAATTTGTGTCGCATACTAATCCTCGCTTAATTTGGCAACCGTATTACACGCTGTAAATTTTATAAACAAAAGAAAACAGACAGAAAGTACTAGGTCTTCCTGCCTGTTTTCTACCTCGAGTTTAGCGATAAATTTCAGATAACATGACCAAAGGTTTAACCTCATGCTATACTGCTATGTTTTGATTTGTTTTTTTTGCTTCGAGAAACTATCATATAGCTTATTTAATTTAATCCTGACTTTTCTAGTTTGTTGAGATTGGTAATTAGGTTTATTTGGTTAAGATCAATGAACATCCCGATGTTGTATCAATAAGAGTGCAATGATAAAGAAAACTATGCACCAGATGAGTTGAACAAGTAACCCTTGGTAGATACCTAGTAAAGCTGGCATTTTAATTGAAAAAAACAAATTCATTGTTGCTAAATCAGGTAAGTATTTGGCAAATTTTGTTATCGCAAATAAGAGTTGACTGAAACCTAAAATTAGCGAGAACATGATGGCTATTGGTATAATTTGTGATTTAGTAATGATTGTTAGAGACAGTGTTAACCAAGTCAAAAGTAACCAACTCAAGAAAGCAAGCATCACTTTCGTCATAAAATTGATAATTAAATAAACCGACAACGTCATATGATATTGAACACTCACAACGCCTAAACATATGATACTTGAGAGTATCGCAATCCCCAAAACAATCAGTGTTAATACAATCATTTTAGACATAACAAGTTTAATCCGAGAAGGTATGGTTAATAAGGTTGTACGCAAATACGCATTTGAAAATTCTTGCCCCAAAAAACTAGCAGCGATAATCACAACCCCTGCCTGACTTAAAAATAAATTTCGAAGACCAGCATCTATTAAACTATTAGCTGTTACGATTTGTCCATTACCTACTCCAGAAATAGATAAAATAAAAGGTGCAATGACAACTGTACCAATGGCTCCAAAAGCACACCATTGATAAGAAAAAAATTTAATCCATTCACTTCGGATGGCAGTTTTTATCATCAATAGTTACCTCCGACATCATTTCTTACAAATGTATAACCTGCCATGATTAACATAATGCTCAACCATAAAATAAGAATCATGGCACCTTTTAATGGCTCATGAGCTATCGTTTTTACAGGGGTGGCGGTAATCATATTACTCGCTGCAACGGGTAAATAATTTCCCCAAGACCATCTTTGCGCAAGGTAATTACCAAGATTGTAAATTTGAGGTATTAAAAATACCAAAGGGACAATCATATGTCGACAAAGCAAGCCAATCGCAAACGCTATAGCTGTTAATAATGTCCACTGAATGACGGTATAGCCAATGAACATCCAAGCGATAGGACTTAAGGTTATCGGATTTAACCCTAAACCTGCCATGCCCATATGTGTGACGATTATAGTGATAAACGTCGAAATAAATGATACGACTACTGTAGAGGCGATAAGCGTGATTATTTTAGCAGAAAAAAGGACTAAACGCCTGCTACTATATAACAAGGTTACGCGTAAATTATGATTTTGATACGCACCAGCACCGCTAATACCTCCCCAAATCACGATAGGTAAAAGACCAAACTGTGTAGCATCAAATCCAAAATAATCAAGTGGCGGTATAGCCTCTAACAATTCAGGTTGTGTCTGTGGCGTTGCATCAAGGCCTATAGCAACTAATTGCTTAACTTCCAACAAACCAAATACTGGTTGAATGAGTAAAACAAGGCACAAAATAAGCCACCACCCACGACTATGGATGAGTTTATAAAATTCAGTATAAACATTTCTAGCAACTCTCATCCTTGTACTCCCCCTTCAGTTAATGAAAAGAAAACATCTTCTAGTTTTTCAATATTTTTCATCACTTCACGAAGTTCACCAGTCGCAACAACTTTCCCTTTACTAATCACAACAACATCATCCGCAACTGCCTCAATTTCTGTCAAATAGTGAGACGAAAGTAAAACTGTTTTACCTAAATCTGCTTGCTTACGAATGAAATTTCTAAACCATTTGATTCCCATGGGGTCTAACCCATTTGTTGGTTCATCAAAAACTAGATATTGGGGATTCCCTAATAACGCCGTTGCAATCCCTAACCGTTGTCCTTCTCCTAAAGATAGTGTTCCTAAACGGGAATGAGATTTATGAGATAAATCAACGATAGCTAACACTTCAGTAATCCGATCTTTAGGAATATGATTACTAATCGCAATAATTTTTAGGTGTGTCCTTACTTTTCTAGAAGGTACACCACCAATACCATCAAATGCAGCGCCAACGACAGTTAAAGGGAAATTGAAGTCGCGATAGTTTTGACTGCCAAAACTACCCGTACCAGCTGTTGCCCGATCTAATCCTAGAAGTATTCTTAATGTAGAACTTTTCCCAGCTCCATTTGGCCCTAGAAAAGCTGTAATGCGTCCTGCTTTAGCTGAAAATGAAATATTTTATAGTATTTTTTTATTACCATGTTCTTTATAGATGTTTGAAATCAGGATATTATTTTTTGTATTTTCCAAGTTATGATATCTCCTTTTGTTTATTTCTTTAACATACAAACGATTTTATTCAGTTAATACCTCTAAGTACTTTCAATTACAATGCTCAAATTTCTCTATCAATAAATTGTTCCTTAGCTAATTCTCGATATAGGGGAACTGTTGCAATTAACTCATTATGATTCCCTGCCCCAACAACTCTGCCATGTTCTAGAACATAAATGATATCCGAGTCAATTATTGTGGATAATCGATGAGCAACTACTATGACTGTCTTTTCCCTTTTCAGCTTATCTACTGCTTTTTTCATTGCTTGCTCATTTATACTATCAAGATTAGCGGTCAATTCATCCAATAATACGATTTCAGCCGATGACAAAAGTGAACGCCCCATTGCTAAACGTTGTCTTTCGCCGCCAGAAAGGTTTGCTCCTGATTCACCAACTTGCATATCAAGTCCTTTAATATCTCTTTCTAATAAATGGTATAGATTAACTTCTTTTAATACTTTAATACAGTCTAAATCACTAATCCCATTATTCCCCAAAAGTAAATTATCACGTAACGTACCTGATATTACAGGAGCATCTTGTTCAACATAAGTAATATATTGTCTGAGATTTTCTCTGCTATAATTTCGATAATCTTTGCCCTGAATAAATATTCTTCCATCATCAGGGTCATAAAATCTCTCAATTAATTGTAGAATTGTACTTTTTCCAGCACCAGATGGACCGACAATTGCTGTTCTCTTTCCTTTTTCAACACGCAATGTCACTTCTTTTAAAACTAATGCGTCATCTATTAACATTGGATCTGAGCCAAATTTTAATTTATTATAACCAAAACTAATTTTTTCAAAATAAACTGCGGAATTTTCAGCAATTAAACTTGATTCAAGAGCTATTGCTGGTACAATATCAAAATCGCTCTCCAATGACAATTCCAATAACTCTCGAATTCTTGCAAGTGCACCTAATGATTCTCCAATCCCCCCAAATGCGTTAAAAAACTGTCCTACAGGACCAATCATTGTATAAAGTAGTAAAGCAAATGCAATTAAATCAGATACAGACATTAAGCCAGTTGATACACGGTACCCCCCTATACCTAATACAATTAAACCAGATAACTGGAGAGTCATATTGGAAACAGGGGTCATAAAGGATTGAATTTTTGCTAAACGAATTCCTATATTGCGTAATCTCTCTGCTTGTCGTTGGTTTTTGTTTCTTCCATATCAGTTGAATTTGTAGCACGAATTGTTCTGATAGCATGTAAATCATGTTCAATATCTCCACTTAATTTCCCAAGTCCTTTTTGAGCTAAAAAACTTGCATTTTGTATTGCTTTACTCATAATTATCGTACCAAAAAATGATAAGCACACTGTTGATAGAGCCATAAAAAATAATAAGTAGTCCCTCAAAATCATTCCTATAGCTGCACCGATAATTACTACTAAACCACTTGACATAGCAATAGTAACTTGTATAAGAGCCATCCTTAACTTAGAAGAATCACTGCTAACGCTACTTAATAAGTCACCCACACTTCTGTTATCATATTCATGTATCGGTAACCTTAGTAAATGATTTATTAAACTTTGACGTGCTTCAAAAACAACACCTTCTCCAATTATTTGAAGTAAATAGTATTGAATAGCTGTGAGAATCTTGGATAGTATTAATACTACAACAATCATTACAATACTCGAATTAATTTTGAAACCTATATATGGTTGATTTATTAAATCAGCAACAAGATTAGGTTGAACAAGAGTCAATATCGCACTAATTATTCCAAGTATACCTACACAAATAAACTCCCAATCATGTCCATTGGCAAGATTAAATAACATTCTAATATTCACGGTTGGTGTCGGATTTTGTTGATTTAAAATATCTAACTTCAATTGATTAGGTTCTAAAACTTTTTGATTCATATTCTTCAATTCAAACTCCTTTTTAACTATATTGTTTGAGTTATGCTTTACGCATATCGCTTTAGAGTACATTTGAACCTCCGAATATTCTCCGATGGGTACATCATTTAATTCTACCCAGGCATGAGCTCGAAAAGGCTCTTGAGCATATCCAGTACACCAACTTACTGATTTATGTTGTAACCATAACATTAATACGATAGCAAGTGAGCGTCTAAGACATCCTTCTTGACTTCTACACCTATTACTTACAGTGCACACTGCGTTACGAGCTGTTTTAACCTGATCAATCGTTGCCACAGTATTTTTCTTTACTAAATATTTTAGTATTTTTTCTATTGTCCCAGGAGACATATGATTAAGAGGACCCGAAAATAGTAAAGCCAGTCGTGCTAAAATTTTAGCACCAAAAGGAACTTTTTCTATTTTTTCAGGAAAAAGTTGAATATCCATTATGCCAATTTCATCTCCTTAAGTAAATCCATAAATTGATTGACATCAATTTCAGCTTGCTTTTTATCTAAAAAGAAAGTTTTTTCTAATTCGAGTGCCAATTCCTTTACTGTCATTCCTTTACTTAGTCCTTCAAGCATGAGAACACCAGTAGCATTTACTTGAAAATAAATCCCTCTACTTTTATCTAAAACCATAGCACCCTCATCTTGATTAATAATTTTAAGTTTTTTTTTTCTTTTGTTCATTAAATTCTATTCCTTTTTAAATTGAAAACTAAAACAATCTACTTATTTTTTTCCAAAACAATCCGAATCCATCTCTCAACAGATACTAATCTTTCGAAAGATTCAATTCTACTATGTAAAGCAGTTGGCATTGATAATTCTGAAATCAGTATATCAGCGTCCACAATCCCCCACTCAACAAGCTTAAACTGTCTTATTTTTTGAGAATATTCTTTTACAGCAATTTTATAACTTTTGTATAATTCTTTCGAATAGTCTCCTTTAAAACCTCTAGTAAAAATATTTTTTGGAACTATACCTTTAGTAGATTTATACAAAATTGGTTTAGTTAAATTAATATCCTGTCTATACCGAACTGGTATTGATAAGGAATAGTTAATAATTTCAACATCTAAAAAAGGGGCCTTCCAACTCATCCCATTGGCACCATATATTTTGTTAAGCTGAGTTACTATATGCCTTTGAAATAGTATTGATTCAATCATTTGATGGCGAGAACGATCTAAATCTAGACCGTTTTGCGTAGTCTCCAATTCAGTTATCAACATTTCATAACTTAAATCACAATACATTTTTGTTAACCATCTAGGCACTGTAATAGGGCCACACCAATTCAAAGTGGAATTACTATGTATTTTTTTTGTATATCCAAATCCTTTATCAATTTCATGTCTAACAGTTTCTTTAAATGACAAGTTACTCAGAAGATTTGCAAAACCATTTTTCATAGGAATCCTATTCAGAAAACAATATCTCAAACTCAAACCTATACTTCTAAATTTATTTTGTCTTACAAGAGACCATGCATAGGAAGGCATAGGAGTAAATAGTTCATCACCACCAAGACCTGTAAAATGAATAGCATCTTTTGGATTTTTAGTCATTTTTTCTATAATCTCAACATATCCTTCTGTATCTGCCCAAAATAGTGGTTTGTCTGGTAAAATTGAATTCGAATAATCTAAATTCAATTTGAAATTTCTTCCGGTACTAGACAATGAATCTAAATGAATAAATTTTGTGTTGAGATCATTGGATATGAGTTGTGCCCATTTTGAATCACTATTCCATTCGCTATCAGTATTTGAATGATAAAGTTTAACATCAGCTTGCAAAGCTTTTAAAATATAAATAATTGTAGCTGAATCAACGCCACCTGAAAGATCAGCAGATATTTCTGAATAATTAATAGTTTCTTGCCTTAATAACTTCAAAAGTCGCTCTTTAATGCTTAGATAAACAGATTCTACTTCTTTTTCTAAACTAGGTGGTATCCAGGTTTGGACCATTTCTATCACCTTATTTGATTTGTATTTTAAAATATGAAATGGACGAATTGTATTAACATTTTCCCATAAAGAAATTTGCTGAAAAGGATAATATGGTAAACTGTGGATCAGATTCAAAGCAACAGCCGCTTTAGAGATAGAAAAATTCATATACATTGCAATATCCGAAGATGAATCACTGATAATTAATTCTTTATCCAAATCAACCCAGGATAGTGAGGTATCAAATAATGATCCTCCAATGAAAAGTTCTCCTTTTGACACCAAAACAAAGATACCTTTATAAATATTTTTTTGAAGCTCTTTCAATATTTGAGAGGTATCAATACAATTCAGAATTATTTTTTCATTATCAAATATTCTTGAATATTCAGAAGAAGCACAATAAATATCGAATTCATTAGCTGAATATTTGACATACTTGTAATTAGAAATAATTAGCGTACTTGTAGAATCTGTTTTTATGTGTTTTTCAAATAATACCTTTCTTTCCGATTGAGTAACATTCATCAAGACATAGCTCCTTTATAAATTTTTTTAAAAATCATGCTTTATATTAATAAGAATTATTAAAAAATGGTCATCGAATTTTGTGATTCGATGACCATCTTTGTAATTTATTTTAATGATAAATTACGATCTGAAATAATGCTCGTCCACCAAATACATCTCTAAATTTCCCCGTCCAAAGACCACGTGTTGATTCTTTGAAATTAGCAACTTTTTCGATTGATGGTTTGCTGTAATTTTGTTTTGCCATAACTCTCACCTCCTTTCTTTACAAAATATTTTTATTTATTTGCTAAGGATTGAAAACATGCATTATAGATAACTTATCATTTTAATAATCTACCAACATTAAAGTTAAATCGATTAAGTTAAAAAGATTGATTATTAATCACAAGTAACATACTTAATCTTCTTAGTTCATTATATGATAATATGAGATATCTTTAATGAGTATATTGTGCAATACAATAAAATATGATACACTTAAATTATAAAACTTTTTCATTTATCTAAATCTCACCTATATATCTGCTATCAGCATGATAACAGTCATCATAAATGGATGAATCAACAACTGTAATTGAGGAAATTTAAAACCATACAAGCAGTCATGATATGGGTGGCAAAATGCGAGCAACGACCTGTAGATAATATTGTCTACAACTAAGGAGATATAAATACATGAATGTATATTTATTAGATGATCATGCACTGTTTTCTAAAAGTCTTGAGATTGCTTTTCAACCAATGAACATAACCCTTAGTAGCTTTACTGAACCAAGCTCCTTATTCTATCAACTGAAATTTACCCAACCAGATTTGATTTTATTGGACATCCATATCGGAGAATTAAGTGGTTTTGATATCTCCAAAGACATTATTGACAAATATCCTAATCAGAAAATCGTGTTCATATCAGGCTTTAATTTATTAGTATATAAAAATGAGGCAATAAACTCTGGTGCTTGGGGATTATTAAGTAAATGTGCTACTATTGATAAAATATATGATGATTTGTCAAAGATTCATCAAGGGATCAACCTACTTCCTAAAAACATAAACACTGTTGAGGTAACACTTAGTAAACGAGAAAAACAGATATTAACGCTCGCCTCCGAAGGTTTCAAGCAACGAGAAATAGCTGATTTTCTTTATATTAGTAGAAGAACTGTCAATAACCATCTCATGTCTATCAACGAAAAACTTGACGTCACTTCGACTATCTCTGCTGTTATTAAAGCTATAGAGCTAGGAATGATTCGCGTGAAAGGCCATTAAGATAATCGAATTAAACATAAAAAAAGCCATGAAAGTATCGTTGAATACTGACATAGCTTTTTTTAGCTGTCTTCCTAAATGTTAGTACAGACTATATAGTTAGGTAGCTTTTTGACAAATCAAGAGTAGAAAAACAAAAAAAAACGCCTTTCGACGTTTTTTAAAGAGTGATTATTTAACTGTACGGATACGCATAGTGTTTGTGCGTCCAGAACCAACTGGTACACCCGCAACGATAATAATGTTATCACCTGATTCAACAAGACCTGATTCGATAGCTGCTTTTTCAGCTACTTCAAACATGTCATCAGTTGATGAAGGTTTTTCATTCAAGACTGGAATAACACCCCAGTTAATCATGAGTGATTTTTGGATTTTTTCATCCCAAGTTACTGCTAAGATATCAGCATCAGGACGGTATTTAGAGATTAAACGAGCTGTTGAACCTGACTCAGTCAAAGCAACAATTAATTTAATATCCATAGAGCTTGTCGCATCTTTAACTGCTGAGGCAACAACTTCAGTTACAGTTGAACGGTCAAATGTTGATGGGTTAAGACGACCATATTCATTTAAAAGTGCTTGTGCATTTTTATCAACTGTTGCCATAGTACGTACAGATTCTACAGGGTATTTACCGTTTGCAGATTCACCTGAAAGCATTGTCGCATCAGTACCATCGATAACCGCGTTAAATACGTCAGAGATTTCTGAACGAGTCGCACGTGGTTTGTCAGTCATTGTTTCAAGCATGTTAGTTGCAGTGATAACAGCTTTACCAGCAGCATTAACTTTTTGAATGATTTGTTTTTGGTAAACTGGAACCATTTCAAATGGTACTTCAATACCCATATCTCCACGGGCAATCATGATACCTTCTGAAGCAGCAATGATTTCATCGATATTATCGATACCTTGTTGGTTTTCGATTTTAGGGAAAAGTTGAACGTGTGTGTTACCAGTTTCTTCTAAGATTGCACGCACTTCATTAACGTCTTTAGCAGAACGTACAAATGAAATAGCGATAAAGTTCAAGCCTTGTTCAAGACCAAAACGGATATCAGCGTTATCGCGATCAGCAAGTGCTGGGAAAGGAATTTTAGTATTTGGAATGTTAACACCTTTTTGTTTAGCGATAACACCATCATTTTGTACTTCAACTTCGAATTCACGTGTTGCAATATCTTTAGCAGCAAGTGTTAAACCAAGTTTACCATCATCGATAAGGATTGTTTGACCAACTTCAACGTTGTCAAAGATATCAAGACCACCAGCAACGTTTAATGCAATAACGTCTTTAGTAGATTTTAAGCCTTGTTTAGTCGCAACACGGAGTAAATCACCTGTTTTGTATGCATACTCTTTTGCTTCACCTTCAAATAACTCAGTACGGATTTCAGGACCTTTTGTGTCAAGTAAGAAACCAACTTTTTGGTTAGCGATTTCTTCAGCGCGACGTACAACTTGCATACGTTCACCTTGTTCAGCATGGTCACCATGTGAGAAGTTAAAACGGAAAACATTTGCGCCTTCTTTGATTAATTGAGCAATTTTTTGTGCAGAAGCTTCTACATCAAGTTTTTCACCCCAGTAGCCATCATCTCCGAATTTTTTACCACCACGGATTTCAACAGCTGGTCCAAGTGTTGCAACAATTTTTACACGTTTGTTCATTTTAATAGAACTCCTTCTATGAATAAAGTGGCTTTCGCCAATATTTTCGGGTGTTATCTATTAGGTAACACCCTTATACTGCTAATGCAGTGAGTTAACATTTTAATACTAACAAGGATTCTCTATTAAGATGAGATTTCTTTGTTTAGTTTATACAAATCAAGGTTAGCTTTATGTGGGTTATTGACAACAATTTTACCGTTATCAAGACTAAACAAAGCACCTTCTTCTGCAGTTCCCAAAATTGGGCTTTCAACCAATTTTTCGTTATGGATACCAACAGCAAGACCACCACGGCCTTCTTTTAGTAATTCAACAGCACGGGCTCCCATCCATGACGCGAGAACGCGGTCACGAGCAGTAGGGGTACCACCACGTTGGATATGACCTAAAGTACTGACACGAAGATCGCTATCGTCTCCTGCTGCTTTCACTTTTTCAGCTAATTCAGCACCTGACATCACACCTTCTGCGAGCACGATAATGTTGTGATTTTTACCATTTTTGTAACCATGTTTGATAGATGCAACCAATTCGTTAACATCAAAATCATGTTCAGGAATGATAATTTCATCAGCACCTGCACCAATACCAGACCAAAGTGCGATATCGCCTGCATTACGACCCATTACTTCAATGATAAATGTTCTTTTATGTGAAGAAGATGTATCACGAATTTTGTCAATCGCATCAAGTGCAGTTGTAACAGCTGTATCAAACCCAATCGTGTAATCTGTACCAACGATATCGTTATCAATCGTACCTGGTACACCAACTGCTGGGAAACCGTGCTCTGTTAAACGCATCGCACCATGGTATGAGCCATCACCACCGACAACGACCACACCCTCAATACCATGTTTCTTTAACTGTTCAATACCAGCAAGCTGGCCTTCTAGTTCTGCAAACTCAGGGTAACGAGCAGAATACAAGAATGTTCCACCACGAGAAATTTTATCACCAACAGCTCGAGCTGTTAATGGGAAAATATCTCCGGCAACCATACCAGCATAGCCATAGTTAATCCCAAAGACTTCCATACCTTCGTAAATGGCTTTTCGCACAACAGCACGAACAGCAGCATTCATACCAGGGGCATCTCCGCCACTAGTTAAAACGGCAATACGTTTCATTTAAGTATCAATCCTCCATACTTTTTTATCTTCATCATTATACCACGTTTCCAACCATTTTGTCAGATAAAAATAAAGAAAACGTTTTCGGTACACGCTAAGTAAAACAAAAATAAAAAGTGCAATTGCACTTTTCATAAGTCTAAATTTAAAATTGACGAGATAGGTCTATTTTACTTGATCAAACCGCATAAACTAACTGGCCATTTAGATAAGTGGCTGCAAGCGCTAGGTCTTTTTCTAAGACAATGAAATCAGCATCGAAACCTGGTTTAATACGACCGCATTTATCATCAATCCCTACTGAAATAGCTGGAATGAGCGTTGCCATCATCACTGCCTGTTCGGGTGAAGCGATACCCCAGTCTACAACATTTTTAAGCCCATCATTAAGTTTTAAAATCGATCCAGCTAAGTTACCACCATCTTTTAGTCTAGCAGTCCCGTTTTCTACGATAACAGGGTACTCCCCTAACATATAATCACCATCAGGTTCTCCACCAGCACGCATACAGTCGGTGATTAATGCCACATGATCATGACCTTTTTGCTTCATTAAGATATCACATGCTTTGGGCACGACATGGTGACCATCACAAATTAATTCTGCATAAGTTTGCGGGATTTCATAAACTGCGCCAACCATTCCGAGTTCACGATGAGTCAAACCACGCATACCGTTATACGCATGAACCCAAATACTTGCCCCAGCTTCTGCGCCACGAACTGCTTGTTCATAAGTTGCATCTGAATGCCCAAGTGCCACTTTTGTTCCACTTGCTACTACTTTAGAGATAAAGTCTGCACTACCTTCACGTTCTGGTGCGACAGCTATCTTCAATAACATACCTTTAGCCGCTTCTTGCCAGCCCTGGAACTCTTCGAAGCTTGGGTTGCGCATATACGTCGCATTTTGTGCGCCCTTATATTTTTCAGTAAAGTAAGGGCCTTCAAAGAAAATACCTTGAATTTTTGCCCCTGTTGCTTCATCAGAGTGCTCACCAATTGTTTGACAAATATCTCTTAATTGTTCATAACTTGCTGTTAAAGCGGTTGGTAGAAATGACGTGACACCAGTTGATAATAACGCATCACTCATAGTATGTATGATACCATCTTTATCATTATCCATCACATCAGCACCAGCATAACCGTGAACATGTGTGTCAACGAGACCTGGTGCGATATATTTTCCGCTATAATCGATTACTTGACTATCCTCGGGTATGCTCTCGACATGTTTACCAAATTTACCATCAGTCGTGAGTGTTAAATAACCACCCACTTTTGTTGCATATGGATAGAAAAACTTATCTGCTTTTATAAAAGTTGTCATCAATTCTCCCTCGTTCTTTCCTTATTTTCTACTCAATTTTACACTATTATGTTAACTTTGTCAAAAATGGTATAGTCCAATTAAAAAAAAAACGAGCACCTGCTACTCGCTTTTTTCTTGATGATTGGATAACTCTAGCAATTTAGCTTTAATTTCTGCTTCTAACTGGCTTAATTCAACTTCTCCTTGACGACGTTTAACAGCACCCTCACGTTGAATTGTCATCGTTTCTTGTATCGTTTCGATTAAGTTAGCTTGCGTTGTCTTCAATGTTTCGATGTCGACTACGCCTCGTTCATTTTCCCGAGCTGCTTCTATCGAAGATTGTTTTAACATCTCAGAATTTTTGGTTAGTAAATCATTTGTTGTATTAGATACAATTCTTTGACTTGTTAAGGCATCTTTTTGTTTTAGCAGCGTTAAAGCAATAGCGACTTGGTTTTTCCATAAAGGAATTGCAGTATTAATAGATGTTTGTATTTTTTCTGCTAATTCCTGATTCGTATTTTGGATCATACGAATCTGTGGTGCTTGTTGAATCGTGATTTGACGTGCTAGTTTGAGATCAAACTGTCTTTTATCTAAGCGATTTTTATAATTTTCTAAATCAGAAATTTTTTGCACAGCAATCGCATTGTCTGCACTAGATTGTGCAGCTAGTCTTGCTTGTGGAATCGTCTGCTCATCTAATTCTTTTATTTTTAATTCTGCACCAGTAATATAAACACTTAAAGCGTTGAAAAAATCAAGGTTTTCAGCATACAAAGTTTCTAACGTTTTATTGTCTTCAAGTAACCCTTTGTATTCATGACTTAGTTTTATAGAGATTTTATCAATTCCAGCACCTAGTTTTTGGTATTTTTGTGTCACCTCAAATATAGATTTTTTGACTTTACCAAACATTTTTTTAAAGAATCCTGGATCTTCAGCTGCAAGATCACTTGGATTAGATTCTTGTAACTGATACATTAAATCTGTCAACGCCGTACCAACTTCACCTAAATCTTTAGTTTGTACCTTATTTAAGACAGATTGTGAAAAATCCCCGATTTTCTTTTGGGCTACAGCGCCGTACTCGATAACTGACTGTGCATTATTTTCATCTAAAGACTTAGCAAGTTCCTTAGCTTTACCCAACTCCTCTTCACTTAGTGATGGGACAGTCATAACATTTTGGCTCTCCACTACTTGCGTTTCAAGAGGTGGATTGCCTACTACTTTTGCTGCTTGATCCGCTTGCATCAACTCATCTAATAATTCATTAGCCATTTTCTACCTCATTTTTTACTTTTTCAATATCAGCACTCAAGGTCATTGTATACCTGTTAGCTATTTTTTCAGATAACTGTTTGATAACTTTTTGACTTTCAATTAATAGTGATTGATCAGTTTTCTCAACAGATTTTAAATTACTATATGTGTGGAGCAAGTCGATCATTGTTGGTAAATCTGAATATAAAAAATCATTATTTAACAATGCAGCACTAGGTTCTTTTACAATGAACTGAAATAATTTTTTCGAACTTGCAAGACCACCAGTTACACTTTCAATAATCTGAAGTGCTTCATCATGCTTTACAGCTTCCTCCCAACCTTTAATCTGATGCTTGGCATCAGTCATGGTTTGACGAAAAATAGTAATATCTTTGTCAGATAGTCCTTTGTCATGATAAGATTTGATTAATTTTGGATTCTTTTTTTCTTTACCATAGTCTACTATCAGCCATAAACATAACAGGATAACAACAACTATCATTATTAATATTATTTTCATATCACTATTTTATCATAATTTTTCTAGCTATTATCGGTCTTGAGTATGATTTTAAACTAGAATATGTTAAAATGAACTAGTATACAATTGGAGGAATTATGGCTCAGAAAAAAATCGCAGTCCTCGGACCAGGTTCATGGGGAACTGCACTATCACAGGTATTAAATGATAATCAGCATGACGTACGTATTTGGGGAAATAACCCTGAACAAATCGCTGAACTTAATGAAAAACACACAAATTCATTGTACTTTGATGATATTATTTTAGATCATAAAATTAAAGCTTATGATGATTTATCACTAGCATTAAAAGATGTGGATGCTGTATTATTTGTTGTGCCTACCAGTGTTACACGCTTGGTTGCCAAACAAGTGGCTGATACCCTTGACCACAAAGTTATTATCATGCACGCTTCAAAAGGACTTGAACAAGGCACACACGAACGTATTTCTACTATTTTAGAAGAAGAAATCCCTGAAACACTTCGGTCAGAGATTGTTGTTGTGTCTGGTCCTTCTCATGCGGAGGAAACGATTGTCCGCGATCTTACCTTGATCACTGCTGCTTCAAAAAATCATGAGACTGCTAAATATGTGCAAGCACTCTTTAGTAATGACTATTTCCGTCTTTATACAAATGATGATGTCATCGGTGTAGAAACTGCTGCTGCTCTTAAAAATGTGATTGCTGTAGGTGCTGGTGCGCTTCATGGTCTAGGATTTGGCGATAATGCTAAAGCAGCAATTATCACACGAGGCTTAGCTGAAATTACTAGACTGGGTGTTGCAATGGGTGCAAATCCGATGACCTATATTGGTTTATCTGGTGTTGGTGATTTAATTGTTACTGGAACCTCTATTCATTCACGAAACTGGCGTGCAGGTGATGCACTTGGACGTGGCGAAAAGATAGAAGATATCCAGAAAAATATGGGGATGGTAATTGAAGGCGTCTCTACTACTAAAGTAGCCTATGAATTGTCTAAAATGCTAGATATTGATATGCCGATTGTCAGTGCTATTTATAGCGTCATCTATGAAGGTGCTGATATCAAAGATAGCATCATCCAGCTCATGCGTCGTGAAGGACGTCCAGAAAATGAATATATTGTTGAAATAAAAGGGAAAAATTAATATGGCAATTCAAATACAACATCAAAAAGTACGTAAGGCAGTAATCCCAGCGGCTGGTTTGGGGACACGTTTTTTACCAGCTACCAAAGCGATTGCTAAAGAAATGCTACCGATTGTTGACAAACCAACTATCCAATTTATCGTTGAGGAAGCTCTCAAATCAGGTATTGAAGATATTTTAATTGTTACCGGAAAAGCAAAGAGACCTATAGAAGATCATTTTGACTCAAACATTGAACTTGAGATGTCTCTTAAAGAAAAAGGTAAAGATGACTTACTTAAGTTAGTTGAAGAAACAACGGATATTAATCTTCACTTTATCCGTCAAAGTCATCCTAAAGGTTTAGGACATGCTGTATTACAAGCAAAAGCATTTATTGGTGATGAGCCTTTTGTTGTCATGCTTGGTGATGATTTGATGGAATCTGAAATTCCTTTAACTAAACAACTCATCAATGATTATGAAAAAACACATGCCTCAACGATTGCTGTCATGAAAGTCCCACATCAAGAAGTTGATAAATATGGTGTCATCTCACCTAGTGGCGAAACAGAAAAAGGCCTTTATAATGTCGCGAATTTTGTTGAAAAACCCGCTATAAAAGATACCCCTAGCGATCTTGCTATTATTGGTCGTTACTTATTAACACCTGAAATTTTTGACATTTTAGATACGCAGCAACCAGGTGCAGGAAATGAAATTCAATTAACAGATGCCATTGAACGTCTCAATAAAACACAACGTGTTTTTGCTCGTGAATTTATTGGAAGACGCTACGATGTTGGCGATAAGTTTGGATTTGTGGAAACGACAATTGAGTACGGTCTGACGCATCCTCAAATTAAAGAAGCTTTACATGACTATATCATCAAAAAAGCAAAAGAGCTTGCTGCGACTGATAAAGCTGATAAAAAAACGACTTGATAAGAATGTTCTATTATGATGATAATAGGACATTTTTTGATAAGCAGAATTTTTTGCAAAATAGCGCTGTCAATCATTATTAGGCAGAAAATCATAAAAAATGATAAAATAGAGTCATGAATTCTTTCATGAACGACACCAAACATTTAAATAAACTAAAGATGAAACCATTTGATTTCATCCTTATCGTTTCTTTGATGCTCGCAAGTTTTTCTCCTTTACTCTTTTTTGTTAACAGGCATACGACTGGGCAAATCGCTCAGCTAAGAGTTAACAACAAACGCATCAAAGAGTTTGACCTCAGTAAAGATCAAGTTTTCACCTACTTTGATAAGCTTGACGGCGATCAGAATAAAATAACCGTCCGCGATGGTAAAATTGCCATCATTGACGCAAATTGTACTGACCAAATTTGTGTTAGAAAAGGGTTCATCAGTAAAACTGGTCAAACAATTGTTTGCCTACCTCATCGACTTGTCATCGAAATTATGCCTACAAATGAAAAGCAAACCGAGGATAAAGATAGAATAGTGGATTATTGATGGCACAATATACGCTTCACAAACATGTCTATATTGCTTTATTGACTGCAGTTGCAACCATCATGGGCATTGTAGAATCGTCGTTACCGTCTCCGTTTGCTTTTGCTCCTGGTGCTAAATTTGGCTTTAGTAATCTCATCGTACTCGTAGCTATTTTTACACTAAAAAAATCAGATGTGATCATCTTGGTAAGTATAAAATTGCTCCTGACTGGACTATTTACTGGGTTTTCAGTATTTTTATATAGTCTATCCGGTGGCATCCTTTCGCTTTTAGCCATGTATCTCATCAAATTATTGGGACCAAAATTAGTGAGTGTGGTTGGGATTTCAGTCGCTGGAGGTTTTTTCCATAATGTTGGACAACTGCTTATGGCCACTTTTATTTCTCAAACACCGACAGTACTTCTCTATCTACCATGGTTAGCATTTTTTGGCATGTTAGCTGGATGCTTTATTGGTATCGCGGGCAATTCCCTACTATATAAGATTAAACCAATCAATGACCTATTTATGAAAGAAAATAAAATTTGGATGACTGACTTATGACTTTTTGGACCCCATATCCCAAACTAGCTGATCAGCTTAATACCGTACAAGATACGATGTCTCATACCATTAAGATTAAAAATGAGCAGACACAACAAGCTATCTTATCATTAATCACTTCTGGTGGTAAAATGCTACGGCCTGCCTATCTATTATTATTTTCTGAATTCAGCTCACTCGATCAGGATAAACGTATTGCATTAGCTAGCTCTATTGAACTCCTTCATACAGCAACATTAATTCATGATGATGTGATTGATCAAGCACAAACGCGTCGTGGTGTTCCTACTATATCACACCTTTATGGCACTGATGTCGCTGTCTATGCTGGTGACTATTTATTTATTTGTGTGTTTAAGTTAATGGTTAACCATGCGCTCGACATGGCTCACTTATCAAAGCGTATCACTGCTATGGAGACTGTCCTAAATGGCGAACTTGCTCAGATGACTGTCCGATATGATCCAACGCAAACGATCAAGGACTATATCGCAACGATTTCTGGTAAAACAGGAGAATTATTTGCACAAGCCTGCGCTGTCCCATTAATTGCTGACAAACAACCACTGCTTGCAAAACTAGCATATGACATCGGTTTACATATCGGCATAGCCTTTCAAATCATGGATGACTATCTTGATTATACAAGTGATAGTGAAAGTTTTGGTAAGCCCGTCTTAGCAGATATTAGGCAAGGCATCTATACTGCACCTGTCTTATTTGCTATATCTGAGGATAAAAGAGTTGCACCGCTTCTCAACTCTAAAGCATATACGCAAGTATTAACGATAATAGCAGAAAGTGATGCACTAGACAAAACTTTCCAGCTTGCACAAAAACATACCAATATAGCCTTAAAACTCATCAACAAATTACCAGATAAACCAGTTAAATCTGATATTTTTCATATCACAAAAACTTTACTAGAAAGACAGCTATGACACCTGAAGTATTTTATAAAACACTTGAAACCTTTCATATTACGTTAACCGATACCCAAAAAGAACAATTTGAGACGTATTTCAAATTTTTAGTCGCTGAAAACGAAAAAATTAATCTCACCGCAATTACCACTCAAGAAGATGTCTATCTCAAACACTTTTATGATTCAATCGCACCACTTTTATACGGACTTATCGATAACACATCACTCCAGTTACTAGATATCGGTGCAGGTGCTGGTTTTCCTAGCTTTCCTATGAAGATCATCTTTCCAAACTTACAAGTAACCATCATCGATTCTTTAAACAAACGGATTAAATTCTTAGATGCACTGGTTGATAAATTGGGATTTGACAGACAGACAATTACCTTACTACATGGCCGTGCTGAAGATTTTGGACAAGATGCTAATTATAGAGGACAATTTGATTATGTGACTGCACGAGCTGTCGCAAGATTAAATGTCTTAACTGAATTAACACTACCATTTTTGAAAAAAAATGGTAAATTACTCTCACTTAAAGCCAGTCAGATGGTAGATGAAATGACTGAAGCTAAACAAGCAATTGCTATTTTAGGTGGAAAATTAGGGATACCACTCGACTATACTTTACCAAATGGTGATGAAAGACATCTTGTCTTAGTCGAGAAGAAAAAAGAAACACCAAAAAAATATCCTCGTAAAGCTGGTACACCAAATAAAAAACCGCTTTGAGTACAACAGTATCTAAAAAAATATATGTTGACCAACGCATAAGCACTCAATATATTAATCTTTCAAAAATGTTAGTATATTTTCGCTATTATTTAAGATTTTTCAAGCATTTTTTTGTTATAATATAGTGAAATGTTTTCAGAAAATATAGTGATATTATCATAATATTCACTTAATTAATTTAGATGGGAGACAAATGTGATTCAATATCTTTTACATTTACCAAAACAAGACAAGTGGCCAATGATTAAATTCATCTTACAAACCATACTCTATTTTTTCATTTTCTTAGCCCTACTTTATTTTTTTGGTTATACTGGAGTTGGACAAGGTAGCTTTATTTATAATGAATTTTAATCAGCAATCATCAAACTAAAAAAGAAAGAAGAATAGACATGCCAGTTTCAGATTTTATAGTGACGTTAGACGACTTTGCACGTACACAACCACAAGAAATAGTCTACGATATACTTGGACAAACCTATACTTATGGACAGCTTAAACAAGATTCAGATAGTCTAGCTGCTCACATCGATACCTTAAATTTAGCTGACAAGAGTCCTGTTATGGTATTTGGTGGGCAAGATTATAACATGCTTGTTGCGTTTGTTGCACTCTCAAAATCAGGGCATCCGTATATCCCTGTTGATGTCAATTCAACGACAGAGCGACTAACATCAATCATTGAGATTGCACAACCAAGTGCACTTATTGCTGTCCAACCATTACCTATCGCGTTAGACATCACCATTATAGACTCAAATTCATTAACACAAATTCTAGCTGAAAAAACACCTTACCAACTGACCCACCCTGTCAAAGGTAGTGACATCTACTACATCATCTTTACCTCAGGTACAACTGGTCAGCCCAAAGGTGTACAAATTTCACATGACAATCTATTATCTTTTGTGAACTGGGTATTAGAAGATCCTGAGTTTGACTTGCCAGCGAATGCAAAAATATTATCACAAGCACCTTATTCTTTTGATTTATCTGTTATGTCTTGGGCACCAGCATTAGCTGTTGGTGGCGCTTTATATGCCTTACCTAAAGAAAAAACTGAAAACTTTAAAGATTTATTTGCAGTGTTACCGCAGTTTCCTATCCAAGTTTGGGTATCTACCCCTTCTTTTGCGGATATGGTCTTGTTATCTGAAGATTTTTCAAGTGAGATCATGCCTGATCTGAAATATTTCTATTTCTGTGGTGAAGAATTAACAGTAAGTACAGCAAGTAAATTACGCCAACGTTTCCCGGATGCAAGGATTGTCAATTCATTTGGCCCTACAGAAAGTACCGTTGCTTTTTCTGCAGTGACGATTACAGATGACATGATCAACAAGGCTGAGCGTCTACCAATCGGTTATATCAAAAAAGATTCACCTACATTTATTCTAAACGAAGCTGGTGATAAACTTGAAACTGGTACTGCGGGTGAAATTATTGTAACAGGTCCTGCTGTATCAAAAGGATACATCAATAACCCTGAAAAAACAAAACAAGCCTTCTTTGAATTAGATGGTCAACCAGCTTACCATACTGGGGACTTAGGCTTACTTGATGATGATGGCATGCTACATTACCAAGGTCGGATGGATTTCCAAATTAAATTTAATGGCTACCGAATTGAATTAGAAGAGGTCGCACATGTTTTAAATCTATCTAACTATGTTGAAAGTGCCGTTGCCGTACCGAGATATAATGCACAACATAAAGTACAGCAACTACTTGCTTATATTGTCGTTAAACCAGGTGTAAAAGCTCAATTTGATAAAGAGTTATCGCTGACTAAAGCAATCAAGGCTGAGCTTGTAGATGAGATGATGGCTTACATGATGCCTTCACGTTTTATCTACAAAGAAACGCTACCCATTACGCCAAATGGTAAGATAGATATCAAAACCTTGATAGCGGAGGTGAATAATCGATGAGCGCGCTGCTACAATCCCTTCCCAATTGGCAACCTTATGGCACACCACATTATCTGGCTATTTTATTTATAGCTCTGATACCCATTATTATTGCTATTTTATTTGGGAAAAGATTACCCATCTATGAAGAACTTGTGTCTATCGGATTCATCAGCTTGATGTTTGGTGGGACACATTATAAACAATTTTTCGCTTTGGTATTTTTTATCATCTGGCAGTCTGCAGTTGTCTTGATTTATCAAGGTTATCGTCGAAAACATGACAATAAGTATGTCTTTTATCTTAATGTGTTATTGACACTACTGCCACTGATTATTGTAAAAGTGAACCCTATTGTAGTTGGACATAATTCGCTTCTTGGTTTCTTAGGTATTTCATATCTGACTTTTAAAACTGTTGCGATGATTATGGAAATGCGTGATGGCGAATTAACATCCGTCACTATCTGGTCATTATTTAGATTTTTGATTTTCCTACCTACTATCTCGTCTGGTCCGATTGATCGCTATCGTAGATTTAATGAAGATTATCTCACTGTGCCAAGTCAAGACGAGTATGTTTCGATGATTGGTAAAGCAGTCTGGTACCTCATGGTAGGTGCACTGTATAAATACATCATATCGTACATATTGGTGACCTATATTATTCCGCCTATTAAACTATCAGCTTTAATTCATGGTGGGCTAATCAATTGGAAAACCATAGCTTACATGTATACTTGGGGATTAGATTTATTCTTTGATTTTGCTGGATATTCTATGTTTGCCGTTGGTATTTCATATATCATGGGAATTAAAACACCTATCAACTTTAACAAACCATTTTTAGCAAGAGATTTAAAAGATTTTTGGAATCGTTGGCATATGTCATTAAGTTTCTGGTTCAGGGATTTTGTTTTCATGAGATTAGTTTATACCTTGATGAAGCGTAAAGTATTTAAGAATCGTAATACAACATCAAGTGTTGCTTACTTAATTAATATGACTATTATGGGATTTTGGCACGGGTTGCATTGGTATTATGTGACTTATGGTGTCTTCCATGGTGTCGGCTTGATCATCAATGACTGGTGGATTCGTAAGAAGAAAACAATCAACAAGTCACGAAAATTGGCTGGACGAAAACCATTGCCAGATAATAAATGGACACATGCCCTTGGAATCTTTATCACATTTAATGTGGTTATGGTTAGTTTATTAATCTTCTCTGGTTTTCTGGATACACTCTGGTTCCACAACAAATTCGCCAAACTAAAATAAAAAATATATCACTCAACAATGCATTGCAACTTTATAGGAGAAAAAAATGGACATTAAAACAACAGTAATTGAGATTATTGACAACTTATTTATGGAAGATATTTCAGATATGATGGATGAAGATCTTTTTGATGCAGGTGTTTTAGACTCTATGGGGACAGTCGAGTTAGTCATCGAGTTAGAATCAACTTTTAATATTAAAATTCCAGTGTCAGATATGGGGAGAGATGACTGGAATACAGGTAATAAAATAGTCGAAGGTGTTAAGGAATTACAAAATGCTTAAGCGACTATGGTATATTTTCGGTCCCATTATCATTTCTCTCACCCTATTATTGCTACTCTTGCTGTTTTTACCAGTCAATCAATCACATGACTTATATACAGAAAAAAAAGCAGCAACTGCTTTGACGCCTATCGTCTTCAAAAATACAGCGCTAAAACAACAAGCACTATCTGATCCAAATCACCGTTTTGTTCCATTCTTTGGTTCTAGTGAATGGACAAGATTAGATTCCATGCACCCTTCTGTACTTGCAGAAGCTTATCATCGTAAGTATACGCCATTCTTACTCGGCTTAAAGGGAGCGGAATCTTTAACACAATATTTCGGTATGCAACAGATCAAACCGGAACTTAAAAATAAAAAAGCGGTATTTGTCATTTCTCCACAGTGGTTCATCAAATCTGGACAAAATCAAAACGCATTTAACTTTTACTATGCGAGTGATCAAGGCTACCATTTTCTAGAATATGCTAAAAATACTGCTGAAGATAAATATGCCGCAAAACTATTCTTAGCGATGTCTCCTAATAGTTCTTTGAGTAAATATATGGAGAAAGTTGCTAAAGGTGAGAAACTAAGTTGGTTTGATTTGTGGCAAATTAACTTACTCAAAACATTATCTGTCCATGAAGATGCTTTATTTGCACGTTTTCAATTCAGCAATAATTTTGATAAGATAATCAAGCCTCATGCAAAATCACTACCTAAACCTTATAATCAAAAGAAACTTTACCACCATGCTCTAGCACTTGGTAGAAAAAATACTAGTAATAATGATTTTGAAATTTCTAATGGTTTTTTTACAGATCGTATTCAAAAATCATTACCTCAACTCAAGGACAGTCAAAGAAACTTTTCTTATGTTAAGTCCCCTGAATATAATGATTTCCAACTTTTACTCAGTGAGTTCGCTAGTAATAAGACTGACGTCATGTTTGTCATACCACCAGTTAATGGCAAATGGCAAGACTATACCGGTTTAAGTCAAAAAATGTATGAGACAACAGTTGATAAAATTCGTTTTCAACTCTATTCACAAGGCTTTACCAACATTGCTGATTTATCTAAAGATGGCAATAAACCCTATTTTATGCAAGATACCATCCACTTTGGCTGGACAGGTTGGCTAGCATTTGACCAACACGTTAATAAATTTTTAACAACAAATAGCAAAGATGCCCCAACCTATAAGCTAAATAACTATTTCTTCACAGAAAGATGGGCCAATAAGCCAAATATTTCAGAGTTAGACACGTCTTTGAATCATTAATTAATAATAAAAAATACCTCTAAGATTTGATCTTAGAGGTATTTTTTATTACGCTTCTTATTATGCAACCTTCCTAAATAAGCTTAGTGTCTGAAATGACGAGCGCCTGTGAAGACCATGGCGATACCATGTTTATCTGCTTCATCAATAGCATCTTGGTCACGTACTGACCCACCAGGTTGAATAATTGCTTTAATACCAGCTTTTGCAATCTCTTCAACATTATCTGAAAATGGGAAAAACGCATCTGATGCCAATACCGCACCATCAAGTCTATCCGCTGCTTGTTCAATGGCAATTTTCACAGAAGCGACACGATTCGTTTGTCCTGGTCCCACACCTAATGTTTGATGATCATTTGTAATGATGATCCCATTTGATTTGACATACTTAACTGATCGCCAAGCAAATTCCATCGCTGCTACTTCTTGCTCACTAGGTTGACGTTTTGTAACAATTTCCCAACTATCACGTAATTCTACCGTTGTATCCTGATTTTGAACGAGTAGACCGCCGACAACACCTGTCACCTCTACTTCACGCTCTGAAGCTTTTTGTTGATCAAAATCAAGTGCCAAGATACGTAAATTTTTCTTTTTAGTTGTTAAAATAGCCAATGCTTCATCAGTATAGCTAGGTGCAATGATAATTTCTAAGAAGATATCATGCATTTTTTGTGCAGTTGCTGCATCAACTTCACGGTTTAACACAACGATACCACCAAAGATAGAGACAGGATCAGACGCATACGCATAATCCCATGCTGATTCTATCTCTTCTGCTGTGCCAATCCCACAAGGATTCATATGTTTAAGTGCAACCACAGTAGGTGCTGTAAAGTCACGGATAATGCGAATTGCTGCATCTGCATCACGAATATTATTAAATGACAGTTCTTTCCCATTTAATTGTTTGGCTTGCGCAATCGAATAAGCAACTGGTAAACCTGTTTCATAAAAATCAGCATCTTGCTGTGGATTTTCACCATATCTCATGGCTTGTTTTAAATCATAAGTTAACGTGAGTTTTTCTGGTTTTTCAACGCCAACTTGTTCAGTAAAGTATGCTGCGATCAAAGCATCATAAGCAGCTGTATGTCTAAAGACTTTTGCAGCTAATTGTTGACGTATTTCATAGCTAGTCTCTGCATTTTCAGACAATTCACTTAACACAACTTCATAATCCAGTGGATCAACGACAACTGTAACACTAGCATGGTTTTTAGCCGCTGAGCGAAGCATAGAAGGCCCACCGATATCAATATTTTCAACCGCATCAGCATAACTAACATCAGGCTTCATAATCGTTTCTTTAAACGGATATAGATTAACGACGACTAGATCAATAGGTGAAATATCATGTGCTTCCATAGCTGAAACGTGTGTATCTAGATCACGTCGTGCTAATAAACCACCATGTATTTTAGGATGTAGTGTTTTCACACGACCATCCATCATTTCTGGAAATTCAGTTACTTCATCAATTGCAATCGTTACGATACCAGCTGCATCCAAAGCTGTTTTAGTCCCACCAGTTGAAATAATCTCCCAGCCTAAAGCTTGTATCTTCGTTGCAAATTCAACGATTCCAGTTTTATCACTCACACTAATTAAAGCTCGCTTCGCCACGTTATTCTCCTTTTTTATAAAAAACTTATTACAACTCAATTCTAATTGTTTTTTAATCACTTTAATAGTAAATAACGGATAAATATCAGAAAATCAGGTTTATTGTTCGGAAAAATGAACTATATACTACCTATGTTTAAATCAGCTCGATTTGATACATCATAAAACGTAACTTTCAAGAAAGTGAGTTTAGGATAGTTACAAAAGCATACTTGGAGGTATCTCCATTGCCTTGGGTTTAAGCTATCAATCAGTACTGCTTACAAAAAAAACGTGAGTCTAAGACTCACGTTTCATCACTATGGCATATAGTCCATCAATTGATTTAGATCTGCAATACTTGCACGCAATTGATCCCCTATAGTTGTATCTTTAATTAAGCGACGTTGCGGTTTTTCGGCTAAGAAATTGGCTAAGGTTTCATTCCCCCTACCTTTAGCTAAAATCTCTTCTATTGAAGTAAATGGCGCGTGTGTGACGATTTTAAATCCATAGGAGTCATTTAACAAAGAGTAACCTGCGATACCTGTGGTCTTTTGATAAGCTTTGCTCATCCCACCATCGATCACCATTAATTTTCCATCGGCTTTAATTGGACTTTCACCACTACCTACCTTAACAGGCGTATGACCATTAATCACAACAGATTGCTCATCAGTTAAGCCAAATTCTGATAAAATTTTAATCATCGTATCTCGATTATCTCTCAGGGTAAAGTAAGCATTGCCAATTTCTTTATGTGTTTTTTTATCCTTAATAAAGTAGCGTTCAAATGTCGTCATCGATGCTCTACCAAATAAGGGTGAGCATTTTCCAGCCCAAGCATACCACATCAAATCTGTCGCATAATCATCCTTGATGTCAATATGGCGAATACCCTGTCTGATATACGCATCAAATTGATCGAGTAATGCACGACCTGAATACCTCCCATCTGGCATCGCCATCGATAAAAACTCACCAGATTCAGTCAATGGAATACAGCCATGATAAAGTAAATGTCGATTATAAACGAGGTATGCTGATCCTTTTTCAACTAAGAATTTCATATGACGTTGGAATTTTTCTGATTTTTGAAGAGATGCTAAAATCGTTTGCATCACATGCCCTTCTGCATCAGTTAGACGATTTGGATCATCGGGTGAAATGGTTTGAAAACATGTATCAGTTAATGGATAGTGTTGACCATTTAGGGATATCGTTTGCTTGTCATAATCAATCATCGTCAGTATGTTTCGACTATCCATATCAAACTCAGGCCGACGTGATATAATCTGCCCTTCTAGTTTGAATTGGATGATAGCTAAGGCTTGGTGTACTTTCGATAACCGTTTGTGATTATCTAAGCCATGCAGGTCATCTTGCTCACGCGCACTTGGACTGAACTGCTCACTCTCTTTGTAATATTCTTCAGAAAATTGAAACAAGGCACGTAAATTTAAGCCATAAGCTGACTCTAATTCATAAAGATAGTCATATTTGACAGCAATACGTAATAATGTGGCAAGGCTGGCCAGATTGCCAGCATAAGCACCCATCCAAAGGACATCATGATTGCCCCATTGAAAATCAACATTATGAAATTGGATCAAGCGATCCATCACCTTATCCGCACCAGCACCACGGTCAAATACATCTCCCACCACATGCAAATGATCGACTGTCAACTGTTGTATGGTGATACACAGACTACGAATCAATTTTTCATCTAGATCAAGCTCAATCAATCGCTGAATGATTTGTTGATAATAGTCATTTTTCTCTACTTGATCGGCATCCACACTCAACAGTAATTCTTCTGTAAAATACCGAAAGTCTTCATCTATCGCTTTACGAACCTTTGAACGTGAATATTTAGCACCGATATGTCTTAATAACTTTAAGAGTCGATGAATCGTTTTAGCAGACCATCGATTTGCCTCATCAAGACTCAGAGGTTTCCGCGCTAACATATCTGTCGGATAGGCAATCAACATGGCAAGTTGATCCATGTCTTGATCCGCCTCATCTGGAAAGATTTCATCAATCTTTTCCCGGATATTCCCGGCACCAGTCCGAATAATATGGTTAAAAGCTTTATACTCGGCATGAATGTCACTAATATAAAGTTCTGTTGCTTTTGGTAAATTTAAAATCGCTTCTAAATTAATCAACTCACTCGCTACTTTATCTTTTGTTTGATATTTTTCGAATAATAAAGATAAGTATTTATTCTCTTCCATCGTCACTTTCTTCTTTCAATTAAAGCTAATATCCTTTTAATACTAGCTACATTATAACACGTCAAGACGCAGTCACAAATCAAAAGTTACTGAGTAAATACTAACTAATTTCCATTATTCTAACTCCTCCAAACAACTACTGACTTACGTCTCTTGTCTCAGACGACTTAAGCCCCTAGTACTTAATTGCCAAAAAATAAGCTAGTGGCAAACCTTAGGCTGCTTTGACACCACTAACTTATCATATTATTTTACACTATTTTAATAAGTGGTTGACTAAAAAAGCTGTATCATTGTTTAGTAATACCACGCCATAGTCATGAGACGTTTCTGTAATAATCTATTTTACGAGTTTGTAAGTTGATTTAATCCTTATCGTTTTTACTGACCGATGATAATCGACTACATTTAAACTTTAAATAGCTTATTTTAGACCATAACAAGACTACTATGCTACACACTAATAAGATAAGTATTTTCCCAATCTGATAAAGATAAATGACATCCAAATAACCTTTTGGTGATTTGAAAAATTTGTCTAGTAAGTCTCGCTGACTAGTAAACAGTTTTGAAAAAAAAGAGAAATCTGACCAAGCTGTATTGGGAATAAAATCACTAGGTATTGAAATTATATGACACATTAAAATGCCCCAAGCCAAGCTAAATATTAGACAAAATAACTTCTTATCACTAATTACACAGCTGAAACTTAATAAATACATGTCAATAAGTTTGCATAAAATAAAACATTGATAGCCTAATAGTACCCATAACATCGTTTGAAATATAAGACCCAAGACTTTAAAAGGTAAGAGGTTTCCTGATAGGCCGTAAGTGACTTTCAGTTGGTTAGACAAAACCGCTTCAGAACGATTTTGATCGGCTGGTTTAATGACTAATGTATCTGGCGTAAGTGATAATTGACTTGAAAAATTTAAAACGACCACATTGTTTTGGACTTTAGCAGGTAAGATATCACTGATGACATAAGTCTGTCCTTTTATACTAACAACTTTATTTTTGATATCTAAACTGCCAAATAATTTTCTTGCAACAGATCGCGAAACCAAACACCTAGTTGACTCTCCTAATTCTAAATTTATCAGATTCTGACCAAACAGTGTTTTATCTCCAGATAAAGCAATCAAGTTTGACTTAACATCTTGGTATAAATTTTGGTTGCTTATCGTTTCCTCTTGATTTGAAATAAACAATAACTTAAGTGGGACATGCGTTTTTTCATTAGATAAGAGTATTTTATCCATATCAGATTTACTGATTACTTGTTTAGTTAATCCCAAATAACTATTATCAACATAACTACTTAGTCCATTGAAAATATACAAGGCACAACCAGTTAGCAATACGCTCACCATCAAAAAAATAATTGGTTGCTTATGTTTCATTCGTGCTAATAATCCTAACTTTTGTGTTTTCTTCAACTGATTGGTCGATTTCTAGTAGAATATCACGGCCATCTAATAATTTATTTGCTTTTATTGCTGAAAACTTAGGCGTTTTATCAACCAAAGAAACATCGATTTTTTCAGCGATAATTTCTTCACCCAACATCGTTTCTATTGTTTTTGCTACCAAAACATAATACCCTTGACTCGATTCATGCACCGCACGAGTTGGTAAACAGTATGGATAATTAACAGATTTTTTTGTAACAATAGCTTTGGCACTACTCCCGTAGTTAAAATCAGCTTGCCCAAGATTTAGTTTCGACTTGAACATTTCTGGATTTTCTGTATCGATACTAGCTTCTATAACTGACGCCTTATCATACTCATTTTCTACATCTTGAGCAGAGATACCTATGACTGTTACTAGTTGACCCATTTTCAAATACTCCTGGGCAGTTTTTTGTGTTCGCAGCACTAGTATGTTATCTGATTTTTTGCTAGCAATCATTAAGGCAGCTTCCTCTGTTGTTATTTTTCCTTCAGTGATGAAAATTCCCGTGACATACCCTTCTGTTGTTGCGTTAACAATACCATCTACTGACTTAACTTGCACTAACTTATCTTTATCTGCTACTAATGTTGCTCTATCAATCAGTGCAGTTTTCCCATCTACTGCTGCTATAGGTGTTTCACTTTTAGCTAATTGCCAAGCGTTATATGCTTCTTGTTTTGTAACTTGATCTACATCTGTCTCTTTAATCCCTTGGTAATTATCTAATGCTTGTTTAATTCTTAAGGCTTGCGTATTTTTTTGTGATATTTCTTGATTTTCCGAAGTTTGAATCATTAAGTCCAATTTTTGAATCTCAGACTCTAATTGAGTTATTGCTTTATCTATGCTACTCATCTCAAGTTTGAATAAAGGTGTTTCAGCTCTGACTTCTTGATTAGCATGCACGTAAATTTTCTCGATTTTTTGCCCATCTAATGTAAAAATAGGGATACTATCGGCTTTGGCCACTTGTCCTTCAAATATCATCTCATCTACCAACGTCTCTCTTTTTAACCTGACAATAGATACCTTAGGGACAGTCATATGACTCGTTACTTGCGATACAAAAGTCAAAATAAAGATAAGGATGATAAATATAGTCAAAAACCTGATAGATTTTTTTTGTAGATATTTACTTATCCGCAATCGTTAATCCTCCTATTAAAAATTCTCTGCAACTGTATAATATAGCAATCGGTACTACCATCGCAACAACCACTGAAACAAAAATCAAGGTCATATTATCCACTTTTAACATCATAATGTACATGGGTAAATTCCATAATGATTTATTTTTAATATAGGTCATAGTGGATTCAAAACTTCCCCAGTAGTCAATAAAATTTAAAACAATCGCAATCATAATACCCTTTGTTGCAAAAGGTAGGCCAATTTTTGTAAACAACTGCCACTCATTGGCACCTTCTAGCACAGCATATTCGATGACTGATTTAGGAATATCTCGAAAATAAGGCGTGATGATAAAGACAGCCAAGGTATAGAAAATTCCAGGCAAAATAACCGCACCTAATGTGTCTAATAGCTGCATTTGCTTGAGTATCATATATTGAGGGACCATCAATACAACAAAAGGTAAGACCATTAAGAGAATATAAAGATTAAATATAATATTTTTACCTTTAAATGTCACACGATAAAACCACCAAGCAGCTGGTAAATTGACAAGTAACTGTCCTACTGTAATTAAAATCGTTGACTTAAAACTATTCCAAAATGCAACGAAAAAAGAAGGTGTATCCAATAATAAGGCAACATACGCACTAAGTGTTAAATACTTAGGAAATATAAACAACTGATAATCATGAGATTTTGACCCATCATTTAAAGCACTAAGATACGTCTTCACTTCAAAATTACCGATAAAACTCCCAATCAAGATAAAACATATCGGATATAAGCTGATAAATAAGATGAATAACACAACCACTTTTTTCATACTAATCCCTCACGATTAAATAAATAGTTGATAGGATAGATGATGATGATAATTGAGATGACATACAATAGACTACCTACTGATAACTTATCAATGCCAAAATCACGAAACCAATTATTAAAGACATGTTGTAGCATATAAACACTTCTATTAGGATAGTCTCCAAAAATCGCATAAATATCTCGATAAATTTTAAAGCTATTCAGTAAAGAAAACAGTACCACTACAAAACATGTCTTTCTTAAATTTGGCAAGATGATACTGCTAAAAATCAATTTATCATCAGCTCCATCTACCTGTGCAGCTTCGATATAAACATAAGGTATATTTTGAATACCAGCTAAAAACAGAATAGTCATATATCCTAAATTCTTCCAAATAAAAATAAACACTAAAACAACTAGCGAAGCTGACGAATTTAACCAGTCAATGCTAAGGCTTGTGATCATATTTAGCATGCCATATTTTGAAAATAAAATTTGCCAAAAAAATCCTAAAGATACTGCTGGAATCACTAAAGGAATCATGTAAATAACTTTTAGATGACCCCACTTATCATGAAACTGATTTAGCAATCTGGCAAACATCAAAGCACTGATGATTAATAGCGGTATAGCTAGCACCATAAATAGGGCGGTATTTTTTATTGCTAATTGAAAGGATTTATTTTTAACTACCATCACTAGATTATCAAATCCGATAAATTTTTTAGTCGCAAATCTCGTAAAAACCTGATAGATAATCTGGATAAATGGTATGACATAAAAAGTCAATAAGCCAATTAAACTAGGAACAATAAAATAATGAATTCTCCTATTGATCTGCATATAGTTTGCCATTTTCTAGTCTCAAAATCATGTCTCCTGATTCAATCATATTTTCGTGATGACTGATTTTAATCAACATAATATGAGCAAACTGTCGACGCACGTAGGTTAAAATACGAGTTAACATCTCCTGATCGATTTGATTTAAAGATTCATCTAGTATGAGTACTTTAGGATCTTTCAATACCGCTCTTGCAAGTGCAACTCTTTGCCTTTGTCCGCCTGACAAATTACTACCATTTTCATCAATCACAAAATCAAGACCTGATATATCTGATTTTGTGATATCATAAAGTTCAAACCCCAAATATACACTTTCTAGCAACTGATGGCTTGCTTCAAAAAATAATAAATTAACTCTCAAACTTCCTTTAAATAAAAACGTACTCTGTGATAAATAGATGATATTTTTTCTAAGATAATCAAGCGTTATCGTATTGATATCACACGCATCAATCTGAATCTGTCCTTTAATTGCCTGATAAAAAGCAGGTAATAGTTTAACGATACTTGATTTACCACCTCCACTTTCACCGACTATAGTCACATTCGAAACGCCTGATAAGCTAAAACTAATATCAGAAAAAACATCCTGTCGGCCACCATAAGCAAACGACACCTGATGATAAGAAATTTTTTGAAAATCAAGATTTTGGTTGACTGACCTGCTCTCCAGAGAACTTTCTTTACTTGCCTCAATTACATCATTGATTCTATCCATCGTCACGACTGATTTTTGAATCTGAGGAAATATGTTAATCAGATCCTTAACGGGGCTCAAGAGAAAATAAACTAAAGTTTCAAACGAAATCAATTCTCCCAGTGTTATCTGACCCACTAAAACCATCTTACTACCTTGCCACAGTACCAATAAGACACCGATGCTTTCAACCATCGCCACTTTTGTTTCTAGTAGGGTAGTGATAATCCCTAGGTTGAGATTATGCTTTAAAAATTGATTGATTCGACGAGTAAATTTTGTGATAAAATACGGTTCAACAGCTAAACTTTTTACAGTTTCAATGCCATCTGCCGACTCTTTGAGCAAAGAGACAACTGCAGACTGAGTTTCCTTAACAAGTCGTTGTTTTTGACTCATCTGTTTTTTATATATCAAGACGAGCAAAATATATGCGCCAACAATGACTAATACAAGTTGAAAAAGTCTCTGATTCAAACTTATTAAAACAACACAGCCAATCATTGTCGTCATCATATTCATCATGATGGAAATCCCTGCACTTGAAATCAAAAATCGTATATCTGTGATATCTTGAAAGCGATTAATAATATCTCCTGTTTCTTTTGTATTAAAAAAGGATAAGGGTAACTTTAAGACGTGTTCAAAATAAGTCAGCATCAGTTTCTTATCTATCCGCTTAGCAAAATAAACCAGTAAGAAATTTCTGAAAAAACTAAAGCATGCTTGCAGTAAGACGATCGATATAAATAAGAAGAATAAGGCATCAAGCCCTGTGATAAATTGGTCTATCAGGTTATTTATCTGATCAAGCAATGTTATATTTGGCTTTATCTGATCAACTTTAATAATCTGCTGATCAATAATTTTTTGATAAATAGAGGTAGAAAATAAAGAAATGATCGCAATCCCTATAGAAGTTAAACTAATCAAAATAAGTAATAATTTTTGATCAGCTAACATAGCAAAATATTTTTTATACTTGCCTTTAGCTAGGTTTTGAGCTTTAAATGACTCGCTAGGATAGATAGTTAAAATATAACTACTCCATTTTTTTTGGAAATCAGCATAAGACCACTTTTCATGGCCTACAGCTGGATCAAAAAGATAAATATACTGCTCTGATATCTTTTTGATCACGACATAATGTGCTAATTCATCTCTTTTAATCACGTGAGCGATGAGAGGTAACCGAATCGTTTCATTAGCCATTCCTTTTTTAAGCTCATAAAATGTCCCCTTTAAGGCTTCAGCTTTAAAACCATAATAGCGAGCAGTTTCCTGTAGGCTTGCTAGATTGGTGCCACTAGCATCTAATTTTGCTACTTCTGATAGCCTAGCATCAGATACGATTAACTTATAGTGCCTAAAGACTGTCGAAAGTACTGCTATGCCACAATCTTCTTCTCTATGTTGTTTTACACCACGCATCGTTTTCTCTTTCCGTTCATATCGACCTATTCGCTGTCTTTTTTATTCTTTCAAATACAAGTCTATTTTTGAAAAAGCATTATCTGTTGCATGATCTACACTGATTTGATCAGTTAATATGTTGTCTATATCTTCATATAAAAAGTCTACGATGAGTTTGTTAAAGAAAAGTGGCGTATTTAAAGCTTTTATTTTTTTATCCCATTTTTTATAGAAAGCATCACTATAGCCGATATTATCAACCTTAACATTCTTTTTAATCGGATCCTCTCGTCCCAGCTTCATCCTACCCCAATATTTTAAATCAGATTTAGTCATGGATTTATTTAAAGGAATACCAAACAAACTGTATGTATTTGCTTTCTGACCTTTTTTAGTTAGTGAGAAACTTATAAAGTCCTTAGCTATTTTCTGATTTTTACTTGTTGATAAAACACTTAGTGTATTGAGAGGGACATAATACTTAGCTTTTCCTTTATTTATGGTGGACAAGTCCACACCTAACAGCTTACCAATCGACTCATTTTGTAAAATACCCTTTGGGTTGGATTGAAAGTCAACTGCAAGTTGACTTTCTTTGGCTATCAGTTCATCACCTAACCCCAAACCAAAAGCACCAGCTCTAAGTTCTATTAGCTTTTCTAACTTATCTTTTTTTCTTCTAGCTTCATCACTAGTAGTATCTACTAGATTATAAAGCGTCTTTAATGTCGTATAGTAAGACTTGATGTTTTCTCTAGTAAGTTGCTTATCTTGTGATAAAAATATCTGATATAGGATTGTTGAGAATTGTTCAAAACCACTCAAGTCTGCATAAACAGGTAGAGAGTCAGTTTTAGCAAGTTTCTCCACATATGCTGTTACATCTGACAAACTGCCTAATGCTTGATTAAAGCCACTATCTGGCATTACAGTTGGGAGTGACACTTGATTTGGTATCCCATAATATTTTTTGCCATCTTGATAAGCACCTAATACAGTTGTCCAAATCTTATCTTTATCCTGTTGCTTGATAATATCTGCTAAGTCAACAAGTAAGTCCTGTTTTTTATAAGCCTCGACATTTAGATGATCTAGCATTAGCACATCAGGTCCATCACCGTTTGCAATCTTAGTATTGAGCAATTTTATCAACTCACTAGTCGGAATTTGATCTTTACTTGTACCAGCACTGGTTGGTTCATCGATGCCAAATTCATGCACCACATCTAACTCTGGATGTGCTTTCTGATAGACTAGGACTAACTGCTTAATATAGTCATCGTTATAAAGAGAATATACCTTAAATACCTTACCTTTGTCCTTTGTTTTTTTCTTATTTGGTACAAGTTTTACTAGTTTTGAACCAGATTCAGACGCTGTAAAAACAAGAAATTGTTTTTTAGGTGCTGTTAAAATAGCGGTAACTACTAGACCTGTATCAGTTAAGCTTGTTTGCTTTGAAGAAAATAAAAAAGATTCCTTACCTTCTTGATTAATTTCTTGCATACCCATATCAGTTAGTACAAAGTAATTTGTATTATCATCCAAAATTAGAGAAGATTTACCTTTTGCCTGTGCCATAACTGCTTCTACTTTTTTTAGTGAAGGCGTCAATGTTTCTTCTTCAAAGTCTTTAGCTGAAACGACCTCTAGTGTTTGACTACTTTGATAATAGAGTTTATCTTGTGTAATAGTCGTCGAGATAAACGGTGCTGTTGTCTTTTCTTTTTCTACTTGAGCTGTTTGTAGATTAAGACTTACTGTCTTTCCAGCTTTAGTATCTAAAGCTATCAACTGATTGTTTATCAAACCACCAATGGTTAACTGTTCTGCATCTAACCGATCTGTAATGGTCTGATTTAATGGTGTCACTTGGTTTTTATCATCCATGATAAAGATTTCTTGACTATAGCCATTTTCTGAGTTTTCCTTTGGTTTCAAAAAGGCTATCACAGCACGGTTATCCTGCGTTAAGACTATCTCTGTCGTACCCATTTCTGATGTGTGAAAACTACGATCAGTAAAAGCTTGTGATAAGTCAGCTACTTCTTGCCAACTTTGTCCTGATGCCTTACTCTCAAAAATCTTAGGATGGCTAGCATTTTTATCAACTGCAAAAATGCGAATCTTACCATTTTTAGTTTTCGCGGTCGCTAAGACATGCTTTGCAGATTCAGGTAATGACAAACTCACTTCTTTATAGCTATTCGTATTTGTTTTTTTAATTTGAGGAGGCTGAGTAGTGCCTCTGGAACAAGCACCTAGTATAACCATACAAACACACAAGCTTACTATTCGACATAGTTTCATCTATCTACTCTCCTATTGATTACCAACCTATTTTTTTAACGCTATCGAGGAATTATTTTTAATTACTAGGATGTAAGTTTCCATTTAACTTGAAAACTTACATAAACTAATCAAAAATATTACTATCTGCAGTTTTGACTAGATTTAAAATTAACTATATGCATAAGGGTGATGGCCTTTATATTTATTACGATGCGCTACGGCCGTGTCACTAGCTGTAGATAAGAAAGTATGTTTATAACTTAAATAATCACATTCTGGACAATACCAACGAGCACCACCATTAACGGTCTGCGCTTCAGTCACATTCACTTTATTCATGAGAGGCTCCTTTCTACTATTAGCACTACGTTTGAGCTAATAGACTGATAACATACGTTCCGATTTCAATAGTCTAATCGTCATGAGACCTTTAAAACCTTTCAATATGTATTAAATAGTTCAAACTAATTTAATAACTTCATTTTATCATATCAAATTTGGTAATTTTAGAAATGTGCGAATCTGCTATACTTAGTAACTAGAAATTTAAAACATATTCATCTTAGTCTATCAGTTATGCATCATCTGATACACTTATGCCCTCATCTGAACAAAATTTAGTCATATGATACGTCAAGTCATCGACTAAAGCAGTTACGCCTAACTTTTTAAGCACTGCTATATCTTGCAACAGTTCCCCATAAACCACAAGGTTTTTTTCTTGTTTAAAGCGTGCTAAACGACTAAAGAGAGATAGCACAATCTCTGCCTCCATATCTTCATCACTAATCATTTTTTCTATCTCCATTGCCATATGTCTTGCATAGCTATATCGATTTCGATAAACTAAATTAGCAAATAGATGGAGCATAGTCCTTTTGACAAGTACGCGATGTGAGGTTATCAGCTGAGACAGTTCGTTACTTTTTAGCATATCCATACCCAACTCATAGATATCTTCATCGGCTAAGGTCGTTAGACAAAAATCAAAAATATGAACTTCAAACTTAGTCCATTGTTTAATATTCTCTAAATAAGTTATAGTAAACGCACAATCTGATGAAGTTATGAGATCTTCTCCACAAACTTGATAAATCGTGATTTTAAGCATGACATTTTTAATACGATCAATTTTACTTTTTGCTCTTTTTTTTAAAAGCATTTTCATTTTTTCTGTCTTTTTTAAACTTGCTAATTCAAAAAGCTGATCTCTAAATTCATGAATCTTATTGAAGTTCTCTTTTGGCATCAAAGCAAAAAATTCATGTGGTGTCATGTTCAAACCACGAATGGCTAATAGTAACGCATCCGCAGAAAAAGCATGCTCACCCTTTTCAAATCGAGCAATCTGGGTTCTATGGAGATATTGTCCTGCTACATCACCATATGTATAGCCACGTTCCTCACGTTTCAACTTAAAGTAGGCGCGTATATCTATAAATTCATCTTCATATTGTTTTAATTTTGTCATGGTCTATCCTCCAAACTTAAATATAAAAAATGTTAGAAAAATTAAACAAGTGTCTTTTAAGACATTTTAACATAATTTTTTGTATTTTGTTATACTATCTATTTTTTTAATAAATAGAGAATCTTAATGTCAATAGACTTATCACTGTAAAACAAAAAAATCAAGTACGCATACTTGATTTTTTTAAATTTATAGTTGAGATATTAGAACACGAAACTTAGTTTCTGATCATGTAGTCAAACGCACCTAAGGAAGCTGTTGCACCACTGCCCATCGCGATGATGATTTGTTTATAGGCTGAGTCTGTACAGTCTCCTGCTGCAAAAACACCAGGGAGGTTTGTTGCACCTTGTTTATCTACGATAATTTCACCGCGTGCTGTGCGCTCTACAACGCCATCTAACCATTCTGTATTTGGTACGAGACCGATCAAGATAAACACACCAGCAAGTTCAAGCGTAACAGCCTCTTGCGTCTCACGGTTGACATAGTCTACACTTTCGACTTTATCTTGTCCATGGATTGCTTTAGTTTCCACATTTGTAAGGACTGTGACATTATCTAATGAGTAAAGTTTATCTTGTAAGACTTTATCTGCCTTTAATTCTGGTAAAAATTCTAAGACAGTGACATGTTCCACAACACCAGCTAAGTCAATCGCAGCTTCAATCCCTGAGTTACCACCACCAACTACAGCTATTTTTTTCCCTGCAAATAATGGGCCATCACAGTGTGGACAGTAAGCAATCCCTTTGTTTTTGAACTCCTCTTCACCTGGAATCCCTAATGAACGCCAGCGTGCACCAGTTGATAGCACGACAGTTTTAGACTGTAAAACAGCACCATTTTCTAAAGTCACTTCAACGAGCTCATTTTTAGCTAATTTGACTGCTTTTTGTGTTTTCATCACATCAACTGGATAGGTTTTAACATGCTCTTCTAATTGGGCTGCTAATTTTGGACCTTCTGTATAAGGTGTTCCGATAAAGTTTTCAATTCCTAGCGTTTCTAGAGGTTGACCACCAAATTTTTCAGCTAGGATACCTGTGCGGATACCTTTTCTTGCGGCATAAATTGCAGCACTAGCACCTGCAGGTCCACCCCCAACAACAAGGACATCATAAGGATCTTTATCCTCAAATGAGTCACTGCCGACTTGACCAATTAATTTGTTTAGGATTTCTTCTGGGCTCATACGACCACTTGAAAATTCTTCATCATTAACAAAAACGGTTGGCACAGCCATCACACCACGTGCATTTATCTCATCTTGGAACATACCACCTTCAATCATCGTGTGTGAAATATTGTCATTCAGTACACTCATGATATTTAGGGCTTGCACAACATCTGGACAATTATGACATGTTAAGCTCACATATGTTTCAAAATGATAAGGTTTAGTAATGGATTGGATACGTGCTTTTAGGTCTGCTTCTATCTTAGGTTCACGGCCACTAACTTGTAATAAAGCTAGAACTAAAGAATTGAATTCATGACCTAAAGGTACCCCAGCAAAAGCAACACCAGATATAGAGCCTTTTTGATCAACTGAAAAACCTGGTGCTTTGATGTCTGATGATGGCTCGATCGTGATTCTCGGAGACATATCAGCAATTTCAGTGACAAAATCATGTACTTTTTTGCCATTAGCATCAGATGTATCTGCATTTAAGCGTAAAACAAGATCATTTTCTAATAAGTCTAAGTACTGTTTAAGTTGTCCTTTAAGATTTTCTTCTAACATTTGACCCTCTCATTTTTTCTATTTTGAAAAAGGCGACCTAACTACGTCGCCTGATTCATTTAAATTTTACCAACTAAATCCAAACCTGGTGTTAATGTTTCAGCATCTTCTTTCCATTTTGCTGGACATACTTCACCTGGATTTTTACGTACATATTGTGCTGCACGAACTTTATCAACTAATTGACTTGCATCACGACCAATACCGTCTGCAGTAATCTCTACAGCTTGTACAACACCATCTGGGTCAATGATGAATGAGCCACGTTGTGATAAACCAGAATTTTCATCTAATACATCAAAGATACGTGAAATTTTTTGTGATGGATCTGCAAGCATTGGGTAAGTCACTTTACCAATCGCTTCACTATGCTCATGCCACGCAGCATGTACAAAGTGTGTATCAGTTGAACATGAATAAACATCTACACCCAATGATTGTAATACATCATACTGTTCTTGTAAGTCTTCTAACTCTGTTGGACATACAAATGAAAAGTCTGCAGGATAGAAAACAATGACTTGCCATTTTCCTTTAAAATCTTCCGAGTTTACAGTTAAAAATTTACCTTCTTGGTAGGCATCAGTAACAAAGTTTTCTATTGTTTTTCCAATTAATGACATTGATTTTCTCCTAATTTCTATTAATTTTATCTTCAAAATCATTATCGCAAAATAGTAATGCTTTATCAATTATTATGTTTATTATTTTAGTTTTTGTGCTGAGTTGCAAAGTTTTATACACGAAGACCTATGACAAAAAAGAACAATAAAAAAACTAGACGTACTTTTAAGAGGCATAGCTATTATGTGCTAATGAATAGCTATTTTAAATCAGGTAGTTAATTAGTAATTCAAGATAATATCTGATAAAATTAACTATAAAAAGTTATACCTGCATATATCCAGAATCAAACTATGATAACTACTAGCAAGTCATTAAAAAAATAAGAGGCACTCTATGTTTAATAAAATGGA
Source organism: Pseudolactococcus plantarum (assembly GCF_002441715.1). Taxonomy (GTDB): domain Bacteria; phylum Bacillota; class Bacilli; order Lactobacillales; family Streptococcaceae; genus Pseudolactococcus; species Pseudolactococcus plantarum. The sequence continues at coordinate 64,250 of NZ_JXJX01000009.1, forward strand.
AAATGATTGGCCAAGACAAGAACATTTTTGGCACTATTTCAATACTGTCCCCTGCACTTACAGTCTGACAGTTAAAATTGATATCACAGCGTTACTAGAAGCACTTAAGGAAAACAACATTAAGACTTATCCAGCTCAATTATATTTATTATCGGCAGTTGTAAACCGATTGAAGGCATTCCGGATGGGGGTATCAGAAAATAACGAAGTTGGTTATTGGGATATTTCTCACCCTTCATACACAATTTTTAACAATGAAACAAAAACTTTTTCTAGTATTTGGACATGTTTTGATGAAGACTTTAATAAATTTTACCAATCCTGTTTAGCTGATATTGAGCTGTATACGCATACAACCAAGTTTTCACCAAAATCCGAAGAACCAGAGAATACATTTAATATATCTAGTATCCCATGGGTTGATTTTACCTCTTTTAACTTAAACATTTATGGTGATGAAAGATATCTTGCACCTATTTTTACAATTGGAAAATACATTGAGGAAAATGGTAAGACTTTAATGCCATTGGCGATACAAGTCCATCATGCTGCATGTGACGGCTATCATGTAGGTCTATTCATTGAGATATTGCGAGATATGATTGAAAATTATCATTCTTGGCTACGTTAACTTACGACAATTGACATTAGGTCAAGTTCTTAGAGTGGCATTAGTATAAATTGATGTTATCCTTAAATCTTAGAGTCACTATTTAATAATTTATACAAAAGACAAAAATTATGACAAAACGATACCCAAAAGACTTTAAAGAAATAATTATTCACTATAACAAAGCGGACAACCAGTCACTCATTTATCTAAGGAATATGATATGTCTCCTGTAATCATCTATAAATAAATTGACCTTTACTTAAAACATAATGATCATTCAATATCTAAATCTGATTATCTTGATCTCAAAAAACAACTAGCGCAGGTTAAAATAGTTTAAAAAAGTATTGACCATATTCGCCGAGGAAGAGAATTGAGTGTTGTGGATATGACAAAAACAATACCAGCTATCGCACTCAATGTCAGGTTAATTTGTCAACTGATTGGTGTACTTGAATCAAACTACTATGAACGAATCAGTTGTCCACCTTCTAAAACGCAATTAAGACGATAAGCACTTTCTCAGAAAATTAGTCAGTTATTCAAAGAAAACAAAGGTATCTATGGTGCACATAAAATTTATCAATTATTGCTTAAGTAAGGTGAACAGGTTGGCATAAAAATTGTTCAAAAATTGATAAGAGGACTTTCATTGAAATCTATTGTCATTAAAAAATTCAAAACGGCTCATACTTTAGCTGATACACTTAACCGACAAAATCTGATATTATCTGAACCTGTTGAGAAGAATCAGGTTTGGTCACCTCAAATCACTTATATTTTAACACAACAAGGCTGGTGTTATCTCTCAACCATTATGGATTGCTACACGAAATAAATTATTGCTTGGGATTTAGATAAACATATGACTGTTGACGTAGTTAAGCGCACCTTGAGAAAAGCGATTCAATATCAGGGGAGACGGAATCAATTATTCTCCATTCTGATTAAAGTAGTCAGTACACAAGTAATGAATATGAAGTACTACTTGAAAAATATGGGATTACTCATTCTTTTAGTAGGAAAGGCTGTCCTTATCATAATGCCAGTCTTGAATCGTGGCATGGTCACTTGAAGAGGGAATTGACTTACAGATTTAAATATAAAAACTTTGAAGAAGCTTGTCAGAACATTTTCTGGTATATTGAAGCCTTTTATAATTCAAAACGTATTCATCAAAGTTTAGGGTATTTAACGCCTAATCAATTTGAAAAACTAACTGCTTAAATAAGAAAGAGAATTTATACTAATGCCACTCTAAGAACTTGACCTAATGTCACTATTTTATATTAATAAATATGATACAATACTATTGTAGAGAGAACATTCAAGATATAAAATTATTGTTAATTAAGAGGGATAATAAATGGCAAATTTGAAAGAGCTTTTTCCAGAGTTTTATCAATCTAAACTAGATATAAAAGATTTGAGCAATGAAAGTGAGAATTTATTAGTACTAGATACAAATTATCTTTTAGATATAATTCAATTACCTACAACAGTTTCAAAGAAATACATAGAAGCGTTGGAAAAAGTAAAAGAAAATATTTATATACCTTATTTAGTGGCTCTGGAGTTTAATTTTAAAAAGAGTAGTTTGAAAAAAGGAAAAATTAAAAAGATTAGAAAGTATAAAAATGAGATAGAGCAATCAGTTGTAAATATTAAGAAAAAAAATGATGAAATTGATTTAGTAGATAAAGAGGAAAAAGAAATTTTTACTAATGAGCTACTTACAATGACAGAAGATTACTTAGCTGAGTTAAAAAAAATAGTAGATAGTAAGGTATCTTCGATGATTACAGAGGAAGAAAACGAATTATATGAAAGACTTATTTCTGTAATTGAAAATAAAGTAGGTAATAAATATAGTCAAGAGTGGATCGATGAAATAGAGAAGCAGGGAGAGGAGAGATACGAGCAAAATATCCCCCCTGGATTTAATGATTCTTCAAAAGTAGACGAAATCGATTCACTTAGAATGTATGGTGATATAAAATATTGTAGGAAATATGGTGATCTTATAATATGGAAAGATATTATTGGGTATTCAAAAGAATATGCGAAAATGGGAAAAAAAGTTGTTTTTATTACAAATGATGGTAAGGCTAAACAGAAAAGAGATTTGTTATACAAAGTTGATGATTTGACGGTAGGTCCTAACATCCATTTAATGAATGAATTATACATGGAGGCCAATAAAGAACTCCATATTTTAAATAATTTGAGATTTGTCCAGCTAGTGAATGATTTAAGTGATGTAGAGATGAATAAGTTGAAAAAGTCTTCCGAAAAAATGTATAAAGTAAAAATTCCTCATGATCAAATAGAGAAAGAACGAATTAATCTAATGAAAAAAAATATAGAAAATAATGAGTATGAACTTGGAATTTCTGATGATGGATATTTATTTAAAAAGGAAAAGAATCATATAGACAATTTATACAACTTTGCTATCAAAGATATTGAACGAAAAGAATTAAAAAAATATATCAATACGATAATCCATGACAAAGACATAGAAGAACTTTATAAAATGTATTTATTAAATAAATTAGCCGAATCTGAACTAAAAGATTATAAGCAAACGGAATTTTACGATAAAGATGACCGTTCAAATAAAAGATCTTATGATAGTAAATCTAGGAAGTCCATTTTTAATTTTGACGATGATTTAGAAGAAAATTTTGACAATGAAGAAAACGAATAACTAAAAAAATAATATATAATAACAAAGACTTATTTTAATTAGATTTACAATCTGAATAGGTCTTATTTTCTATGGAATTTTATTAGTAGAAAGGAACAGAAAAATGAAATTGGTTACAATATATAAAAAAAGAACCGTGAAGTCCTTTACTATAAAAGGATTCACGGTTTCTTTAACTATTCCCACTCAACAGTTGCTGGTGGTTTAGCGGTGATATCGTAGACGACGCGATTCACGCCTTTGACTTCATTTGTGATCCGACGTGAAACCTCAGAAAGAACTTGCCAGTCGATTTCAGCAAAGTCAGCTGTCATGCCATCGATAGATGTGATAGCACGGATAGCAATAACAGTATCATAGCTACGGAAATCGCCAGTTACACCAACTGAGCTAACGCCTGTATCTACTGTGAAATACTGCCAGATTTTCTCGTTTAGTCCTGCTTTTGCAATCTCTTCACGCAAGATAAGATCAGAATCACGCACTTTTTCAAGACGTGGTTCTGTAATCTCACCCATAATACGGATAGCTAGTCCTGGACCAGGGAAAGGTTGACGCCATACAAGATCATGGGGCATACCAAGTACTTCACCTAACTCACGAACTTCATCTTTAAAGAGTTTGTTAAGTGGTTCGATTAACTCGAACTGCATATCTTCTGGTAAACCACCGACGTTATGATGACTCTTGATGGTTTGAGCTGTATCAGTTCCCGACTCAATCACGTCTGTATAGAGCGTACCTTGTGCAAGGAAGTCTACACCATCTAATTTAGATGCTTCATCATCAAATACTTCGATAAATTCATTACCAATGATTTTACGTTTTTTCTCTGGATCAGCTATACCAGAAAGTTTATCCATAAATCTATCTTTACAGTCAACTTTAATGATATTAAGGCCAAACTTACCACCTAAATCATTCATGACTTGTTCTGCTTCACCTTTACGAAGTAGACCATGGTCAACAAAGATAGATGTTAATTGGTCACCAATAGCGCGTTGTAGCAACACACCGACAACTGATGAATCGACACCACCTGATAAGCCTAGTAAGACTTTTTTATCACCGACTTTTTCACGGATTTCTTTGATTTGTTGGTCAACAAATCCTGCCATTGACCAATCACCTGCTGCTTTAGCAATGTTTTTTACAAAGTTTTCAATGATTGTATGGCCATATTCACTGAGTGTTGTTTCAGCATGGAACTGTACGCCGTAAAGACCTTTTTCATCATTTGCGATTGCTGCAATAGGTGTTTTATCTGTATGCGCTGCAACAGAAAACCCTTCGGGTAATGCTGTCACGTTATCAGAATGACTCATCAGCACAGTCTGCTCACTTGGTGTACCTGCTAATAAGCGAGAGTTAGCGTCTAAACTAATTTTAGTTGGACCAAATTCACCATTACCTGGATTAGCTTCTACTTTTCCGCCAAGTTTTTGTGTCATCAACTGCATACCATAACAAATACCTAGGACTGGAATACCGAGCTCAAAGACACCTGGATCAATATCAAAAGCATTATCTTCATATACTGAGTTAGGACCACCCGAGATGATAATTGCTTTAGGATCATAGGCTTTGATCTCATCTAATGTCATCTTATGGCTTTTTAGCTCAGAAAAAACACCAAATTCACGAATACGTCGTGTGATCAATTGGTTATATTGGCTACCGTAATCCAGTACGATGATTTTTTGCATATCTTGCGTATCAGTAGTTGTCAAAATGAAACTCCTTTATAGTTTTGCGACTCTTATGTCTCTTCTATTTTACCAAAAAAAAGAGGCTTTTTCAGATTTATTTTAACCTTTGTCAATTATTTTAGCACTGATGATGCTTTAGCATGCCTCTTATACAGGTCAGTGTCTTTCTAAAAAAAGTTAAGGGGCATTAACTTTACCAGCTTTTAAGTTTCATGTTCAGAAAAAGCAGCCATCTTAATCGGTCACTGCTTTAATCTTTTTTATAACTTAAGCTAGTAATGCCTTAATCTGCGCTAAGTCTTTAACACGATAGGTTGGCTTGTGTTCCTGAGATAACCTGTCATGCTGTGTGCCATGATCTAACCAGACGCTATCGATACCTGCCTGATTCGCACCCTGGATATCTGACGTTAAGGTATCACCTATCATCAAAAAGTTAGCTTTATCATATTTTGGGTATAGCTTAAAAATATGAGCAAAAAATGATGAACTCGGTTTGACATGACCAATCTCTTGAGAGATGACTACCTCATCAAAATAGGCATCAAACCCAGTTAATGCTAATCGATTATACTGTGTGTTCGTTTTACCATTCGTGCCTACGACTAACTGATAGCCCTCTTGTTTAACACCGTCTAGCAAGTCTTTTGCGCCTAACATGACTGCATCATTCACATCTAAAACTTGTCGATAAGTCGCCTCTGCTTGCGCACCATCAATCTCTTGATCAAACTGAGCAAATGTCTTTGAAAATCGCTCATTAAGTAGAGGTTGAGCTGGTTTTCCTAACTCGATTTGTTGCCATATATCAGCATTAATTTTTTTATATGCCGAAACCCATGCGTCATAGTCTAATGCTGATTTTTGAAAGGTATCGAATACCGCTTTTAACCCTTTTTTCTCGCCTGCTTTAAAATCCAAGATTGTGTCATCTAAATCAAAGATAAGCACTTTGTAGTTCATCTTATACCTCGTTTTTTATATCCGGCATATCACCTATCTCTTGACTTATAGGTTAGCTGCTCTTAACGTTTCTAGTGTTGTTTCAAATAAGTGAGGTGGCTTAACCTCAAATTCTAACCATTCATGACTTGTCGGATGTTCAAATCCCAACACCTCAGCATGTAAAAACTGGCCATGATTGGGTTTTAAAACTTTTTTAGGTCCGTATAATGGATCTCCAGCAACAGGATGTCCGATATAAGCCATGTGCACGCGGATTTGATGCGTGCGACCTGTTTCTAATGTTAAAGCGATTAAAGTGAACTCACCAAACCGCTCTAGAACCTCAAATCGTGTCAAAGCTGGTTTACCACCCGCAATCACTGCTTGTCGTTTGCGATCTTTAGGATTACGACCAATCGGTGCCTCAATCACGCCACGATCATTCAATAAATTACCATGAACTATCGCTAGATAACGTCGTTTAGAGCTATGATCTTTTAACTGGGCCGCTAAAAACTCATGCGCACCATCATTTTTGGCAACCATGAGTAAGCCACTAGTATCTTTATCGATCCTATGCACAATACCAGGTCTAATGACCCCATTAATACCAGATAAACTTGTCATATGATACATCAAGGCATTTACCATGGTTCCTGATTGGTGCCCTGCTGATGGGTGGACAACCATCCCTTGAGGTTTATTAATGACGGCAACATCTTCATCTTCATAGACGATATCAAGTGGGATATCCTCGGCTTCATAAGATAAGACTTCTGGCTCTGGAATTTCAAAGCTGATCACATCATGTTCTGAAACTTTATATTTTGCTTTTTTAAGCAGACCATTTACGAATACGGCGTCTGATTTGATCAACTCATTGGCTTGTGTTCTAGACACGCGCGACATCTCTGAGATGGCTTTGTCTAACCGAAAGCCAACTTGTGCTGCTTTAATCTTAATTTCCACTATTTTACTCCATCTTTTTCTGTCAAAATTGCGATGAACAAGACAACAAACCCAACACTTAGCAATATATCTGCAACATTAAAAATAGGAAAATTAATAAAGTCTAGTTGGAACATATCAACGACATAACCTTGACGGATACGATCTATAAAATTACCTAAAGCACCCGATATAATCAAGGTTAGACTAAAGGCATACCAATTTTTATTGATATTTTTAATCAAGACCCAAATCGCAACAATTAATACGACAATAGTAATAATCGTAAAGAACCACTGTTGCCCTTCTAATAAAGACCATGCAGCACCGTTATTACGTAAATGTGTCAAAGATATTAAGCCTCTTATAAGCACTTTATGTTGAGATAGTTCAAGATCATTCACGATCGCAAACTTGACTATCTGATCAATGATTATACCTAAAATAATAAGGATCGGTATACTGATTTTTTTTAATTTCATTTATTCATTATACCAAAAAAAGCAAGCTTTCGCTTGCTCATAAATGACGGATCATTTTATAGAGATAAAGTGATAACTACCTTATCTTTTTTTAGCCAATACCCAACCATATCCTGCAATAGAGATAAGGATGAAACCGATTAGACCATATAAACTATTGATTGCTTCATTAGTAGATGGTAATGAAGGAACAGTATTATTTGGTTTAGTTGGTGTTGTTGGTGTTGTTGGTGTAACAGGAGTACCCGGTGTATGTGTATTTGTAATATCAAATCCTTTTACAGTAGATACATAACCTGGAACAGCATCTTCAACAACTTGGTATTCGATTGCTTTACCAGCTTCAAATTTAGGTAAGTTATCAAATGTGTAAGTCCAATTAGTTGCTACTGAAACAAATTTAGACTCGATAACTTTACCATTAACAACTAAGTTAACTTTGATTTGATCTGGACGGATCTTATCTTGGTTGTTGTTATCAGACCAAGTCTTAGTTCCTTTAACAACTGTTGTTTCTGGTGTATGCGTGTTAGTGATAACAATATTAGCTTTATCGTTGTCATCTGTAGTTGCAGTATAACCAGCTACTGTACCAACTTCTTTAACAGTGTAGACAATTTCTTTACCGTTAGCAAATTTGTCTAACTTAATTAAGTCACCAAAGCTTGTTTTCCAATCATTTGAAGCATTTAATGTTACTGGTGAACCAGTAGCTACACCATCAGCATATAATTGAACGTCGATGCTCATAGGACGGAGCCCGTCTTGGTTGTTAGCATCGTTCCAAACTTTAGAAACAGAGATGTTTGTTGTTTCAGTTACGTGTGTATTAGTGATATCATAACCACTTACAGTTGCATCGTAACCAGGAACTTTGTCTTCAGACACTGTATAGTCGATTGCTTTACCATTTTCAAACTTAGGTAAGTTATCAAATGTGTAAGTCCAATTAGACTCAGCAGAGACTAATTTAGTTTGTACTACTTTACCATCAGCTAATAAGTTAACTGTGATTTTATCTGGACGGATACCATCTTGGTTGTTTTTATCAGACCAAGCTTTAGTTCCTTTAACAGCTGTTAATTCTGGTGTATGCGTGTTGGTAATAATTTGGTTACCTTGATCAGTATCGTTAACAGTTACATCGTAACCTTTAACTGCATCCACTTCTTTAACAGTGTATTTGATGTTTGAACCTTTGGCTTTTAAGTCTAGATGACTGAAAGTCGTTGTCCACTTGTTATCGGCATTTAAGGTAACTGCGTCACCAACTGCTGTACCATTTGCATAAAGTTGAACTTTGATGCTATCTGGACGAATGCCATCTTGGTTGTTGCTATCATTCCAAGATTTTGTAACAGTAACACTTGTTTCATCAGGTGTACGTGTATTTGTTAAATCATTACCATCCACTTTTGTGCTATAGCCTGCAACACTGTCTTCAGTGATAGTGTAGACGATTGCTTTACCATTATTAAATTTAGGCAGATCAACAAATGAGTAGCTCCAGTTATCATCAGCTGTTACAGTTTTGCTGTCAACTGGTGTACCGTCAGCTAAAAGATTAACTTTGATGCTATCTGGACGAACACCATCTTGGTTATCTTTATCATCCCAAGTTTTAGCACCATTAACTTGTGTTACTTCAGGTGTATGTGTATTTGTGATAACCACATTACCTTTGTTACTATCATTGATAGTCGTTGTGTAGCCTTTAACGTCATCAACTTCTTTAACAGTGTAGACAATATCTTTTCCATCAGCTTTTACTGGTAATTTAGTAAAGCTTGTTGTCCACTTGTTATCTGCATTTAATGTTACTGCATCACCTACAGCTTTATCATCTGCATAAAGTTGAACTTTAATACTGTCTGGACGGATACCATCTTGGTTATTGTTATCATTCCATGATTTTGTAACCGTCAAACTTGTTTCATCAGTTGTACGTTTATTAGTTAAGTTGTAACCATCTACAGTAGTTGTATAACCAGGTACAGTATCTTCTGTGATGGTATAAACGATTGCTTGACCTGCTTTGTATTTAGGCAGATTTTCAAATGAGTAGTTCCATTTATCTGTTGCGCTAACTGTTTTACTAGCTACTTTGGTACCGTCTGCAAGTAGGTTAACGTTAATACTTTGTGGGCGAACACCATCTTGGTTGTTGCTATCATCCCATGTTTTAGATCCGTTAATCGTTGTGACTTCAGGCGTATGTGTATTTGTAATGATGATGTTGCCTTTGTTTTCATCACTAACTGTTGCTGTATAGCCTGGTACATCGCTAGTTTCTTTAACAGTGTAGACGATTGCTTTGCCGTCATGTTCAGCATCTAAATCAGAGAATGACGCTGTCCAGTTGTTGGCATCATTTAAGACAACCGTTTGATCTGTTTTAACACCATCTGCGTATAACGCAACTTCAACACTATTAGGACGGATACCATCTTGGTTGTTGGCATCATCCCATGCTTTAGTCACACCAACACTTGTTTTACCAGGTGTGTAGCTGTTAGTAATGTCATAACCTTTATAAGTTGGTTGATATTTATCTACACTATCTTCAGTAATTGTGTAAGTAATTTCTTGACCATCTTTATATTTAGCTAGGTTATCAAACTCGTAAGTCCAGTTATCTGTCGCTTTCACAACTTTACTGTCTACTTTAGTACCGTTAGCTAAGAGGTTAACTGTGATACTATCTGGACGAATTTTATCTTGGTTATCACTATCATCCCATGTTTTAGTCCCTTTAACTGAAATTGTTTCAGGTGTACGAGAGTTTGTGATTTTAACATTATTTAGATCAGATTGATCGATGCTGCTTGTATAGCCTGTAACAGTATCTTCTGTTACAGTGTAGACAATAGTTGAACCATCTTCATTAGTCTTAGGTAAGTTATCAAAAGTAAATGCCCAGTTTGTTGCTTCTGTTACATCTGTGGATTTAAGTTCTTTGCCATCTGCTAATAAGTGAACTGTAATAGATGTAGGTCTTAAGCCTTCAGCATTGTCACTATCATCCCAAACTTTTGTCCCTTTAACACTTGTAACTGGTGTTTTAGTTTTAGCATTTGTTTCAGTGATTTGGACATTTTTATCTTCATCAGCTTTACTACCGTCTATAGTAATTTTTTTACCTGCAGCTAAATCTGCTGGGATATCATATCCAGAAGCGGCAGCTGTTTCAACAAGAATGTAGTCCCCACTCTTAAGGTTACCCCATTTGATTTGACCATTGTCATCAGTTGTACCTGATCTTAATAGACCACCTTTGCCACCATTTGAGATTGCATACAATTCAAATTTAACGCCGGCTAAGACTTTTGTGCTATCATCTTGATCGACTTTGTTGATGATCAAGTTAACATTAGTTGCATTTGAAGAGCCACCGTTGTTCACAACTTGTGTTGAACTTTGAACATTTTGTTTAACTTTTTTTTCACCATTACCCGTCACAGTTACTGCATTTGACAAAGTATCATTTGTCAATGGTGAGTTAATAAATGAGCGGTATTGGATAGAATAAGCTGTATCGATTTGTTTCAAGAATTTGACAACTAGTGTTTGGTTACCAGTTGTTGAATCAGTATCAAGATTAACACTATAATCTGTGTCTTTCACTAATACTTTAGATTTATCAACAGATACAGATCCATCACTACCAATTGTACTACCATAAACAACGATAGATTCAGGCAAGACTACTTGGTTATTTGAAGGCACATCAGTAACAGTTACATCTTTCAAAGTAGACTGTGCTTTATTTACCCAAACATCCCAAAGCGCATAAGCTGAATCAGTAGGATCTTGTTGACCAGATTTTTCTGCAAGATTACCACCGTTAGAAACGGAAACAGAACCATCTAAGCCGTATGATTTACCATCATTTGTATAAGTTGCAGAATTGTTATAAGTATCTTTGTCGATTACTTTACCTTTTAGTGAAGTATCAAGAACGAGTACATAAGCTGTTTTTGTTCCCTCAGGGACCTTAACACTGACTGTTTTTGTAGCTTCATCATAAGTTGGTGTCGCACCAGAAGGTTTGTAGTTGACGACGTCACCACCTTTATTGATTTCAGCTGCATATAATACGGCACTGCCAGGAACGTAATCTTGATCATCTGGGATTGGGTCTGTGATAGACCCGTTCACGATTGTTCTTTGGTTTAAGTTAACATATACTCTCCATGTGATTGCTTTCGTCACAGGATTGTATGAGCCACCTTTACTACCATCGTTTGGATAATCATGTCTTGGCTCAAAGTCTGCTTGTCCTTTATTGGTATGTTTAGTACCAGACTTATCAGTCCAGTTCATCACAGCGTTATTCGTCCATTTATTTGACCCATCAGGTAATTGTTGAACTTCAAAAGCTGTTTTAAAAGTAAAGGCAAACTGATCGCTTGTTGATGCTTGATAAGCACCTAAGAAGGTAATGGTAAAGCCATCTGCTGTTTCATTTACTTCATAGTCAGTGCCATAAGTCAATGTTTGACCTGTTGTGACATCTGTAAAGTTATAAGAAGTTTTATCAACAGTTAAACCAGCTGGAATGAGTTCATCTAAAGACCAGTTAGACATTTCTTGGCGGCCTTTATTGATATCAAGCTTCCAAGTTACAGTACGATCAGTGTAATCAACATCGCTTACTGATTTTACAAGACCTTGTGACTGAACTGTTCCAGCATCAGAAGTAGATGATTGGTCACCACTAGTAACAGTATTTTTAAAGCCTGATTGTCCTGCATCATCAATTGGACCTGTGATTTGAGATTTGTAAGCAACTTTGATCTGTTTATCTAACCCATTAGGGAAAGCAACAGTCATTTGTTTGTTATCAGCAGAATATGTAATCACGTATAAACTAGGATCTATAGGATTGCCATCTACATCTGTTAAGAAAGGAGTACCAGTAAACACTTGTTTACCTTCTAGTGTATCAACAAAAGTTGTTCCTGCTGGTAATTTTTTCTCGCCGGCGTTATAGTCGATATGCCAGTTCAAGATTTGTGAACCACCACCGTCTACACCATCAAACCCTTTATTTAATAGCTTACCATAGTTAGCAGTTACCTGTGCACTTGCATCGAGATCTTTATCACCATTATGAAGGGTTGCAGTATTTTTAAAATCTACAGTACCACCATCAGGTAATTTTTTATCATCACTGATATTTGTCGTATAAGAGATCTGGAATGCTTTGTATGTATCAGCGTACTGACCGGTAAATGTTACTTTTCCGTCACTATCTACAGTGTAGTCAACTCCTGCTACAAGAGGATCCCCTTTACCTGTAACGTTACCACCATTATCAATGGTTAGCGGATAAACAACAACACTACTATAAGTATTACCATCTGGGAAAGCATCAGTTACCGATGCATTTTGTAAGTGGCTACCGTTCGTATTAACAGTTACATCCCAGAAAATTTGAGTAGGATTGTTAGCTTTATCAAATTTACCTGTTTTAGCAATATCTGTACCACCCGTAGGTTTAATGATAATATCTTTTTCCTTAGGACCATCTTTGGTAGGCACAATGATTGTAGTCTCACCAGGCGTATTTGTTGTGATCGTTGCCTGGTTGTAGTAAAATGTCCCATTAATATTTTCTTTATCTGAAACATTTTTAAAAGTAAATTTAACGGTACCATCAGAACTAATGATATAATCACCATAGTCACCTAGTGTACCAGTTCCTGGTCTATAAGAGACACCTTCAGGTAATTTGAATGTGTAATAATCACCATCTTTTAAATCATAACCATTTAGTTTATTTGGGATAGACCATGTATATTGGAAATCAATTGAACCATCAGCAGGGAAATTTGATGGGTCAACAGCATTACCATTTTTATCTTTATAAACTAGATTAATGTTATCAAAGATAGACCCATTATTAAATGAAGCTGGTAAATACGGACCGATGTCGGTAGGTCCCGCAGCCACATCTCTTAACTGTCTTTTAGTTGTTGTATCAGCAGGCGCTTTTGATTCTTTTGATGCATCAGCAGGCGCTTTACTACTAGTACTCTCGGGTTGTTTACTTGATTCAGTAGTTGATGCAGGTGCTTCAGATGATTTTTCTTCTTTAGCTGGTACCTGTTTCACACTACTTAGATCTAAGTCAGTTTTACTATTACCACTTAATACTTGTAATGTGCTAATATCTTTTAAGCTAGCTTTATCAAGTTTCACTTGGATATCATTAACTTCTTGATTAACAGTTGCAGCAATTGTTGCTGCGATTACATTTTTATTAAGTTTGTAGCTATTCTGGGAAGTTGTTGTTTTATTCACAACTTCTTTCACGACAGCTGCAGGATTATCTAATGTGATAGTCCCTTTTTGTGCTGCAGCTGTCGTATTATTAGCGGTCGCTTTTAAATCAACCGTGACAGTTTGATCATCTTGATCTACTACCTTAGCTGAGTTAAGAGCGATAAGATCTGTATTTTCTGTTGTATTAGCAATTGCTACAAGTGGCGAGATATATTGAATTAATACAATCACCGTCATGAACAGAAAAATACCGCGCTTCGATATTTTTTTCATAAATTCACCCATTCCATTTCGTTAGAACTAAAGGGTTAAATTTTATTTTTGCCATTTAGTTAAAACTCAATGGTTAACTTTCTAATTACTTAATGAGAAACTACTTAAAGAAACAATAAATGTTTCATTTTTACCATAAACATCACTCCTTTTTCATTTATAAGTCTGCAATCAAATGATAAGTTTTAGTCGTTACACAACGTATCAAATTATCCAAATCTCACCATTCATTTTTTAAACATCTCATATATTATAAAAAATTAAATAAACAAAATGAGATAATCTAATAACAAAGGTAAATAACCAAACAAGTCATTATTATTGCTAGGCCAAAAATAAGAAAATATCTATTCCCTTTTAAATATCTTCTCATTTAACCCCCACTTATATACTTTATTATACCCCATTACCACTATTTTTCCAAACTATTATGGTATTTATATTAGAAAAAACAATCTTTTTTTAACAAGTTATTTTATTCACTAAATTTTTAGTGAGTTTTATAACATATTTTTCTAATTATATTTTTAACATAAGGCTTTATTTTGATATTTAATGCACAAAAAAAACAACTTTTATAGGGATAAAAGTTGTTTTATATACGCCTAAATTATTTAGTTGTCGCGACTTTCACACCACCTTCGATGCTTTCATCAAAAATAAATGAGCCATTTGAGGTGCGTTCCATTGCTTTAAGATCCGGAAGGTTCACTTCAAATACGTGATCAGTTTGTGAAATTACTTGCAAGATTTCCATTTCGGTATCTGCTGTTTCAAATAAGTCTCCACCGTATAAGGTTTTAACAGTGCCAGACTGAAAGACACGATGTGGATTTTTTTTCAATTCTTTTAAGATTTGAAGTCCACGTCCTGCACGTGATTTAAGGGGGATATCCTTAAAATTAACACGTTTTAAAGCACCACGTTGTGTTAACACATAAAATGAATCTGTATTCGCAAAATAAGTAGCAACAACAAAATCATCATCTTTTAAGTTAATAGATTTAACACCTGCTGCTTTAAGGCCAACTACTGGTACATCCTCTATAGGAAAGCGCAGCGCATACCCGTTATGCGTGACCATCATAATATCCGACCGCTCTGAAAACATCATCGATATCACTTGATCATCTGACTGTTTAAACTTAGCATATTGTAATGATTTTGAACGATATGTTCGCCATGGTTTCACGTCACTTAATGCGATTTTCTTAATTAATCCAAACTTAGTACTAATCAGTAACGTTTTGGTTTCATCATCAAAATTATCTAAAATATGGGCAAATAAAATCGTTTCTTCTTGTCCAAAATTATTAACTAAAGAAGAGCAATGCGTCCCGATATCTTTCCACTTGACATCATCCAGTTCATGAATTGGTCGATAGATGACATTGCCGAGTGAGGTAAATAGCAGGATATGTTGCGTGGTTAGTGCATTTTGATAGAAAATTAACTGATCATCTTGACGTTTACCGAGCTCTTCTAATTTAGAAGCCCCAAAACTGCGTAGCGTTGTGCGTTTGACATATCCAGCACGTGTCACGCTGACTACTGTTTCTTCCTTAACAATTAAAGAAGCCGCTTCAACTTCTACAGTTTCAACCTCATCAACAAGGACACTTTTTCTTGGTTGAGCAAATTTCTTTCTAACATCACGTAACTCACGTTTCATGACATTATACATCGTTTTTTCATCATTAATAATAGCAGATAAAACTAAAATCTTCTCTTTAAGCTCTGACTCTTCTTTTTGAAGTGTCACAACGTCTGTGTTGGTTAGGCGATAAAGTTGTAAGGTAACGATAGCTTCAGCTTGCAATTCACTAAAATCATAGGAAAGCATCAAGTTTTCTCTAGCGTCTGCCTTATTATCACTAGCACGAATCAAGGCAATGACTTCATCTAAAATACTAAGTACGCGAATCAACCCTTCAACGATATGTAGGCGTTTTTCACTTTTATCACGATCAAAAACAGAGCGTGCACGGATAATGTCACGTTTATGTTTAATATAGCTAGACAAAATAGCAATAATACCGACTTGTTGTGGTGTTGCATTATCGATTGCGACCATATTAAAATTATAGTTGACTTGAAGATCCGTATATTTAAGCAAGTAATTTAAGATAAGCTCAGCATCAGCATCTTTTTTAAGCTCTATGGCGATACGCAACCCATCTCGGTCAGACTCATCTCGTACTTCTGCGATACCTGCTACTTTAGCATTCACACGTACATCATCTATTCGCTTAACTAATGTCGCTTTGTTTAATTCATAAGGGATTTCTGTAACAACAATTTGTTTTTTGCCACCTTTTAGCGCTTCGATCTCAGTTTTCGATCTAACAACGACCTTACCCTTACCGGTTTCATACGCTTTTTTAATCTCTGATTTACCTTGGATGATCGCACCTGTCGGGAAATCTGGACCTGGTAGCAACGTCATCAAACGCTCAACTGTTGCATTCGGATGATCGATCATATAGATTGTTGCATCGATGACCTCACCTAAATTATGTGTTGGAATATCAGTCGCATAACCAGCTGAAATACCAGTAGATCCATTAACGAGTAAGTTTGGAAAACTAGCTGGTAAGACTGTCGGCTCTTTTTCTGTATCATCAAAATTCCATGCAAACGGCACAGTCTGCTTGTCGATATCTTGTAAGAGATACGTCGATAACTCAGATAAACGGGCCTCAGTATAACGCATGGCTGCTGGTGGATCACCATCCATAGAACCGTTATTACCATGCATTTCAACGAGGACTTGCCCCATTTTCCAGTCTTGGGATAATCTAACCATGGCATCATAAATAGAACTATCCCCATGTGGATGATAGTTACCCATGATATTACCAACTGATTTAGCCGATTTACGATACCCTTTATCAAAGGTATTGCCATCTTTATTCATCGAATAAAGAATACGACGTTGGACTGGTTTTAGACCATCACGAATATCAGGCAGTGCCCGTTCTTGGATGATATATTTTGAATAGCGACCAAATCGATCACCCATTATCTCTTCTAAAGAGAGTTTTTGTACATTACTCATAGATTATCTAATTTCTTCTTTTTTTTATATGATTTCTGAGAATTTTTCTATATCTTTTTTATTACCGACAACATAAAGAACATCATTTATCTCAATAATTGTATCATGTTTACCGATACCTGCCGTCCCATCTTGTTTTTTGATAAAGGCGACGTTTACCTGATAATCTTGGGTTACATTGGCCTGATATAAAGTCAAGCCGTTAAACTTTGGATTTTTTACCACTATTTTTGCAAATGAATAATCATCTGATAGATCAAGATATTCCGCTACATCAGGATGTATCAACGTATCTGCCACACGATTACCTGCATCTTTTTCAGGTTCAATAATTTTATTGGCACCGATCTTGGTTAAGACTTTAATTTGTACATCTGTCGTTGCTTTTGCAACGACATTTTTAGCACCACTCTCAACAACAATCATGGTCGTTAAAATACTAGCTTGTACATCTCGACCAATCGCAATGATGACACCATCAAATTTATCAATCTCGATATTTTGCAAGACACGCTCATCTGTTGCATCAGCAATCATGACGTGAGTTGCGATATCTTTGTGATTATCAATCTTTTTAGCATCTGTATCAATCGCCACAACTTCATGACCATTGTTAATCAAACTTTTTAAGACGCTCGAGCCAAAACGGCCAAGGCCAATCACGCAAAAACTTTTCATAAGTCATCTTTCTATTTTATGATAAAAGTGGCATCTACCGATCACCTAACCGACAACAATCTCTTCATCTGGATACTGAATCAAGGTTTCATCTACTTTACTATGACTACTGACAGCATAAATCACGGTCATGATACCAATACGACCGATAAACATCAAAATCATGATGGTTATTTTACCGACTACTGTTAGATGAGGGGTCAAACCTAGTGATAGGCCGACAGTTGCGAGTGCTGATATCACCTCAAAGAAAACATACTCTATTCCATTATTTTCAGGCAAGTGTTCTGTCACAAGTAAAATGAAAGAAGAGATAAAGATAATGCCTAGGTAAATAAAGACAACCTCATAGACTCTACTAATCGTCCGAAACGGTATCCGTCTTTCATGGTAAATCGTATGCTGACGATTTGAAAAAATCGCCTTGATATTGATCAATAAGATCCCAAAAGTTGTCGTTTTTACACCACCAGCTGTCGAGCCTGAAGTCCCACCAACAAACATCAAAAACATCGTTAAGACAAGACTGGCATAGCTTGTGGCATTATAGTTGTTAAAGGTAAACCCACCGGAACGAGGCGTAATACTTAAGAAAAAGTTTTGCGCCAAAAAGGTGCCGATGTGCCCGTTAAATGACCTGTAATTTAGGATGCAATACAAGACTGTGCCTGATACAACTAATATCGCTGTCATAGTCAAAGCTAAACGTGAATGCAAAGTAATTTTCTTGATCGTTTTATAATTGAGTAAGTCAAACCACACGATAAATCCAAATGACCCTGATAGAATCAGTAAACTCATGACAACTAGCACATAAGGATTATCTCTAAATTGAAACAAAGATGTTTCAAACAAATCAAACCCTGCATTTGAATGTGCTGATACAGCATGAAATATACTAAACCAAACACCCTTTTGCCAGCCAAATCTAGGTACAAAATCAAGACTAAGCAATAAAGCGCCGATAAATTGGGTAATTAACGACAGTTTAATAATCGATTTAACCAGATCAACTCCACCGTTGATGGTCGTAAAATTATAAGCATCCCGAATCATCATTTTTGATTTAAAGGAAGGATGTTGCCCCGTCATGTTGAGTAAGAGGACTAAAAAACTCATAAAGCCAAGGCCACCCACTTCAACCATGATTAAGATGATAACTTGCCCAAATGTATTCCAGTGATCAGCTGTATTGACAACAGCAAGTCCTGTAACACAAGTTGCGGATACTGCCATAAATAAACTGTCTAAGTAAGAGGTTGCTTGACCATTTTGATCTGAAATAGGGAGTGCCAAACAGACTGAACCTATCAAAATAACGGTTAAAAAAACGGTAATGATAATCTGTGGCGGTTTCATGGTTTTAATAAACTGAGGTATGAACATCTGCTTACATCACTTCACTTTTTTCTTCAAGGGTAAATTCGACGTTATTTTCGATCCATTTACGACGTGGTTCTACTTTATCTCCCATGAGGACTGAGACACGTTTTTCAGCTTGCGCGACATCATCCAGTGTGACTTGAATCAAAGTTCTTGTCTCAGGATTCATGGTTGTTTCCCATAGTTGGTCAGCGTTCATCTCACCTAGACCTTTATAACGTTGTAAGATAGCACCTTTACCAAAGTCTTTACGAAGTTCTGTCAATTCACCATCAGTCCAAGCGTATGCGATTTTTTCTGACTTTCCTTTGCCTTGACTCATTTTGTATAAAGGAGGCAGCGCGATATAAACATGACCTGCTTCAACAAGTGGTTTCATATATCGGTAAAAGAACGTTAATAATAAGGTCTGGATATGCGCACCATCAGTATCAGCATCGGTCATAATGATCACTTTATCATAATTAATATCAGAGATGGCAAAGTCTGCACCGACACCAGCCCCAATCGTATAAATCATCGTATTAATCTCTTCATTTTTGAGAATATCAGCCATTTTGGCCTTCTCAGTATTGATGACTTTACCTCTGAGTGGTAGGATGGCTTGAAACTTCCGATCGCGACCTTGTTTCGCAGACCCACCGGCAGAATCTCCTTCGACCAAATAAATTTCATTCTTGGCAGGATTTTTACCTTGTGCAGGAGTCAACTTCCCAGATAAAAGGCCTTTATCTTTCTTGCCTTTTTTACCAGTTCTTGCATCATCACGCGCTTTCCTAGCAGCTTCTCGTGCATCACGTGCTTTGATTGCTTTACGAATCAAGTTTTGAGACAACTCAGCATTTTCCATCAAGAAAAATGCTAATTTGTCACTCACAATACTATCTACAATTGGTCTTGCTTTAGGACTCCCTAGCTTATCTTTGGTTTGTCCTTCAAACTGTAGATGCTCTTCAGGGACAAGGACTGATAAGATAGCTGTCAGACCTTCTCTATAGTCAGAGCCTTCTAAATTCTTATCTTTTTCTTTAAGTAAACCCGTTTTTCTGGCATACTCATTCATCGACTTGGTAATGGCTTGCTTGAGACCTGCTTCGTGTGTCCCACCATCTTTAGTCTTGACGTTATTGACAAAACTTAAAATATTATCTGAGTAACCATCATTGTACTGGATGGCAACTTCAACTTGAAAGCTTTCAGCTTCTCCTGAAAAATACATGACAGGCGTTAGTGTGTCTTTATCTTCATTTAGGTAAGACACAAAATCCTGTACACCATTTTCATAATGAAAACTTGCCGTTTCAGGAGCACCATCTACTTCATGGCGTTCATCAGTTAAGCGCATGGTCACATTAGGCAATAAAAATGCTGACTCATTTAAACGATCAAAAATTGTACTATATTTAAAGTCTGTCGTTGAAAAAATAGCTGGATCTGGCATGAAATGAACTTTTGTACCAGTTTGAGACTTAGGTGCTTTGCCCACTTTTTCAAGCGTCGTAACAGGTTTTCCACCATTTTCAAAACGTTGGCGATAGACTGCACCATCTCGTGTGATTTCCACTTCGAGATAACTTGATAGGGCGTTTACGACAGAAGAGCCCACACCGTGTAGACCACCTGATGTTTTATAGCCACCCTGACCAAATTTACCACCCGCATGGAGCACTGTAAAGATAACTTCAACTGTTGGAATACCTGTAGCATGTGTCCCTACTGGCATACCTCGACCACTATCAGAAACAGTTAGTGACCCGTCTTTATGAATCGTCACTGCAATTTGGTCACCAAATCCTGATAAGGCTTCATCTACCGCATTATCTACTATTTCCCAAACTAAGTGATGCAGACCTATCCCATCAGTTGATCCGATATACATCCCCGGACGTTTCCTGACAGCATCAAGTCCTTCTAATACCTGAATTGCATCATCATTATAATTATTAATCGTTATTGTCAATTTATTTTTTCCTTTGGAAATACATTATGGGCAACCTGTCGCATGACTATCTGTCGATCTGTCACAACAAGCTGTTTTCAAATGCCCTATACTATAGAATACCTTATTTTTTTATTTTTGGCAAAAAACTTAGGTGTCTAAACATTCAAACTATATCTAGTTCTATGGCTTAGCCTATACCCTTTCAAGACAATGTACAAACTCGGGTTTATCACCCAACTCTTTCGTTATCATTCGCTCAAACGATTCCAGATTTATTTACTGAGTATCAAACCAGTTCACAAGTAAAACCAAGCAACCTTAAGTCACTTGGTTTCACTTTTTTATATAGACTAGTTAGGGATAGCGCAAGCATCATCTATTATCTCTTACGTCGTCAACGGCATGATTACTTAATTTTTTCTTCCTCATAATCACCGTTACTACAAACGACTTGTTTACCGCCACCACGAACTTTCTTTTCGACCAAGTACTGACCACATTTAGGACAGTCACGACCGATTGGTTTATCCCATGAGGTGAACTCACAATCAGGGTAGCAGGCACAACCGTAGAAAATACGATTACGTTTAGATTTACGTTCGATGACTTGCCCTTTTTTACAAATCGGACAAACAATCCCTAATTCTTTGACAATGGCTTTCGTATTGCGACAGTCTGGGAAATTACTACAAGCATAAAACTTTCCGTATTTCCCAAGTTTTATCACCATTGGGTGACCACACAGATCGCAATCAAATCCAGCAGGTTCATCTTTGATCTGTATCTTTTCTATCTCAGTTTCTGCTTTTTCTAATTCATGCGCAAACGGTTGATAGAAGGCATCTACAACTTTGACCCACTCACGCTGCCCTTTCTCCACATCGTCCAATGACTGCTCCATCTCGACTGTAAAAGCGGTATTGACGATATTAGGGAAAAATTCTACAACCATGTTGTTGACGATTTCGCCAAGCTCTGTAGGCTCAAACCGTTTGGCAGCAAGTTTCACATAATATCTACGTTGGATGGTCTCTAAAGTAGGTGCATAAGTAGACGGACGCCCTACACCAATCTCTTCAAGTGTCTTGATGAGAGTCGCTTCACTATAACGCGCTGGGGGTTGTGTGAAATGCTGCTCTGGTTTAATCGTATCTTTCTTAACGATATCACCCTCAGCCATCTCTGGTAATATTTTGTTCTTATCAGCATCATTATAGACAGCCATATACCCGTCAAATTTAACCTGTGAGCCATTAGCTGTGAACATCACACCATTTTGAGAAAGTGACACTTTTACCGTATCAAATACAGCTGGTGTCATTTGACTGGCAACAAATCTATTCCAAATTAAGCGATAGAGTTTGAGTTGATCCTTGTCGAGATACTTAGCGATACTCTCAGGTGTATGCAAGACATTTGAAGGACGAATCGCTTCATGGGCATCTTGAGCGCCAGCAACATTTTTTATTTTACTGCCATGTTTACTGTATTTTTCACCATATGTATCCACTATATAGCTAGCTGCAGCTGCTTGTGCCACTGGTGAGATACGTGTTGAGTCTGTTCTCATATAGGTGATTAACCCTTGGTGACCGTTAGGGCCCAAAGTAATGCCTTCATATAGCTGTTGTGCTACTGACATCGTTTTTCTAGCTCTAAAATTTAGTTTATTAACTGAATCTTGTTGCAAAGATGAGGTTGTATAAGGCAGTGGTGCATTACGACGTCTTTCCTTTTTATCCACTTTATCAACCGTAAAGTCATCAGAAGTTAGGCGCTCCATCACGGCTATAACATCAGAATTTTGATGCAGTTTTTTCTTCTTACCATCAACACCATAAAAACTACCTGGGAATTTTTTGGTTCCTTTTTTAAAGTTACCATCTATCGTCCAGTATTCTTCAGGGATAAAGGAATCGATCTCATGTTCACGATCGATAATGAGTTTGAGTGCAATAGATTGCACACGTCCTGCTGACAAGCCTTTTTTAATTTTTTTCCAAAGAATCGGTGAAATGGAATAGCCAACTAAACGATCTAAGATACGTCTTGCTTGCTGCGCGTCTACTAAGTCCAAATCAATCGATCTAGGCTCTTTAAACGCATCTTTTACAGCGTCTTTTGTAATTTCATTAAAAACAACTCGGTTCTTTTCATGTACGTCTAGCCCTAAAATATGTGCTAAATGCCAAGCAATCGCTTCTCCTTCTCTATCCGGGTCACTTGCCAGATAGATAGCTTTAGCATGTTTCGCCTCTTTTTTTAAGGCGTTTATTAAGGGCCCCTTACCTCTAATATTAATATACTGAGGCTCGTAATTATTTTCAATATCAACAGACATGGTTGATTTTTTCAAATCACGTATATGACCAACAGACGCAACTACCTTATAGTTGCGACCTAAATATTTTTCGATTGTCTTAGCTTTGGCTGGTGATTCAACTATGACAAGATTTTTTTTATTTTTTGCAGCTGTCTTTTTTTTAGCTGGTTTTTTAGCTGTCGTTTTCTTTTTAGCTGTCGATTTTGTAGCCGTTTTTTTTGTTGCAGTTGTTGCGACCATTGGGACCCAACTTTCTATAATGTATTATCAACCCATAATAACGGCTTTTGATAGGATTGTCAAGAAATAAAACTATGAGTGCTTTTCTTATAGGAGAAACAGTTAAGAATTAACTAATAAAAAACAACCCTAAATGCTTAGGATTGTTGGCTTGATACCTGTTTTTTAGTGGCATTTTTACTAACCTTATTTAAGAATGATAGCGGCAATAATTGGACTGACAATCACATAGACAATCCCTGTGACACCGATAGATAATCCTGCCATTGCACCTTCTATCTGACCAATCTGCATGGCTGCACCAGTTCCTATCGCGTGCCCTGTCCCACCTAGTGCAACACCTTTGGCGACACGATCTTTTATACCAAATAAGTCTAGCAATACAGGACCAATGACTGAGCTGATAATACCAGTTAAGACAACAACCACTAATGTCACTGTTGCCATCCCACCCATCTTACTGGTGATACCAATAGCCATGGCAGTCGTTACTGACTTAGAGAATAAACTGATAGCAAGAAAATAATGCATACCAAATAGTTTTGCTAATATCGCTGTTAAGGTTGTATTTACGATAGCACCAATGATGACACCAGATAAAATACTCTTATAATGGAATTTCATTAACTTAAAGGCCTGATACAACGGAATACCTAGAGCGACTGTAGACGGAATAATCAAGGTATTTAGATAAGATCCCCCTACATAATACGCTTTATATGAAATTCCTGTTAATTTTAAGAAGATGATGACCATAATTACCGCAATTAACAAAGGATTTGTGGCTGGTGTTGTCCATTTTCGGTGAATTTGTGCTGCGATAAAATAAGCAAAGATTGTAAGTGTTAACCCAAATAGTGGGTTTGAGAAGACTTCTTTCATTTTTTAAAATCCCCCTCAAAACGACGTTTAACAAACTGAGTCACAAACCCAATCACTGCGATATTGACCACAATAGCAACTAAAAATATCACTGTAATTTGCCACCAGTATTTTGAAATAGAGTTCCAATGACTCATGATCCCTACACCAGCTGGTAAAAAGAGAATCGTCATATTCTCAATTAAGAATTGACCTGCATCATAAATTTGACGTAATCGAATCCACTTGAACTTTAAACATATAAACAATAAGACCATCCCGATAATCGAGCCTGGAACTGGCAGGTTTAATCCTGTCGATAAAAATTCTCCGACTATCGAAAATAGGAGAATGTACATAAACTGAAAATAAATTTTCATTTAAATGCTGCGACCTTTCTAATCAATACTTATATTATAATCCTTTTTTCTGAAAATTACAGGAAAAAGTGATACTTTTTACAAATGAAAAAATATCACTTTAATCCGTTTATATTTAAAATTTAATATTTAAGTGCTGCATCATTTCATGATAAGCTGTCTCGATACGTGCTTGTTTGTCAGGGGATACTTTATCAGCATATTTTCCACCCTTAATGTAATCTTCTGCGAGATATACTTGATAATCATAAGCAGGATAACCTAAAAATGTTCGATTAATCGGCTCTCTAGATACCCATGTTGGATGTGCTTTAACTGCTGTCAGTTTCGTTTTGTTATTGGCTTTTTTTACTTGAACTTCCATGATGACACCACGTTCTGTCCAGTAGTTTTCAAGGGTCTCATATCTCTGATTAGAGAGCAGATTACCCATAGAATAGATGATAAATTTCTTTTCACCATCTTTATCAATCGTCTCCGTAGGCTCTACCACATGTGGATGTCCGCCAAAGATGATATCAGCGCCAAAATCAACCATTTTGTGATAAGTATCGACTTGTTCTGGTGTTGCTTCAAGATTATACTCGACACCTGACTGTGGCATGACAACAACTAAGTCAGCAATTTTTTTAGCAGCCTTGATTTTTTTCTCTACTTTTGTCATCGTCAAGTCATTCAGATATTTATCATAATCTGACTGGCTAATAGTCTGCTCGATGCCATTAAACCCATAACTAAAGCCTAAAATAGCGATACGAATCCCATTAACTTTTTTAACTAAAATCTTATCATCTGGCACATTCACGCCAAACGTATCCACGCCTGCCTTTTGAAATGCGTTTGCAGTGTAGACGAGCCCACTAATCCCTGTATCTAAAATATGATTATGCGCAAGGTCTATGGCATCATATCCCGCATTTTTGATTGATGATACAACAGCTTCAGGTGCATTAAAAATCGGATAGCCTGCTAGCGGCATATTGGGATTAATCGTCCCCTCAAAATCACCTAATGCCAGATCAGCTGATGAAACGAGTGGCGTTATCTGTTCGTAATCATTTGAAAAATCATAAGTTTGACCATCAAACGCACTACCATACACAACATCATGATATAACATATCTCCACTTGCCATTATGGTAGCGACACCAGCTTTTTGCTGTTTACCAGTGTTTGAAGACTTTTTAGTCGTTTCAGTTTGTTGTGTTGCATTTGCTTGTCTTTTTTTAGCTCCTAGTGGACTAGTCACTTCGCCATTAACGATTAAAATGATGACTAAAACAACCAATAGCAGCATAATCAAGCCAATAATTTTCTTTTCTTTAGTGTTTTGCTGTCGCTTTCGCTCTTGTCTTTCCCTTTTTTTCACAATACAACTCCTTATCCTATTCTCATAATCATAACATAAACAGTGCTATAAACATACAGCACTGTCGTCTTAATGAGAAATAAAAGATTCGCTAACAATTCCTAAAAATTAGCAATAATCGCAGCTGTAAATTCAGCTGTTGTTAAAGTGCCACCTAAATCACGTGTTGTGTGGCCATCAGCAATCGTTTTGCTCAAAGCTCGCTTAATCAAGCTGGCAGCATCTAGCCATCCCATAAACTCGAGCATCATCACACTTGATAAAAGTAAACTAGACGGATTAGCAAGACCTAATCCAGCAATATCTGGTGCAGTTCCGTGAGTCGCTTCAAAAATAGCATGTCCTGTTTCGAAGTTGATATTTGCCCCTGGTGAGATACCTATACCACCCACTTGCGCTGCTAAGGCATCAGAAATATAGTCACCATTTAAGTTTAATGTCGCAACAACCTGATATTGTTCTGGCTTGATCAAAATTTGTTGTAAAAAGTTATCAGCGATGGCATCATCAACATAAATCTTACCATCTGCTAATGCTTTTTCTTTAGCAGCTATTGCAGCATCAAGGCCTTCATCAGCTTTAATCTGATTAAAAGTATTGACAGTAAAAGTCGGATACTCTTGTGCGACCTCATAGCCCCATTTTTTAAAGCCACCCTCGGTAAATTTCATAATATTACCTTTGTGTACTAAAGTTAGTCGATTTTTGCCGTTGGCAATCGCATATTCAAACGCAGCACGGACTAATCTTTTAGAGCCTTCTGGTGACACTGGTTTGATCCCAATAGCAGAGGTTTTGTCAAATCTAATTTTATCGATGCCAAACTCTGTTTTCAGTCTCTCAATCAAGGCTAGTGCTCTAGGACTTTCACTTTCAAACTCTATACCTGCATAGATATCTTCTGTATTTTCACGAAATACTGTCATCTGAACTTTTTCAGGATGTTTGACTGGCGATTCGACACCTGTAAAATAAGTAATAGGTCGCACATTTGCAAATAAATCAAAGGATTGTCTTAACGTAACATTTAAACTTCTAAACCCTTCGCCAACTGGTGTCATCAAAGGCCCTTTGATCGCAACTAAATTTTCTGTCAAAGCTGTCAGCGTTTCTTTAGGTAAGTAATCACCAAGTGTTTGAAACGCCTCTTGACCAGCTGCAAGTTCTTGCCACTCGATCTTTTTTTCACCATCATATGCTTTAAGGACAGCCGTATCCACAATGTCAATCATGGCAGGAGAAATATCTACACCGACACCATCGCCAATAATATAGGGAATTGTTGGTTGATTTGGTACTGATAATTTCCCATCACTCATGTTAATTTTAGCCATTTGTCACCTTTTTTCTAATCACCATTTGCAGAATACCACCGTTTGCATAGTATTCCAAATCTGCTTGAGAGTCAAAACGTAAGCGTGCTTGGAAAGTTTTATCATCAGCATGAACTGTGACTAACTGTCCGATTTCTGGATTTTCAGGCATCTCAACCTCATAAGTTTCAAACCCTGTTAAGCCAAGACTATCCGCGCTTTCTCCTGGTAAAAACTGGAGTGGAATCAAGCCCATCATGGCTAAATTACTCCGATGGATCCGCTCAAAACTTTCAGCAATAACTACTTTAATGCCTAATAGATTGGTTCCCTTAGCTGCCCAGTCACGAGAAGAGCCCATCCCATAATCTTTACCTGCTAAGACAACAAGTGGTGTATGATCAGCTTTATATTTCAAGGCTGCATCATATATCGGTAATACGTCATCTTGATAGCGTGTGACACCACCTTCGATACCTGGTGTTAGTAAATTTTTAATCCGAATATTGGCAAACGTACCTCTTGTCATGACTTTGTCATTACCACGACGACTACCATAAGAGTTAAAATCGCGTGGGGCAACACCAGCTGCTTCAAGAAACTCACCAGCTGGTGATTTCATAGCAATATTTCCTGCAGGACTAATATGGTCGGTCGTCACTGAATCACCAAATTTTGCTAAAACACGCATATTTGTTAATGGTTTATGCGTCGTATCTTCTGATAAACTGAGTGTGTCAAAGTAAGGCGGATTCGCAACATAAGTAGAGGTTTCATCCCATGGATACGTTTCAGATTTAGATGATTTGATGTTATTCCATGCCTCATTTGCATCAAAAATATGTGCATAGTAAGTTTCGTATAAGCCACGTGTGACGTATTGATCGACCTTAGCTTTTACAGTATCATAGTCAGGCATGATATCTTTTAGATAGACCGCTTGTCCTGTTTGGTCTGTCCCTAATGGCTCTACAGTCAAGTCTTTCTTGACATTGCCTGCAATAGCATAAGCCACGACTAATGGTGGACTAGCAAGATAGTTAGCTTTCACTAAGGGATGTATACGGCCTTCAAAGTTACGATTTCCTGAAAGGACTGAGGTAACGAGAAGGTCTTGATCGATGATAGACTCAGATACAGCATCATCAAGTGGTCCAGAGTTTCCGATACAAGTTGTACACCCGTACCCAACCACATCAAAGCCAAGTGCAGCGAGCGGCTCTATCAAACCTGCTTTTTCTAAATAGGCTGTTACAACCTTCGAGCCTGGTGCTAATGATGTTTTGACGGTTTTAGGTACAGTAAGCCCTTTATCAACAGCATTTTTTGCTAGCAGCCCTGCCATCATCATCACATAAGGATTACTTGTATTGGTACATGAGGTAATGGCAGCGATGACGATATCCCCTTCATTTACCAATGAAGCATCGTCTGCTGCTTGAGAAGTGATACTTTTAGAAAATGTGTCAAATTCGCTCGCCATTTCACCCAATGGAATCAAGTCTTGTGGACGTTTAGGTCCTGATAGGTAGGTTTCTATGGTTGCTAAATCAACCTCAATCACTTGATTATATACTGGTTCTTTAGTCTCATCGTAGAACAAATGATTCGCTTTAGCATAGGTCTCAACTCGTGAGATTAACTCAGCATCTCTGTTTGTTTTAGTTAAATAATCCAGTGTTTCTTGGTCGATCGGGAAATAGCCACATGTCGCACCATATTCTGGTGCCATATTTGCAACTGTTGCACGATCTGCAAGGGTCAAACTAGCTAGTCCTGGACCAAAATATTCTACAAACTTGCCAACAACATGTTGATCACGTAAGATTTTGGTCATCGTTAAAGCCAAGTCTGTTGCCGTTGCTAGTGGATTGAGTTTACCAACAAAACGAACACCTATCACTTCAGGCATAGGGAAATATGACGCTTCTCCGAGAATCGCGGCTTCCGCTTCTATCCCTCCGACACCCCAACCAAGGACACCAAGACCATTGATCATCGTCGTATGGCTATCTGTACCAAACACGGTATCTGGTAGTAAAACATTATCTTTCACATTTACAACGTCAGATAAATACTCAATATTGACTTGGTGAATAATCCCTGTTGCAGGTGGCACAACTCGGAAATTTTCAAAGGATTCCGTTGCCCATTTTAGAAACTCATAACGCTCACGGTTGCGTTCAAATTCACGTTTAGCGTTCATTTCTAACGCTTGTTTTGAACCCGAAAAATCAACTTGTAAAGAGTGGTCGATGACTAAGTCGACAGCAACTTCAGGATTAATGAGTTGTGGATTACCACCTAATTTATTGACAGAATCTCTCATGGCAGCTAGATCCACAACAGCTGGTACACCTGTGAAATCTTGAAGAATAACCCGACTTGGTTTAAATGGAATTTCGCCACTATCTAGCGTTTTACCATCATAATTTTGTAACATACTGAGATGTTCTTGCGTGAATTTACTGCCATCAAAATTTCTGATAATCCCTTCAGCTAAAATACGCAAAGCATAAGGTAGCGTATCAATATTATCGATAGCTGCCTTGATATCAAAGTAAGTATAGGCGACATCATTTACAGTTAAGACTTGTTCATATTTTTTCACGATCATTGCTCCCTATCTTCGATTTCGATGTATGTTTTCGTGGTTAAGACACTTTCATATGCAGGGCGAATAATTTTATTCATATTCAACATCTCCTCCATACGATGCGCACTCCAACCAACAATTCTTGCTATAGCAAATAAAGGGGTATACAACTCCTCAGGTAAACCTAGCATTTGGTAGACAAAGCCACTGTAGAAATCCACATTAGCAGATACACCTTTATAAATGTTGCGTTCTTGTGCAATAGCAAGAGGTGCTAGCCGTTCAATTTTTTTATAGAAGGCATAAGCATCTTGCAAACCTTTTTCTGCTGCTAATTCTTTAACATAAGATTTCAATACCTCAGCCCGTGGATCAGATACAGAGTAGATGGCATGACCCATACCGTAAATCAAGCCTTTATTATCAAAAGCTTGTTTATTTAAAATTTTACATAAGTAGTCAAAAATCTCTGTTTCATCTTGAGGATCCTTGACATGAGCTTTGATATCATCTAACATTTTTGCAACTTTAATGTTAGCACCACCGTGTTTAGAGCCTTTAAGACTTGATAGTGATGCGACAACAGAAGCATAGGTATCTGTACCAGAGCTTGTGACGACATGTGTCGTAAACGTTGAATTATTCCCACCACCATGTTCCATATGTAAAATCAAGGCAAGGTCTAATACTTTTGCTTCTGTATCAGTAAACTGTTTATCAGGGCGCAATAAACGCAAAATGTTTTCTGCGGTCGTTAAGCTTTCATCTGGATAATGAATATAAAGACTTTCTCTATTTTCGATATGGTTATAAGCTTGATAGGCATAGATGGCTAACAAGGGAAAGTTTGCAATCAAAGAAAGAGACTGATCTAAGACATTTTCCAGTGTCACATCATTGACCTTGTCGTCAAACGCTGCTAATGATAAGATGCTTCGACTCATCGAATTCATAATATCGCTTGACGTTGCTTTCATAATAATGTCACGAACAAATTCATCAGGTAACTGTCTTTTAGCAACTAATGCTTGTTTAAATTCAGCTAATTCAGACTTGGTCGGTAATTCGCCAAAAAGTAATAAATACGTCACTTCTTCAAAGCCAAATCTATTTTCGGCTTTCAGGTGCTTAGAGATATCTTTAATATTGATGGCACGATATTCTAAAATACCAGGCATAGGATCGCCAGCTTCATCAAAAGAATGAATAGCTGATATATTGGTTAAGCCAGCTAATACACCCTTACCATTGACATCACGAAGTCCTTTTTTCACATCATATGTGTCATAACATGCTAAAGGAATAATAGAGTTTTGCTTTATTTTTTTGATATAGTTATCCATTGAAAGCCACACCTCCTGATAGAATCTTCTGAAAATTTAGTTAATTAATTCATTATAATCCATTACTTACATATTATCAAGTTTTTTGCTGTTTTGCACAGTTTAGAATTGTCAAAAATAGGTGTTTTTGGATAAAAGAAAAAACGCCATCAAATCAATGGCGTAACTCTT
This sequence comes from Pseudolactococcus plantarum, assembly GCF_002441715.1. Taxonomy (GTDB): domain Bacteria; phylum Bacillota; class Bacilli; order Lactobacillales; family Streptococcaceae; genus Pseudolactococcus; species Pseudolactococcus plantarum. Next base: position 95,875 of record NZ_JXJX01000009.1, read on the forward strand.
CTGCTAGGGCTTTAATTTTTCGTAGTCGGTGATTCACACCCGACTTACCAAGGGGTGGATCCAAAGCTTTCCCAAGTTCAACAATCGTTGCATCAGGATTAGCCATTCTTGCTACTGCTATTTCTCTCAAATTATCCGGTAATTTGTCAATGCTCTTGAGATACTTGATCGCCTCAATCACAGTTTGTGCTGCGTTGACGGTTTTACCAATATTTGCTGCTTCAAAATTCGTTTGTCGATTGGCCATATTTCGCATCTCACGAACAATTTTGGCATCCTCTAGTTTGAATCTAGCACCATTTGCCCCGATCAAACTCAACAAATCAAGGATCATCTCTGAATTAGATAAATAAGTGATCGTCTTTGATTTACGCGCAATCACCTTACTCACAATCCCAAAATTGGCTAATAACGCTTGTAAATCACTAGCATGTTCATCATAAAACGAGGCTATTTCTAGATGGTACTTGCCTTTTTCAGGATTCGTCACACTACCACTACTTAAAAAAGCACCTCTGAGATAGCCGACTGCCATCTTCTCATCAAACTTTACTGAGTCAGGTACACCATGATCGAGTAACAAACTATCAGCTAATTCAAATCTGTCTAAAATATCAGCTACATCATCTTGGATCAAAATAGTATAAACTCTGTTTTTAGAAAGTGTCGTTTTTTGATGTGTCTTGATTTCTGATCTAATCTGATAACTTTCTGACAAAGTTGCATAGATAAATCTTGCAGTTCTTGCATTTTCAGTCGTCACAGATAACGTCAACCCACCTGAAATACCAAGGACACCGTTCATGCGCAACAAGGCAATGAGGACACCATCAGATACTGGTAGTTCTGTCAATTCTTTTTTCACTTCAGTTGAAAAACTCATCAGCTACGTCGCTCACTAATCCGCATGATTTCCTCAGCAACTGCTTGACCATTATGAAATGCACCACCATCAACAAGTCGTAAAAAGTCGCTAGAAATCACGCGCACATGACAATTTTGTAGGCCAATAAAATCATGTTTCACTTGAACCAGATACTCATCGAATTTATTATTATCCATATAATCATCTGGTACTTTTTCGACATTCACCAAGACAGTATCTATAAACTCAGTACCCACATGATTATGCAGGACTTTGACATGATCAGCATCAGAAAAGCTTTCAGTCTCACCACGTTGTGTCATAATGTTGCAGACATAAACAATCTGAGCTGTCGTGTTAATTAATGCATCACGAATTTCCGGGATGACAACATTTGGCAAGATAGAGGTAAACAAGCTACCTGGTCCCATAACGATGGTATCAGCAGCCATTATCTCATCAACGACAGCTCTCGAAGCACACGGTGTATCGCTATTTTTAGTATTGGTAACATAAACATGATCGATGGTACCAGGATAGTCAGCGATATGACTCTCACCAACAACCTCTGTTTTATCTTTAAACACAGCGTGTAAAGTCAGTGCTGTCTCGCTCGAGGGCAAAATTTTTCCCTGAACGTGAAAAAGTGTTGATAAAATTTGGAGGGCATTATAAGTAGACCCTCTCATCTCAGAAACACCCGCAATGACCAAATTCCCGATAGGATGACCACTTAATGGACCATCGGTTGCTTTAAACCGATATTGGAAAATTTGCTCATAGAGTTTTGGCATATCACTCATCGCGACAAGAACATTACGCAAATCACCAGGAGGTGCAATATCAAGTGCCCCTCTAAGTTCACCAGAACTGCCACCATCATCAGCCACTGTCACAATCGCTGTCAAATCAACAGCTTCTTTTCTTAACGCTTTTAAGATAACAGGAATCCCAGTTCCGCCACCAATCACGACAATTTTTTGTTTTCTCATGATCGATTAACCGTTTCTTTCCGTCTATCTTTATCTCTGTGATTCGTATTCACTAGCCAATTACCAGTTTTCAACTCTTCTGAAATACGTTTTGCAAAAGCCACACTTCTGTGTTGTCCACCAGTACAACCAATCGCAATGACTAATACTGACTTACCTTCTTTTTCATAGCCTGGAATGATTGGATTTAATAGCTGCATTAAATGGGTATAAAAAGATTCTGACTCAGGTGCATCCATCACATAGTGATAAACTGCATCATCTAACCCAGTTTTATTACGTAATTCAGAGACATAGTGAGGGTTTGGTAAAAATCTAACATCAAAAACAAGATCCGCATCTAAAGGTAAGCCATATTTAAATCCAAAACTCATCACTTCGATTCTAAATGGTGCATTGGTATTTTCTGTCGCAAACTGCTGTGTGATCTGTGATCTTAGATTTCTTGGCGTTAACTCTGATGTATCAATCAGGTTTTGTGAAAAAGATTTTAAAGGAGATAATAATTCACGCTCACGCGTAATACCATCTAATACACGACCATCTTCTGCAAGTGGGTGACTACGACGTGTCTCTTTGTAACGCGCAACCAACTCTTCATCTGAGCTATCTAAAAATAATAAACGAAAGTCAACAGCAGGATTATCAGACAAATCACTCACGATGGCGTTCAAGTCATCAAAAAAGCGTCGACTTCTAATATCAACTACCATGGCAACTTTATCAATATCGCCTGCATCAGATGTTGTCAACAAACTAACAAATTTTTCGATCAAGTTTGCAGGCATATTATCGACAGTAAAGTAGCCCATATCTTCAAAAGATTGAATCGCAACTGTTTTACCAGCACCACTCATACCTGTGATAATCACTAAATTTATTTTTTTCAACTTAGATTCTCCTTTTTACTTTAACTAACAGTGTAGACCAAAATGCGAAATAAATGATGCCAAATAGGATAAAACAGCCCATAAAATAAGATTCTGGTAAGATATTAATCACTGGATCTGTCGCTGGATCAAACAACCAAGTCGCATCTCTAAATAACAGCTTATGAAAACTGATAAAAATCGAATCAAATCCACCAACCATCCCCCAAATGATGAGACAAAGCGGGATCACTAACAAAATCTTAATCTCCTGATAAAAGCGGATGTAAGTTTTCTGTTTGATAAATCTTATAGCTGGTATCAGCAAGATCACCGTTACGACTATTGCCACAAAAAATAAGTGTTTGACGTCAGAAAAATGTTTTAATCCTTCTGATGATGTCTTAAAATCTGGCATGATTAATTTTTCATTAAATGGATTAAGCAAATAACTCATCAATTTATTGAAGTTATGGGCGATCGTTTTTTGACTTAAAAATGTTATCCCAGATAAGTTCAGTGGCCCCATCAATGCGAAAAATAGTGGATATGCGGCAAAAATAGTCAAGGTAGCACTTGCAGCAACTGACCATATCAGTGTGAACAGAAAATGAATGCTAGCTTTCATATCTTATCTCCTACAACTGCCAATCATCTAATGTTGACACGACATGTGTCGGTGCAATTGGTAACGTTGCAACCTCTTGTGCCTTGGTAAAGCCTGTCGTGACAAGTAGGCTATCTATATCATTATCAATACCCGCACGAATATCAGTCAAATAATTATCGCCCACCATCAGTAAATCACGACGCGCCATACCAATACGCTCAACAGCCTTATTCATGATAATGGCATTGGGTTTACCGATAAAAATTGGTTTCACTCTCGTCGCTACTTCTAACAATTTATTAATACTACCAGCACCAGGTAAAAGACCTCGTTCAGTAGGAATATTTAGATCAGGATTAGTCCCAATAAACATCGCCCCTTTTGCAATCGCTAAGGTTGCGAGTGTTAATTTTTCATAAGTTAAATCATTATCAAGGCCAACAACAACGTAGGCTGGGTTTTCTGTATCTCGCTTAAACGCACCATAGATAGCAGTCTTAAGTCCTGACTCTCCGATGACATAGGCTGTATCGCCTTTAGCCATATCTTTCATATAATCCAAAGTAGCCAATGTTGCGGTATAAATGTGCTCTGGTGTCGTCGTAATATCAAATGACGTCTTAAGTCGCATCTGTACTTGCTCAGGTGTCTTAGTGGTATTATTTGTCACAAAAAGATGCGGGATATTCTTTTCTTGTAGGCGTTTAACAAACCTAGTACCCGCATCAATTTTTTCCTCACCAAGATAGATCGTCCCATCTAAATCTATCAAGTATCCTTTATATGCCTTCATCTATTTCTTTCTCCAATTGATTTGTGCTTGGGCGTGATTGCCTGTTGCGTTGATTTCATGAGTGGTAACTAGACCATCTCTTGACACACGTGATAAAATATCTACACCATATAAGACTTCTTTAACATATTTTAAATAAATTTTCTCAGGTACGTATGTGCTTAAAAAATCAAAGCCAAGTGGGTCAACCATCCAATCAAAATACTTACTGTTATTGACATGACCATTTTGATCAATATCATTAAATCTAACATGATAGATTTTTTCGATACACTCACTAGTCGAAAGCTCTTGGTACTTGTGACCTCTGATGATTTTTGATACTTTATCAACCTTGTAAGGCGCAACAATCTCATCTAAAACACGGACAACCTTCCTTGTCTCGATGTCTAATAATACAAACGTAGTCGATACAGTCAGTAATTTCTCGCCATTTTCTGCATAAAAGACATAATCACGATAACAAAAGAATTTATTATAACTTTTTGCAAAGGTTTCTACTGTAATCGTCTCTGTAAAACGCGGTAAACGATTGATCTCCATCGCATACTCGACCACGACCCAAGTATAATTATAAGTCTCTTTTAGCCAATCATCACTAACGCCTATACTAAAAGAGTGTTCCCCTGAAAGCTGCAAGGCGACATTCAAAAGACTTGGCACTTTCATATTGCCATTGGCATCACTTTCATAATAAGGCACGGTATATTTCTTTTTGTAAGTTAACATACCTTCATTTTACCAAAAAAACACCTAAAATGGCGTTTTTTATCTAGCTATTTCATTAAGTGTCCATGATTAAAAATCTTGTTATAATCAGAAACATTTGTGACACGGTTAAAATCCAAATCACCAGCAAAGCCATTTAACTTCCCTCGGCTAGTATACTGATGTAGATCATATCCAATCGTCGTATCTGGTGATGTGTCCCAAAAACCAGTATCACGACCATAATGTGCCAACCAGACACTACTATAGTGGCTGACATCTATATTGTTTGCGGTCACAAACCAATCTTGCGTATAAATACCAATATTTTTGGCACCACGTTTTGCTAATTGTTGCCTAAAGGCTTCCACACCAGCGTTGAAGTCTTTTTTCATGGTCACTTCTTCAACGTCTAACCACCAATATGTCGGATTAAATTCAGCAGCACGATCGTAAAAAGCATCCGCTTCTTTTCGCATCTCTTCTTCTGATTTACCATTTATATAGGCGTATACTGCAACGGGAACATTTCTTTTTTGAAATTCTTTAATATGTGTGGACATGGCCTTATCCAGTCCATTTTTATAAGCCGCATTATTTGTTTTTTTCATACTGATGCCATGTTGTACACGTACAATCACACCATTTACTTGGTTGGCGAGCTGATCATAATCCATCTCACTCGGCAATTGCCACCCAGAAATATCGATAATGGGCTTAGTTATATCCACATTCCGATCAAAGGTCGCTGTATCGACAGGCTTAAACTCGTCAGTCCCAACACTAGATTTTGTAAGTGATAAACTGATGAACACAAGCATAAAAACAGTTAGAAAAAAGACAACTATAAGTGCACCAACTAATGTCAAACGCTTCCTCATAATATTCATTATTTCATTATAACAAAAATTATCTCTCATCGTCTAGTAAAAACGCCTCAAAGACGTCATTACCTAACAACATACCCTGACGAGTCATGAAAACATTCTCCTCATTTTTAGATAAAAGATGTTTACTCATTTGCAAAGCGACAACATCACCATAGATTGTTTCAAAGTCTTGACCAAATTTTTCTGTGAAGGCTGCCATGTTCACACCTTCTTTTTTTCTTAATCCTAAAAAGAGTTCTTCTTCCATCTGTTCTTTTAAGGTTAGTGTTTCTTTGATGACTTGCTTATCAAGATGCTTGATGTAATGATGGATTGGCACGTGATTTTTATAACGTATCCCGTCAACATATCCACTAGCACCTGCACCAAAACCGTAGTACTCCGCATTATCCCAATACATCAGATTATGTGCACTCTCAAACCCTTTTTTCCCAAAATTTGAAATTTCATAGTGGTCATACCCCGCAGCTTCAAGTTGGTCAATAATATAAGTGTACATCTCAAAATCTGAATCTTCACTCGGCAGATCAAGTTTTCCTCGACGCATCTTATTCATAAAAATCGTATGATTCTCTAAAATAAGCGAGTAAAGCGCAACATGGGGTAAGTCTAACGTCAATAACGTTGCAACATCTTTTTTGACATCAGCTAGTGTTTGAGTTGGTAAGGCATAGATTAAATCGATTGTGATATTTTCAAAGCCTGCTTGTCTTAATTTTCCGATGTTATCAAACACATCTTGTGCCGTATGACTACGACCGATTTTTTTTAATAATTTATCATTAAACGTTTGTACACCTAGGGACACACGATTGACATGATGTGCTTTTAATACCGCGATCTTATCATCTGATAAATCACCAGGATTAGCTTCAACGGTAAATTCTTCTAAGGCTGACAAATCCAAGTGCTGTGTAATCCCTGAAAGCAATCTATCTAGTTGTGGTGCAGACAGTGCTGTCGGCGTCCCACCACCAATATAAATCGTTTTTAGCACAGAGATGTTAGCAGCATGAAACTCTGCTAAAAGTGCTGTGATGTAGTCATCTACTGGTTGATTTTTGATATATACTTTTGCAAAGTCACAATAATAGCAGATTTGTGTGCAAAAAGGAATATGTATGTAAGCTGATGTTGGTCGTTGACTAACTGTTTTCATATTGTTTCTTTCATTGTAAATCAAGCTGATCCTTGCTTTTTGATCAAGCTAGCTTCACTTAATTTTTTTCACGTTTGATAACTGAAAAGAACGCTAGAAATCGGCTAATAGCTATAGTCTCAGCGTTCTTATACACCTGTATCAAGCGTTAAACTCTCGTGATGTTTTTTCATCACTTTCCATTTGTGTGATCAAATCTGCCACACTATCAAACTTAATCATACCACGAATAAATTGCAAGAAATAAACGGTAACGGTTTCACCATAAATTTCATCACGATAATCAAAAATATGTACTTCTAAGGTTTTATTTTTACCACCAAAGGTATCATTATAGCCGATAGAGGCCATGCCACGGTATCGTTTGCCTGATACCTCGATATCAACAACATATACACCGATAGCTGGGATATACTGGCTATCTTTAGATGCGATATTTGCTGTAGGATATCCGATTGTACGCCCACGCGCTTCACCATGCACAACAATCCCTGTCACCTCATAGGCGTAACCTAGTAATTGGTTGGCACGTGTCACATCACCATCTAAAATCGCTTGTCGGATAGCTGTTGATGATATTTTTTGACCATCAGCTATGACTTTATCGATCTGATAGGTCTCATATGCTGATAACGCCTCTAAACCGGCATGATCAGATCCAAACTGATAATCAAAGCCTACAACAATAGCGGCGACTGATAAGTGGCGAATATAATTTGCAATAAAATCATGACTCGTCAGTTTCGCAAAATGACTGGTAAAATCGGTAAAGTAAAGAAAATCAACACCATTGTCTTCAAATAACTGACAACGTTTAGCTTTTGACGTCAAATGTTTGAATAAATCTGTATTAAATTTTTTAAAGACTAATGTCGGACTTTCTGGAAATGTTAAGACAGAAATCGTCGCATTTTTTTCACTGGCTAATGCACGTGCTTTTTCAAAAAGCGCTTGATGTCCTAGATGTAAGCCATCAAAATAGCCAAGCACCAATATAGTCGGCGCTTGATCAACTACTGCTTCGTTAAACTTTATTACTTTCATATTAAAACCTTCTTGGGTTTGTATCGTGTTGCGTCTCTTTTTTCTAAAATAGCAATTAATTTATCGGCATGAAAGGCAGCGATGACATCATTAGTCGCCTCTACCGTCACAAACCGACCAAACCCTACTTCTTTCACTTGTTCATCCGTCAAGACAACTTTTTCTAAATCTGAGACGCCGTATTCTATCGGCAGAAATGCTTCAGCTAAGCGGTCTTCAGCTTTCAACGCCTCGATATCTGCTAAACTAAACGCATGATCAATCGTAAGGCCTGCTGATGCCGTGCGCTGTAGTGCAGACATGTGACTGGCAAAGCCTAATTTTTCACCAAGATTAACAGCTAAAGTCCTCACATAAGTCCCTTTACTGCACCCCACTTTAAACGTGAAGCGTGCGACTGATGTGGTTTCATCATAGCTAATCGGTGACGTTCTAGTAAATTCAGAAATGATGACTTGACGCGTTGGACGCTCAACTGTTTCACCAGCACGTGCATACTCGTAAAGTTTTCGGCCATTGACTTTCACAGCTGAATACATCGGTGGAATTTGTGTAATCTCCCCGACAAACTCAGCCATAGCGGCATCTATCTCATCCTCACTTGGTTGAGATAGGACAGGCGTTGTGTCAATCACAACACCACTCGCATCCTCAGTCTCTGTTGAAAAGCCAAGTGTGACCTCGCCTTCATAGACTTTACCTGCCTCTGTCATGAACTCAATCACACGCGTCCCTTGTCCTACCGCAATCGGTAAAACACCAGTCACATCAGGATCAAGTGTCCCACCATGACCAATCTTTTTGGTTTGTAAAATTTTTCTTAACTTAAAGACAACATCATGACTCGTCATGCCTGCTGTTTTATATATATTTAAAATGCCATTTTTTGTCATTCGTCTACCTTATTTAACTTGGCAAATTTTTCTGCCATCGTTGGATTTTTCTTGGTTAATTTTTTTACAGATACATCTTCTAGTTTATTGTTTGCCAAACGCAGTTGATTCTCACTCGTTAATAAGGCTTTTTTAACTTCTTCCATGCGCTTGATTGATTTATCAATCTCATCGATTGCTTTGGCAAAGTTTTTACTAGCAGAGGTGTAGTTTTTTGTAAATCCTGTTTTAAATACATCTAGATCTGCTTCAAATGTCGTGATATCGATATTTTGTTCGCGTATCATGGCCATTTCTTGTTTATAAGACAAGACATTCATGGCAGCATTTCTAAGTAAGCCGATGAGCTGAATAAAGAAGTTGGGTCTTACCACATACATCTTAGGATATTCATGTGACACATCGACAATACCTGTATTAAAGTAATCATTATCAGCTTCAAGCATGGTCACTAAGACTGCATATTCACAATTTTTTTCTTTGCGATCTTTATCTAATTCTCTGTAAAAATCACGATTTTTATGCTTGGTGGCGGTTTGATCGCCTTCATTTTTCATCTCAAACATGATCGAGATGATTTCATTACCAAACTCATCTTGTTCACGATAGATGAAATCGCCTTTACTCCCTGTTCTCGCATCGTTATCCTTTTCAAAATAAGCTCTTGGGAACATGGTCGCACGCACTTTATTAAACTCATTTTCAGCAAAATTTTCTAAGCTCTCACCGATTGCTTTCGTGGATTGTTGTGCCTTGAAATTCTTATAAAATTCAACCTCATCATCCTTAGCCTTGAGTAAGAGTTCGTACTCTGTTTTAACAGCATTTTGCTTTAATTCTTGTTCTTTTTCTGATAAAAGCAACTGTGTTTGGATATCATCACGTTGTTTTTCAAGCTGAGCTAATTCTTTTTCTTTAGCAGCAACAGATTGTTGTAGGGCTAGCTCTTTTTCAGACTCAAGGCTTAACAATTTCACTTTCAGCTCAGCAATTTCATCTTGAAACGTCGCTTTCGTCTGCTCTGCAACCAATTGCAAGGCAGCATCTTGTTTCTCAGCCAAACTTTGTTTTTCAAGCTCAACTTTTTCGAGTCTATTTTTAAAATCAGAGACGGTTGCATCTGCTTGAACAGCTAATAACGCTTTTTCTTTTTCAAGTGTCGCATGAATTTCTGCATCAAATTCTTGTGTTCTAACTTGTGCAAGTATATCTGCAAAACCTGACTCATCAACCGTAAAAACTTGCCCACAGTGCGGACATTTGATTTGATTCATCTATTCTCCTCTCCCTTTTTAAACTGCTTATTTCTCTACTTTTTCGATCGGTGCCATCTTAGCTAATAGCCGTTTTAGACCAATCTCAGGAAAAGCAATTTTCAACTCCATATTAGCACCTGTACCAGAGACATCGAGTACGGTACCTTCTCCCCATTTTTTATGATGAGCAGTGTCGCCAATAGACCAGTCTGCAACTGTCTTTTCGTCAGCTTTAACACCTGTTGACACACTCGATTTTCTACCTTTAATCGCATCTGCTAAACTAACCCCAGAGCCAAACTGTCTTGGCGTACTCGTTGATTTATAGCTTGCATTAAAACTTGTATTGGCTTTTCTAGCCTGTCCTGTATAAGTCAGTAAGGTATCATCTATCTCACGTAGAAAACGTGATGGCTGGTTATAACTTGTGCGACCAAAAAGCATCCGTGTGCTTGCATTGGTCACATATAGTATCGCCTCAGCTCTCGTTATCCCAACATAGGCCAGACGGCGTTCCTCTTCAAGTTCATCCTCATCTTCTGCTTGACGGCTAAGTGGAAAGACACCTTCTTCCATCCCGACTAAGAAGACGACAGGGAATTCTAACCCTTTGGCAGCGTGAAGTGTCATCAAAGTGACTTGAGACGTCTCATCATAACTATCTGTATCCGCAACAAGACTCAGATCATTTAAAAATCGACTGAGCTTATCTAGACCTGTTTCATCAGCAACTGGATTTTCTAGTTCTTTTTTATCAAAACTTTGAGTTACCGTTAAGAATTCTTGGATATTTTCTAACCGATTTTGTGCTTCCAAACTCGTCGTTTGTATCTCAAGTGCTTGCCGATAAGTTGTTTTATCTAATACAGCCTCTACTAATTCAGTAATCGTAAATTGATTGATATCATCTGCTAAGTTTAATAAGATATGAGCAAGATTAAACAATTCATTAGCCGCTTTTCCCTTGAGTGAGCTGAGGGTGACATCACGCGCCGCCTCAAGTAAAGAAGTGTCTTGTTGATCAGAAAACGCACGTAGTGTCTCCAAAGCTTTTGGCCCAACACCACGTTTTGGTTCGTTTACAATACGTTCGAAAGAGATATTATCACTATGATTGGCAATAACGTTTAGATAAGCCACAACATCTCTAATCTCTTTACGAGAATAGAATTTTGTACCACCAACCATGGTATAAGGGATGTTAGATTTTAGTAAAGCTTCTTCTATCGCACGTGACTGAGCATTTGTTCGATATAAAACAGCAAAATCTGAATAGGCACGTTGATTCAGCTTTAGCTCATCATTGATCTGAGCTGCCACAAAATTCGCTTCCTCACGCTCATCACCTGAACGATGATAGACGATATTTTCACCCTCATGATTTTGTGTCCAAAGTTTTTTAGGTCGACGATTTTTGTTATGGTTGATCACATCATTTGCGGCTTGTAAGATTGTTTTGGTAGAGCGATAGTTTTCTTCTAACAAGACCACTCTAGCTTGGGGATAATCTTTTTCGAAATCTAAAATATTTTGCATATCAGCACCACGCCAGCCATAGATAGATTGGTCTGCATCACCAACAACACATAGGTTTTTAAATCGTTTGGCTAATAGTTGCACTAGCTGATACTGAGCATGATTAGTATCTTGATACTCATCCACATGAATATACTGAAACTTGCCTTGGTAATAAGATAGCACATCTGGATTTTTATCAAATAATAAAATCGTATTCATGATCAGATCATCAAAATCCATCGACTCACTACGTTTTAGCTCAGTCTCATACCGTTTATAGGCTTTTGCTACAACATTAGTATAGAGATCATCTGCTTGTTTTTCATAAAGACTGGCTGTGACTAAATCATTTTTACTATTTGAAATCGTCCCTAAAATTGTTCGTTCAGTAAATTTTTTAGGGTCTACATTTAACTCTTTTAAAATCCGTTTCATCAACGTGCGTTGTTCACCCGGATCAATGATGGTAAAATTACGATTATAGCCGATATGATCAGCATCACGACGTAAAATACGCACACACATACTATGAAAAGTAGCAATCAAAGCATCTTGTGCGCGTGGATTTAGATCAACTGCTCTTTCACGCATTTCCCGTGCTGCTTTGTTGGTAAAAGTAATCGCTAAGATATTCCAAGGATTCACTTGCTTTTCTTCGATTAAATACGCAATCCGATGTGTCAAGACACGCGTCTTACCAGATCCAGCTCCTGCCATGATCAGTAAAGGACCCTGTGTCGTCTCAACCGCTTCTTTTTGTTTGTCGTTCATACCTTGTAATAATGGATGCATTTTACTCTTTTCTCCTGTTTGACTATCTTCTTAATTATAGCATAAAAGACAAAGCAAGTTATCCTGTCAGGATAGTAAACCTCACTGGCTTGTTATGCTTTCATCATCCTAATCACAATGAAAAAAGCAAGATAGTCATGGTTGACTATCCTACTTCTTAAAAATTAGTCATTTGATTATAACTCGTTTCAAACGCTTGTTTTATACTACTGTCAGCTTGACTTTCTGGCATTGTTTTCACATAATCAGCAAAGACAATAATACGATTTATAGCTTCTAAATCATCACACGTCACTAGTGTCACCTCAGTCTTACCTGGATGATCATCGATTACCTCAGTGTGCGTTGGTTTCATCACCTGTTTATCACGAATCTGATACTGATAGATCTTTTCTTTATCAGTGAGATAAATCATCATCCCTTTTTCAGCTCGCTCAAGCGGGGTAAATAGTAAATGCGGGGCACCTGTCAAGCCAGATACATGATGACTGGCTAAAGCATAATTCCCTTGACCCATGACTTGATTTTCTTTCATGGTCCCTGCACCATAAGTCAATTCAGCATTACCGACACCTCGAAAGATTGGCAGATTAATACCAAGATCTGGTATTGCAATCCCACCTATCACCGGTAATTGTTGATTATTAAATTGATTTTTAAGGACATCCTCAAAAGAAATCGGGTTCACTTTATCAAAATCAAACTGACCTACGCCTTTTTGATTGTTAGCTTTGATCGTCTTTTTGGACACCTTATTAATCTGATACCGATTACTTTGTGTCGCCATAATGATATTGCGAATACCTTTATTAAAAATCAGTGCCAAGCCCACTAGAACTAATAACACTAGGACAAGATTAATTACTATACGTCTAAATTTTTTCAACTCATTACCTTCCATCCGCAACTTTTACTTTTCGTTGCGTAAGTCATCTGTAGAGCCTAGTTGATAATGTGATGATTTATCAAGCTCAAAACGTTTGGCTAAGTTTGGGGTCACATAAACTTTATCATCTTTATCAACAAAAATCGCACCGATAGTTTTTGTCTTCTCGACATAGGCATAGCCTTTTTTGGTTCCCATCGCAAAAATTGTTGTTGACAAAGCATCGCCATCTACACCTTTTTCACTGACAATCGTCACACTTTGGATATCATTTTCAAAAGGGTAACCTGTTTTTGGATCAAGAATATGCGGATATACCTTACCATCTACTTTTAAGAAACGCTCATAAATACCAGATGTCGTCACTGACTCATTTTCAGCTTGTAAGAAACCGATTTGATCAGAAACCTGTTTATTAGGATCTTTGATCCCGATACGCCACGGTGTCGTCTCACCACGAGGCGAGTGCCCCATCAAAGATAGGCTAGAAGACCCCAAGTCGACAATCGCCGTTGTCACCCCATGTGCCTTTAGATAATCCGTCATCTTATCAGCGACATACCCCTTGGTAATGGCACCTAGATCAACCTTAGCACCTTTAACTGGTAGGAATACAGTTTGATTTTTTTCGTCAAACTGAATCGCGCCATATGAAACGAGTGGCAGTGCTTGATCAATCTCTGCTTGGCTAGGTTTTCTGGCATCATCAAATCCGATATGCCATAAACTCGTCAGTGCACCAATCATCATGTCAAACCCAGCTTCTTTTTTAGAATAGCTATAAGATTTGGCTAATAGGTCATAAACTGACTTTGAAACTTTGACAGGTTTAATTCCAGACTGGGCGTTGAGTTCATCTAACTCGCTACCTGACTGGTTGACAGACGTTTTTTTATCATAGTCACGGGCGATGTCTAAAGCAGCTTGTATCGCTTTTTCATGCCCTTTATCATACGACGTGATCTTAATATACGTCCCCATCGCAAACACTTCTTTGACATAGGGTTTCGTCCGTAAGTCTCGCTTGTCAGTACCACAAGACACTAATATCAAACTAATCCCTAAAAGCACTGTAAATATCAAGAGAAATTGCTTATTGCGCGTCACTTGTAGCATCCTTTGTATCGCTCTCAGCCAACGCTTCACTCGCTAACTCAGTCTCTGATGCGACTAAGGCAAAGGTTACGAGTTTGGCATCTTCATCCAAACGCATCACTTTAACCCCTTGTGCACTACGACCAGTTTGTGAGATATTTTCGACGTTAGTTCGGATGACAACACCTGTATCTGTGATCAACATGAGATCCTCAGAGCCATTAACTGTGACAAGTCCAGCTAATTTACCAGTACGCTCAGTCACATTCATGACCTTGATCCCTTTACCACCACGACCTTTTGTCGGATATTGGTCTGCGCTAGTGCGTTTACCTAATCCATTTTCACTGACAACGAGTACTTCCTGGCTGTCATTAATAGTGCTTGAGCCGACAACAAAGTCGCCTTCACGTAAGTTAACACCCTTAACACCAGTAGCCGAACGGCCCATATCGCGTAAGATATTTTCTTTAAATCGAACTGAATACCCGTTATGTGTTCCGATGATTAACTCTTCATCACCTGTTGTCATCAAGACATTTACCAATTCGTCATCTTCACGTAAGTTCAAGGCTTTCAAGCCATTTGTTCTAATATTTGCAAAGTGATTGGCATTGGTGCGTTTGACGATACCTCGTAAGGTCGTAAACAATAGGAAACGTTCTTGATCTGAACGTTCAACGTTAATCACAGTTTGAATCGTTTCATTCTCATCTAATTTCAGTAGATTAACGATCGGCAATCCCTTAGCCTGACGGCCATATTCTGGAATTTCATACGCTTTCATGCGATAGACACGGCCTTTATTAGTAAAGAATAAGAGATGATCATGTGTTGATGTCGATACCATATGCTTGATGAAATCTTCATCTGACACGCCTGATCCTTGGACACCACGTCCACCACGGTTTTGCGCACGGAATTCGGCTTGGTTCAAGCGTTTGATATAGCCTTTATTAGACAGTGTAATCAAGACATCTTCTTCTTCGATCAAGTCTTCATCTTCAACACTAAGGACTTCACCAACTAATAACTCTGTACGACGCGCATCCGCAAATTTGCGTTTGATCTCATCCATCTCATCTTTGATGATGGCAACAACACGTTCTGGTTTAGCAAGGATATCGATAAGATCTGCAATCAATGCCAATAACTCATCATATTCTTTTTGAATCTTATCACGTTCTAATCCGGTCAAACGACGTAATCTCATATCCAAGATGGCTTGAGATTGTCTATCTGATAAATCAAAACGGGCGATTAATTCTGCTTGGGCAATCGCATCAGTTTTTGACCCACGGATAATTTTAATGATTTCATCGATGTTATCTGCATGTAAAGCAATCAACAAACCAGCTAAGATATGTGCACGTGCTTCAGCTTTTTCTTTATCAAACTGTGTACGACGGACAATCACTTCTTTTTGGTGCGTGATATAATGCGTTAAAATTTCTTTAACAGACAAAATTTTCGGTGCGCCATTAACGATCGCAAGCATATTAAAGCTGAAATTTGTCTGAACACTTGTTAGCTTATAAAGATTGTTTAAGATAACAGTTGCTGAGGCATCGCGACGCACTTCGATGATAAATCTAACACCATCACGGTTAGATTCATCTCGAACTGCTGTAATGCCTTCGATACGTTTTTCTTGTGCTAAACGCACGATATGTTCGTGCAATTTAGCCTTGTTCACCATATATGGAAACTCAGTAATAACGATACGTTCTTTACCAGATTTTGTCGTTTCGATCTCTGACTTGGCACGTAAGGTGATGCTACCTTTACCTGTTTCATAAGCCCGATGAATGCCACTACGCCCCATCACGAGTGCACCAGTTGGGAAATCTGGTCCAGGCATAACTTCCATGATGTCGCGCGTTGTCGCATCAGGATTATCCATAATGAGTTTCACAGCATCGATCGTCTCACCCAGATTATGAGGTGGGATATTTGTTGCCATCCCAACTGCGATCCCTGTTGTCCCATTTACAAGTAAGTTAGGAAAACGTGCTGGTAAGACAACTGGTTCACGTTCTGTACCATCATAGTTGTCGATAAAATCAACTGTTTTTTTGTTGATATCACGGAGCATCTCAAGTGCAATCTTGCTCATACGCGCTTCAGTATACCGCATGGCAGCGGCACCGTCGCCATCCATCGAGCCAAAGTTACCATGGCCATCAACTAGCATATGACGATAGCTCCACCATTGTGCCATCCGAACCATCGATTCATAGATTGCTGAGTCACCATGTGGATGGTATTTACCCATAACATCACCGGTGATACGAGCCGATTTTTTATGTGGTTTATCTGGTGTTACACCCAGTTCGTTCATCCCATAAAGAATACGACGATGTACTGGTTTTAAGCCATCTCTTACGTCTGGTAAGGCGCGTGCTACGATAACACTCATGGCATAATCGATGAAACTCGTTTTCATTTCACTGGCTAGATTCACACTAACCAAATTTTTGTCTTGCATTGATTTACAGCCTTTCAAATACGAATCATGTATTACTCCAATTATACCAAAAAAACTAGGAAAAACCTAGTTTCATAAGGTGAGCCTGCGCTGGTGCTGTTTTGACTTTAAGCGTGGGGAATTATACGTTAAGGTCATTAACACATCCACATACGACTATAGCGTGTCCTGGGTATGCATTGACTTTTTACTTAATCTAGTCATATCTATTTGTTACATAAAATAAACATGCTAGTTAAAATAGGCACTAAAAAAACAGCTAACAAAAGGTAATCTGTTGGCTGTTGCATTGTCTTATATAAACTGTGTTTATTTTCTAACATGTTTTTTTATTTCATCTAATTCTTTTTTTGTTTCGGTATTTGCTTGCTCGACTAATCTTTTGACATCACTACGTTTAATTGACCAACCTGTAATCACGCCGATAACATATAGCCCTAGAATAAGGAAAAGGACTGGAATCTTTACAGAAATGAAAATAAGACTGACAGTTGCTGGTTTCATATTTTGAAAACCAAAAATAAGGACCAGAATAAAGATAATCAAAAATATAACGCGTTTTGGTGTAACAACTTTTTTAAATGTTTCCAATATTTTTTTCTCCTGTGAAATTATTTTCTCTCATCATTATATAAAAGGGGATAAAAAAATGAAACTATTTTGACTTAAAAAAATGCAAAGAGACACTAATCTATTGACAACTTTATGACCTCACGCATTTTTTGCTCATCAAACATATTGTTTTGATCGTCAGATTTTGTAATAGCACCGCATTAAGTATTTATCAGCATCGGACCACCGAAAATTGCTGATAAAATAATATAAACGGGAATTAAAAACAATGCTAAAAAGAATAGCTTCCCAATGGGATGTTTGGGATTCACATAGACCCCACCTATTCTAGGCATGAATAACTGACTGCCATCCTCAAAAAGGTAATTACATGATTTATATGTAAAAAATATGGCAGAAAAAAACATAAGCCCAATTAAGATATCGAATCCTTGGTTATATATCCTAGACATTTTCAGAGTATATGGTGCAGTAGAGCATAATAAGAATAAATAAATAAATGAAAATAGTGCGCCAAACATATATTGTTGTGCCGTTAACCTTCTTAAGTTGCCCCCATCTTTTTTAAGTGACGCTCGTTTATTTTTTTTATTTAAGAAAATATTCATGCTAACCCCTAAAATAAAGAGAATTAACAATATTAATTCGACATATATAGTAGGGAAGATTTTTACAAATACCCATACATCTATCATACCAATACCAACAAATAAATAGTTCAATAGTTGAAACTTAGTTGCCATGAGACTATCTCCTTTTTATGAATAGCTTCTCCGCTAATCAACTAGTTTACAAAAAATATAGAGGATCAAATAAAAAACTACATCCGCCTCACTATTTTTTAGGAAAACCTGTAAATTAAGCACACACTTGTTATACACCTTTCAAAATGTCATGTCAAAAATTTATTCGAAAACAACAAAACCAACAAAATAAACTTTGTTGGCTTTGTATCAAGATATCCTATTTTTTACATCACACTATGCTTAGATAATTATAACTTGTCTGGTACTGCAGATATTAAACCTAAGGCAATGCCTACTACACTTCCAATGATAATATCAAATTTTTGTGGTAATAAATCAGGTTCTTTTTTAATAAAGAAACCATATAAACTAATGATAATATAGCAACCAGAAACAATTAATATACATATAGTTAAAAGTTTAACACTTAATTTAGACAGTCTTAAAGACATAAATAGCGGAATCAAATAAGCGATTAAAAATAGATAGAAGGAGGGGAAAAGAAGATTTAAAAATAAATATTCTCTAAATAACTGTGGTTCCCTTGTGGGATAATCTAATTCGATTAATCTGATAGATACCAAACTGATGATAGAAACTAAAGGAAAAAAAGTATATAGTGATCTTTTTTTAAATTGCACCATATTTGCACCTCTCTTATATAAGTTTAGTATATCATTTTTTTATCATATCGAAAACGCTTACTTTTTTGATGGATGATGATACTCCAAGTCTAAATGATTATAGAAATTTAAACTGCCATGTTTTATCTAAATCATAAGCAGTTTACTCTTCTTTATCTAAGTCATCCTGCAGTATAAATCTATAAAGTATTCTTAATAAATTTTCGGGAACTTTTCAACAAAGCCCCTCAATCTACAACGAAAACATCAAATACCTTGGTTTTTCCTCCCACAACTACATGTGCCACTTCTTCTGCCCAAAAAGGGAATTATGGAATCATTAAAGCAATCCATAATTTCTTTTTTTATCTCTGGTGTACTCATCATCATTTTATCAAAATTATATATAAACAAAGCGAACCCCTTAATATTCTTGTAGATACCTTCTTTTCCACAAAGCCAAGATAAGTCTGTCATCCAATCAAGATATGAATCAAAACTATTTATATTTTTAAACATTCCATCAGGAAACTTAAATGCTTTGATTATCTCATTCATATAATCTTCTAGTCTATATATATTATTTCCATCTATTTCGGCAAAATAATAATTTTGATATAACAGTAGTTGCTTGTAATTTTTTAGTTCTTCATACTTGATTCTATCAATTACCATTCTCATTTCTCCCAGAACCTATATTGCTATTGACATCAAACTCTTTATAGGTTATGCTATTTCCTTTTATTATGACACTTTATTTATTTTTAAAATATTCTCTTCTGAAAAAATACTCAAGCATTTACATATCGTTTTGTTGAGATCCGAAAGATTTTCTCCAGATATAAACACATCTAAATGATCAGATGGTGATACAACGATAGCAGAATCTTCAAATATAAATTGAATGAAGCTATTATACTTAAAAACTGAGTCTATCAGCAAATCTATAGCCTTATCGTCCTTTTTTTAGAAATAGCAACTGGTCAAAACTATTTTTAACACCATGGTCGCTAAGATATTCTGATAGTTCTTCAGCAAGGTTTCTATCAACAACCCAATCTTTTTCGTATTTTCTAACCATACAATAGCTATCTGGTAAGAAATGAAATAACCTATTAATAAATTTTTTCATTTTTTCCATTTGATAAATAAAATCGAGATCGTTACCTGAATACTTAATATCACTATAGGTAGTTACTTCAATATTATCTGTAAATTCAACAATGAATTGATACTCATTATTGGGCGAAAGATTTTTGAAATCATAAAATTTAAAATGTTCACTCAGCTTCTTTGACTGGTTCTTTCTTTTTATTATAGATTTATGGCATTTTATTTTTGTTTTTTGGCCCGTTTGGCCAAATTTCATTTCCTTCAAAGTCAACCTCTCTTATCTTTTACCTTAAGCCTATTATCGTACACTTCTATCTCCACAATTGTTATATTTGGAGAATCAGTCAAAGTTAATGCAACAATATCAATATTATTCTCTGTCCGAAGACAATAATGATACAATGGTACACTTATTTGTTCAAAGTACCACATATTATCTTCATATTTTCCTGCCATTATCTATCTATTATTCTGAATTTTATTACCAAAATTTATATCAATTTCTCTCACATCATCTAATGATTTTTATACTAGCTTTTTGAACATAGTAAACATAGGGAGAGTATCAGTAATTAATTCAACAACATCATTCTCTGTATATACAATGATATGTAATAATTCTTCTCCTATTTGTTCATAAAAACGATAACTGTTTTGTTGGGTATATTCTACTAACGTCGATTTTTTAATTTCAAAAACATAGCCCTCCTCATCTCTAAGCACAATATCATTTTGTTTAGCTAATCTAGCTAGTTCTGCCATTCTTCCTTGTAACAAGCTTTCATCATAAGAAAATACACCATAAACAAACCCTTCAAAAGTTATTCGTACCTCAAAAACATCATTTTCTAAAGACACATAAACTTTTTTTCTTTCTTTATTAGCAGCATTTAAAACATAGTTACTACCGATAAATTTAGGATGATTGATTTTTAACATTTCTTGCATAACTATTTTCCTTTCATAGCTTATTTCAACATTTTCCCCTTATTAATTAAAACAACTTTTATACTTTTCAGTCCATCCTTTATACAGATACTTCAAAATAGTATGCAAATCAGTCAGTATTTAATTTTGATAATGCTATATAAAGTAAGACTACAGGATAGTTATTTCAATAAAAAAACCAAAGTTGTCTAAGCTTTTTGAGAAAAGGTTAAACACTGTTCTATCTTCATAAAACTCTTTTGTGTATAGTGTTAAACAATTATATTCCAAAAATAAAACTAGTTTATGGAATAAATTTAAAGCATTTTCTTTGCTATAATCTTTTAAACTGATTTCAAGCAAATATTTTTCTTCATTTTCCAAGTAATTATTTTTATATTTAACAACCTTTTTATTGTTATATGCCATAAAAGATTCTATTTCTGACCAGATGCCTATTTCATAACTGCAATCAACGCCTTCTTTTAGCATTGTGTAATTTATATATTCCATTTCTTTCCTTTCTTATTATTATTTGATATTATCGAATCAATATTTTCTGGAGAGAAACCTCGTTCGTTTGCTCTTTGAACTTCATGCTTTGAAAAAGAATATCCTCTAGGTGTTTTGTCTACTGTTGAAAGATCTCATTAATGAGTATTTAGGCGCTCTGATGCTATCCTTAAATCTTAGAGTCACT